>JABISL010000036.1 GCA_018700055.1 bacterium | reverse complement strand
CCTTAGAAACATCTCCTTCTTTTAATAAGATCGAAATCGATGGCAAAACTTATCGCCGCGAAACCGACACCATGGATACATTCTTCGATAGCTCGTGGTACTTTTTACGATTCTGCGATCCCAACAATGACTCACTTCCTTTTTCCAAAGAAGCGACCTCTCGCTGGATGCAAGTCGACCAATATATTGGTGGCATTGAACACGCAATACTCCATTTATTATATGCGCGTTTCTTTACAAAAGTTTTACGGGATCTAGGGCTTTGCGATATAGATGAACCTTTCAAACGACTCTTGTGCCAAGGCATGGTGATTAAAGATGGCTCCAAAATGTCTAAATCCGTAGGAAATACAGTCGACCCGAGCGCGATCATCAAGCAATATGGTGCGGATACGGCTCGACTATTCATATTATTTGGCGCCCCTGTGGAACGTGATTTGGACTGGTCCGACAAAGGGGTTGAAGGATGCTTCCGATTCCTAAGACGATTATTTAAAATCTGTACCGAAGTAGTTGAGAACCCTGTCAAACCAGGAAAAGAAGCCGAGTTAATTAAACAAACGCACAAAACGATTCAGTCAGTAACAAAAGACCTTAACAAGTTTAGTTACAATACCGCCATCAGTCGCATGATGGAATTGGTTAACGCGTGCTACACCATTGGCATTACCAACGAGACGGCCTTAACTCTGGCCCAACTCATTGCCCCACTCGCCCCTCACTTGGCGGACGAGTTGTGGCATCAACTTGGACAAACCGGAAGCGTTCATCAATCAGAATGGCCCGTCTTTGACGCATCATTAACCGTAGATGACCAAATCACCATTGTTGTTCAAGTCAACGGTAAGGTCAGAGCAAAATTTGAGTTCGATATGGGAGTCTCCAAGGAAGAAGTGGAAGCCACCGCCTATGCTGATGAAAAAGTAAAACAACACATGGACGCTGGCGAAGTAGTAAAAGTTATTTATGTGCCAAACAAACTGTTAAATATAGTAGTAAAGGGTTGATTTAAATGGATTATGGTATACTTTCCGGCAACATGTTTTCTAAGATATTAATCGCTAATCGAGGCGAAATTGCGGTCCGAATCATTCGTGCCTGTCGCGAACTGGGAATCAAATCAGTCGCAGTCTACTCACAAGTTGATGCAGATAGTCTTCACGTGAAACTGGCTGACGAATCTATTTGTATTGGTCCTGCTGCCGCTACCGAAAGCTATTTGAACGTAAAAGCAATTTTGGCCGCCGCAGAAGTATCTGGTGCGCAAGCTATTCATCCGGGATATGGATTCATGGCTGAAAATGATCAGTTTGCTGAAATGTGTGAGGAGCATAAAATCATCTTCATTGGGGCATCCCCAGAGAACATTCGTCGCATGGGTGACAAAAACTGCGCTAGGGAAACCGTTCAGACTGTAGGTGTTCCAGTTGTTCCTGGATCCGATGGCGTTATTCGATCCGAGCATGAACTAAAAGAAACTGCTGACCGCGTTGGCTACCCACTAATGGTAAAAGCCTCTGCCGGTGGTGGCGGAAAAGGAATGCGTTTGGTTGAGTCTCCAGATCAACTTGTTGAGCTATTCAAGATCGCTAGCTCAGAAGCCTCATCTGCTTTTGGTAATGGTGATATTTATATCGAAAAATTCGTAGAAGATCCCCGTCACATTGAGATTCAGATTCTATCTGACAAACATGGCAATGCGGTTCATTTGGGAGAACGTGATTGCTCAATCCAGCGTCGTCACCAAAAACTGATTGAAGAGTCTCCTTCTCCATATATCGACAGCACGATCCGAGATGCCATGGGAGCCGCTGCAATCAAAGCCGCTCAAGCCATTCAGTATCAAGGCGCGGGAACAATTGAATTCTTAGTTGATAAACATAAACAGTTTTACTTCATTGAAATGAATACACGTATTCAAGTAGAGCATCCCGTAACAGAGTTTGTTACAAACGTAGATCTCATCAAACAGCAAATCAAAATCGCTGCCACTGGTGTTCTAGAATTAAACCAATCGGATATTACTTTTTCAGGTCACGCCATTGAATTTCGAATCAACGCGGAAGACCATACGAACAACTTTATGCCTGCTCCTGGATTAGTTGATCTTTTCCTCCCACCAGGTGGACCAGGTGTCCGTAATGATGGATTTGTTTATCCTGGATACAAGGTCCCTGCTAACTATGACTCACTATTGGGAAAGTTGATTGTGTGGGGACGGGATCGTGAAGAAGCGCTAAGTCGTGCGGTTCGTGCATTGGATGAATATATTATCTCAGGCATTCCTACAACCATTCCTTTTCACCAGTTGGTTCTTGAAAACGAAGCCTTCCAATCTGGCAATTTTACTACCAAATTTATTGAAGAACATTTCTAACTAATGGGTGTACGTGCTACGGGCCGAAAGCTGGCCATGCAGGCGCTATATCAGGCAGCCATGAGAAAAGAAACAGCCCCTGAGCTCGTTGAATTCATTAATGAAGGACTATTCCAAAACGATACGAAGGCTTGGGCATTGGAGCTTATTAACGGCGCTTCGAAACACTTGGATGAAGTAGATAAAGTCATTAAAAGCTATTCCAAAGACTGGTCTTTTGATCGTATCAACCCGATTGATAAAAGTATTCTTCGGTTGGGACTTTATGAACTCATTCATACCGATACACCTCATAGCGTCATCATTAATGAAGCGCTTGAAATGGCCAAACGTTACTCTACAGACGACTCACCCAAGTACATCAATGGAATATTGGGACAGTACGTGGATGATCAATGTTCACCGGGCTCGTAGAGACCCTTGGTCGTATTGATCACGTAACATCACTCGGTGATGGGTCTCGCATGACTATCACTCATTTAGGGCTACCTGTTGCTGAAGGGGACAGCGTTGCTGTGAACGGGGTTTGTAGTACAGCTGTAGATATTCAAGACAACGCTTTTTCTGTAGATTATTTGCCAGAGACATTGAGTAAAACCACTTGTGACAACCTCTCTAAAAACGACACCGTCAATCTTGAAACTGCGCTCACATTACAGACCAAATTGGGTGGCCACTTCGTTACCGGTCATGTAGATTGTGTTGGTGATGTAATTAAGTTTACCAACGCTGATGAATTAAGTCCTTTTGGTGAGATTATTGTGAAATACCCAAAAGAATTTGCAGCCTATTTGATACCCAAAGGATCTATCACGATTGATGGTGTCAGCCTAACAATTGTTGATCTAACTGACTCAACATTCTCATGCCACCTAATTCCCGAGACACTGTCCAAAACCGTCTTGAAAGACCGACCAGTGGGGAGTCAGGTAAATCTAGAATACGATATGCTCGGTAAATACGTTGTACGGCAAATGGAAGTTAGTCGCAAATAGCTGACTAAGCGCCTTTACCAATTTGATCACACGCTTCAATCCAACCTTGGCAATGGAGCGCTCGGGAGAGCAAGGTAGCAAACCGTTTCTTTTCCGAGCTATTATCTACTGCCATCATAAAATCCCTCTTCAGTTTATCTATGAGGTGAGGAACGGCTAAAAAACTCTGGGACTTAAACAGGTATAGAAAATGCTCAGCGAAAGGGGCATCAAAGTAGATGTCAAAAAATTGCCTGAGCCCTCTTCCTTCTTCAAGAACGGCACTTAAACACTCTGGGTCCAAGCTTGTTACATATTCGGTCACCTCTGGCATTTGTACGGATTTGGGCTTCTCTATCGTAAGACTTTTCTCTATTCGACGAATCAGTTTCTGAGTCCACTCATCTTTTGGAGTTGATTCAATTTGGGTCTTAAGACTGACTAGTAAGTCTGAATCAATCACCATGAGTTGAGTTGCACGTAATTGTTGAGACTCAGGATATAAATGCGGATATAACACTCGCATCTTAGCTTTTATCGTGGCGCCATTATGAGTGCTTATCGACACCATCGAGTTATCCCTAGATCGAATAAGAAAAATTGATTCATTTAAATGTGTCGATTTATACCCGTTATCAATGGCATTTACCCAAAACTCCCAATCTTCATACCCATACACCATACAAGGTTTGTACCCCCCTATTGCTTCTGCCATATTCCGACGAATTAATGCTGGGGCGCCGCAATCGCCTGGCAACAAGCTTAGCGTCTGAATATCAGGTAGGCGACAAGGTTTGATATGTGTACTATTCCCAAAATATTGATAGTTGGCCGTAATAATATCTACGTCGGGATGATCAGATTGGCACTCCAGTAATTTTTCTAGTGCATCAGGTCTCAAGATATCATCCGAATCAAAAGGTAGAATCCATTCTCCTTTAGCAAGCTCTATCCCATTATTCCTTGCGGCACTCATTTTCATATTAGACTGGTTTATGAGTTGAATATTGGCCTCTGGATAGGCGTGTTGAAACGTTTCAATTAATTCTTGGGAACGATCCGTACTCCCATCGTTCACCACAAGACATTCCCAAGACGACTCTGTTTGAGCGAGCACACTCTCGAGTGTCTCTATGATATAGGCCTCGCTGTTATAGCAGGGGATGATAATGGAGATTCGGGGAGTGATAGCAGTCATTATTATTAAGTATATCAACCTTTCTGATACACTGTTTTTATGAGCAAAAAAAAATCGCTTTTAATTTCAACAAAGTGGGTCGGGGGGGTCGGGGGGGCAGAACGATGTTTGTACTCTTTCTGTAAATCTCTTCACCCCTTTTTCGATATCACCATTGTTACATTAGAAGTCATTCCTTCGGAATTTATGGTTAAATCTCCAGAAGTTACCGTACACTCATTTTCCTCTCTGTTTGCATACGATACTGAAATCCCTCATCATTTTGACCTATACTTTCAAATTGGCCCTTATGCCCCATATCTAATGAACACATTTACAGCCACTCAAAAATATCTAAGCCCCGCTGGAAATTCTGTTACTCATATTGAAGACTATTTCGATGGAATATTAAATCAAACAGACGCTGGAAAATCATTATTGTCCGACCAATCTAAACATAAAGTATTCCCTCCACCTTGTTTTAAAATGACGGAAGAGACAACTATAGTGTCAGGCCTACCAGAAAATTTCTATCTTACCGTATTCAATCCCTATAGCTGTATCCGTACATATCCAGAAGGCGAGAAAGAGTGTAAAGGACAAGACTTACTACTCGATATCTGTAACAGTCTGCCGCATCCACTTGTATGGGCTTATGATATGCGTACATTTTCTGTTGATTTCCCTATCAAATCACTTCCTTCAAACTGTATTCCATTATCTCAGAAGACTCAATCCGAGCTGTCTTATCTCTATCAGAATTGCAAAGGGTATATCTCTTTTTCAAGAGAAGAAGGGTTTGGGTGGTCTATCGCTGATGCCATCCTTCATCAAGCACAGCTCTTTACTCGAGACATTGGTGTAGTCACCTCCTTAACTACCGAAACACGTGATCAACTCTATATTTATGATACACAAGAAACGCTACTAGAGTTGATAAATAATGACAAAGAAAATCTAATTGATTACAGCGGTGACTCCTTAAATACTTTTGATCATGCCAAAGCACTATTGGACTGGAGTTGACCTCAACTCAAAAGCTACTTAGACTGGGGATATTATGAGTCAGACATTTAAATTTGATGCCATTGAAGACGCGATTGCAGAGATCGCGAATGGGCGAATGGTGATTGTGTTGGATGATGAAGACCGTGAGAATGAAGGCGACCTCATTATGGCTGCTCATTATGCTACGCCAGATGCGATCAACTTCATGATTAAGCATGCGCGTGGATTGGTCTGCTTACCGGCCACGGACACGATCCTTGATCGTTTGGAACTCAAGGAAATGGTAGCCCAGAATACGGAAGCCCAACAAACCGCATTCACTGTATCTGTTGATGCAGCACCGAAACACGACATTACTACAGGGATATCCGCTACTGAACGTGCTAAGACCATTCAGGTCATTATCGATCCGGATAGCTCGCCAAAAGATCTTGTATCCCCAGGCCATATTTTTCCACTTAGAGCCCGTGAAATGGGCGTTCTTAAACGTGCTGGTCATACGGAAGCAGCTACAGATCTAGCTCGTCTAGCCGGAGTCGCTCCAGCTGGCGTGATTTGTGAAATCATCAACGAAGATGGGGAGATGGCCCGAACACCTGATTTGTTCGAGTTTGCCAAACTTCATGATCTCAAAATTATTACTATCAAGGACCTTATTCAATATCGGGTCACTCAAGAACGATTCATCACTAAAGTGGAAACGGTTCATATGCCTACTGACCATGGTGACTTTCAACTTACTTGTTACAAAGATGAAATCAATGAAAAGTTTCATTTTGCCTTGGTAAAAGGAGACTTGAGTCCCGACACCCCTACTCTAGTTAGGGTTCACTCCGAATGCCTCACAGGGGATGTTTTTGGATCTCAGCGTTGTGACTGTGGCCCACAACTACATTCGGCCATGCAAATGATCGAAGACGAAGGTGTAGGTGTGGTTATGTACATGAGCCAAGAAGGTCGTGGCATCGGAATCGACAACAAACTCAAAGCGTACAAATTACAAGAAAAAGGTGCGGACACTGTAGAAGCCAATGAGAAACTAGGATTTGCACCTGACCTTCGTGATTATGGTGTTGGCGCTCAAATGCTATTGGATCTTGGGATTCAGAAAATGAGACTCATCACCAATAATCCTACTAAAATTGTAGGTCTAGAAGGCTACGGATTGGAAGTTGTTGAAAGAGTTCCTTTAGTAGTTAAACCAGGCCCTCATAATGAAGCTTACCTAAAAGTGAAATCTGAAAAAATGGGACACATCCTATCATGAAAATCGGCAGTCATTTTGATGATCCAGACAAAACACCTGACTTAAGCGCCTATACCGTGCACTCCTCTGAGCCGATTGGCAAAGGAAAGGGGGTCGCGATATTAGTGGCTGAATTTAACGCAACAGTTACTAACCGTCTTTTAGAAGGTTCACTAAAGGGTCTTGTCGAGCATGATGTAGACCCAAAGAATATTCATATTAAATATGTCCCTGGTGCTTTTGAGTTACCACTTGCAGCGCTGCACGCCATTAGGGACATGGATATCGATGCAGTAATTTGTTTGGGATGTGTCATCCGAGGTGATACGGCACACTTTGACTTCGTCGCAGGGGAATGTGCACGAGGCATCATGGATGTGAGTCTCGATACTGAAACCCCCGTGATATTTGGCGTACTAACTACTGAAACGCCAGAGCAAGCTATGGAGCGTGCTCAAGAAGACAAAACCAATAAAGGATATGAAGCTGCCATTACCGCGCTTCAAATGAGTTAGCCTTTTATGTCCCCCCAATCAAACATCATTAAGATTGTTGGGATTCCAATTGGCGGAAAAGAAACCGCTTCTACTCGTTTAAGATATTATTCCTTTTTAGAAGGCCTTCCTAAAGATCAATTCGCTTGGGTTACCTTCTCTGGCGTTTCTGATTTTAAAGACTGCTCGCTTGTCTATGTTCAAAAACAAGCAATCCCTGCACTATTGCCCCTTTTAAAAAAGCTTCAGGCTATGGAAATCGGTGTCATCTACGATATTGACGATGATATTGAGATGCTAGAAAACGTTATTCCAACCTTTGCCGGAATTGATTTCATTCAGCTAGCAGATGCTGTCACTGTAGCTACAAAAAAAAGTGTTTCAATCTTAAAATCCTCTACTCAAAAGCCCATTCATATTGTGCCCAATGGAATCGATTACTATGATCAAATTGAAAAGTATGGCGTACCAAGCATTCAACCTACAGTTACTGCAATTGGATCATTCGGAAATCTAGAAAACTGTACTGAGGCCCATTCCAAGTTATCTATCCTTTCTAATACATCAAAATCTATTTTTATTACTCACCCAGACGACTCTTTTCCCGGCCATATTGTTCCTTGGCATCTGGAAACATTTATTCAGGACCTACGCCAACTCGATGTTTGTTTATTGACGCAACCCGATAATGAACGGGGTCACTTAAAATCAAATAATCGTCTGTTAGTCACCTTGGCTGCGGGAATTCCTACTATTGCATTTGACTCCCCTAGCTTCTCTGAAACACTTGAAGAAGCAGGTTTACAGGCCCTTATTGTCTCCTGCGACAAAGAATTACAATCTACCTACTCTCGGTTGCAAGATTGTGAAACACGACGGGACATACAATTAAAGGGACTCGATTATATTGATGCCCACTACACTCCAATTCAAAATACGTCCTCAATCGCCTCCGTTTTCAAATCAGTCGTTCGCACCAAAAAAGAAACAACATCCCGAACAACCGTACTTAACGCCTTAGCTAAAAAATTTAATTACACTCGCTACTTAGAGGTTGGGGTTCGGGATGGAACTAACTTATCATTGATTAAAATTCCTCATAAAGATGGTGTAGACCCTGCTGGAAACTGTAACTACCCCATGACATCGGATGCTTTTTTCAAATCTATATCATCCGATCCATCTCATGAAAAATATGATCTAATATTTCTAGATGGGCTCCATTTAGATGACCAAGTCCGAAAAGATATACGCAATGCTCTTCTCTGGCTAAAACCTGGTGGAACAATTGTTCTTCATGACTGCAACCCCCCTTCGGAGTTACACCAAGTGGAAGAGAGGGTAAATGACCTGGGTGTTCCTGAGGATCAACTGGCTTGGAATGGTACCGTATGGAAAAGTTTTGTTCATTACAGATCTACTCGAGACGACTTAGAAATGTTTACTATTGATACGGATTATGGACTCGGAGTTATTCGAAAAGGTGACCAAGCTCTTTTCTCTCTGCCTAAGACCTTAGCCATGGATTACTCACTATTCGATCAACATCGAGTTGAGGCACTCAACCTCATTCAACCTCATCAATTTATTGACTGGCTTGATCAGCAAAAAAAGTAATTTAGCTTAATTCAGTCAAACTCAAAAATACATCCATTATGTAGAATATAATTCTGCATAAATGTCTCTTTCAGGGCAATCAAAATGGTTTTCTAGTCAAACTCAATTGATAGTGCTAAACTAGCATTTAATAAAATTTAATAAAATTTAATAAATAAAGGCGGTTCCCCTATGTCACATGCACTCCCCTTCGCATCGCGTAGCCTTATTCCTTCTGTACGTACAGGTTTCTCTGTATTCTCTCGAGCAATGTCTTCTGCTCCAGTAGAAACAAGTAAAAACAAACCAACTCTTGGCGACTTGAATATGGTGACGTCCGGAGCGTTTCCTAAATTTTCTGCTGTCGTTGGTGACGGTGAACTCGCAGGCAAAATTGTTAGCACAGTAGGTCATACGGGTACAAATACTACCCTCATATTCCCTCAAGAATTAGAGCCACAAAACATTCTCACTCAACAAGAAAATGCCGGCGGCCTGGGTGTTATTATCAATATTGCACCATTTCAATCAACGGACCCCTCCGCAATTGGAAAAGTCACTTGGCCGAGTACCCTGACTGAAGACGTGTTTCGTGTAGCCGAAGAGGCAACTGTTGAAAACAAGGGGCCTCTTAGAGTCGTTACTGTGCTACACCGCTCCGATCCCAACTATAACCAGATTCATTCAACTACAGATTCATTCAACTACAGAAATAGCGCCTATGGACACGATGGTCACCATGCTATCACCGTAGAAGCGCCTGATATATTTGACCCTCAAGTAGGAAATCAAGAAGGCCTACTCAATGTCCATGCAACGAGTGTCATCCGTAGCGGAATCCCTTATGCTTTTCACACTCCGCCATTATATAGTAAACCAGAAAACACGTTTCCAGCCATTTCAATGAGCGCTTTCTCTCAGTTTATTTCAACTCTTGGTACCACTCCACTTGATCTAAATAAAACGGGTACTCACTTTATTCTTCCATCTGTATCATTATCCGTTAAAGATGTTGTAAATAATGCCTCAACTCTGGTTAATTTTGAAGCTTCTCTTCATCATAAGAATATGGTTGATTGTACAGATCAAGAAACTAAACCCCAGACCCAATCCGAACCTGGCCACAGCCCACTATTCGACACTGCTATGTTTGGGAATGTTATGTCGAGCTTAACCAAAGAAAACGTTCTTGAGGAATCAAACCAGGCGTTCAAAGACAATAATTTAGTAAACCCTACCTATGACAAAAGAAAAGAAGGCCAAAAATATACTGTAGGGAACCAATCTTAAAAAGCAGCCGCGACCTAGGAAACATTAATTATGATGCCCCTAATTAGACACCCTAAACCTCAAAATATTGTTCGATCAGCAACTATTCGCTCTCTTTCCCAACCAATGGGAGCACATTCAGAACCCCCTACAGAAGGTAGGTCTAGCCTTTTTCGTGTCGATGCTAACAGGCAGCACCCTACATATGTCCTTGGGTCAACTTTTAATGGTGAAAACCAACTCACAGGGTTTCGATCGAAACATGGCTCATTCGTTCATATTTCTACCCAAAATATAACCCCAGAGCTATTAAGTACTATCGGATTAATGGGTGTTGAACGGGTCATCAACTTACTTCCTCATAAATCTACATCTACGCATTCAGTCGATCAAATTAACGCGTCTGGTATTGATGTCTCGCCCCTATTTGAGTCCGCCCTCAAAAGAGACCCTGAAAAACCACCACTAACTGTTATCCATGTTGAAAATAGTGCTTCGGATCAGGAAACAAAAGCGTTTGATAGACATTGGACCGATCTCTATAATCAGCGATCGGTAACTCAAACTGGGCATTCTAGACTATCTCTTATTGTGACTGTTCCAGAAATCTT
Organism: bacterium; assembly: GCA_018700055.1. Classification (GTDB taxonomy): domain Bacteria; phylum Margulisbacteria; class Marinamargulisbacteria; order UBA817; family JABISL01; genus JABISL01. The sequence continues at coordinate 26,701 of JABISL010000036.1, read as the reverse complement.
TGATCCACGAATTTGTCCAACTACCGTTTCTGGGCAGCTCGTATCATCTATATTCGGAGGAAATTCAGAGACACCCGAAAAACTGAATTGTGACGCCCCTCAATCTCTTATTTCGCTATTCTCAGCGAAATCCCTAATTAGTATGCTGGCACTACTGGATTCAGACTCTCTCACCCAATTACCAGCGGATTTCACCTTGCCAAGCACTGATGTATCAACTCGTCAGATCGCTTCATTAGCGGAAGGGTATATGGCTTCGAGATCCGAATACTTTTCCCCGTCTCACACTGAGTCAGAGCCGGTTCCATTATTTAGCTCAGATCCTATCTTTGGGGACCCCTACTTTCAATCACAACTCACTGACACGACTCTAGAATCCCTTATCCAATCATTTCTTAAAGCAGCTCTATTCACTGGAAAAGTATCACTCTCCGACATGCACACAGGCTTCTATCGATTGCCTCCGAGCCACTTAGGTGGAGACTCAGACTCGCTGTCCTAGAATCATACCAATGGCTAATGCCGCTATCGATAATCCGTTATGGAGTAGGATTGTCCAGATTGCAACCTGCCATTTGCCCGATTGAAATAGAAGGACCGTGTCTAGGGAATAGGTCGAAAAGGTAGTAAACGCGCCTAAAAACCCTGTAAACAAAGCCAGCTTGAACCACAAGTTAGCATTGCTCCCCATCATTACTGGAGTGAGCAACCCAATCAGCAAAGACCCTAATACATTCACTGTGAGTGTCCCTAATGGAATCATCGATTGAAAACGTGTCATCCATAGATTGATTCCATAACGACTTGCCGCACCAAACGCCCCGCCAGCCATAACAGCCAATACATTTATCATGATCTACTCCTTTTAACTCGAGTTAGAAAAACGCGACTTGTTTCAATTGCAATGAAAATAGCCAAGATTAATATCACGCCATTAAGTGCACTTAATATTAGATTGGATTGATTGAAAAAAGTGAGTTGATTCACGATCGTTGCCCACAATGTCATCACCAACATGAAGATACATGGAATACCGGCAAATAAATATTTAGCCCCACCACGGCTCTTAAGATACATAGTCGCTACCATTAACGCCAAAGCGCCTAAAAGTTGGTTAACCGCGCCAAAAAGCGGCCATAGAAGCAGGGCTCCCTTCCCATCTGCTCCAGAAGAAAAAGCTAAGGCGGCCGCTGTAATGACTGCAAAAGCTGTAGCCGCATGCTTCCCAGACAAGATGTGAAATCGAGTATCCCGAAACAGTTCTGTCACCACATACCGCTGTATCCGAGTTGAAGTGTCTAATGTTGTCCCGGCAAAAGAGGCAATGAAGACGCCAATAATCGCTATTCCAAATGGCTTGGCAATACCCAAGGACCCCATCATATTGGCGCAGCCAATCACAACGCCATGAATCTTGGAGCCCAATCCGGCGACGGCCGTCCACGAACTGTAGTAGGCGCGCCAAGCGTCTATCCCAGTAAGGACGGAGCCGGCCCCAGTGTCATACGCCATCCCAATGCCAGCTGTTACGGCAATAATCACAATCGTAGCCAAAAGCCCCTCAATCAACATCGATCCGTACCCCACAAATAAGGCATCCGATTCACACTTAAGTTGCTTGGAACTCGTTCCCGAAGCGACTAAACAATGAAATCCAGAGATCGCACCACAAGCGATGGTAATAAATAAAAAAGGTAATATGGGTGGTGCGCCGACGGGGGATGGGTTGTAGAAGGGCGCAGCCATGACGAAGTCAGGGCTAAGCCCACTCACTACAATGCCAATCGCAATTAAGCCCAGCGCGATAAAGAGCTGCCACGCGTTAATATAGTCCCGTGGTTGCAGCAATGTCGTCACCGGAAGAATCGAAGCGACATAAGCATAGCCCAATAGAAGGATCGTCCAAACGCCGGTAGGTGGAATTCCAAAGTATGAAGGCATCGTGAATGGAACATAATGTCCTAACAATACTGTGATATACATAATCACTACCGCTAACATCGTAAAAAATTTGAGGTCACCACCACGTTTAAACACAATCCAACCCAAGGCAATTGCAATTGGCACCTGTGCCCAAATAGCTAAAATTGACTGTGGAAACATCGCAAATATAATAGCGATAACCAGACCGAATATCGCAATCACAATCAGCAGTGCCAAAAATACTATGAGAAAAAACATGGTCCGGACACGGCGATTAATATATTTGGCTGTTAATTCAGAAATGGACTGTCCTTCGTTACGAATCGACATAACCAATGCGGCAAAGTCATGGAAAGCACCCATAAAAATAGATCCTAGAAATACCCATATCAATGCCGGGCCCCAGCCCCATATAACACCAATTGCCGGACCAACGATGGGGCCCGTTCCCGCGATAGAAGTAAAGTGGTGTCCGAATATTACGCCTTTTTGTGCAGGCACGAAATCCTCACCATCCTCAAATTTTTTGGACGGCATTTCTCGATTGGGTTTCAGTCGAAAGATTCGCTTCGCTAAGAACTTACCATAGGTATGGTACGCAATAAGGTATCCAACACTCGTGAGAACCAAAAGAAATAACGCGTTCATAAAAAGCTTGGCACTATCCGGTTACAGTAGCTTTTGTCTCAGGAAACCCATACGCACGATACTCAGTCGCATCAAACGAATCCACTTGAATAGCATCTAGTCGTTTCGCTTCTGCATCCCGAAGCTTATTACCTTCTTCCGAAGTTAAAACCCCTTTAGATACGGCCTCATCAACGAGTAACTCAACAGGTTTTTTCGGTAATGTTTTTGCCCTAATCGCGGACTGCACCTTCTTAACCAAAGGCACTGTCGCTGTTACTGCATCAAAAGCGTCTTCTAGTTCACCTAATGCTTCAGATGGATCTCTCGGGATATACAACCCTTCTGTGAATCGATCTCTCTGTTCGCCAGGGTTTTGAATCGCATTGGATATCTTAGAGCCTAACTTGTCTGAACTGAGTCTACCTACAGGAATCAACCTTAACCATATCCCACTCAATCGAATAGGTAATGGCATATTCCGGAGCAGTCCCTCTAAAGCTAATTGAATTTGATAGAACCCATATTGGCAGGCCCAATGCATAAACGGTCTATCCTCAGGACGTTGACCTTCGGCTTCGTAACGTCGTAATACAGAAGTAATTAAATACATCCAAGACAACACATCTCCCAATCGTCCGGTAATGCGCTCTTTTCGCTTAAGGGCACCCCCGAATATAACCATCGCTAAGTCTGAATATATTGAAAATACTGCAGATACCCAAACCAATTTCTGAAAATAACGCTTAGACTCTCTTTTTCCAATCAAAGGAATATGAAGGCCTTGTGTTAATGTCAGCACTTTTGCACGAACTATATTGGTAAGCACATGATGAACATGCCCAAAGAAGGCGCGGTCAAAGGCTTTTAGATCCCCATTGTTACTCGCTTTGATTTCTTCATACGCATACGGATGACATCGCAATACGCCTTGCCCAAAAATAATCATCGTTCGGGTCAGGATATTCGCGCCTTCTACGGTAATACCAATCGGAACCGCCTTATAAGGATTAGCAAACATATTCCGAGGTCCATTAGAGATTCCATTTCCACCGAGAACATCCATCCCATCATTGATCATCTGACGGAATGTTTCTGTGAAATGATATTTAACCATGGCCGTAACAACTGAAGGTTTGGCGCCACTATCAATCGCCCCGCAAGTATAAATACGAGCCGCGTCTAACAAATACGTCTGGCCGCCAATACGAGCCAAGACTTCTTCAATTCCCTCAAACTTACCAATCGACATCCCAAACTGCTTGCGAATCGTACTATGAGCACTCGTTACACGAGAGACCATTTTGGCCCCACCCGTACAATTGGCAGGTAATGAGATTCCACGGCCAGCCGCTAAGCTTTCCATCAACATCTTCCAACCTTCACCTGCTTTTTCTGGACCACCAATAATAGTACTTACTGGTACAACAACATCGATCCCGATAACCGGGCAATTATAAAAAGGAACACCCATAGGATCATGACGACGACTAATGTCGACGCCTGGTGTATCCGACGGGATTAACGCACAAGTGATTCCTGGCGCCACGCCCTTTCCTAAAAGATTGTTGGGGTCATGTAACTGAAAGGCTAACCCGATCACTGTGGATATACCTGCAAGTGTAATGTAGCGCTTAGTAAAGTTTAGCTTAAGATAAAGCTCACCATCATCACCCTTGATCACCACGCCATCTGCCTGAATGGCACCTGCATCTGATCCGGCCTTTGGTTCCGTTAGACCAAAACAAGGAATCTCCTCGCCACTAGCCAATCGCGGTAAGTAGTGAGTCTTTTGATCTTGTGTTCCATAATGATTAAGTAGCTCTGCAGGCCCCAATGAGTTGGGCACCATAATAGTAATTCCCAATGCAGAGGATCGAGAGCTCAACTTGGCAATGACCGCACTATGAGCCAACGCTGACATTTCCAAACCACCGTATTTTTTGGGAATAATCATGCCAAAAAAACGCTCTTGTTTCATATATGCCCATGCTTCTTGAGAAAAGCCTCTTTTCTGAGTGACTTCCCAATCATTTACCATGTCACATAATCGATCTACTGGACCATCTAAAAAGGATTGCTCCTCCGCCGTTAATAATGGATAGGATTGTGACATTAATGTTTTTAGGTTGGGATTACCAGAAAAAAGCTCTGCATCCACCCATACAGTGCCCGCTTCCAGTGCTACTCGCTCTGTCTCGGATACTTTGGGAAATAACTTGATCGCTATAATCAACGCCATGACAACTCGGGATAATATGTTCTGGCGAATTGGTTTAATTGTAACGAGTACTAATCCAGCCAAAATCCAATATTGGATGGTTGCCGGAACTGCATATCCCCACATACCAACCATAGCTGTTAATGCCCAAGTCCACATAGGAACCCCGCGGTACGCGATGAATAAACACCAAATAATGCCGGTCCACATGACTATTATTGACCCTTCAAATCCCCCATAAAGTGCTAATAGTTGATCCATTTCAAAACCCCTTTTCTACTTATAAAATGTTTGGTTCAATCGAGCCATTTCGATCAAGATAGACGCTGGCTTAAATCGATTTGAGGTGATGTCTGCCAGTTGTTGAAGACGTTCTACAATACCGCTAATTCCTTGCTGGTCGGCATACCGAAGTAGCCCCCCTCTAAATGGCGGAAAACCGGTCCCCATAATCATGGCCATATCCAAATACTCTGCTTTTTCAACGATTCCCTCTTCTAGACATCGCGCGGCTTCATTCACCATTATTAAGATTAATCGGTCTCTGATGACATCCGTTGTCGGTTTATAACTACTGTTATTAGGCGACTCAGACTTGATCAATCGCATCATTTTTTCACTAGGAACCTTATGTTTATCCATATAACGATAAAAACCTTCGTTAGTCTTTTTCCCAAGCAACTCTTTATCCTCAACCACCTTCTTAAATAGAGGTGGTGATTTCATTCGGTCACCATATCCCTGCTCTAATATTTGAGTGACTTTGATTCCTACATCCAGACCCACTTCATCCGCTAAGGCCAAAGGCCCTAAAGGCATTCCAAACTTAACCGCAATTGAATCAATGGTCTGAATTGTTGCGCCATCACCCAGTAGATACACGGCTTCGCTAACATAGGGTAATAAGATTCGATTAATCAAAAAACCAGGGCAATTCTGTATCACAATTGGTGTTTTACCCATTCGTTTGGCCAACTGAACTGTCGCTGCAATTGTCTCAGGAGACGTTTTTTCACCCGGGATTACCTCTACTAAAGGCATCCGGTGCACCGGACTAAAGAAATGCATTCCAATGAATCGATCTGGGTGACGGAGATCGGAGGCCATTTCAGAAATGGATAGCGCAGATGTATTGGATGCAATAATGGTAGCCTCTGGGCAATTAGATTCCATTTCCTGGAATATCTTCTTCTTAAGGCCCATATTTTCAGGAATAGCCTCAATGACGATATTAGATGACTGAAACCCACTGAAGTCTGTAGCGCCACTAATTAAGCCCAACTTCAAACCCGCTTCAACTCTGCTTAGCTTACGTCGCTTGACCCCTTTATAAAATACTTCAGCCGCTGACTCCAAACCCTTAGCGATTGCGCCCCATTGAATATCTTTTAATCGTACAGCGATTCCTTTGTTGCTTAACGCCCAAGCTATCCCGCCCCCCATTAACCCTGCACCTACAACGGATGCCTGACGTACTTGGGAAGGAACTGCAATGTCACTGGATACACCTGTATATTTCTTTAAGGATTCATGTGTATAAAAAAGTTGAACTAAGTTTTTGGATATTGTTGTTGGAACTAATTCAGAAAAAGCCTTGGCTTCTACCTTAAGTCCTTTTGTGATATTTCCTTGATACGTTTTACGAATCACCTTTAATGCGGCTAAAGGCGCGGGGTAATGACCCTGTGTTTTTTTAATAAGCTGCTTTTTGGCAACCCAACAAACAAGTGATGTCCCAGGCCAAAATCGATCCATGGCCCCTCTTTTCTTTCGTTTCCTCTTAAGTGCGTCGACACCACCAGTAGATAGCATCGCTGATACAAACTTCTCAGCTTCATCATTAATAAATGCTTGGGGAACACATTTGTCCACAACACCCTTTCTGTGGGCTTGTGCCCCTTTCAATGTTTTACCAGCCAATATCAACTCTAGCCCGACTTGCAGCCCCACTAAGCGAGGGAGTCGTTGCGTTCCACCAAACCCAGGAATAATTCCTAAGTTCACTTCAGGAAGACCAATCAATGTCTTCTTTGAATCCGACGCCAATCGAAAATCACAAGCTAAAACTAACTCCAATCCACCGCCCAGACAAGCCCCATCAATAACGGCTAATTTAGGAAATGGAAGACGCTCTAATTTATTTATAATTGCCTGACCAAACTCCGCTTTGACCACGCCATCCTTTTCATCGGTAATACTATCTATTTCAGATATATCTGCCCCAGCAATAAATATTCCAGGCTTAGCACTCTTGAGTACCAAAGCCTTTACCCGAGTATCTACAGCTAATTGATCAATCACTGACTCTAGCTTCTTAAGTACCTCTCCGGTTAATTTGTTTACCTTCTCTCCTTGGAGATCAAAGGTAAGTGTTGCTACCCCATTATCAGCGCGACTTACAGTAATATCTTGCATTATTGTGCCTCAACTAAGAAGGCTGCACCCTGTCCGCCACCAATACAAAGAGACGCTAACCCCGTTGAGATTGATCGTCGGTGCATTTCTTTTAGGATCGTAATAATCAGACGTGTTCCAGTCATTCCTAAAGGATGGCCTAGCGAAAGCGCCCCACCATTCACATTAAGTATTGCCGGATCAATCGCGCCAATCTTAGTGGATCGATTCAAATATTTTTGTGCAAACTTATCCGAATCAAAGGCTTCAACATTTGCTATAACCTGAGCCGCAAAGGCCTCATTTATTTCGACAAGTCCAACATCAGACATGCTAAAGGCTTCTTTTTCCATTAACTTAGCAGTGGCATAGATCGGCCCAAGTCCCATTCGTGATGGCTCACATCCAGCATAAGCATAGTTTTTAATATAGCCAAGAGGGGTATATCCCATGGCCTTCGCCTGAGATTCTTTCATCAACAATACTGAGGCCGCACCATCTGTCACCTGACTAGATGTTCCTACAGTAACCGTTCCATTTTTACGGTCAAAGTAAGGGCGAAGTTTGGCAAGTGCCTCTATCGTCTGATTCATCCGAGGACCGTTATCTGCTTCCATTACCTTTTTGTACTTGGGTGGAACGGGTACAGATACAATTTCTTCGGCAAGACGTCCAGATTCAATAGCCGCTGCGGCTTTTTGATGACTCAATAGCGCAAATTGATCTTGCTCTTCTCTTGTAATATGGAATTCACGGGCCAGATTTTCAGCAGTCATCCCCATCATCATTCCGCATACTGGGTCAGTCAATCCGACCTCAAGGCCAATAATCGGCTTGAGCATTTTTAGACGAAACCGAAGTAAGTTCTTAATCTTTTTACTTGTTGTTCTAGCCTTAAACATATTGTAAAACCACGCCGTCATCGATTTGTTATATAAAAGAGGAATATTACTCATGGATTCAACACCACCAGCTAGCACGATATTGGATTCCCCAAGATGAATTCGATTCATTCCTGATGAAATTGATTCCATTCCAGAGGCACAGTTACGATGTACCGTTATGCCATGTACATGTTTGGGAACACCGGCCTTTAACGAAATCACTCGTCCTACATTGGCAGCATGTGCGGGTTGAGCCACATTACCAATAATAACTTCATCAATCTCATTCGGGTTAAGGTTGGTTCGTGCCAAAAGCTCTCTGACTGGAATTGCTCCCAAATCGTCTGCTTCAATGGAAGCAAAGTCTGTCCCGGACTTGGCCATCGGGGTTCGGATTCCATCTACAATTGCTATACGTTCTTTATTCATATTATCCATCATACATGGCACCAATTTGTTTTGCATATTTTTTACAAATTACCTTTCGCTTATATTTTAAAGTTGGCGTTAATTCCCCGGCCTCTTCAGAAAAGGGCTTTGCTAATAAGTAAAACGTTTTTATTTTTTCATGACGCGATAATTGGCCGCATTTACTGGCGATCACCTTTTTAATAAAGGCTCTGATATCAGGCGCATTTAAAGCCTTGTCTTCTGGGGAGTCCAGATGAGGAAATTGCTTAGAAAGCGCTTCTATTTCAGGAACTATCAACGCCGAAATATAGTTATGCTTATCACCAACCAGAATAATTTGATTCACATATCGACTTCCTTTTATTAGCTCCTCGATAGGAAGTGGCGGCACCTTTTTTCCATTAGACAATACGATCAGCTCTTTTTTTCGATCCACAATCTGGATATATCCATCACTATCTATCTTGGCGATATCGCCGGTACGAAGCCACCCGTCTTTATCAAACGCATCTTTTGTTTTTCCCGGTTTTTTATAATAGCCGCTCATCACACTCGGACCTTTGACCAAAAGCTCTCCATCTTTGGCTAACTTGACCTTCACACTCGGCAAAGGTATTCCAACAGATCCGCCTCGACGATCCCATGGGGGATTACTAGCAATTACGGGAGACGTCTCTGTCATACCATACCCTTCTACCACAGAAAAACCCATTCCTTCGAAAAATTCATTCACTTCTTTGGATAAAGGAGCCCCACCGGAAACAAAGTACCGGATGGATCCCCCTGTCTTTTTTATCACCTTTGAAAACACCAACCGTTTGGCCCAACTCAATCGAATTCGATCCATAATTCTGATTTTTTCGTCACGGTTTTGGATATAAACACGCCGACCTATTCGAAGCGCCCATCCAAACAACCTCTTTTTAACTCCCGATAAATTCTCCAAAATTTTGGTTCGGATTTTTTCATATAACCTCGGCACACTTATCAGTATTGTTGGCTGAACCAACAGCATGTCGGCAGCAACAGTATCAATACTCTCGGCATAGTATATTTGGGCACCAAATGCCATGGGCACATAGTATCCTGCTGTACGCTCAAAAACATGTGATAAAGGCAAGAAAGAAAGGAGGCGATCCGTTTCGTCGATTTTCCATGTTTCCATTATATCGGTCACATTCGCGACAAAATTCCCATGAGTCAAAGCAACGCCTTTTGGGTTCCCTGTTGTCCCCGATGTATAAACGATACTGGCCAAATCTGCTGGGCGTAATGCCTTCATTAGATTCTGCAATGCTTCTTTGATCTCGACATCCGTATTAATACCATCTTCAACAATCTCATCCAGCGTTTTTATACGAATACCTTCCGTCGGCCGCCATCCAATATCGTCTTGATCGATGATGATTATCAGGTCCAGCTTGGGACACTTACTGACAACCTTCATTACCTTCTCAGCATAGGACGAATTCTCTACAATGACTGCCTTAGACTCAGAATCCTTCAAAATATATCCGATGTCTTCCGGCGATAACGTCGGGTATATAGGGACATTCACGCCCCGAATACTTTGGGTAGCTAAATCCCCAATCACCCATTCCGGGCGATTATGAGACAACATGGCCACTTTGTCCCCTTCTTGCAATCCATTTACCTGGAGTCCAACTGCAGCAAATAAAGTATTCTCATATACTTCATTAAAAGAAAGGCTCTGGTAGATCCCATCAATCTTGCGGTGCAAAAAGGGCGCGTCTGGTTGAGTACGTACCTGCGTTAACAATAAATCTACTAGATTATAGACCTGTTTCATCTAACCTTCTTCATTTGAAATTCGCCGAACATTAATCTCAATGCCCCCTACTTTTCGAATGGCCCAATTGGTAACAACACCAATAATCTGCCCCGATATAAATGCCAATAGTGGATAAACAAGTAGGATCGTGACCCCTTGCAAAAAAGCAGTTCCCTTAGGCGGCGTCTTAGATAGATACGGAATCACAAAGACCATGGGCACTACCCAAAAGCAAGTTAAAAGAAAGGTAACAACAGATGCCACGCGTCCAATACTCTTAGGATCCACCTCTTCTATAACTAATCTTTCTACTGAATTTAACTCATTTGTCATAATACACCACCATAATTCGATACTTTTTTTTTGAAATTCACTGCACTTTAAATCCGATAAGTAGGTGAGACTTCCCCAAGTCTCATCCCCTATAGCGGGGTAAGTCTTCGGAGGAGAGTCCCCCCACTCTATGATCCCTTAGACAAACCCCGCTCCCATATATCTTTTAATTTTGTAATCTATGCCTAACTTTTTAATGAGAAATACAGCAGCGTATATCTACATTAAAAATTTAGCCCTAATCTCATCAAAATAAAAAAGATACCTAATCTTTAAATAACTTTTAATTTTCATTCGAAGTATATTTTAGTCCTCTCGCCTCAGGCGCGACCAAAACTATACTCTATTTACACTAGCCTTTATTTTATCAAATTAAACGATACTAATGTTGTATTTAATTTATATAGGGGTACTACTGCATTATTGCGAAGCCCCCAAACGGTTTAAAAATACTAGAAAATGGGCCATTTCGTGCCTGCAAAATACACCACATTCTTTCGATATAAAATAAATGAAATCGAGAGTCACCAAAACACGTAAAGTATTTAGAAGGCCTAGTGCCTTTTCCCCTTGAAGCGGGTCGCGATACCTACGGAGAGTTCCCCCACTCATTGATGTAGGACCCCATTGCGGCCCGCTCCCCAATATTATTTAATAAGATTCACATCAGCCTTTAAGGGCTGAGATGAATCACGTTTGGCCGGAATAAATCCGACCGGCACTCAGCCGCAGGCGCTTCTATTAATGTTGTGACCTGACCCTAAATTTCAAACGAGAAATACAAAGGTATATCTTCATTTAAATTTATGCCCATCTCAGCAAAACAAATAAGAAATCCGTTTTAACTAATCTTGTGATCTGAAACTAAATTCACCCTGAGAAATACAAAGGGGCATCTTCAGCTAGCTTTTACAGCCCGAAGCATATGATGTTTACCAGGTGGGCCAGGAAGGCGTTGGACTTGAAAGCCGGCGGATCGAAGGGCTGTTTTAACAACCCCTTTGGCGCAGTAGGTAACGAGAATGCCACCAGGAGCCATGAGACTATAAAGTTGGGCAAATATCGATTCAGACCATAATTCGGGCAGCGCCTCTGGGGAGAATGCGTCAAAATAAATGAGGTGTATAGGATCTGTTGTAGCAGACTCTCGCTCAAGAAAATCACTAAGTACACGTTCAACCTTATATAGTGTAAATGTGGGGAGGATCGAAACCGATTGCCCCCAAGGAGATTGGTGGAGCCTACTAAATAGCTCGAGGTTGGGATAATTGAGTTGCTCCCAGATGGACTGAGAAACAGGACTCGGCTCAATTGCGGTATAGTGGATCGACAACGTATTGGTTATGCCTTGATCAAGCATAGAAAGCAATGCATTTAGCCCTGTTCCAAACCCCACTTCAAGGCAATTAATCTGCTCGATAACTGTCCCGTCCTTTTTGTGATCCATTAGAATCTGTCTCACCCAATGTAAGCCCGATTCAATAAAGACATACTTTGACTCCGTCATAGCCCCTTTAATGGAGTGATAGTGCTGATTGTATTTAGCAGAAAACAGCGTCTTCGATTGGTCGTCAGTTGGCATGATCATCAGCATGCATAAATTATAGCTCAAACATAGATACGAATCGCACCTCAGAATAATACTCCAATTACGACGGAAAATTCAGACTTATATTCTTATTACTTGACGTAACATATAACAATAAGCTAATATTTTTTATTGCCGTCGAAATATTATAAATTCATTCAATCCCAAAAAAGTGGATATGAGGGCTATACAGCCGAAGTAATATTACGACTGAACAATCTGTTTTACAAAAAAATTATCCCCATTTTTTTAAGTAAGAAGGAGATTTAGATGACCACACTCCATACTATCTCATATCCATTGGCGTTCAACTATGTACAAGGAACTAAACGTATCCCCATTGACCTCCCCCCAAAAGCTACATTTCAAGGATTCAACCTAGAAGCAACCCATTTACATCACGTAAACCTCCATTGCGAAACGTCTACGGGAGTCGGATCTGTAGAAAAACACACTGACAGACACAATTCATCTCAAGCAGGCGCTCAATTAACACTTGAAGCAAACACCGGATTAACCCCCTTTGGCGGGACGGCCAAAGTAGATGGAAATCAATCTAGGGACACTCAAAACAATTCCTCAATTGTCGCTGATCACTCCGTAGTTGAACTTGTTATCGAAGCGTTTCAACCACCACTATCACCACCTACACAGACCTCGTATTTCACCAGATCCAACAAAAAACCTCGTACAACCTCTGATATGCCCTTTGCGACTGGAACCCTAAAAATACTCTTTGCCTATCCGGAAGAAGAACCGTCTTGCCCTCTCCCAGTACCTCCAAGCCCCCAGCCCCCCATCTCAACCGCAGATTCAAGTGTCATCGCTACACGTATAAGCATATCGGAAAAAGAACGCCAAATAACGGAAAGGATACATTCTTTAGGACCCGATCCTCGCGCAAACGCAACTGATACATACGTACAACTTGTTCGTATACTGCTATCTCAACTGAGCCATTCAGACGATAGTAATGAACGAGGCCTCATTCGATCCAAGATTCTTTTGATTACTAAATACCCAGAAGTACTGGCAGAACATAACAAAACCCAAGACCAATTAAGATCACCGAACCGACACCTAAGCCTCCCACAACTTAATCAATTAATAATTGGACTCAAACAAACTGGACATACGGAAGAATCAGAAGAATTAAGCAGCATCTTGGAAATAATGAAAGGGGTCAGCAAACAGAATTCACTCGACCATTTATATCAATGGAAACGTGACAATACACCTAACTCAACACCTCCATCACCCTCTATGGAGATACCATTTTCGAACATGACCCAAGATCAACGAAAGCAAATTATCATCGAAGGGTTTTACTTAATTTGTAAAACCGCCATTATTTCTTCCAGAGAACAAGAGGCTCTAGCCTTAATTCACAGTAATAGCGCGCCTACTGACTCGACTGCACCCCAAAACACCTTATTAGATCTATTTTTCTCCTTTTAAGCATTACGTTTGGACACAGGCTCATGGACAGCATTTCATACAAGACTATTATAACTTTGTCGTCTTTCGCATGCTAAAATATAGGAGATGCACACTCCATTATTTATAAATCGAATACGCCTGGGGGCCATCTTAGGGCTTGTCATCATATGTAGCACACTACATGCAGAATCAGGCGTAAGAATTGCTCTTTCTTCCCACAAGGTTAATCAAGGCGATACTATAAAAGTAGAGATCCTAACCAGAAAAGCACTGGATCAGGGAACTATTAAACTAAATGGTCATACATTCAGCGTCTTTCGCAACCCGAACAAAACAAGCCGTCTAAATTATAGTCATCGTTACATTGGCTATGTGGGAATATCCCGCAAATTAAAACCCCGTCGATATCTCCTAGATTTTTCTCTAAAGTATTTGGATAAGACACGATATAAGACTCAATTTAAGCTCTGGGTCAAAGACGGTAGGTTCAAAAAAGAACACATCACACTCAGCAAAAAAAAGAAATCCATTCAACGTGACTACAGCACACTTGGAAACGAAAATGCCACCTTAAAGAAGGCCATTACGCCACTCATTCGAAAAAAGTTATTTAACTACCCATTTATCCTCCCCGTAAAAGGCCGCCTTTCGTCCCCGTATGGTGGCATGCGGATATATAACAATCGCCCGGCATGGTCTCATTCCGGGATTGATATTGCTGCCCCAAAGGGCACTCCAATAAAAGCCGCCAACTCAGGAAAGGTAACCTTAGTCGACTCCTTCAAGGTCCATGGAAATACCTTGGTGATTGATCATGGGTTTGGCATAACCACGATCTATAACCATTTAGAAAAAGCAGTTGTCAAAGTTGGTGATAGGGTCAGAAAAGGCCAAATTGTTGGCCATGTGGGAAGCACAGGAGTAGCCACAGGACCACATGTTCATTGGGGTCTCACAGTAGGTAGAATTCGAGTAAATCCTAGAGTTTGGTTAACCAACCGAAACCTATATGATTACTAAGCTCGAATTCTGGGAATACTAAGGCATATCTCATAACTATTGCCAGACCGACTGGCTAAAGAGAGTGAATCCATGAAAGGTTTAAGGAAAATTCTTTGGGGGGGGATGCTCGGTGTCTTACTATCCATAAGCGGTGTCGCAGCGGATACAAGAACACTTGTTTATGACGTCCAAGAAAAAGGACGGCACCTCTATACGATTATTTACAAAACCCTTCCTACTTCTCAAAAAAAAGACGCTAATATCAAAATTATCAGCACAATCGATGGGCCAGGCGTCCAAGAGAAAAACATATGTATTCTCAATACTGATCACTCATTATTTAGTATTGAACAAGACTCCAAAAACCAGCACGAAAACAGCAATTACACATGGAAGATCACTTCTACCACCAAGGCCTACGATGCTTATTATCTCGACCATTCTGATAACACTGAAATAAAAAAGCCCGTTACTTTTCCTGACAAAGCATTCTCCTTACAAGGACTTTTATATCATTTCAGAGATATGGACTTTCGAGGTGGAGACAGTCACGAGTTTAAATTATTGGTACCTGTCTCCAAATTCTATAAAATATATGCCGATGTGATTGGTATTCGCCCCCTTAACCTTAAGGACAAAACGGTCTCCTGCTATCAAGTTCAACTGGGGTTTCGAGGATTAATCGGACTCATCATCCCTGAAATGACCTTTTGGTTCACAGCATCCAAACCCCATATTCCTATTCGGTACACCCAACAAAATCGAATCTATACATTAAAAAAAGAAACCGTTCAAAGGCTCTATTAACCTTAGTTGAACGGGTTGTCTTCTGGCTTGATTCTCTGTCGAAAACTCATCAATAATGGGCGACGATTTCCTTTTACGTAATCCTGAAGTTCCCAATAGAATCGAATAATAGTGATTCCCAAAATAATCGCGTTTATAGGTAAATAGACCAAATCCGATACCGATGAATAAAAAATATAGAACACCACTAGTATGCTTCCTATAAATCCTGCATAAACGGAGTTTAAAACCACGGCGGACAATAGAACCAGTACTGGATACAAAAAGATAAGGGGGGTAAACAGATAACTATATATGCCCCATATCACCATACCTACACTATAAGGATTCTTGTCATCCCCCCACCAACCCCAAAGGTGTGTCACCAAAATCACGGCCACTAAGAAAAGGGTCAGATTATCACTAAAAAAAATCTCATCCGCTAACCACAAAGGAAGATACCCCTTAGCAAAGTTAAGCGCCTGCCCCATCAAAAGCCAATAAGGTAACTTGGGTGTATGAACGGTTCCTACAGGCTTGTCTAATTTAGCATCAATAAAACGTACTCTTCCAAATATCCAAGGAACAATTCGTTCATAAGGAAGTGCAGAAGCCCCCATTACACCCAGACAAAAAAGGATTAACTCAAGAGACACAATCTACTCGCGGTCGAGCTCAAACTCCGCATGGAGAACTTGTACTGCTAGCTCGCCTTGGGATTCATCAATAGCACAAGACACTTTGATTTCGGATGTGGTAATCAACTGAATATTGATACCATTCTTCCCCAAACAATTGAACATTCTAGCGGCAATCCCTGGTTTGGATATCATTCCAACACCCACAATAGATACCTTCGCAATCGTTGTATCTCCATCTACTTTTGCCGCTTTGAGGGCAGTTGCAACCTCATTGGTCACCTTTGATGCATCGGCATACTCATCTTTACTAACAGTGAATGTAATAGTGTTACTTCCATCTTGCTCTGTACTCTGAACAATCATATCTACATTCACACCAGCATCCGCCAAAGTAGAAAATACCTTCCCTGCCACACCCGGTTGATCCGGTATATGAATGATAGATAGTTTTGCTTCGTCTTTTTTAAGAGCGATTCCCGTTACTGGTTTATTGACTTCCATACTTGATGCCTCTTTTACTCGTGTACCTTCGCTACTTTCAAATGAAGACCGAACATGCAGCTCAATCCCATTTTCTTTCGCCACTTCAACAGCTCTAGGGTGCAATACTTTCGCGCCTAATGAAGCGAGTTCAAGCATCTCATCATAAGAAATTTCTGTCAATTTTCGAGCTCCTTTTTCCATGCGTGGATCGGTAGTATAAACGCCGTCCACATCGGTATATATTTCACACTCACTTTGATTCAGTGCCGCAGCCAAAACCACAGCGGAGGTATCAGAGCCACCGCGACCAATCGTAGTGATATTAAAGTCTTTAGTATTGATGCCTTGAAACCCAGTAACAATAACAACTTTACCTTCATCTAGCTCTTTTTCAATCCGTTGAGGTTTGACGTCTAGTATCTTGGCCTTAACATGACGTCCATCCGTCATTACGCCTGCCTGCATTCCACTAAGAGATATTGCTGGCTGCCCTTTTGAAATCAACGTCATACTTAGTAATGCCGCAGATATATTTTCACCTGTAGAAATCAATGCGTCATATTCTCTGGGATCCGGGGACTCAGAGATTTGGCCCGCCATACTAACCAATTCATCTGTGGTATCACCCATAGCGGAAACAACGACTACAATTCGAGCATTGTTCTTGCGGTCCGCAATCACTCGATCTGCGACTCGCTGGATTCGTTCAATCGATCCTACGGAACTCCCGCCAAACTTTTTAACTACTGTTGTCATGATTCTATGGTAAACCGTTCTAGTGGGTTGAGGCAAGTTTGAGTTGGGCTCAGAAACTGAACTTGCTGTACCTGAGCATTGGCAGAGCCTGAGTGACACCATTCAACTAAGGCATTTACACCCGATTCACACCCTTGAATTAAGGACTCTACTGATCCGTCTGGATTATTCCGAACCCACCCAGCTACACCTATCTCTATCGCCTTCTCTTGCGTTGAGACTCGAAAAAACACGCCTTGAACGCGACCTGTAATACGAATATGTTTTTGAATAACTGTCATAGACTCATTATAGTATCTGGCACCATGCAAGAAAAACGGTGTTTTTTATAGCAGGAATTTATTAGTCGGAAGACTAACTGTCTCTTGAACAGCGGGTTGGCACGCAGTTTCAGTACAGAGATTAAGGGTTTGAGTAATCGTTATTTGATCCAATTCGAGGCAATCAGCCGCCCATTTAATCGTTACTGGAATTTGAACTGTCCCTTCCAAAATAGACGGCGCTTGGTCTTGATACTCTACTTTTAGGCGTTTTCCGCTGGGATAATTGGGGGCTATTTGAATAGCCGCGTCCTCAGAAGTCCAGACCATCCCAGATTCTGATGCTAATACATGACTGCCTTTGGGAAGTGATATTTCCACAACACAATCCAATCCATCTTCAAGATACTGAACCACTCGCCATTCGGACAAATTCGATGTGTCTTTTTTGGAATTAATTCGAACAGACTCCAATGTATCCCATAATCCAGACACTGTTGTGAGAACCGCTATTGATTGCGTTTCGATCCAATGAGCGCCGGCTTTGATATGATCCAAAGCTTCTGGTATCCGACCCATCTTAGATAGCACCTGTAATGCTACGCCATTGGGGTTGGGTTCTGCCTTGTCTGTCCAATCCTTAGGGCGCAACAATCCACCATGACTGTCTTCTGATAAATAATACCCCCCGTTTACATCATCTTTAAATCGGTCGTTTGCCTGATCCATTAAGGTTGCTGCAAAGTCTCTCCACTGCGAATCTTGGGTCAACTCTGATAAGCACAGCAACCCTTTAGCCAAGCTCATATAGTCATCTAAATAGCCTTTTTGACTGACTTTCTCATTCATTACAATTCGATAAAGTGAGTCAGACACCCACATGGTCTCTCTAAGCCAACTTGCTGTTCGTACTGCCTGATCAATCCATTCCTTTTTTTGAAATACGGATCCGGCCGTTGCCAAGGCCTCAATCATTAACCCATTCCAGGCGGCAATAATCTTAGTGTCTGTAAATGGCGCCTCTCGTTTATATCGCTCTTTTAAAAACAGTGGCTTTAAGGGGCGTAATTGAGCGGCAATCTCGGCATCATACGTCTGAACAAACCAAACATTCGATGGAATAGGCTGTTGGGTAGCTTCATCAGTAATATTCCCGTCACTGCGAATATCATAATACTTAGCCCATTGCTCATACTGATCCCCAGCGATCGACTTTCCTTCGGAATCGGACCAGATGTAATAAGTCCCTTCTTCCCCTTCGCTATCAGCATCCAATCCCGAATAGAACCCGCCTTGGGGCGACATCATATCTCGACAAAGCCAATCAATGGTTTCCGATACAATCGTCTGGTATCTCTCATCCTTCGTGAGGGCATACGCTTTTGAATACACGGTAATCAACTGCGCATTGTCATAAAGCATTTTTTCAAAGTGAGGCAAGCGCCACTCTTCATCTGTAGAGTAACGATGAAATCCCCCACCCACATGGTCATACATTCCCCCATTCGCCATTGTATGAAGGGTTTTGGTGAGTGCATTTCGATGATCCATGTTGCCCGTTTTTTCTACAGATTGGAGCCACAGTTCCATCGTGTGATGCGGCGGAAACTTAGGCGCCCCTCTTTGTCCGCCCCACTGAGGATCAAAGGATCCCAATGTTCTCATTAGCGCAGTATCTACCACTTCTTGACGGAGAGAAGATTCGCCCTCTCTTTCTTGATGTTGATTCATTTCGTGAAGGGCACGAGTAAGTCTTACTGCTTGTTGTTCGACTTCTTCGGGCTGCTCAGTCCAAGCATGTAGCAAATTATCTAAAACACTTAGAAACCCTGGACGCCCAGCAACGTCTTCTTTGGGAAAGTATGTGCCAGCAAACCAAGGACGCATATCCGGAAGTAACCATAACGAATTGGGCCAGCCGCCTTGTTGGGTCATTAACTGAGTAACTGTCATATATATTTCATCGAGATCCGGTCGCTCTTCTCTATCTACCTTGATACAGATAAAGTGTTTGTTCAGGACATCAGCCACCTCTTGGTCCGCGAAACACTCATTCTCCATCACGTGACACCAATGACATGTGGCATAACCAACCGACAAAAAAACGGGCTTATTAAGCATCCGAGCTAAGTCCCAGGCCTCTTTATTCCATGCATACCAATTCACTGGATTCCGAGCATGTTGCGTAAGATAAGGACTACTCTCAAAAATGAGGCGATTAAACTCAGGCCCACCATCTCTAGGCAGTGCTCCTATGGCTTCAGGACTGGGGAGTGATTGTCTTGTCATAGCCCTATTATATGGGGTGACTTTCCTTGCGTAAATACAGCAAAAATCGTAGAGTATTTGGGTTATGATTTCTTGGATAAATACCCTATCTGCTAGTCAGCGCGCATGGATCCTTATTTTTATTGATTCGTTATGCGCCGTAGCTACGTTACTAAGTGGATTTCTGCTCAAATATCCGCTTCAAGAGTTGCCAGCGATAATTACCCATTTCGGATGGCTCATCCCATTGGTTGTTTTGGTTCGCGTTATTACATTCCGTAGCAGTGGGCTCTATGTGTTCTTATGGCGGTATGCTTCTATCAAAGAACTGGTAAGTATCGTAAAAGCAGTCACGCTTAGTTCTCTTTATATCATGGCAATCTTATTCTTAACCGAAGGCAAAGGATTTCCCAAAAGCGTTTTGGTCATCGATTGGACGCTTAACATCATGGCCGTTGGTGGGGTTCGCATTGGTCTACGACTCTATAGAGACTATGTATTCAGTCGAAAACAACTCGCCAACACCCCTAAAAACAAAGTAAATACCATTATTATTGGGGCAGGTGACGCTGGAGAAATGGTCGCCCGGGAACTCTTAAGAGTCTCCTCATCCAAGTACAACATCGTGGGGTTCGTGGATGACAACACCCATTTGGGCGGACGTAACATTCACCGCTTACCTGTCATGGGAACGACAAAAGACCTCTCCTTGATTGTCAAAAAACATAAGATACAAGAAGCCATCATTGCAGTCCCTTCTGGGGATGGAAAAACCATACGGCGTATCGTCTCGGAATGTGAAAAGTCTAGCCTTCATTCCATGATCACACCTGCATTGCATGAGATCATTGATGGCCGTGTTGCCGTCGACCAATTACGAAAAGTACGTATCGACGATTTGCTCAGACGAAAAGTAGTTGAAACCGATGTGAGCTCCATAGCTCGTTATATTTCAGGCAGCTCTATATTGGTTACCGGCGCAGGAGGCTCGATTGGGTCAGAACTCTGTCGTCAAATCATGTCATTCTCCCCCCGTGAGCTTATCCTAGTGGAAAATTGCGAAGATCACCTCTACCAAATCGATTTGGCTTTACAAAAAATACCAAAGGGTAAATCACGAGTGACTCCCATCATTGCGGATGTCAAAAACAGAGCGCGTATGGATCAAATATTTCAATCCAAAACGCCTGATGTTATCTTTCACTCTGCGGCTTACAAACAAGTCCCCTTGATGGAATCTAATGTTCAAGAAGTCGTATTAAATAATGTATTGGGCACTAAAAATGTCTTGGAACTCGCACATGACTATAAGGCCAAGCACTGCGTATTAATCTCCACGGACAAGGCAGTAAACACCGTCAATTGTATGGGCGCTACCAAACGACTCTGTGAAGTATTAATGCAAATCCAAGCTCGGGATAGTGACACCAAGTTTTCAGCCGTTCGGTTTGGAAATGTCTTGGGCTCACGTGGAAGCGTCGTCCCTCTCTTCCGTCGACAAATTGAGCAAGGGGGGCCGCTAACAGTGACTCATCCTGACATCACTCGATTCTTCATGACAATCACCGAAGCCGTCCGTCTCGTTATTCAGACTGGGGCGCTCTGTGAAGGGGGCGAAATCTTCGTATTGGACATGGGCGATCCGATTAAAATCGTGGACCTCGCCAAAGATATTATCCGTCTTTCTGGACTGGAAGAAGGGAAGGATATAGACATCAAATATGTAGGGCTAAGGCCTGGTGAAAAACTCTATGAAGAGCTCTTTTTCAGCAAAGAAGATCTCAAAGAAACACCGCACAAAAAAATCTTAATAACGCGACCTTACGCTTTTAATAAAGAAGAGGTCCATCGAGACATCGAAGTATTGCTTGATAATTGTATGCTTCAGGAATCGAGTACACAGAAGGAGCTACTTATGTCGGTCGTCGAAAAAACACAACCAAAAAAGGTTCAAAAAACATCATGATTTGGGTTTTAGTAAGTTCATTAATAATTCGTATCTGCTCCGATTTGGGATTTAAGTTTGCGGTTAACCGACTCAACTTTGACTCTGCATCGAGTGTTATCCCTAACTTTTTGAAGATGCTATCCACGCCCGTCATTTGGATCGCTGGGCTATTGGCGATTTGCAACTTTTGGCTTTGGGGAATGGTACTATCCAACTTCGATCTCAGCTTCGCTTACCCCTTGTTTAGCATATGTTTTGTATTGATCATGATCGGCGGAAAGGTATTCTTCCAAGAACAGCTGGATACTTATAAGTGGGTAGGAATGGGTCTAATTAGTTTTGGCTCGTTAATTTTGGTATTTGGATTATGACTACTTCCAAATCTACGTTAATTAAGAATCATATCTTTTTTATATTTCTTCCCATCGTCTTTTCTGTGTTTGGCGAGTTTTTGCTTAAGTTTGCCGCGAATGAAACCGCGATAACCCCCGATAAGGCTGGATTGATTCTATTCTTTACCAGCCCCCCTATTATTATCAGTGTACTTTCTATCGTCTGTGCCGGATTATTGTGGGTGGTTGGACTTTCCAAATTCGAGCTCTCTTATGCCTATCCTTTTTTAAGTCTAAATTATGTTGCTATACTAGTCGGGTCCCGGTTATTTTTCGGGGAACAAGTCACACTAACTCGCTTAGTCGCCATGGTTTTTATTATTGCCGGACTAATCGTTATATCAAGAAGCCCTTATTCTGAATCTGAAGGAGTCAAAGATGCCAACTAAACCATCATCATTATCCGATCGTGCAAATGCCGTTCAACCCAGCCTTACTATGAGTATTTCCAACTTGGCCAAAGAACTCCGCCAAGCCGGACAAGATGTTATTGGGTTTGGGGCCGGAGAGCCTGACTTTGATACCCCTGACTTCATCAAAGCCGCGGGTATTAAAGCGATTCAAGATGGACACAACCGTTATACGCCAGCATCTGGCATTATTGAACTCAAAAAGGCTATCTGTGACAAACTTAAAGCGGACCAAGGGCTCAGCTACTCCCCTTCTGATATCGTTGTCTCTTGTGGTGCTAAGCACTCTGTATACAATGTATTAGCCGCATTGATTAACCCTGGCGATGAAGTCATTATTCCCGCTCCGTATTGGGTTAGCTATCCAGAACAGACACGATTAGTAGATGGTGTCCCTGTTGTTATTTCCGCGGGCGCTGAGCAGAACTTCAAGATCACTGCGGAGCAACTAGCTCAAACACTTACGCCTCGATCTAAGGTCCTTATCCTCAACTCTCCCTCCAACCCCACCGGTATGCTGTATACCCAATCGGAGTTGGAAGCCATTGCCGAAGTGGTTTTGGGTCATGATCAATTAATGGTTATGTCAGATGAGATCTATGAAAAACTAATCTATGGCACGAATCCGCATATCAGTATTGCGCAAATATCAGATGAGATGAAAGAGCGAACCGTTATTGTTAATGGCGTATCCAAAGCCTATGCCATGACAGGCTGGCGCATTGGTTACACTGCTAGTCATTCCGCTATTGCTGGCGGCATGTCTCGAATGCAGAGCCATATTACCTCTAATCCTACCTCATCTGCTCAGTGGGCAGCTCTAGAAGCACTTACAGGACCTCAACAAGTGGTCGCTGACATGGGAAAAGAGTTTAACAAACGACGCCAACTAATGGTCTCTCGATTAAATGCCATCCCTGGAATCTCTTGTTCGGAACCTGATGGGGCATTCTATGCATTCCCTAAGATCTCCGACTGCTTTGGCAAAAAATCGGCCACTGGTGTCATTACTGACTCCATGGTGTTTTGTGAGTATTTGTTAAAAGAAGCGCAAGTGGCTTGTGTACCGGGTATCGGCTTTGGTGATGACACATGTATGCGATTATCTTACGCGACATCCACAACAGCAATTGAGACCGGACTTCAACGAATTCAAGACTGGGTAGAGTCACTCTCGTAAGGGGTTAATCCCGCATCTTTTCGTAACTGATTCACAGACTCGTCCTTTTCTTGCTGAGCGGCTTTTTTACGGCTTCTGCGATCTAAGGTGTATTCATGATACTGCTGACGAAATGCCGCCAGTGAGTCTACGCTATCCGGATTCTTCTGTTTGAGTAACACCATCTTATCCACCATCTCCTTCGCCCCCTTTTCCATCGAAATACGGGCACGGAGGTAGTTGCGATAGTAGAGCCATATACGGAGTAGTGTGGTGACTACAACCAATACTATAGCGCCAACATATAATAGAATCATTGAACCTGACATAATGGTTATTATACCCTGCTAAAGAGTGTATCCCCCATAAGCTCCACTGGCACCAAATTCTTTAACTGATTGAGCCGCTCTAAATTCTTCGAACATCTTATTCAAATTACCTAACTTTTTGGCATATTCGTCTGGTTCATCAGGCAGAATACCTGTTGTCTCATGCTTGATTCGTCTAAGATCCGCTAATTGGGTGTGATCCTCTACCTCGGGTTCAAAGGCAATATCCGTAGCATTAATAAACTTATCTCTATCCGCGTGACCAAGATCCAAAGCATCCGTCACCTTCTCGAGCCGGTCACTCGGCGGGGCGGATTTCATAAATGTGCTTAGAATTTCTTTCTTCATCATATCTTGAAGCGCTTTCTCCATTTCTGCGTCTACCAGTACTCTGTCGGGAAGTTCTTTCGTTCCTGCTAGGCGGCGGCCCTCTAATCGTCCTAAATCCGTCACTAAGCGTTTATTGTAACCGGCATTGCTTGGATGACTATTCTTCAGCCATCTTCCTTCGATAATCGTCTTAGAAAGAGTCTTCAGATATCCTTGTTTCTCCAATAAGGCCTGGAACGACTTAGTCCCCATGAGAGGTTCCAGTTTGAGCAACATTTCTATGTATATCCATTCTCGACCTTTTAAAAGTTCGGCACCCGCCCCTGGTTGAAACGGATTTAGTTTTTCTAATTGTTGGATATCTACCTTCTGGGTATTATCTTCATCATTCGACTGACGTAGGAGTTCTGAGAGCTGGGTAGAGAACTTCTTTGATTGAGATTCTTCTGGATTGGGAAGTATCACCAAATTGGCCAAGCCAATCGTCGCATCTTCTTCGGTAAGCTCAAGTACGCGCTTATCTTCTTCGGTAACCGTCTTCCCTTCTTGATCTAATCGATCGGCTAGACTGACCAAGGTCTTATTTCCATCAGCGTCTATCCCACGATTTACTTTCATATCCAACTGCCCTATCAGTTCTACCATCAAGGCATAAGGATCCATAGGGGCCTCAATTGGGCTTCTTCTGTTTCTTACACGTTCATTCACTAGCAGGTATAGATTTGCTAACTTTTTCTCCCGCTGTCCTTCTGGCGCCTTATCTGCCGTGTAGTGTAGAAGCCTTATCAAATCTTTCGGATATAGAGTGACCATTTGTTTGATAAAGACCTCCTGGCGTTGGAGATGAGCGTTCTTGTCATTTCCCTTCGCACCTGTCAAAAATTCGCCTAAAAATGCATAGGCTTGTATGCGACGATTCACATACTCTGTGTCTTCATACCCAACCAAATGACCGAGCTCTTCAACTAAGTCGGTAGCCCTTGCTTCTGACTCTAGATCCACTGCAGAATCAGCGCCAAGCAACCCTCTTAACTGACCTTCGATAGGATCGGATACTACCTCGCTTCCTTCTTCTAATGCATCCATCCCATCTAATAACTCAACATCATCCGATACGCTCTCACTACTACCTTCCATCGCGTTTAACCCTTCAATTAGCTCAATATCAATGGACTCTTCTTCGGCGCTTGATAGGGACCCCTCTGCAGTTGATGGACTCGCTACAGATAGACCTTCTTCCCCTTCTAGCCGTCTTAATTCACTAGTTAATTGATCATCTGAAGGTGCATGGGAAACTTTGGGTTCTTCAGGAGGGAGATTCTGGGTCCATTGCTGTTCAAATGATTTATCTGTGGACCAATCTAGTACCCTCTTCACCGTAAACTGCATGTAATTATTTTGATCATTTAAAGGATCCGTCATACCACCTTTTCTACTATAGATAGGGAGATTATCGTAGTTATTAATCATTTGGACCCACATGTTTTTGAAGGCTGGATTCAACATAAAGTTAGGATGAGTTTCGAATAACTTATCTAGACCACCTCTATCAGAGACACGCCATTTAGAGGTATCACCCCCCATATCATTAACCCAGTCCTCTACCACTTGGTGCTGATGGTATTTACCTTTGACATGGTTAAGGTATGTAGCGGCTGCCTTTTCGAAGTCCTCGGACTCTGATACAGAATAATCCTCCAACGTTTTATCTCTAGATAAGAATGCCTTAATCGTGTCGGTAACTACTTTTGTTTTTCCGTGTTTGAGACTAAGCTCAATCAGCTTATCTATGGCATCTTCTGAATTGAGTTGATCTCCAATAAACTTAGTAAATTTAATCGGCGCTTGGGCAGCCATCTTAAAGAAAGCATTTGGAGACTTGACCATTAATTGCTTCAGAATCAATTGTTTGTGCGGGCCATTAAGAGGGCTTAGTTCCCTTAGCTTATCCTTGACCGCTTGAACCACTTTTTCGTCAGTGATCTTCGGTAAGAGTAACGGCTTAGATGGGTCGAAGTCAGCCATAAGAGTATGTTTATAAGTAATTAGATTGAGTTGTTTTAGATCTAGATAAATTTGCTCTTTAGTAGTCTCCCCCGTAGCAATATCTTTAAAAGTATCTGGATTCACACTTGGAGACTCAGCGCCAAACAATTTTATTATACGCCTCTCGGCATCTGTATCTGTGCCTTGGGTAAGATAATCTACCTGATGAGATATAACCTCTTCCGATACACTTGCTGACTCTGTTTTCAGTGCAATTGATATGCGCTCAATGTCACGCGCCACCCCTGGGTTTAACCGTCGCATGGTTTGGTGAAGTT
>JABISL010000025.1 GCA_018700055.1 bacterium | reverse complement strand
TGAATACATTCATAAAGTTTTTGACATAGTCCGATATGGATTTGTTTGATCATACGCTTCTATCCTCAATTATTATTGCAACACGGCGATTTTTACTTTTGTTCTTGCGAGTAGAATTGGGGACAACAGGTTTGGTATGGCCATAACCGATGAGTCTGAGCTTGTTGTCTGGAACCCCTACCGCTTGTAGGTAATAGACGACTTCTGCCGCACGAATGGCGGATAGGTGCCAATTACTCCGATAAAGCCTAGATGAAATCGGACTATTGTCAGTATGACCCTCAATACTAATTCGATACTCTTCCTGAGGTAGTGAGGAGACAATAGATTTCATGAATTTTCTGCCCAGTGGCTTCATCCTACTGGACCCGGCATCAAACAGGAGGACTTGATCTAGCATAATTTCTACTCGATTATCTACATACTGAACATTGACGTTATTAGTGAGACTACCTTGCTCCACCATACTTCCCAGACGTGCATTGAGCTGTGTCATTGGGGACATCTCTTGATGGGGGACCATCTTAGCAAATTCATATTTGATAGATTGAGAGGCGGTCACTAGTTTTGCGGAGTCGATCACAGAAATAGATACGATATAGGCAAAAAATGTGAGCAATAGAGTTAAGAGATCCGCGTAAGATACGAATAAGTCGCCGGAACTATCTTTTTGTTTGTACATGTTAATATCCATTATGAGCTCTTCTCTCTTTCTTTTCCGGTTAAGAAAAGCATCATTTTCTCTCGAATTACAAAAGCAGGTTCATTTTTTGCCAGAGCGATGAGTCCCACTAAGAAGAGCTCCTTTTGAAGTGCCTCCTCAAAACTACAAGCTTGAAGCCGTCCTGCAATTGGATAAAAAATTAAATTGGCAAAAAACACACCATAAAAAGTAGTTACTAATGCGATCGCCATTCCTGGCCCTACCTGAGACGGGTCCGTCAAATTGGCTAAGAGTCGAATCAGTCCAATAACCGTGCCCAATAATCCAAAAGCAGGGGCGTAACGGCCCAGTTGTTCAAATACATTGATCGATAACATGTGACGTTTGGCGATATAAGAAATATCTTCTTTTAAAACCTTTTCCAATTCTTCGGTGGATAGCCGGTCAACTACTAGTTGAAGCCCATCATGTAAAAAATGATCCTTACACGGTTCCAGGTCTGGAAGGATACTATCTAACCCTTCTTTTCGGGCTTTATTAGCAAGTGAGGACAACCACTCAATATCTTCGATATAAGACACTTGTCGTAAGCTAAATATAACTTTGAGGGACTGCACCGCCCGTTTGAGTTGTGAACTAGGAAAATTCAATAGTCCAGAGACGACGGTACCTCCGAGTACGATAATAATAGACATGGGCTGTAGGAGTGCGGTCATGGTTTCGTCCAACCCAATGGTGAATCCAATGAGTGCGCCCCCCAGTGCTAATCCCAATAAGATCGAAAAATCCATTATAAGGACTCCGCTTGGATTATCTTTTTGAAATTTGGGTCAAATTGATTGGTGTCTTGTAATTGGCGTATAGCACGAATAAAGTTGGCTTCCATGGCGAACAATTCTTCTTCAGAACTGGGTGTATCTTGCCACATATCCATCTCAGATTTTACGATTCGTTGCAATCTAGGTGTTAAATTATCCAAAAGAGTATCATCAATTACCGATGAAATAGATAAGAGTAGAAGCGCCACTTCTTTGATGTTTTCCAAAGAATTAATTAAAGTAACCGCATCTGTTTGAGAAAACTGGGTCCAATCTTCAACTGAAATACAGTTTTCTTTTATTAATATTTTTTGATCTTTTGGGAGAGTGGATAATGTGCTTTCAATAGAATCTGGCGTTTGGCACTCTAACAACCGCACATAGTTGTTCAGCTGAGTATCAATGTCAGTATCATCTGGCGCTTCGATTGTTGTTAAGAACTCGCGTAAATCTGACTTTAGTGAGCGGGATAACGTTGGCGTTTGAAATGCTTGTTTGAGTAGTCTTTGCTGAATCTCCGAAGACGAATGAGTAAGAAGTGTATCCAGCTCAACAGGGGTCAAAATACTGGATAATACACCAAAAACATAGTCTGGCTGATTGGGAAGAATCCGCATTAAGGTATTCGTAAATGTATCCGAACTGGAGGTTGATTCTTTAGGGGTGCTCAACTTTGGGCTACATACGACGTCAATTTTTTTGACCAATTCACCGATTAATCCAGACTCGATTTCATTTGTAATAGAAGGAAGAGACGTCAAAGTGTCTTTAATTAGGGCTTGATCTTTGCTATCAAAGGCCTCTAATAAGGTGTCGAAAGCGGAAGCGGATTGCCGTTGGATATAGGCGAGAATATGCCCTGCGGCATGACGCTTTGTGAGTTTGTTTTTGGTTTTACTCATTCATCCACTCCGATAGTTGAGATACCAAATGCTCATTTTGATTTTCGGCCATTGTTATTATGGATGACGATGAACTATTGGTTGACTCAGAAAGGTCATTGGATTGTGCATGTATATGCGAACTGGCTTGTGACGCCCCTGAAAGGATCGTCTGTTGAGGGCTCGCTCTGAGGAGTACGACGATAAATACGAGCGCAAGAACCAATAAGGTAGGTGCCAGAATCTTATTCTCACTGACCCAGGTTAATAATTTTTCAGATGTGCTTGTAGGAACGGCTATGGCGCGATATTCGATAACCATCTTATCTCCACGCCTTAACTTAAGCGGAAGTGCTTTGAGAAGTAGCTTTCGGATTTTCTTTTTATTTAATCCTGCGGTTTTGACTGCCTCCTCATCTAGAAGAAGTAACATAGAAATGCGTTCAAGTTCCCCTGTGTGATGGATTTTTTGAGTTTCTTCGATGTCGTAGTAAATGGTCTCCTTACTTTTTTCCCACGTTTCAGTCGTCTTAGAATCTCGGGTGGAAGTAAGTGCATTTAAAAAGAAGTTAGGGCCTAATTTGGATAGCTTGTTACGGGATCCAGTAAGAACACTAGATGTGTTTTTTTCATTCTTGTTTGTCAGGTTATCTATCTCAGATTGTAATCCATCTCTAAGCTTAGGGTCGGCTGAGATATCTTGGACATTACTCTTGCGTGTAGTGGTATCTGCTGTATAAATACTTTTTGGTATATTAACAACCCGTTTAGATTGTTTTTCGACGCTAGTCCGGAATACACTAACTGATACATGATATTTGCCTTGGCCAATCAGAAGATTTAACATTTGAGTTGTTTTTTTATGAATAGAATCTTCTAAAGTAGGGGTAATTGCCCGTTTAATCGATAGGGACGAATCTTCGCCTAAGGAGCCTACAAAAAGCCCTAAAACTATCGCAATAATACTAAAAAAACCACCTAACGCTACACGATTCATCTGATTAACCAACTCCCCATATTGCCTATATTAATGATAGCTATACGGCTATCTTAGGGTTTATCGGTAGTTTTAATAGTGAGATTAGAGTTTATTTAGGAAGCGTGTCTAGTTTTGAGGAAATGTTA
The DNA here is from genome assembly GCA_018700055.1 of bacterium. GTDB lineage: Bacteria > Margulisbacteria > Marinamargulisbacteria > UBA817 > JABISL01 > JABISL01. The sequence continues at coordinate 849 of JABISL010000025.1, read as the reverse complement.
CATACCCAAATGGTGTTTGGCTACTAAGAGGCTGCATACTTGGTGGCAGAGGAAGTTTAGCCAGTTGGTTCATATATTCAATAGGGGCGCGGTTCAATCTGGAAGTGTTGTTGTGTTGTTTTTCTGTTCTAGCCAGAATAGACAAATTAATAGGCGGCATTGAATCAGTAAATCCCATACTTTGAGCTTCTTCAAAGTATGAGCCTCTGTCGGGTGGCGGTGATATTGAAGGGGATCGATCGGGTTCTAAAAAACCGGGTCTAGAGGGCTTCTTGTCTTCTGAAATAGCATTTCTTCTGGTCCGAGTAATTGCTTGATACTTTGTTGGTGGTTCTTCTGGGTGAGATAAGGTATGACATTGACTGTGGATATCGTTTACTGCAATTTCATAATTAAGGGTTTCTTCGACACTAAGGACGCGCTCACCATTACATTCTCTGAGAAAAGCTTCTTCAAAAAAGAGCGTCATGTTTTCTTCATGATTAATTAACGCGGTTCTGAGATCAGAATTTGGTGGGATAGTCTCCAAAGAGGGGATATTGTTTATTAGATCAGTTAGATGGTTCTTGAGATCAATGTTGTTACAACGAGGTGCCGAACTAGTTGGCTCTTGGAGAGTCGTGCCTGCCGAACTAGTTGGCTCTTGGAGAATCGTGCCTAATGTTAATGGAGATGAAGTGGGGGAAATCACAATGAAACCTTCTTTATTATTAATTTATAAGTCTCAATAGAAAGACCGATACGAAGAATCTGTTCAATGACAAATTGGTCAGCGCCAATGGCACCGCCAGAAGCAATATGATAGTCCCTCGCGATAATATCTTGAGTAATACCCCCAACTTTATTCGC
>JABISL010000001.1 GCA_018700055.1 bacterium | reverse complement strand
GCACCCCCAACGCCTAGTTGTAGTCCATTTTTGTAGGCATCAGCAATGTTTTTGTCTGAGCTTTCTTTGAGTTCACAAGCATATTTGGCATAGTCCCCAAGGTAAGGCGCCTCGCCTTCAATAAATGAATCGTAAGAATTACCTATGGCGACAATATGGTCCACCATTAGAGTGAACTGTTCTTTTAATGAATCGGTCATCTCCCCAAGTATGCGTTCTAGATGACTATTCTGATCTTCGATTGTGTCATAGGGGAATTGGAGTTGGGTCAAGGTTTCGTTTTTAGCAAAATCAATCGTGTCAGTCATGTTTGCGACTATGGTTAATATTAGTTGCTCGTAGACTTCGATTTTGACGAGATTGAGTGCTGACGCTATAGAGTCGTCTGAGTAGTCTCGCCACTCATTCATCCAGGAAAAAATAGCTGTATCAAAGACATCGTCTACGTAGGTGCTTGTTATTTCTAACCGATCACAAAAACTTTCAGGGGTAACGGCATAGGTGGTTTTGCATTCCGTAACGTCTTCCTTTGTTCGATTGCCGATTAGTTCACTACGAAACTGGGTTGTTCCTATGATGGTGTCGAAGGCGAGCCGTGTATTGTTACGAGCACTTCCGAGTGCGTTTTCTAATACGGTTTGAATATCGTGGTAAGCCTCAATTAAATCGGTTCGCGATTGGGCTTCTAGTCCGTTGAATATGATTTCAATATTATGTTTGCCGAGTGTTTGGTTTACGGAGTCGAAGTTACTAACGATTGTTTGAGTGGCATTGAATAGTCTATCGGTATATTCGTGAAGGTTCTCTTCGCTAAAGACACCGCCATTTCGATATACGCCAAACGTACCATTAAGGGGGTTGGCTCTAGAGATGAATCCATCGCGAATATTGATTCCCTCTTGTTCGCAAGCGGTGAGGTTTGTGGTTGTTTCGGTTAACCCTCTCCCTTCTACCCCCTGGGCGAGCATTGCCAGTCCTGATAACAGTGTTTTGGTGAGGCCAACGATAGATAATGGGTTTTTATAGCTGGATCCAGCGCTTCTTTGAGTTCGAGATGTGGCTAGCGCAGTTACGGGGTGAGAGCTGGCTTCATTGAGGGCGTTCCATAAGTCCTTGCCCGTGTTTGCTGCTGGGGTAACGATATAGTTTTGGATCGTATTACTTAGGGCGGTTGTCCAATTCGACTGTTTCGCGGAATCAGCAAAGTCTACTTGAACGTCTTCCGTAAGAACCGATGCCGGGTGATTTGTACTGAGTGTTACGGATGGGTTATAAGCAGTTTTATTTAGTGTCGATAGTGTTTGTGTGAAGTGTGCCATTGGATTATGAGTTCCTTTGTGTCTGGTTCTTGCTTACATATCGTCAACTACGTGGGTAGAATTGTATCCATATATTTTGGTGTATACTTAGAGTCATGGAAATCACCCGAGATACGACTCAAGGCGAGCCTCTTGATCACATAACGGACTTGATTCGTCGCCTCGTAGATCGTGGGACGGAGCAACAATATTATCTGTTTTTTCTTAAGTATCATGAGGCGGATATTGCAGAAGCACTGGCAGATGTTACGCCGGATGAGCGGGCTCGATTCTTCTCTAAGGTCAAACTAGAGTCTGGGGCTGATGTATTTGAGGAAATGGAACCGTCCTTTCAGCTTCAGTTAGTAGAATCACTTAAGACGGAGTTGGTGGCCAAGTACGTAGGAGAGATGGACCCTGATGACGCTGCGGACCTTATGGAAGATTTGCGTGAAGAAGACGAAGAGCTTGCGGATGAAATTCTAGAAGCCTTACCGGAGTCTGAGGCAGCGGATATTCAAGAGTTGCTCTCCTATAATGAAGATTCCGCTGGGGCGTTAATGACCTCAGAATATCTTTGGATTCCCGAGGATCTGACCGTATCAGGGGCGATTGATTCGTACAGATCGCAAGCGCCGCCCGATTCGGAGCTTTCTTTTTATGTTTATATAGTAGATGGGAACGGCACATTGGTTGGGGTGACGAGTATTCGGAACCTATTATTGGCAGAGCCTGATGAACCGATTAAAGATGTTCGTAACGATTCACCTATTAAGGTGCATCAAGATGTTGACCAAGAAAAAGTGGCCAAGATGTTCCGTAAATATGATTTGGTTGTATTGCCTGTTGTCGATGACTGGGACCAGTTATTGGGGATTATCACTATTGATGACGTTGTAGACGTTGTTGTAGAAGAGGCTACCGAGGATATGTATCGACTGTCTGGAACGGGGACGAGTGACTTCGAAGAAGGGAAGTTGCTTCATGGTAAGTCCATTTATGCCGTTTGGTCTCGATTACCCTGGTTGTTAGTGACGATCTTGGGGGGATTAGTCGCGTCATACGTGATGGTCTTTTATTCCAATCACTTTCCTCAAGGGTTTGTTCCTTTGGCCGTTTCTTTGAGTTTTGTTCCCTTATTAATGGGGTTAGGGGGGAATGTAGGGAACCAGTCGGCGACGATCATTGTTCGTGGATTGGCTACCGGTGGATTACGAGATAATGATGTGATGCGTATTCTTTTACGAGAACTTGTCGTAGGGGGGTTGATTGGTGTACTTGTTGGCCTCGTAGTGTTCTTGATTACTTCGTTTTTTGGATATCACTGGCAGTTTGCCATGATCGTTGCTGTGAGTGTGGTTATGAATATTATTGTGGCGGCTATAATTGGCGCGACACTTCCGATTGTGTTTCGCAAAATGAATATTGATCCAGCAGTGGCATCTGCGCCATTTATCTCTACGACATTGGATATTATTGGGCAGATTATTTACTTTGGTCTAACGATACTCCTGCTTCATTATGTGATCTCATGAGTCGCGTTATTTCGCCTTTGAAGGCCATTATTCTTGGGGCACAGCCTTTTTTTGAAAAGGATAAGCGTCTAATAGTATTTACTCGGGATAGAGGTAAGTTGACTGTATTGCAGCGGAGAGCGTACTCAGGTGGGAAGACAATGATGCCTACGGAGCCCTTTAATATAGTGAGTTTGCAAGTGAGCAAAGGGCGGAGTTTTTATTATTGTCAGCAGTGTGATGTGGTAGAGTATTTTTCTAATATTCGCCGCGACTATGGGGCGTTAACATTGGCATGGTACTTCATGGAGGTTATCATGAAGTCGACGAGTACAGAGCAGCCCAATGGGCCTTTATTCGATTTATTAGAATCGGCATTGAGAGCTATAGATGGAGGCACGGATTTGACAGTGATTAAACAACGGTTTCATCGGTATTATTTGGAAACAGAAGGATTGGCTGAAGAAGGCTCGCAAGTGAGTGACTCTGAGTTTGTTCAACGATTAGAACAGTATTGTGGGCGCTTGGTTCGTATTCCTGAGTTGGTTCCTGTAGGAGGGATGTCGCAATGAATTGGATGATTAGTATTTTGGGATTGTCGTTTTTCGCTGGAATAACGATGGTGTTATGGGGGTTTGTTTCCGCGCCTGCTGCTACAAGAAAAAGTGAGTTTACCGAGCATGTTACGGAAGGGATCGATGGGTTTTCCAAACGATTCAAGAGTTTGATCCTTCAGTTAATAATTTATTTGTCGGCATTGTTTGTCGGGTTTTCGTATTTAACAAGACGTCAGTTTTTGGGGTGGGAAGATGTGTTGGGATTTGCACTTGGTGGAATTACCATGAGTGTGTTTGCGTTTGGGGTAATGAAGATGGTTCCATTGTTAGTGCCTATTTTGATGCAGCGAGCCAAAGGGTTCTATAGTGATCCGCTCTCGGTATTGTTTATCTTTTGCCAAGGGATCGGTGTCTTGGTTGTGTCTGGTGTCATGGTGGTGTTTGTTCTATTAATGAAAACAGTCTCGATATCCTCTCTAGTAGCCTTTGGAATGGGGGTTATGCTGGTAGCATTCTTTATGCGAATAGGCGGCGGGGTTTATCGTGTGTCGGCCAAAATTAATCGTCATATGATAACTGCGAATGCATCGGATTTGCCTGATGATTATCGAAACCCAGCCCGTGTTCTTAATATTATTAGTGGCTACATTGGCGATATGATGAGTTTTAGCTCGGACATTTTGAGCTCTTATGTATTAACACTAATTGCGGCTTTGATTAGTGCAGCTGCAATGAATCAGACCGCTGAGTTAGGCTCTTTTCCTTTGATGGTGATTTGTGCCGCAATGGTGGTTAGTTTGATCGCAATTGGTATTGGGGGGATTCGATTAAGGTATCGTGCACAAAACATTTTGTTAGAGGTTATTTATTTGACCGTTGTGGGTGGTGTTGCTGCGATATATGGCATGACTAAGCTTATTCATCTAAGCGTGCCGCAGTCGATTATATGGGCATATTTGTGTGGAGTAATTGGATCAGTAGTGATTGCGTATACTGCGGACTACTTTAGCTCTCATTTATCTAAACCTGTTCAAAAAGTGGCGGAGTACAGTGATCAAACCCCTGTTCTTGGAATGATTTATGGGTTTTCTGGGGGATTGATGAGTAACGGTATTTATTTGTTAGTAATGGTATTAGTCTCTGTTATTTCTTATGGATTGGGCGGGGCTTATGGGACTGCGATTGCATCATTGGGAATGGTCTCTGTTACGCCGATGTTTATAGCGTCTAAGGTGTTTCGGTCCTTGTCTACAGATGCGGTAATGGTTGCAGAACTCCAGTCTCAAGATACGCATGTAAAAACCAACTTAAACCGAATGAATACATTAGGACAGACGACAGGGGCTTTGGGTAACGGGTTTTCTGCAGCTTGTGCCATGATGGCAACGTTAAGTTTGTTTCTCAGCCAAATGGGATTGATTCCTATTCCGTTATTGGGCTCGGCCTCACTTCTTAGTGGGATTATTGGGTTTGTACTGGGCCTCACTGTAATGGTTTGGTTTTTGGCGGGGATTCTTCGTGGGACAGTAGTGAGTATTCTGGAAGCTAATAAAGAAGTTCGACGTCAGTTTCGAGATATTCCATATTTGATCGAAGGGAAGGCTCGTCCGGATGTTGTAAAAGCAGCAAATTATCATGCGTTATATGCGCTTAAGGCTTTAACTGTTCCAGGGGTTGTCTTTGTGTTGGCTTCGCTAGGAATAGGTGGGCTGTTGGGCGTAGGTGGTTTGCTAGGTTATGTGTTTGGCATCGTTGTCGTTGGATTGTCTCAAGGGTTTTCTTGGGCCAACTTTGGCGATAGTCTGGCCGGCGCGTCATTGTATGTGGAGAATGGTCACTTAGGTGGTCCAGAGAGTGGTCGTTTTCAGCATCTTCAAACCGGGAAATATTACAGTACCGTGTTTAATGAATTATTAGGGCCATGTAGTAATATTTTATTGAAGTCAGTAGCGATCATGTCATTATTGCTATTGTTCTTGATGTTATAGACAGACCAGGAGACTAAAATATGAGACGAGAAATGTTTGCCGGAAATTGGAAGATGAACACCACCCATGTAGAGGGAAGTGTGTTAGCAGAAGGGATTGTTAGCCGATTATCTACTTCAGGTAGTGATGTTGTATTGATACCTCCGTTTACGGGTATAGAAAGTGTATCGAATATTGTTCATTCGTCTTCTGTGGCGTTAGGTGCTCAAACCATGAGTGCTCAAGATGGTGGGGCGTTTACAGGTGAGATTTCCCCTGTAATGCTTAAATCGTTGGGATGTGACTATGTTGTTCTCGGTCATTCTGAGCGCCGGAGTCTGTTTGGGGAGACCAGTGCGCAAGTACTAGAAAAGGCAGTTGCTGCCGTAGCGCATGGGATCACTCCGATTGTATGTGTCGGGGAGACATTGGAAGAGCGTGAGTCTGGCCAAGCATTGGCTGTCATTGAGACACAAGTAAGAGAAAGCATGGTTGGATTGACTCAGGAGGTTGTGGTTGCCTATGAACCTGTATGGGCAATTGGTACCGGAAAAGTAGCGACTCCTGAGCAAGCGCAAGAAGTTCATGCTTCAATTCGATCAGTGTTGTCAGACCTGTTCTCTGTTGTTGTTGCTGAAGATACACGTATCCTATATGGTGGCTCGGTTAAGCCGGATAATGTCGCCTCGATCATGGCCCAAGCGGATGTCGATGGTGCATTAATTGGTGGCGCAAGCTTAAATGCGGATGCGTTTGTATCAATTATTGAGTATAATAAAACCTCGACTGAATAAAAAAGGTCAGGGGTAACAAGGAGAAAAGTCATGAAGCATTTATTTTTATTATTAATGATGGGGTGTTTAACAATGAGTTCAGTAGAAGCAAATAACAGTAAACCAATCGTTCGCATGGAAACCACAAAAGGAACAATCGTTCTGGAACTGGATGCCGAAAAGGCGCCAATCACCGTGGCAAATTTTTTGGAATATACGAAGGAAGGATTTTATGACGGTACAATCTTTCATCGTGTAATCGATGGATTTATGATTCAAGGCGGTGGATTTGAAGACGATATGCGTCAGAAAAAAACAGATGCGCCAATCGTCAATGAGGCTAGTAACGGTCTACTTAACGAAAACTTAACGGTTGCGATGGCTCGTACAAACGATCCAAACAGTGCAACATCTCAGTTCTTTATTAACATCTCAAATAATCACTACCTAAACTACAAAGGTGACGCCAACCCAGGCTACGCTGTGTTTGGAAAGGTCGTTTCTGGATCGGATGCGATCGATGCCATTAGAGGTGTTGAAACCACTATGGAAGGTGGCCACCGTGATGTGCCAAAAGAAGACGTAGTAATAAAGCGTGCCGTAGTCGTAGAAGACTAGAACTGCTATAAATCTTTCGAATCTCATTGTTACTTAGTCTTTTTCTGTCCTCGAGCGATCTGAAATAGCCCTGCGGGATAAAAAGACTAAGTGCCTTGACCTTTCCGAATAGTAGATAGGGTGGCGACAGAAATTGGCGGCGTTGGTATGATGAGTAGCGTATGAACTACTGGCTAATGAAGACTGAACCTAATGTATATTCGATCGACGACTTGAAGTCGGAAGGAACGACGCATTGGGAAGGGGTTCGGAACTATCAAGCCCGTAATTTTATGATGAAAGACATGAAGGTAGGGGACCGTGTTCTGTTTTATCATTCGAATACTAAGCCGCCAGGTGTTGTGGGATTAGCTACAGTTACTAAGTTGGCGTATCCTGATTTTTTTGCTTGGGATCCTGAAAGCAAATACTTTGATCCTAAATCCCCTAAGGATAAGCCGCGGTGGTTCATGGTAGATGTCTCCTATGAGTCCCAGTTCAAGGGCACTATTGGATTGGATACCTTGAAGGCAAATCCCAATTTAGAAGATATGTTGGTGGTACAAAAAGGGTCCCGATTGTCGGTTCAGCCCGTTACGAAAAATCAATTTAATGAAGTTGTTCAAATGGGAGAATCCTTAAATGTTAAGTAAACGAACTAAAATTATCGCTACGCTAGGCCCGGCCTCAAACCAACCTGAAGTGTTGTCGTCTATGATTGATGAAGGTGTAAATGTAATTCGCCTTAATGCATCGCATTACCGAGAGGCAAATGATATCCGTAAGGATGTCGCGATGATTCGAAAAGTCGCGGACGAAAAAGACGTTATTCTTGGAATGTTTCTAGATCTCCAAGGGCCTAAGATTCGAATCGGATCGTTCAAAGATGGTCAAAAAATCACACTGGAACAAGGCGATACATTTATATTAACGGCAGATGATACGTTTCAAGGGACTCAAGAAAAAGTCTCTGTGACTTATCCCGAATTAATTAAAGATCTTCAGGTAGGCCATCATTTGTTTGTTGATGATGGGAATGTGCGTTTGGACGTTGTAGCCAAGTCGGACATGGAAGCCACTTGTACTGTAGCTGTTGGAGGGGTGATTTCGGACCATAAAGGGATGAATCTTCCTGTTACCAAGCTATCCCTTCCAGCATTAACGCCTAAGGACTTAGAGGACGCTGAAGTGGGTGTAGAGTGTAGTATCGACTTTCTTGCTATGTCATTTGTCTCTAATGCGGATGAGGTTAATGGGCTGAGACAGTTCTTAGCTGATCGTGATGCTTCTCATATTCATATTATTTCTAAGATTGAACGGAGTACCGCTGTAGATGCAATTGACGATATTGTTCTGGCATCAGATGTCGTGATGGTTGCTCGTGGTGACTTAGGGGTGGAGATTGGAATCGAGAAGGTTCCTGAGGTTCAGAAGTTAATTATTCGAACAGCAAATCGCCACATTCGTCCTGTTATCGTGGCGACTCATATGTTGGAGAGTATGATTACCAAAAAGGTAGCGACTCGTGCCGAAGTATCTGATGTAGCTAACGCTATATATGATCGTTGTGATGCAGTAATGTTATCCGGTGAAACGGCAGTAGGTGTAGATCCTGCTAATGCAATTGCTGTGATGCGACGGATTTGTGAAGCTACAGACGCTCATAAGGCAGAGATTAAGCATATGAGATATAGCCAAGTACGTCGTGTATTTGAAATGACATCTCAGGCGACCTCGTTCTGTAAGGCAGCGGATCAGATTTGTGATGAAAATGATGCGGACATGATGATTGCCTTTACGAGTTCAGGAAACACAGCGTTGATCGCATCTAAGCTGAACCCGGTAGTGCCAATTATTGCCTCCTCGGATGATGATCATGTTTGCCGCCGACTATCGATGTATAGAGGTGTTATTCCGCTTAAGTTACCTAAGCCGTTCTCAAAGATTCCAGGTTGGAGTGAGATGATTGATTTAGCGGTGGATGATGCTAAGCGACGTGAATTGCTTAAGACGGGTGACTTGGTTGTTATCACCGCTGGGTACCCAATTGGGCGCCCTGGTGGAACCAACTCTATTCGGATGATGGAAGTTAGCTAACGTTTTAGAGGGGGAACGTTAAAGTAAGTTTAGTTCTTCACGAAGACTTATTCGAGTGTCTTCTTGATCGACCTTACTAATCACTTTTTCAGCAAAGCTTCGGAGAAATTCAATTTTTCCACTTACGCCTCGTTCTTTAGCCAGATTTAGTTTCTCTTCTTCTGGGATTAACGGGATTAGTTTTTGGTTTTGGAACTCTAGCATTTCGATAATACGGTTTTTGTCAGCTAGGATTTCTTCGTGAAGATCTTTGGAGACAAAGTTGTTTATTTCACTGCTAATAAAGGGTTTGAGTTCGTCTTGGTAAGTGGGTTTGGTATATTGGTCGCCATGTTCTTCGATGAATCGATTTAACTCGTTTTCATAGATGAAACATTTGATGTTTCCTTTTCCAGTGATTGTCGTCAACAATCCTTCTGTAATGGCTTGTTCCAATTTGTAGCGTGAAATCTTCGAATATCGAGCAGCTTGATACAAAGTAAATTTTTTCATTAGTGTTCCCCTAGTTCCCCGTAGTGTTATATACTATTTAAAATTATAAAAAATATGGCTCGTAAGTCAAGTAATTTGATTAATTATGACTAAATTTCACATTCCTGTTTTATATGATGAGGTCGTTTCATACGCTTCACTCTTGAAAGATGATATCGTTTTGGACGCCACAATTGGCTATGGCGGTCATTCGTCTGGTCTTCTTGATCAATTAGGTCCAAAGGGTCGATTAATCGGTGTTGATCGCGATGAACATGCCAATCAGTTTTGCCAAGATCGATTCGCGGATGATGATCGAGTGACACTAGTTCATGATCGATTTGACCGTACGCAAGCGGCTTTGGAGCGTATGTCAATCAAAGGTGTTAACGTTCTTCTTGCTGATTTGGGGATCTCGTCTTATCACTTAGACCATGCGCAGCGGTCCTTTTCGTTTAAGGATGATGCACCGATCGATATGCGAATGGATCTACGCGAACCATTAACTGGGGCGGAGATACTAAATACCTATTCTCATGACGAGTTGGTGGTGATGTTGGATGCTCATACGGATTTAAAAAATGTTAAGCGGATTGCAGATTTTTTGATAACGAAACGACAAGCCTCTCTTTTTGTGAGTTGTGCTGATTTGAATGATGTTGCCAAAAGAGCCTTTTCTTTTTGTTCCTCGAGGCGACATTACATTAATTGTTTGTCCCAACTATTTCAGGCGATACGGATGGAAGTGAATGATGAGTTGGGGTGTGTAGAGCGGTTGATGTCGCAATTGCCCGAGATTATTTTGCCAGGTGGTAGGGTTCTATTTATTACATTTCATTCAATAGAGGATCGATTGGTTAAGCGGTACTTTCAATCACAAAAAGACCTATTCGAAAGGGTTACTGCATCGGTGATTCAATTAACGTATGCACAAGCGAAAAAGAATCCGAGAGCTCGGAGTGCCAAGCTTCGTGTCTATAAACGCAAAACGGTAGTGGAAGAACCTCGTAATAGAGGTCTCCATAAGCCGCTAATTAAGTCTTAGTCAGGATACTTTTTGGGGTGCAACCTTTTTGCCATGGTAAGCGGATAAGGTCCCCAATTTCGGCCCTAGTAATTGCTTGATTGTTTAGATCTCGGATATCATCCAGTTCAAGGTGATGAACTTTGTTTTCTGGTGTGGTCAAAGTGGCCTTAGTGTTTTGATCAATGGGCTCCATGCACTCGCCAATGATGCATTTCCCTTTAATTGTATCGATGATCATCGCCAAAACAGGGGCGTCGATGTTGCGGACTGGCGATTGATCTCGCCAATCTTTATCGGTCATGTTCGCTAAGAAGAAGCCTAGTTTTTGAGAGCGGCGACTCTCTTTTTTGAGGATGTCGATAGGGGGATCAGAGGGCGCGGGTTTATCCAAAAGTGCATCGGAATAAGTCTGTAATGCTGTACGAGTATAAGTATCGGATTCACCCCGGCAATCTACGAGCCATGATGCCAAATTTAAGTCCTTGAGTTGCGCTATAGCAGGGATCAAACATCGGTGAAAATGGCCGTACATTAGGTGCCCATGGGCGGTTTCTTGAAACATAAATCGTCGGTTGGGGAGGTCCGTATCTTCGGACTCTACTCGCGTAGGTGTGGTTTTTAGTTTGGGAAAGGCACCCTTAAGTAAATGGCGTCTGGAATATTGAATGAGGATTGGGCCTTGGACTTGGATTTCTAACGCGGCGTTGGTTTTGGTTTGCATTACTTTTATGTCAGAAATAGGGACTTCGTTAGTAAGTGTTTGCTGTCTAACCCCTAGTGCTTCAAAGGCCTGAATACTGACCCAATTATTGTTTCCCATTTCGGATGCAAAATGAATAGATAGGTCAGGGGAAATGGTTTGGATTAACGGAATGACCCCGGCATCTTGAATTCGAATGCTTGGAATTTTGAGTGTGTTGATGTGAGTTAATACGGTTTTGAGTATTTCTAGGTCGGCGTCGTGGAAAAGAATATCGGCATTCCATGATAACGGGATCGTTGGGTATTGGGATTGAATAGCTGGGCAGATGTTATTGATAAATGTTTCTAGTGTCAGATCATCATTGGCGGTGTGCCGAAGGGATAGGCACGGGTGGTCTAGAATTAGCGCTGTGGCACCAGAGTCAACGGCTCGCTTGGCTTCGTCCAAAGATGTTACAAATGTACTTAGGGTTGTCATTCGAGCCCCCTTTGAAGAATGCTATATCGAGGGGCATAAGACGGCCCTTTTATTTGGACAATGGTACTCGCATGCGCAGTGTCTATGGAATCGCCTAGGGCATTGGTCATTGCCGTGATGGGCCAATGGACGCGGCTACCGTCTGGTTTTAGGATTTCGACGGTGTCGCCCGTCTTGAGGGGGCTTTTGACCTCAATCGTATAGTGGCCATCCTCAGTACATTCTTTGACTGTACCGAGATACTGGACTTGTTTGTTATAGCCATTCCATTCTCTGGTGATACTGTTTTGTTCGGCTTTTTGGTCCAAGCTGCCTGTACAAAACCCTCTATTCGAGACGCGTTCCAGAATCGATTCTTGGGTGTTAAGTGTGGATTGATTAGTGGATTGTGCCTCAACGGCTTGGTCGATGGCATCTCTGTAGAGTGCAACGGTATTGGCTACATAGAGGTTGGACTTCATTCGCCCTTCAATCTTAAGTGCATCGATTTGATTATCACAAATAGAAGGAATCATTGAGATGGCACGTAGGTCTTTGGCGTTCATAATATGTGTATTGCCCAGATCCTCTTCTCCGGTTGCGGCATCAAATAAATTGTAGTTGTGGCGGCAGCTCTGAACACAGCCCCCACGATTGGAGTCTCGCCCGGCAGTGTAGTTGGATATGACACATTTCCCCGAGTAACTGACACACATGGCGCCATGGACAAACGTTTCGATTTCAAGGCCGCTTTCTTCTTTGATGATGCGACATTCTTCCAGGCTACATTCTCTGGCGACAACCACACGTTTAACCCCGAATGATTTCCATAACAAGGCGGCATGGCTGTGACTTACACTGGCTTGAGTTGAGGTATGAATCGCAATGGATGAGTAGTCTTTGGCGATTTGGCAAACCCCAACATCGGAGATGATTAGTGCGTGAGGGCTTGCTTTTTGAAGCTTGGTCACAAACTCGGGGAGTTTGGCGATGTCTTCGTTATGACCAAACCCGTTTAAGGTGACATAAATGGACTTGCCGAGTGAGTTGGCGAAGTCGACGAGGTGTTCCAATTGATTGAATGAGAGGTTGTCTGCGGATTTTCGAAGGCCAAAGTCTGGGCCACCTACATAGACGGAGTCGGCGCCATAAGTGAGGGCGATTTTGGCTTTTTCCAAGCTGCCACCTGGGGCGACTAATGAGGGTTTAAAGGGTGTCATTGATGACCTAGCTCCCAATGCGATACTGCGGATCCGTTGGTTAAGTTTTTTGTTAATTGGCCTAGTGTGGATTGGTTGAATTTGCCAAGCGCCTTAATAATGCCAAGCGCATTATAGAGAATAGTGGCTTTGGCACCACCATGCACGCCTTTTAATGCTGTGATTCCCTCTGAAATAGTCTCTGAGGCCGTAATATCTGGATTTGTGTGATTATCTATAGGTGTTAGTCCAAAGTCTTCTGGGCGTGAAAACAGGGTCTCCTCAGAGCCAAGAGGTGTGGCAGGTGCTCGCTTCCCTGTTGGTAATTGAGTGGATCCCTCGATTCCTCTAAGAATTAATCCTTTGGGTGAGGCCGGATGGACTTCTAAAAGACGGGCTAGTTTGGCCTTGTAAGGGGGGTGGGTGTATCCTGCGACGACGAGTGTTGTTGGTGCTGTAAAAGGCAGGATGAGTTTATCAATTGTGGCGAGTAACGGGCGTTTGACCATGTTTTGACGCAAAGATGTTAAGGCTTCCATAGGGGGATTGTATTGGGATTGGTCGCAATAGCCCCAGCCGATACTAGGGGTTTGAATTTGATTTTGGACATCGGATACGGATAATAATGGGTTTTTTGCGGCTGTTTTTAATAGGATGTGGGTATTAATTCCATATTTAGGACCTACTGAATGGGTACCTGTTATTACCGATGGAATTCCAACGGAGGCTAGTAATGCGGCTGTAAAAGGGGTGAGGTAGTGATTGCGATTAAACCCATCAAAAGGATCCGAAAAGTGGACCAAAGTATCGGTGTCTAACATAGTGGATTGGCAGTGGGTATGGGCTCTTATTAAGCAGGCAATGTTTTCTTCAGGGGTTTCTCGTTTGAGTCTCAATGCTTCGAGTAGGGCGGCTTTGTCTAATTCTGGGATACGAGGATCTAGACACATATCGAAGGCCCGTTCGGCATCCGAGCTTGTTAAGTCCTTATAGGCAATAACCTGTGCGGCAGTGGTTTGAATTGGTGTGTTAGGTGATGTGACGAGCCAGTGGGTGTCTTGGGGTAATATTTGACTGTAGTTATTGTGTATATGAGTGATCCAAACCTGTTCTTCGGGGGTAGGGGGTAACATCAATATTGCCACGAGTAACGTGGTCTTGGTGGTGAGGTGAACTTGGGTGGATTGAAAAAGGGCGTCCAATTGTGAAATAGCTTCTGTCGACAGATGCTTTCCCATTTCTGGACCGGTGCCCTTACTTTTTAGCCAGGTAGTTGCCTGTGTTTGCGTAATCATAGTGAGGCCTATTATAGCAACAAACCCCGTGTTTGCGGGGCTTGTGTTGGTGACGGGGCCGAGTCCGTCGTTCTTGAACGTGCTGCGCTCGAGAAGGTTACATGTTTAGACTAATTGAAAAGTAGTTGTTTGAGTCATACTCAGCATGCTCACTTTTCTCAAAAGCGTAATCCAATTTGATTCCGAATAGATCCAAACCAGCGCCCAAGGTTATATTGTTTTTGACATCATTTAGGATGGAGAATTCTTTGTATCCCAAGTTAAATGAGATGAGATTCTTAGTAAACCCTGGTCGCCATGTGCCACCAAGACTGACGAGTGAGTTAACCCCGTCGAATTTGATTTGTCCCATTGTATCGAATTCTGTCATCGGGTAGCTAACGCCAAAAACCGCTTGTAGGGGAAGTTCTTCTTCCGCTAAATAGTCGCTGTCTGCTGTATCTGTATAGATCACTGTTTGAGGTGCAAGGTTGCGCCCATGAAGTGAGACTTCGATGTCAGCAATTTTGTAGACTAGTCCGAGGTCTAATCCAAACCCCGTTCCGGTTACCGTATGAATATTGTTGTTGTAGAGCGATATTGATCCCCCAACAGATAACCGTTTATTCATTGGCTGGGCATATCCCATTTTGATGATGTGATTCTTGTAAATAAATGACTCATTAGTGTCAAATATTCCCGCTTGGTTAACAAACGTTAATGGAATATCTTCTACTCCAGCGGCCATGTAGCCGACACCAAATACCCCACTGCCTACATTGTAAGCCATAGAGACATTGTTATATTGCACTTCTTCCATGATGGTAGTCGTGAAAAAAGACGTGGAATAGTTTTTGACTTTTATGAGTGAAGCCGGGTTTTCAAAGATACTGTTTGAGGTATCCGAAAATCCTTCAATGTTGCCTTTTCCGATCATTTCGGCTGAAGAGCCCAGATCTGAAAGCATGAAGTAGTTTGCTGCAAATGCAGTATTGGCTAGAAGAAGTAATAGCACTATTAAAGTATGTATCCGTCGCATGTCATCCCCCCCAGGAATATCAAAAGTTTGAGTTTGATATGTTTTTTTTCTTCTTTGCCGAGTTTTGTTTGTTACATAGATGCTATTCCCAGGCAGGGATCAAAATGAAACATTAAATTTCATCGATATATTGGAGCTCACCTGTCCTTAAGGCCAGTTTTACCAGGAAGGCGTTGTGGATTTGCTACGCTGCAGGACAGTCTGCACTTGCGAATTAAAGGTGCTGAGGTCGCGAATCGGGCGTGGTGATTTTTTTTGATTCTCAAATATAAAGAAGAGTTCCTTCGTGGCGACGGCGTCAGCGAGGGCTCTGTGAGCATTGTCGTGGGGAATGCCATATTTTCTGGTAAGGGCGCCTAAGGAGCAATGGGTTTCTACATTTTCTTTGGCCCATTTAAGGGTGCATATTGATTGTGTACATTGGGTCTTGAGTCCCAATTGTTCTAAGGCAACCATAAACCAAGGGATATCGAAGGCCGAATTGTGTGCCACGATTTTGGAGCTCCCAATAAACGCATTTAGGTCTTTGATACTCTCGGCAATTAATGGGGCGCCAGCGACCATCTCATCAGTGATCCCTGTAATACTGGTGATCTTGGAGGAGATAGGTGTCTCGGGGTCTACAAAGGTACTAAATGTTTCTTCGTCGCCGTCTTCATCAATTCGCAATGCCCCAATTTCGATAATCGAGTTCTTGCCTACTTCTAACCCGGTAGTCTCAAAATCGAGAAAGGTTAAGGATTCGCGACTGCCACCAAATAGATCCGCTTGCCCGGAACACTTAGGGTAGAACAGGCAGCGGTGGGCGATGTTAACGTCTTTTCGATGAAGTGTCGGGCCGTTACATAACTCACAGCGTGTTTGGTGGTCGACCATAAGTCCGTTATCTAAGATGCTTTTTATTTTTTTGAGCGGTACGGTTAACTGACACTTGGGGCAACTGAACTGGGATGGCGCGTCTTGAAAATCATTGGGGCCGAGTGCTTGATTGCAAACCGGACAGTCATACTCTTTGTTCCAATCACATTCGGTACACTGAACCGATTGGTTGTTTACTTGAATCGTTTGGCTCTTGCACTTAGGGCAAGATCTTTTTAAGGGGATGCAAGGGGCGCTCATTAGGACTGTTTGATGTCTTTGTCCAAAAACACACGACTACCCACAGACTTGTCCTGTTTGTAATACTTGCCGCGGTAAGGGAACTCAGAGGGGTGATCCATTTGGCAGAATACCATTTGGCAAACCCGACGGCCGGCTACTAATCGAATAGGTAAGGCATTTGCATTATAGAGTTCGAGGGTGATTCGTCCTTCAAATCCGGAGTCTACCCACCCAGCGTTTTGGATAAATAATCCCATACGCCCGATGGAGCTGCGTCCCTCAACAAAAGCACTTAAGTTGTCTGGGAGGCGATAGTATTCATTTGTGGTAGCGAGTAAGAACGAATGCGGGGGGATTGTTATTTCTTCCGCTTCGATTTCTCGGTATTTGATTTCTTCGTCCATATGGAGCACAGCCGTATTTGGTGTGTCTACAAGTAGGAAATGCGTGCCAAGAGTAGCGTCTACTGAGGCAGGTTGAATTTGAGCTGGGTCGAGGGGGTCAATTCCCAATTCGCCGTTTGCGAGTAATTTTTTAATGGTTCGGTCTGAAAGTATCATTCGTTTAGTTTCCTTCTTTGGCCTCTAGTTGCTCCATCATATCGAAGTAGTAGTTATCCGTCATGATGTCTTTGTTGTTGGCTAGACGATCAAGGAATATGATGCCATCCAAATGGTCATTTTCGTGAAGGAATATTCGCGCCACAAAACTATCAAATTCTTGCGTTACTTGTTCATTTAAACGGTTGGTATAGCTGACTTCTATGTGGCATTTACGGCTAACCAATCCACGAATTCCAGGGACACTTAGGCATCCTTCCCAATCGGATGTTTTTTTGTTGGTGATGGATTTGATTGTTGGGTTAATAACGACGAGGCCTTCTTCCAATGTGGTATTGGGATATCGATGGCTCTTGGGTGAGGGGGCTACGATGAATAGCCTTAAGGGGACGCCAACCTGAGGCGCGGCTAATCCGACCCCACGTGCTTTTTTAACTTGGATGAGCATATCATCGATCAAGGTTTGAATCTCTGGTGTATTACAGTCTTTAACCGGTTTGGCGATTTGTCTGAGTACAGGGTCGCCTAGTTCAACAATTTCCAGTGTTTGAGTCATGGGTGTTATGGTCCCTCAAAAGCCCAATAATTTCTAGTGCGGCTTTCATCACACTGTCTTTTCCGTTGAGTTGATCCCTGAGTGTATCGAAGTGGTTTAGGAGTGTTTGGCGGGTACTGTCGTTAGTGAGTAGGCCGAGTGCTGCTTGGGAGACGGCTTCCGTAGTAATGGCGTGTTGAAAGAACTCTGGTGCGGCGGCCTGCTTGAGTAATATGTTTGGGAGACTGATATATCGAACTTTTTCTTCAAATGACTTGCCCATGAGGCGTTTGGCGATCGAATAGGATAAGTTGGACAAGCGATAAATAGCAACAAAGGGGGTGCCTAAAAGGGCATGTTCTAAGGTGATAGTCCCTGAGGTTGTCAGCGAGCAATCACTGGCGGCAATCAAGTTGTGAGAGTTTGTTTGAACGAGTGTTGCAGGGAGTTTGGTTTGGGTGACAAGCGCTTGGATAGCGGGTTTTAAGTGGTCTTCAGCAACGGATATAACGACCTTGGCATTGGGGAGTTTGGAGAGTAGGTCCTGGGCGGAGTCGAGTAGGGTTGGGGCGAGAAGTTTGATTTCTTGTGGGCGTGATCCGGGAAAGACTGTGATTAATGTATCGGTGTCTTGGACGTTAAGGGCCTTGCGAGTCTGAATCCGATCCTGATCTGGGCGAGTTAAGTCTACTATTGGATGTCCGATAAATACGGATTGGGCCCCCAGGCGGTCATAAAACTCATGTTCTTCTGGAAAAATTGAGAGAATTAGATCGGTTATTTCGACGACCTTTTCGCCTCCTTTTACGGTACCCCATTGCCATTCTTGAGGCGAAATATAATAGACGGTAGGGATGCCTAGCTTTTTGGCGGCCTTTAATACCAGCATGTTAAACCCTTGATAGTCTATGGCGATGACCACATCGGGACGGTTATTGCGTAAGTCGCGTTTGATGCGACGCATGGTTGTTATAAAGGTAAACAGATGGCGAATCGGTTCGATGAACCCGATTGTGCTAACTGGGGTTAGGTCAGCAAGTTGGGTCTGACCTTGGTCTCGCATGGCACTTCCACCTACGCCTGTGAAAGCAATAGATGACTGACACTTTTTGAGACAAGACATAAGCTTGGCACCATGGCGATCGCCAGACTTTTCGCCGGCACTAATGAATACAGTTGGCATTAGAGCTTAAAGCTAGTGAAGAAGTTAAGCGTGCTACCTGAGGCATCAATGCCCGGGTCGGTAGTCGTGTTTCCGGCTCGATTCGATACGGTATCAATAGGTGCGCCGATATAACCTGCGGATAATCCAAAGGCCCATTTGGGATTGAGGTAATAGCGGGAACTAAGTCCGACTTGATAACTAAAGGTGCTGCCATGTCTGTAGATTGTCTGATCTGATCCGCCACTACCTTCATTGTGAGTGAGGATTGTATAATCTGCGGAGGTCATTCCCAATCCGAGTGTTCCGGAAATAGTAAAGTTGCGTTCTTTGAATAACTGCCGTTCAGTGACCAAGTGCCATGTGTTGACCTTAGTTGTGTTGGTGTTGAACGTGTCTGTACCTGTTTCGAGGATAGATTGGGACTCGCCCATACTTATAGCGATTCCAGTTGAGGTTGTTGGGGATGTCTTGAGCATTAAGGCCATATTGGTTGTAAATACGAGGTTTTTGCTGCGAAGCCCAAGTGCATCAGATGCGTTAACTTGGATAGATTGTGCGCCCCAACCTATGCTTGTTCCCAAGTTGACGAGAAGGGAAATAGGAACCGGAAAAATAGAGTCTATCGACTTCAGTACCATATCTGAGGCTGCGAATGCTGGCGAACCAGACAGAATAATGGCTAAAAAAAGAGGCAGTAGTCGGGATTTCATCGTGTGAAAAAGTGTAGCATATTATGGTAAAATACACAGCGATGTCATATCTAATATTTAAATCGGTTCATGTTATAGCGGTAGTCAGTTGGTTTGCCGGATTGTTCTATTTGGGACGCTTGTTTGTCTACTTAAGAGAGGCTCATGATGCACCTGATCCTGATAATCGTATCTTATTGAAACAATTTAATTTAATGGCCAAACGGGTGTGGTGGATGATTTTGACTCCCGCATCGGTGGTCTCTATATTAATTGGGTTTCATTTGGCTGCCGTAGGGGACCATCTTCAGGCGCCTTGGATGCAAGCCAAGTTGGCGATGATTTCCCTTTTAGTGGCCTATCAATTGTTATGTGGGCGGTACCGGCGACTATTTGCGACTGGCAAACCGTTAGCTCAATCGTCTAGATACTTTCGTATATTTAATGAGATCCCTACGATTTTGCTTATCGCAATTGTATTCTTGGTGATTACTAAGTCCGTTTCAATTGCCGTAAACGGTGTGGTTATAGCGGTGGCTGTAGCGTTGGGAATCATGTTAGAGATTCGGTTTTTTCGGAAAAGTATTCGGTTTTTTAAACAATCCAAAAAGGAGGATTCAAAATGAGTGTATCGCGACAAGATGTAGAACAAGCTAGAGAAACAATTCGATCGTCTGTGCGTCAGACGCCTGTTGTGCACTCGGATTTTTTGAGTCAGGCCTATGGCTGTCAGGTGTATCTTAAGTTAGAAAACCTGCAGCGGACGGGTGCGTTTAAGGAACGTGGCGCGTTTAACAAGTTAATGAATCTGTCTGAAGAAGACCGACAAAAAGGCGTGATTGCTGCCTCTGCCGGGAATCATGCGCAAGGGGTGGCTTACGGCGCTCGCAAATTGGGAATGGATGCGACCATTGTTATGCCGCGAACTACACCATTGATAAAGGTTCAGGCGACCAAGAGTTATGGCGCGGAAGTGATTCTAGAAGGCGAGTCCTATGATGATGCCTATATGCATGCCCTTAAGCTAAGTGAAGAAAAAGATGTTCCTTTTATTCATCCGTTTGCAGACCCTTTGGTCATTGCCGGACAAGGGACTGTGGCCATGGAGTTACTAGAAGAATCGGATATGGAGGACCTTGATATTGTGATCTGTGCCATAGGTGGCGGAGGTCTCATTAGTGGGATGGCGGCGTATCTTAAGGATGTTCGCCCGGATATTCAACTGATTGGGGTTGAGGCAGAGAGCTGCCCTGCGATGAAGTTGTCTGTTGATTCAGGTAAATTGATTCAGCTGGAATCAGCCGCTACGTTAGCGGATGGTATTGCGGTCAAAAAAGTGTCCGAGTTAACCTATGAAATGGTTCATCATTATGTGGATGATATTGTAACGGTTAGTGAGAATGATATTGCCAATGCAGTCTTGCAATTGCTAGAAAACGAGAAGATTCTGGTTGAAGGTGCCGGTGCTGCAACATTAGCAGCGCTACATCGAGATCCGTGTCGATTTAAGGATAAAAAGGTTGTACTCATCATGTCTGGTGGCAACATCGATGTGAATCGCTTGAATAAGATTATTACTAGAGGATTGGCCGTGGATGGACGTATCTGTCGTCTCCGTATTCGGTTACATGATGTGCCGGGCCGGTTGAGTTCACTGAGTACATACTTCGATAATATTCGCGTGAATATCCTTGAGATCCAACATCATCGTGTGGAGTTAGAGCTTCCTTATGGGTTTGTAGATGTGACAGTGACCTTAGAAACGAAAGGGTTTGATCATATCGAAACCATTCGCCAAGACCTAACCGAACAAGGCTACGAAATCGTTTAAGGCCCTTTTTCTATTATGCGGCTTGTCTGACTAGGGCGATGTAGCGTCCGATGAATCGGCTTTCGCCATCCTGACGGTGAATATACATTGGATTGTAGAGTTCGTTTTCTGGTTGCAGTCGAATTTGATCCTGTTCGAAATAGATGCGTTTAAGTGTGGCGTCATTGTCGACCATTACAGCGGCGATTTGGCCATTGTGAATGGGGCTATCTCGTTGAATGATCGCGATATCACCATCCATGATGCCTGCATTGATCATACTGTCACCGGAGACCATTAATGCAAATCGATTAGGCGCGGCCTTTAGCTCATTAACATCGTCGAGTGTTCCCTGAAAGTCTTCGATGCTTGGCGTTAATGGTCCCGCGGCAATGCTTCCTATGATAGGGATATGTTTAGGTGTTGGGGGGCGGAGGATTGTGATCCCACGGGCTGAGCCATTACGTTTGATGTACCCTTTGCGTTCCAAGATCGCCAAATGGCTCCGAATAGTGCCATCTGATGAGAAGTTAAGTGCCCCAGCCATTTCGGAATAGCTTGGGGGATATCCGCTTTCCTCTAGGTAGTTGCAGATAAACGTAAATACAGATTCTTGTGCTGTTGTCAGACCCATGAAACCTATTTTACACGCAAATGCACGCAAGTCAAATAGCTGCCGTTCACCATTCATGGGTATGTTGCTATACTGATTGCATTATACGGGGGGATTAAAGGGATATTATGGCCGCTGAGCAGTCTGATTATGGGGAAGAAATAGAGTCACAACGGCATGGGTTAAATGCTATTGAGACCAAACTACGCCTACAACTTAAGGATGCAAAAGAGTTGTCTAGACCGCTGTCTGGGTTGCTTGAAGATTATTTGGTTAGTACGCATACCTTTTTTGAATTGGCTCAAACCGTTTCTCAGGAGTTAGAAGACGCTCAAGCGATGATGGAAATCAATGTGATTCATAACTCTACTGTCGAAAACGGCCTAAGTGTAGAGAATGAGTTGCTAACCGGTGAATCTGAAAAGTTTGCTTTTATCGTTAATTCGTCTGAAGAGCTAATGTTGCTTGTTAACAAAGACGGTATTCTTGAAGCGGTTAATGAAGCGTTTTGTCAGTTTGTTCAAAAGGATCGTGAAGCGGTCCTGGGGCAGTCACTTAGTAAGGTCTCCGGAACCCCGTTTTCTGAGTCTTTGCTTGGAATGACCTCGCAAGTGTTTAGGGGTGAGACGGCTCAATCGGAGTTTAGTGTAGCGTCTTCTAACACGGCTAAGCCGATATGGTTTGATTGTCGTGCGTATGCGTATTCAGGCAAAGGCGCTAAGGTCACTCATGCGGTATTTGTTTGTGGTGATGTCACTCAACGGAAGTTGGATGAGTCACGTATTGTTGAACAAGCGGCATTATTAGATAAGGCCCGTGATGCGATTCAAGTGTGCGACTTGAGTGGCAAGTTTAGTTATTGGAATAAAAGTAGTGAGGAGCTCTATGGTTGGACAGCTGAAGAAGCGTTAGGTGAGCCTATATCTATTTTGTTTGGTGGCGAGGATAGTGATTATATAAATGATGCAGTGTCTTCTGTCTTGAAGTCCGGACAATGGCAAGGGGACATGGAACAGACTATTCGAGAGGATAAGCAAATCTTGGTTGAAAGTCGTTGGACATTGGTTCGGGATGATGAGGGGACCCCTCAATCCTTTTTGATTATTAATACGGATATTACAGAGCGAAGGGCGTTGGAGAATCAAGTGATTCGAGCGCAACGGATGCAGAGTATCGGATCACTTGCGGGTGGAATTGCCCATGATTTGAATAACATACTGGCGCCTTTCTTTATGTCGCTTAGGGCATTGGAGCCCAAGTTGGCCGGGGATGATCAGAGTTTGCGCATTATTGAAATACTAGAAGCGAGTGCCAAAAGAGGGGCGGATTTGGTTAAGCAGATTTTAACCTTTTCTAGAGGGGTTGAAGGTGAAAAGATCCGTCTCAAACTTAAGTTTTTGCTTTCTGAAATTGAAGCGTTTGTGATGGAAACCTTTCCCAAAGATATTCAGTTGTTGCTCGATATCCCAAGAGACTTATGGTTTATCCATGGGGATACCTCTCAAATTCACCAAATCTTCCTGAATTTATGTGTAAATGCTCGGGATGCGATGCCAGATGGCGGGATGATTCGAATCGAAGCCAAGAATGAGGATATTAAAGAGGATGGGCGTCGTCCTGGTGGATTATTGGGTCCCCATATTCGTGTGATTGTTACGGATGAAGGGGAAGGTATTCCTAAGGCCATTCAGGACAAGGTTTTTGATCCCTACTTTACGACTAAGGATGTAGGTAAGGGAACGGGAATCGGACTATCTACAGTGATGGCTGTTGTGCGTAACCATCAAGGGGTGGTTGAATTGGAAAGCGTGCCGGGTAAGGGGACGAAGTTCCATTTATACTTTCCGGCTGTGCCAGATGCTGTTGAAGAGATTGATGAACACCAAAATAAGATTCATCATTTGCCAGGGAATGGCGAGGTGATTATGGTGGTGGATGATGAACAGTCCATCCGTAATATTACGAAGACAACCTTAGATAACTTTGGATATAAGACAATTGTGTTTGAAAATGGGCAAGAAGCGTTGTCGTTTTATAAGGATAACTCTGATCGGATCAACCTGGTGATTATGGATATGATGATGCCGGTGATGGACGGGCCGACGGCTATTGAGGAAATGAAAAAGGTTAACGTTAACGTGCAAGTGATTGGCGTTACCGGGATTATTCTTGGCGAAGATAAATCGGGCCGGTTTAAGAACGTCAAAGACGAGGTTCAAGCGTTCTTGTTCAAACCCTATACAACCGAATTGTTACTCAAGTCGATTGATGACGTGTTGAAGGCTACCGTTAAGTAGGTCTTTAAACGGCTAAAGACTCTTCGTGATCTGCCAATAAACTTGGCTGCCGGTGTAGTCAATGGATGATGGCTTGGCGAAGGGGAACGTGAGCGTGACGTCATAACTGATTCCCTTGAGGACGTTTTTGCGGATCCCAATCGCACCACCGGCTAAGATACCCTCGCTACTATCCTCCGGAGCCTCTGTTCGGGCTCTTACATAGCCAATATCTGCGGCGGTATAGAGTGATGCCCCATCAAACCATTTGCTGCCGTCTCCTGGGGTCTGAGTCATGGGAACGCTGGCCTCGTTCCGTAACCGGATTCCTATATCCCCTTGGATCGATTGACTGCGGAACCCTCGAACAGAATAAAGATCCCCAATACTCATTTGCTCACCCGTAAACAACGTCACCGGGGTGGACTGGGCATGTAGCTGGCTGGACCAATTGAATATCTGGAAGGGTATGATGTGCTTGGGGATAGTGAGTCCCAGATCGATCGTCGTCTTTTCGAATTGGGCATGAGACTCACTAAGTGTGATGTCTGTGGCATCTTTTGCGGCGTCATCCAGATCCAAGCTTCGTGTGTATGTAGTTGCAAACGACCAGATGCCCCAATGGGGTGTTGTAAGTGTGTAACTTCCGCCGATTGTTCCCAATACTAACTTGCGACTGCTTACATCTTGCAGGGCGTCTTCGATGTAATTCTCAGTATCCTTGATGGTTAGTCCTGAGTTGAAGGATAGGTTGTGGCCATCGCGATCAGTAGCTAAATAGGTGAGTTGGGCTTGATGCGTATCCGAGAGTCCAGAGGATTTGATAACACCAAAGGTGCCGTCAATCAGAGTCATATACTCAAACCGAGAGGTGGATAGAGATGCGCTCCATCGGCCAAACGGGAGACTTAGTGAGACAGATTGGGAGTTATTGTTTTGGGCGGTGTCATCGTTGGTTTGAGAAAAAACGACTGTCCAGCCATCATTCATGTTTAACAGATTGTCTTTGGATAGTGTCAGACTGTTTGGATATAGTTTGAGGGGCTTGAGGGCACTGTTGTCATATCGAATACTCAGGCGCTCTTGGGGGAGTTCTTCGGTTTTGATCTGGACGTGGGTATAGCCCAGTTTTCCTTTTACAGGAACGAAGTCCAGAGTGGCTTTGGTGGAGGGGCGTTGATTGATTCGGCTCAAGCTGGTTTCTAGGTCCTTAAGGTTGAGGACCTGACCTTCCATGAATGGAAACGCGGTGATGGTTCGTAGTGTGTTTTGATCTGGATCGGTAACAAACCGAATCGTCTCTATCTTGCCTTCTACGATCTGAATGCTGAGGTGGCCGTCTTGGAGGTTTTGTTTCGGTAGATACACACGAGTGGTTACAAACCCTCTATTGATATACCAGTTGGTAACGGAATGAATGAGCTTGTTGATCTCATTGAGGTCTAGATCCTTATTAATATAGGGGGCTAATAAGATGCCTCGGTCTAATCGTCCCATACGATGACTGCCATCTAAGGTAATGGTTTGAATGAGAAAGGTGCTTAGTTTTTTTGGGATTGGTTTGGGGGCCGGGCGACTGGGTACCTTGAGCTCTTTTTTTTGGGAGAACTCTCTTTTTTTCTGAAGGCGTTTGATCTCATCTAACTGTTTCTGCTGCCTGATTAGGGTCTGTTCTTGGCTATTCTGAATGGATTGAAGCGTGGCATCATCAATCGATTGCGCGTAACTAGTAGTAGACGAGAGAAGTAGTAAGCATCCCCCAATGATCGACAATTTAAATAATTGCATAAAAAATCTTAACAAGGAATTATGGTGGGGTAAAGGTATGGTGCCAGGCACCTACGCGAGAAAGGTGCCACCCTTGCCTCAAAAACAACCAATTTATGGGTATGGGTGATTAACGGGTTTGTGTGTAGTCGCGAGTTGTTTTGTTGTAAAAAATTAAGAAAAGGACCCTGTCGCATCTAAAGTAATTTACTTTGAGGTGAATGTTTGCCATAATTGCTGCTTCCTATGAAACATTTAAAGACACGTATATATACGCCTCTACTCACTCGTATGGTGATTCGGATCCTGATCATTGCGATGGTTGTCCCGATACCTAACCCGAGTTGGGCCGCTGGTATTGAAGTGGATGCTAGTACACCAGAGACGGTATTGGACCAAACCCAGAACGGAATAGACCTGATTCGTATCGCTAATCCTACT
>JABISL010000034.1 GCA_018700055.1 bacterium | reverse complement strand
TAATGCCCAACCATATCCAATCAATGAAGGCTTTTTGGTCGCCACTATAGTTACAGTGGGTTCAGGTCGAGCCTGATAGAAGAAGTCATGGCCTGAGATACTGTCTCACCAATCATTCTCCCTTGAGTCTGAGTATCTGGCACCTCATTATACCAACACCACGAATACAGTCGGGCAGTTCATTATACCGTGTTTAACTCCCTCATTTCCAACTTGTCATCCATTCGTCTTCTGGTACAATTAGTCCGGTTTGACCGTAAAACATAAGGAAATATAAGGTTATGTCAGTAAAAATTATTGTAGGATCTCAGTGGGGCGACGAAGGAAAAGGCAAGATCACAGATATGCTTGCTGAAAAAGTGGACCTCGTGGTTCGTTACCAAGGTGGAAACAATGCAGGTCATACTGTAGTTGTTGGCGACCAAACATTTAAATTACATCTTATCCCCTCCGGAATTCTTTATGATACCGTCACTTGTGTCATTGGAAACGGCGTTGTTCTTGACCCAGAAATTCTTCTCAAAGAAATAGCTACCTTAGATACACAAGGCATTAAAGTCACTCCTGAAAAACTCAAAATATCCAGCATTGCTCATGTTATTTTGCCATTTCACAAGGTAATCGATGGCCAACAAGAGTCCAAACGTCGCGACCAAAAAATTGGGACAACTGGACGAGGCATTGGCCCTTGCTATACAGACAAAATATCACGTCTAGGAATCCGGGTAATGGACCTCCTCAAGAAAGATGTTTTAAGTCGTAAAATCAAAAAACACAACTGGAAAAACATAATTCCTGAAGGCGTACTCGATGAAGATCAAATCATCGAAGATTACTATGCATATGGGCAAACGCTTAAGCCATATGTAGAAGACACGTCATTATTCGTTAACAACGCTATCAAAGCCGGCAAAAAAATTATTATGGAAGGCGCTCAAGGCGCTATGCTAGATGTGGACCACGGGACCTACCCATTTGTTACATCGTCGAATCCTATTGCAGGCGCAGCATGTGTTGGTGCAGGAATTGGCCCTCACAAAATTGACCAAGTCATTGGTGTTACTAAAGCCTACACAACTCGTGTTGGCGAAGGCCCTTTCCCTACAGAAGAAGAAGGTGAAACGTCTGAGTATCTAAGAGAAAAAGGTTGTGAGTACGGAACTACGACAAGTCGTCCCCGCCGATGTGGTTGGTTAGACTTAGTGGTACTTCGCTATGCGATTCGAATCAATGGACTAACTGAAATTTGCTTAACCAAACTCGATGTTCTTGATGACCTCAAAACCATCAAAATATGCACAGGCTACAAAACTGAAAATGGAATTCTCCAAGAGTTTCCTTTGGATTTGGAAGACTTTTCACAAGCAGAACCTGTCTATGACGAGCTTCCTGGCTGGCAAGAAGATATCTCTCAAATGACTGACTACGACCAACTCCCTCAGAACGCCAAAAACTATGTGAAATATATAGAAAACATTGTGGGCGTCCGAACATCTATGATTTCTGTTGGATCCAACCGCCTCCAAACCATTCACTTACTCGAAGCTTAATTTAACCTGGGGCCCCCAAAAAGTATCCATAGGAACTTTTTGGGGTAGAAAAATACCGCTAAAGTCACGTTGTTCCCAACCGATAAGTAGTTTAAACTAATAAAGGAGGAATAAATATGAAATCTAAAGTGGTAACTGCCAAAACAGAGAGTAAATCAACAAAAAACGTCATTAATGGTGACGAAGCTTTTGCTGTACCTTACGCTGACACCAAATCAGCTGAACTGAATACCCCGTTACCAAAAGATGTCCGGGACGAATGGCAAGAAATGCCATCCATCCGAGTCAACTTGGTTGAAAAGTTCCGAAATCAATATGAAGAAGGAACCTATCTCATTAATGACGAAAAATTGGACAAGGTTGCCGATGGGCTACTATCAGAAGACGCTGATACCCGTCTTGAACTATTTCAAAATAGCTAAGTTCTCTCTCATAATCAATAAAAGAAAAAATAAATCCGGCAACTCTGCCGGATTTATTTTTTCTTGGGGGCAGCTACAACATCAGGAGTGACAACCTCACAGTCCGAGACCAATTCAATCACAGCAGGATCCTCTAATCGGGCCAGCACCTGACAACCTGTAGCGATAACCTCTGTCACCCATCGTTTCTCCGAGTCTTTGTCATAAGACCGGACAGAAACACGTCCTTCTACTAATACAGGAAGCCCTTTTTTCAAGTAGCTGCCACAAAACTTAGCCAACTTACCCCAAACAACCACAGGAATAAAATCCGCTTCTACCTCGCCAGCTTTTGTCTTAAACGACCGATTCACAGCTAAAGTAAACTGCGTCTTCTGTGACGAGTCACCAACCAACCGATGCTCTGGTTCCTTGGTCAACCGACCCACTAACGTAATACGATTATAATAAAATGCCATAATACCCTCCTATAGATTTATAGGAGTATAGTAGGAACAATAAATATCTACGTCAACTAATTTATTTAATTGATATTATCTTACCTTGGGAGCCACCCAGTAGAATATAGAGGTAATGTTTATAGGTTTGAATCGCAGCAATTCGAATCACGGATTTATTTAACAAAGGAGGCAATGACATTGAACGCGTCACCTTTCCAGTGCGACCATCCACATGCGAAACCATCAAGCCTGGCTTATCAGGATCACGTGAATCTTTCACTAAAAACACGCCATTGTTCGTCACTATCGGCGCCAATTTAGGGTTGGCATCATAACGAGTCCAAGGCAATATCCATACCACTCCGCCAGTGTTCGTATCAAAGGCAACCACCTCAGGCGTTCCTTGGCGAGACAGTACCACAACCATCACATTTCCCATAACAGATGGAGGAGACACCTCTTTTCCATAAACATTACTCGTTTTGTAGTCCCAAACGATATGCCCATTTTTAAGATCAATCCCCTTAAAAGACGGGGTTCGTGTATCCCGATGAATCTGAGAAACTATAATCATATTCTTATGAATAATCGGAGAATTAAGCAGTGGCGTCGCAAAAAACTGAGACCAATGCTCCTCGCCTGTAGCAGAATTCAATAATCGAAGTCTATTTCGTTTTTCAGAAACTACCAAATATCCCCCCTTTGCTACCGGCAAATACCGATGATCAGGACTTAAGGTTTTGGACCATATCAGACTACCATCGGCACTATCAAACGCATTAACATCCGACCCATCTACTAAGAATAATCGTTTACCAGACACAATTGGGTCCGACTGCTCTTTTCCTTTTAACCTGCGCTCGAATACCATTTGACCATCCGCAACAGCGAAGGCTTTAAGTTGCGGTTGATTAGAGTCAAGTACGACATAAATTCGTCCCGAATGATGGGCCAAGCCTTGTTTAACCCTTGCTCCCAACTCCACTTTCCAAGTAATCGATCCATCATACGCTGATACCGCATACAACGCTTTATTTAGGACAAAGTAGATTACCCCTTTCGCAAATATCCAACCAGGAACGTTACGCAAATCGACATTAGACTTCAAAGAGTCTGACTCCCAGTAGATGGTATTGGCTGGCTCATCTCGAACAACAAAGTTAGATTCAATACTACGGACATTCGCCCCCGATTTGCCACGCATATCCCAATCCGATGTCTTGAAGTCTTGATTGGCAATTTTCGGCTTGGACCCCGCGCCAACCCAAAACGTAGATACGATCGACTTAAGGGTTTTCTTAACATTTAGCCAATCTCTTTTGCGAGTCACCATGTTAACCACATAGCCACGCTTCCCTTTTATGAAGTAATATTCAGCCGCAATGAGCTTCTGTACCCGCATTTGCTCATCCATTTCATCATGGGAATATAACGCGATACGAGACTCCTTAACATTGGCTCTTTTAATCTCATAAGCATGAGCCTCACGCTCACCCAAGTTAACCCATCCATCAAAATGTGCAGGCATATGATGCGACGTCAGCCGATTCATCGTAATATCTTCGTCCCCTTTGAATGTGTACGCGTACACATTTACCGACGACACCAAGTCGGGGCCAATAAGCCTGAGCAACAAACGGCGCTTATCTATCTCGACTTTTGTCCAAGTCTCAGGATAAGTTAAATTAACTTTGTATTTGGAGTTCTTAAATGTCCCCGCAACACCAGTACCACTCATTACGATTAGGATCAGAAATAAAAACAATCCCGTTCGGCTCATTAAACGCCCCATTTTTGTCTCCTCATTTTAAGTCATATTGTACTAAGATTAAGGTCGAGTGACTACTCCCAAACCAATTTACAATCTTATACCCCAACCATAGAACTACTGAGTAGCAACAACAACATCTAAATGAAATTATTATAAAACCCTGGACTCAGGGGGGCCCAATTCATTCGCGAGTGAGTTTAGTCATTATTGCCTCTTTATCTTTTTCCTAGTTTCCCTCTATAATAGACCTACCCTAAGCGGGGGCGTAGTTCAGTTGGTTTAGAACGCCTGCCTGTCACGCAGGAGGTCGTGGGTTCGAGCCCCATCGCTCCCGCCAGTATATTCAACACTAATCCGCCTCACCGCGGATTTTTTGTTTTTAGGGGATTGTGTTTTTACCACGTATTTACCACAAGGGGAGTATCACATGGAAAAAAATCTACGTTATAAAGAAAAGACCGCATTTAGTCATTTCACTATTCTTGCAGAAGGCATTGCAAACAATCCTCTTGAAGACTTTGAATGTCCTAAAGGAAGTGCTGTTATGGGAATCAAAGCATGGGCCTCCAACTCAGACGAATCGAGAGATATAATTCAAGTCATTGCCTCTCAAATTGGGTTCGAAATTGTCGGAGATATACAAATATACGAAACAGAGCCCTCCCAACCTCCAAAAGAAAACCCTTATGGGTACGATATCATCTTTACACCATTTGATTAAAAATCATGCCCCATATAGTTGGACAGGTAGCGTTATCCACCATATCCACATTGGAGCCTCCTTCCCTCAAGCGCCATTGTAATGTGGGTATGTGGTTAACCTAATAGAATCACTCTAATGATTCGAAGGGGCTATCTATCCAACAATCCCTTTGACTCAATAACATCCTTAGCAAACTGCCCCACTGTGGACTCCTGATAAAAGCACCCAGAAGAGCAGTAGGTGATAACCCCTGCATCCGCTACGTTTTCTTTAATTAAGGGCAAATACTTCGATCGATTTTTTTTATTTAAAACCCAGATAGCCAATGCTCTATACACGGCCTTTTTTGAGTTAAACAAAACAAGCAAATCCCCTTCATTTGCTTCTACGATTAACGTCTTCGACAACAAGTAAAAATCACCGGGTTGAGCAGCAATACCAACCGCCTCACCCTCAACCCTACTCAAATCAGGATAAACACTAAGCGCTCGCAAAACTTTTTCTGAATACTGATTGTTAGAATCAACTGAATTCGTATTCAAATTATCTTTCTTTAAAAAAGCGTTCGCTCCAAATAATGAAAGGGCCAAAACGATAATAAGAAAAACAACATATTTTTTATTCATGCCTCAAATTATATAGCCAAAATCAAAACACCGCCATTTTATAACCACCCCGCCCTGAGCTCACTTTCGCCCCTATTTAGATCGATAAATACCTAATAATCAATAACGCAGGAGGGGTCGGTGCTAATCAACAATCAAGACCACCCGAAGATCCAAAAAAAGCCAGCTACCAAAGGCTCTTTAATACGAACTTTAACGTCGCCGCAAACAAAGTATTAAATGACCCAACTCTGCCTAATCCTGCGGACAAAGTAGCCTTCCTCCAAAGTCTAACTGGAGTAGACTCAAGTAGAATCGCCCGAGAGGTAATTTCTCAACTCACCCCTGATTCAGAACAACCTCCCCCACCAGTTAGCTCTTCTTCATATGGCAAGGCAGAAAACCTCGCTCAACGATCACAAGTACAGATAAAACAACATGATCCCCCTGCCGGCGAATCAAAAAAAAGAGGCGCTGACAATATATCTGCCGGTTCAAGTAACGACAACACAAATACAACCGCAGCAAAAAAAACAAACACCGAAGCCCCTGGCAAAGTAGCCGCAGCAAGCTTTCCTAATGTCCGGAGATTCAAATTTCCACCAGCAAAAAGCAATGCCTTTAGACAAGCACTAACTTCAACAGATGCCACTGTCAGATATAATTTAGTTAAAGCAAATAGAAAAAGCCAGGGCATCATCTTCCAGCCTCTATTGAAACCGTCACAACGGTGTATAGAGGGATTAGCAAAAAGTGACCCCGTTAATGAAAGCGTTGCCATATTTAGTCTAGAACGAGGTGGCAGCTTATTAGGCGATCACATCGTAGATATAAGATCCCGAGATGGATTAGAAGAGAAAAAACACTTTCCAATTCCGAAGCCCCCTAATGAAAAACGACTAGAACACATCCAAAATATGCTTCAAGAAATAAACAGATACGTAACCGATAGCCCACAAAGCTCCACAGCCCAACAAACAATAACGATAGCCATAGCCGAAACAGCCATTTCTGGCACAGCTGCAAACACTCTACTTCCTGAGCTAGGAAAACTTAAAAAGAGCCATCCCAATCTCCAGTTTAATATTGTTTTGGAACAACAAACCATACACTCAAATAAAATAGACCATGACGATTATTTGGAGCCTACCGAAACCCTTCCTAATCAAAATATATCAAACTTAAAAGGAAAACATATAGATACAAACAACACTAAGGTGATTACCGGGTACACCAATGACATTATTGGAGAAGACACTGGGTTTCAAATTGAACACACTAGCCAACGTCCCGTACTCATCATGGCCGAAAATTATATAGATGGATACGAAATAACGCCCAAAAAGGGACAACTAACTCGAGATGTCATTCGAGATATCATGGCAGGCAAATATCCATTTTTAAGAAATTAAATGTAAAAAATAAAATTGCGCCCACTAAACATTTCGTCCACACCTTTAAGAAAGTCTCCAAGGCGATCCTTGTTTGGAGCTAAGCCCAACTGAAAAATTGGAAAACCATCATCTTCTACATCCTTTGGCAGCACAAAAATCCCCTGACCCATGGCATCTTGAACACTATCAATAATGGAAATCACATACCCTTTAACCGTCCCATTATCTCTCATTTTAAGTACTTCTGGTTTAATCGCTAATTTTACAGACTTACATGACTCTGTATCTTTATTACTATCTGGAACTGTAAAAAATATTGTCCCTTTTGTATACGTTTCAAGGACCGTTTCAAGTTTTTTCAGCATATCTGCTCTTAAACCAATATCAGGCTCCGTCATCTTCATCTTCTTATTCGAACCCATGCCTAGTTCCCTTGCTCCGTTATCAGCAGGAAGTTTTCCATTCGTATATCCTCCAAAAGGAGAAACGCCATTTCCACCCATCATTACCATACTAATAACCTTCTTTAATTGTGTAGTCATAATAGTTATCGATCGAAGTCCTAAAAAATTTCACAAGCACTACAACAAACTAAGTTAATCTCATCCTCAATACGCATATACATTTTAACATTTATCCAAAAGTTATTATGACTCAGCCCTATAAATGCAAACAAGTAAGGCCATAGTCACTCATTATGTTTTTCACCAACTCTATAAAACCATCTAACTTCTCAGCATCATTCGGTGGCGTGATAGAAAGAATAAAAACTGGGATTTTTGGGTTCTGCAAACGATCAAAAACATAGAAAACACCCTTACTTTCAGCCTCTTCTCGATTAGAAAAACCTGTAGCAACATATCCCCCAATTAACTCATCCTCATACTTTGGGTAAAGCAACTCAACAAATTGATCTGCCAATTTATCACAGTTGCCCTTGTCTCCATTGCAAAAAGGATCCGTAAACTCCACAGAATATGTTGGATGATTCCTAATATGTGCTTCTAACGATTCAAGCTTTGACACCTGATCATCTTCACCTATTTTCATTCTCTTATTTGACCCCATATCAACGCCACTCATCATCGCCACGCTAATAACTTTCTTTAGTTGTGTAGTCATAATAGGTATCCGTAACAATCACTAACAAATTTAACAAAACGTTAAACATAAAAAATAAAGTTACGCCCACGAAACATTGCATCTACACTCTCAGCAAAGTCTTCAAGACGATCCTTGTTGGGCGTCAAACCCAATTGAAAAATGGGAAAATCATCCTCCTCAATATCCATTGGCAACACAAAAATACCATGCCCTACAGCGTCTTGAGGGCTATCAATAATAGAAATCACATACCCTTTAACCGTCCCATTATCCCTCATTTTGAG
Organism: bacterium; assembly: GCA_018700055.1. GTDB lineage: Bacteria > Margulisbacteria > Marinamargulisbacteria > UBA817 > JABISL01 > JABISL01. The sequence continues at coordinate 75,893 of JABISL010000034.1, read as the reverse complement.
CACTTCTGGTTTAATCACTAATTTTACGGACTTACACAACTCTTTATCTTTATAACAATCTGGAACTGTAAAGAAAATAGTTCCTTCAGTATAAGTTTCAAGTAACGTTTCAAGTTCTTTCATCATAAGTTCTCTTAACCCACTATCGTATTCTGTCATTCTCATTCTCTTCCTAGAGTCGTTATCCAAACTATCCGACCGCGTCCAATTAGAAAGGGCGACATTAGCATAGCCTTCAAAAAAAGGAGATTCACTACCATCCTCCCCCGCCATACTAATAACTTTCTTTAATTGTGTAGTCATAATAGTTTCCCTTATTAATACAATACTATTAATTCGCCTAACTCATCACCCCAGTCAATCGCTCAATACTACTCAACTCAAATTCCTGATTAATATGCGTATAGATCTCAGTAGTAGTCACTCGTGAATAGCCCGGGACCACCCAAATTGACGACCACACATCAAGCCGCAATAATAACCCTATGGAACTCTGGGTCGTAGATGCATTTACAACAACTCCCTTCAAAGGAAACCCAGCAGCCGTTGCGATAGTTAATGAATTCCCATCTGAAAAGGACATGTTATCCATCGCTGCAGAGATGAATCTCTCCGAAACTTGCTTTGTAAAAGTAATAAAAGATGAGCGTTATCATATCCGTTGGTTCACCCCTACTGTAGAAGTTAAGCTTTGTGGACACGCAACACTCGCCGCAGCCTTTGTTTTAAAAACCTGTTTAAAGGTCACACATCCACACCTCATATTTGAAAGCCTAAGCGGTGATCTACATGTAGATGTCTCCGAAGACCGAATAACCATGGATTTTCCAAGTGCTGAGTGCCATGAAATCCCCATCGATCCCGCCATAAGCCACGCACTGGGAAACATCGCCGTAGAAGCCGCCTCAACTGGCCCTGACGCAGATAGCTTCCTTATCTATGCCTACGCATCCCAATCGGACATAGAGGCCTTAACCCCTAACTCATCAGCCCTTACAGAGGCAACACCCAACGCAGTAATCGTGACCGCCCCTGGTGACTCAGACTACGACTATGCACTACGCGTTTTTGCCCCACAATACGGTATCTCAGAAGACCCCGTAACTGGCAGTGCGCAAGTCTTATTAGCTAACTTTTGGAAGTCTCGTTTAAATAAACCGACATTCAAAGCTACTCAGGCCTCAAAAAGAACCGGCGACCTCTACGTCCAACACTTAGGCGATACCATTTCCATTGCAGGAAACGCGGTCTTAGTCTCTAAGGTAACTTTTCTCTAAACCACTTTCCAAAGCGCATCAACAAAGTAGTCTTCCTGATCTGAAAACATGTGTTGGACCTCAAACCCACTTCTCTCACCCAATTGAGCAATGTCCGCATTCGAAAACTTAAAAGAGTATTCAACATGGATTCGCTCCGACTCATCAAAATGAAATGTTTTGTTCAGCGACCGAATCGTCACATCCTGGGTCTTAGTCGAAACCAAATAACTCTCCATCCCCCCCACATCAGCGTTGTAATACCCATGATGAGCAAAACTTGAAAGATCAAACTCACCCCCCAACTCAGTGTTAATCCGTGTCAAAAGGTTTAAGTTAAACGCACGTGTCAGCCCAGCTGAATCATTATAGGCTCTGTTCAAAACCGCCTCATCCTTCTTCATATCAAACCCTATCAAAAGGGATGTCGACTCACTCAGTTGAGACTGAATCATCTTCAAAAATGGCACCTGATCATTTCGTTCAAAGTTGCCAATATTGGACCCTAAAAACAAAACCAACTTTGGATTCGAAGACCGATTTTTGATATACGACAACCCATGAGCATAGTCGGCCACCACACCATGAACGGTTAAATTTGGATGCGATGGAATTGTCTCCTTCATCATTGTCAGCGCCTTCTTTGAAATATCTATTGGGTAAAAGTTTACCTGACGCCCCGCTGACAAAAAGCCCTCAATAACAAGGTTACTCTTGTGACCATCACCAGCTCCCAATTCGATAATATCGATCGCCTCTTCACTAATCACCTGAGGCAACTCATCTTTAATTCGATTCAATATTTCAACTTCTTTTCGAGTGGGGTAGTAATCCTCATGACGAGTAATTTGTTGAAACAACTCACTCCCTATATCGTCATAAAAATACATTGGCGACAGTTGTTTAAAAGGTGCAGACAACCCTGACAACACATCCGCTACGAATGTGGACCCTGATTCATTCTCCGTTACCGTTAACATCTCTTCTAACTCTGTAATGATCATCTCAATGACTCCTTAGCCAATCGAATGCCTGAAAACATCCACCGTTGATGAGGCTGATAAAAGTTACGATAGCTGGTGCGCAAGTGCTCTTTAGGAGTCGCAGCACACCCACCACGAAGGACAAATTGATTACACATAAACTTCCCATTGTACTCGCCCAATGCCCCATCAAATTTTTTGAATCCTGGGTACGGTGAATAATGGCTCTGAGTCCACCACCAAACCGGGTTATCTGACAGCTCCGACGCTCTCAAAAACACTTCGGACTCTTGTTCCGTTGGCAATCGAAACCCAGCCCAATTCGCATAAGCATCCGCTTCAAAGTAACTAATATGCTCAACTGGCGAATCAAGATCCATAGACTGGAGCCCATTCAGAGTAAATACTTGCCAACTCTCTGATTTTTGCCAATAAAGAGGACTATCAATCGCATTTTCTCCTACCCAGTCCCATCCCTGACTTAACCAATATAGAGGGTTCTCATAGCCACCAGCCTCTATAAATTTCAAATACTCACCATTCGTAACCAACGTGTTACTAATCGCCGCCTCTTGTAGATACACCTTATGACGAGGCTGTTCATTGTCATACGAAAAAGACTCCCCTTCATGACCAATCTCATAAACCCCTTCCTCAATAAGGTGCCAATCCATAGCCGATTTAGCCAGTGGCTTTAACCCCGACACCTTATAGACAGGCTGAGACGGGTTCAGTGCCAAAATACATTTAATATCCATCAACAGTAATTCTTGATGTTGCTGCTCATGATGTAACCCTATCGTTACGGTATCCAAACACGACTGGTCTAATGACGTCTGAGAAAACAGCTTCTGCATCTCTCGATCAACATGCTCCCTATAAGCAAATACCTCAGCCACAGTAGGCCGTGAAAGCTGCCCACGTTTCGCTTGAATCCAATGCTCCCCTGCCCCTTTATAATAAGAGTTAAACAATCGATTAAACTGAGCATCAAACCGTGAATAATCGGCCGAATATTTGGCTAATACCATCTCTTCAAAAAACCAGGCACTATGGGCAAGATGCCACTTAGGAGGACTCACCTCTGCCATTGGCTGCACGACATAATCTTCTAGCTCTAACGGCTCACAAATAGCCAAACTATGGGCTCTAATCTCCAAATACCGTGTACAAAGAGATTCCGTTGAAGTTAATTTAGTATCAATTGCGGTTAGTGCCATTAGACCAAAGCCCCGTTCAGAAATAAATCAATGTTCGCTTTACACCATCGATTCCGATACGTTAAATCATTCACGATATCACAGCCTGAAAAGGCCTTGATCGTATCCGCATTATTAGCCTGGCTAACCAAACGATCCATCAACAGGCCGCTAATCATCTCAATATCCAAAGACGCTCTGACAAACTTTTTCGTCTTCGCTAATTCTATAAACGCAACAAACCCTCTTTGGTTTTCAGCAATCGCGTCCAAATTTTTATTCTGCGCACAACTAATCCGTAGCAAATATCGATTCTCTACGAAGGCATCCAAAGTATCCTCAAAATATTGTAATAACCGTGTTTCAAAGTCTTGCTTTGTCTCAACCGGTTTTTGTAGTGCTCGAAATGGAACAGTTAACAGCTCAGAATTAAACTTTTTTAAAACGGCCTGTAACAACCCTTCTTTGTTTTCAAAATAATGATGAATCATATTCATACTAGTGCCCGCATGCTCACAAATCTCTCGGACAGACACCCCATCGAATCCTTTAATGGCAATTAGCTCAACCGCCGATTCAATGAGACTAGCTTTTGTCCCCTCTGCTTTTAACATACTTCTCTCCCCTTATCCCCGAATGTAACATTCAATACACACATTATAACAATCAATACACTAGAAGCCAATCAACCCTAGGTATATACTGCTCCTATGAATAGAGAGATTAGCTTTTACTGTATCGTGTCAGGACTCTGCCTATATGGTCTTTTATTGGGTGTAACTTATGCAGCCTATATTCCGATGATCATTACAAACCCCATCAACACAGAACCCCTTATCTTGCCAGGAATACTGTGCCTATTCTTACTTCCCATTGCACTGTTCCTAACTAACATCGCTAACAACTACCTTAACTTTTTTCCAAGGAAATGGCTTTTTATCATAGGGCCACTACCGCTACTCGTTCCTTTTTTAAGTATTCCTTTTTTGAGTTAGATTTCTTGATATTGAACTATAAATAATAGAAAATAGATAAATCAGCTTATAAAAATAGGGAGTTCAAAAATTCAAAAACCATCCAACACCGTTTCCGTACTCGGACTAGGGTATATTGGCCTCCCAACAGCGATATTGTTGGCAAGCAAAGGCATGGCCGTTACTGGAATAGACACTCAAGAATCCGTTGTTAAAGCCGTCAACAAAGGAACGCTTCATATTACAGAGCCAGACCTAAGTGGTTTGCTCTCACAAGTTGTCCAGAAAAAATCACTCACCGCACAAAGCACGACAAAAAAAGCAGACACCTTCATCATTGCTGTCCCAACACCATTCAAAGAAAACAAAGTCCCAGATCTTAGCTTTGTCCTAACTGCTATTAGTATGATCACCCCCCATCTTACAAAAGACAACTTGGTTATCATCGAATCAACCTGCCCAGTAGGAACAAGCCAAGAGGCCTATAAAAACATACTAAATCAGCGCCCCGATCTAAAAGGGCACATCCATATAGCCTACTGCCCAGAACGGGTGCTCCCAGGCAGAATACTCTACGAACTAGAACATAATGAAAGAGTTATTGGAGGCCTCACCAAAGTAGCCACCGACAAAGCAATTCAATTCTACGAGAAGTTTGTCAAAGGTAATCTGTTCCCTACCAACGCCAAAACGGCAGAAATGTGCAAACTCATCGAAAACGCCTACCGTGATACCAACATTGCGTTTGCTAACGAATTGTCCATGGTTTGCAAAGCGGAAAATATCGCTGCCAACGATGTCATAACTCTCGCCAACAAACACCCTCGTGTAAACATTTTAAACCCAGGCCCTGGCGTCGGCGGTCACTGCCTTGCCGTAGATCCATGGTTCCTCATTCACAAACAGCCAAAACTAACGAAACTCATTCATACTGCAAGAACCGTAAACCTAGAAAAAACAAAGTGGCTAACCCAAGAAATTTACCAAGAAATTGATAGCCTCAACAAAAAAGATCCTCGCATAGCCTGTTTTGGCATAACCTATAAGGCAGACATCGACGACATCAGACAGTCCCCTGCACTACAAATTGTCCAAATGTTAAGCAAAAAATACAAAAATATCCTGACAGTGGACCCATTTGCAGATCCTGTTCAAGGAATCCACCTCGTAACAAGTGAAGAAGCCTTGGCCTCAGCAGATGTTTGTATTTTTCTAGTCGCACACAAACCTTTTAAAGGTTTGATCCAAAACAATACACTTAAAAAGAAGCTTGTTCTAGACTACGTCAACCTAAAACTAGTCCCATGAAAAAAGTATTAATGGCATGCTCCCTCCCCTACACATCGCCATTACAGGTGGGGTCCCATCACTACGCACGTGTTTTCAAAAAACTAGGGTATGACGTCTACTTTTTAGGGGTCCCCGTCTCTCCTTTGCACAAGTTATCTAGTGACTGCACCGTCACCGAAAGAATCCGGGTAAGTAAAACGAAAGGCGAAATAAAAGAAGGCGTCTGGCATTACGTGCCTAATACTTATCTACCACCTAAAAATATTTTTCCATTATCCACACTTTGGGCGCACCAAAACTGGCACCATTTTACCGCTCCAAAACTCAGCAAAATACTAAAGAACTTAGAACTCGGCGAAGTCGATATCTTATGGTTTGACTCCGCACTTCACCATTTCTTACTAAACTGGATTCCACACAAAACTAGCATCTTCCGCGTTGCAGATGACGGCAGCGCCTTCAAAGGACTCTCCAAACAATATCAGGCACTAGAAACTCAATTGGCTCAAAAGGTTGACCACGTCATCACATCCTCAAAAAACATGCAGAACCACTTCACCTCTCATAATGGCGACTGTCACTATGTCCCCAATGGTGTTGATCTCAAAAAGCTACGAACATTCAACACCGCCCTACCCCCAGAGTACGCTAATATTGCAAGTCCACGTGTCGTCTACATCGGAGCAATCCACGAGTGGTTCGACATGGAGTTAGTAATAAAAGCTGCCAAAACTTACCCACAAAAAAACTTTGTTCTTATCGGACCATGCCGTCAAAAAATTAAAAATATAAAAATGCCTTCGAACATCCATTTTTTAGGCACTGTCCCCTATCATCGAATTGGCGAATTTTTGTCCCACGCAGACCTGGGCATTATCCCCTTTAAACAAACTAAATTAGTCCAGTCTATACACCCCCTCAAGGTCTACGAATACGCCGCCTTTGGCCTCCCTGCACTCAGCATCGCATGGGAAGAACTAAAAAATATGCCCGCATTATGTCAGCTAGTTAACACCCACAGTGAGTTCATCAAAGCCTTAGATGATCCCATCAAACAAGCAACAAACACCACAAAAGTTTTAGAATCAGTCTCTTGGGAAAATAGGCTGTGTAACTTCCTTAAAAATATCGATGTTACAATAACAAACAGATAAGAAACTAAGGGAGAAGCCATGTTACAGGTTTTAGTTAAAAAGGGAAAAGTTATTGGGGAAGAAGTTCCCTCACCAGAAGTATTAGACGGACACTTACTAATTCAAGTTGCCTACTCATGTATTTCAAAAGGAACAGAGTTAAGCACCCTAAAAGCCAGTAAAAAGTCACTACTGTCACGTGCGATAGACCAACCCCAAAAAGTGAAACAAGTCCTCGATAAAATCAACACCGAAGGGCTTGAAAGTACCGTAAACCAAGTCAAAAACAAGTTAAATCAAAAAATCCCAATTGGATACTCCCTTTCAGGAACAATCATTGCTGTTGGCAAAGGGTGCGAAACATTTCAGATAGGCGATAAGGTCGCAGCAGCAGGTGCAGGCAAAGCCAACCATGCAGAAGTGGTTAACGTACCCAAAAATCTAGTGGTAAAAGTCCCACACAACCTATCATTAAAGGACTCAGCAACCGTAACACTTGGTAGCATCGCACTACATGGCGTCCGAAGATCTAACCTCCAACTAGGGGAATTTGCCTTAGTCCTAGGAACTGGCATCTTAGGCCTTTTAACTATACAACTCCTTAGCAAATCAGGCATCCGGGTGATTGCAACTGACACAGACAAACGCCGGTTAGAACTAGCCAAATCCTTTGGTGCAGAGTTGTGCGAACTTGCCACCGGAAATATAGAAGAGCGCGTCGCCAATTTAACTCAAAAAAAAGGCGTAGACGCTGTACTAATAACGGCTTCAACTCCTGATTCAACCCCAGTATCCCAGGCATTTACTGCATGTAAAAAGAAAGGCAAAGTAGTCATCATTGGTGATGTGGGATTGGAGTTAAAACGAGAAGACATGTACGAAAAAGAATTGGAGCTCCTCATGTCAACTTCCTATGGCCCTGGAAGATACGATGATAATTATGAGAAAGATGGGCATGACTATCCCTATAGCTATGTAAGATGGACAGAAAACCGAAATATGGGTGAATACCTTCGTTTATTAGCTCAAAAACATATCTCCGTCACCCCTCTCATTGAAGGCGAGTTTCCTGCCGAAAATGCAGACTCCGCATTCGCACACTTAAGTGCCCCTACCAACCCACTAATCGCCCTATTGCAGTACCAAAACCAACCCACATCAGACCAAAAAATACAGCTAAACAAACGATGGATACCTTCTAAAAAAACCATCAAAATTGGATTGATCAGCCCTGGCGGGTTTGCCAAAACCGTACACATTCCAAATTTAAAAAAACTGTCCCAACACTTCCAAATAAAATGCGTCTACAGTAGAACGCCCTATACCGGAAAAGAAGTCGCCAACGCTCTGGACGGTGCCTATGTCACAACAAATATAGATGACGTTTTCAATGACCCAGACATTGACCTAGCATTTATTACGAGCCAACATGCCGATCATGCCGAATTAACCCTACGCGCTCTCAAGGCAGGCAAACACGTCTTCATCGAAAAGCCACTGGCCCTTTCACAAAAAGAACTCGAGCCCATTATCGATTTTTATACCCAAGCAAGTCCAAACACACCAAAACCCCACTTAATGGTAGGATTTAATCGTCGATTTAGTCCCTACGCTAAAGAAATCAAAGCAAAAGTCTCCAATCGAACGTCACCGCTAATGCTTCATTATCGAATGAACGCGGGAGCCCTATCGCAAGATCACTGGGTCTTTAAACAAGGCGGACGAATGATCGGAGAGGTTTGTCACATTATCGATCTCATGAGCTATGTAGTTGGTGAAAAGGCCCTCTCAGTACAAATAGAGTCACTCGGTCAACAAGGACAAGACAACAAGTCCATCACTCTTAAGTACAAAGACGGATCAATGGCTACAATCCACTACTTTTCAGTTGGAAACACCCAGTTATCTAAAGAGTATTTGGAATGTCACTTCGAAGGCAAAAGTATTGTGATGGATAACTACCAATCCTTAAAAGGGTATGGCATAAAAATAAATCCCTTACACCACAAACATCCTCAAAAGGGGCACTATGAAACCTTAGAAGCATTTGCAAACAGTCTTGCAAAAAAAGACAGCCCAGCGATTCCTCTAGAAGAATTGTGGAAAACCAGCCAGGTTAGCTTTCTTCTATAGAATTCCGTAAACACTTCCCATAGCCAGGACTAAAAAGAACACCTCGATTAAAGTGGCTTTCAAAAGGGACATTAGAGTAGTCTTCAACACCAATCGAATGGGAATAAATACGAAAGACCCGCTTCTGGCAAACATCTCTATAACGTAACTCAAAACTCAAGCCAACGACTACCCCATCTTCCCGAAGCACTTCAAAAAGCTCACACTTACTCTCAGCAAATAACCCAAATAATCCTCGAAAACCAGGCAGCCAACGGTTTTGCTCCATCTCAGACACAACAAGTGTATTATGCGCAGCCGTAGCCCGAAATCGGTTACGTTGATCTGGCAAAGGGGTATATAAGTAAGTTCCAGGGTCTACAACCACGTTTTCACCACAAAGCAGCAAATCAAAAGACAGTTTATCATTGTGCGCATGCCCGCCAAGATTACGTTGACCATTGTTACCTGCAGAAATAGTTAAATGCAAAATAGGAGAAACAAAAATATATAGTCCTCCATTAGGGTACGCATGATAAACCAGGTCACTATGTAAATCACCAGACTTAGGGTCTATACGAAAGTGTTCACTGTGTGAATAAGTAAACGCTTCAGACTCTTTTAATCGCAAAACAAACGCCTCCGACAAATACCTTCGACAAGCATCTTTTCCCAAGAAAAGGACAAAGTCGCATCAGACAACCCCTTCTGATTGTCCAATCCCGCTAAAGCACCCAAAAAAGGCCCGTGGCTCAATTCATTTTCATCCCAGTACTTCTCTGATGCAGATCCACCTAAACGTTCTATATAGTCCGTATAGCCTGACAAATTACGATACTTATCTTCCGCTGATTCTGCCGTTAAAAATTGACCCGTAGATGTTAACTTAAAAAACCGACCACTATCATTATCGCCTATCTGAGCAACCACATCCCCCGGTCTAGTTAAGCGTTGGCTCAGTTCACCCGCTTTATATAGTCGAGAAAAACATTCTTCAGGAATCGAAACATTGTGCCCTTTCAAAAGAGCAAACCCATACGTCATCATCTCTGCACTAAGTCTATGATAAAAAGTAGATGCTTCAAAGTTGCTCCCGTCTTCATAAAACTGTCCAGGCATCTCAGAAATCAACTCTTTGGAAGCAAACTGAAACCACTTATCGTACTCAGAAGAAGTCCCCGACGAAGCAACGAACAAAAGCCCCACCAAGTTCGACAAATAATGATTCGCTGGCAAGGGAACTCTTTCTAAGTTAGAAAAAATAAAGTCCCCATGGTCAAACACAGAGCTAAAAAGTGCCTGCCTGAAATCATCATCTAAAATCCCCTTCCTATCTATGGGACGCAATAAGTAGTAGGACAAAAGTATATTTGAAACACGTATAGAAACATCCATGGTACAGACCCAATTCACACCCATTCGTGGAGGGTTGGTTGCTATAAAATCCAATACCTCAGATCGAAATTCTCGAATAACACTTTCTTGAAATTGAGGCCGTTTCTGCACCAAAAGAGCCATCCTAGGCAAATGCTGAAGTCGGGCAAGTTCCCAAGGCACTTTGATATCAACACCAGGCATACGTATTATCGCAAGGTCCTTATACCAATCCCGTTGAGACCACCTATAGCCACTCTTAAAATCGCGTTGCCAATCAATAGGCTTATAATTTTGATCGTTTATTAGTGCCCAGGATTCCATACTCCGTCCCACATGTGCTGGTCGCAACAATCCTGAAAGCCACTCCCCTTTTGGATCAAAACTAGAAATTTCCAACAATGACTCATATCGACTACCTTCTAACCCAAGACAAGTAGAATCATAAGCATTGCGTACCCAGCCACTGCCCAATAAATCAAAGCGATGGGACAAGTACATCTCTATGAGAAACTCTGTAACATCATTCGAACAACCTTCACACTCATCAAAAGTAGGCCAAAGGCTTTCGTTTTCTACAGTCGGCAAAATAAAATTAGCTAGCCTTGTATCTCTACTCACATCAAAATGACGAAACCAAAGATTTGTGATCCTTTCAACCACCTTCAAAAAAGCTTTAATGATTAATACAAATAAATTATATTTTCTTAAATACGCAAGTATAATCACAATGCAATCTCTAAAGAAGCCAAAACTTCCTGAACAACATTTTCTGAAGAAATTGAGGATAAGCAAACGCGGTCATTTGGACAGTTCTGAACTGCCTGGTGATTCATAATATCCTCAAAAGGCTGGCAAGGGCATTCACCACGTATAAGACGAACATTCTCCCCATGAGGAGCGGTGCGTTCATACTCAGTTGGCCCATAAAGAGCCACAAGCGGCTTACGAAAGGCGTGAGCCACATGCATAAGACCACTATCATTTGTCAGCACAGCGTCTAAACCAGAAATAACAGCTGCAGACTGTGACAATTCAGCTGTCATATGAATCACAATGGAATCAACGGTATTCAGCTCATCACGAATTTCTTCTCCTAAAGCCAAATCGGCAGGGGACCCCAAAAAAACAAACATGATTGGGTACGCACTCAATTGAGAAAGTACCGATACAAGTAGGGCCTTGGGATATTGCTTCCAAAGCACCGATGCACCAATTTGAACACCCAAAACATGCTTTCTATTAGGCAAAGAAGCCATAAAATTACGCGCATGGACAACATCTTTGTCTTGCAACGAAAACAGAAGGTTGGCAGACTCAGGAGAAATAGCCTGATACGCTTCTAATGGGCGCAACAGCCTAAGGTATCGATCAATTTCATGAGAAAATGCTGGCATAGAAACGGGCAGATTATAGATAAAGTCATAATTTCCTTGCCATCTCTCACTGCTAATATGGCCTATTCTATTCGGAATATTCATAAGTGCGACTTGAGACATCAAACTAAAAATTAAACTGTGACAGTCAGAAATTAATAGGTCTACCTGGTTACGTAAAACAAAACCCCTTTTGAGAAAGCGCCAAATACTATTTTCAGCCACATCCACTATATGGTGCTCGTCTACCAAGCCTTCCGGCAAAATAACTGAGGAATGTGCGGCTTTAGATCCCTGGATAATAATACGTGCATTTGGCATAGCTGCACGCAACGCTTGTAACATTGGGCTCATCAAAATCAAATTTCCAATGCCCATATAAGTCAGTATCAATATAGTGTTAACTTCAGACAACGCCGTTCGGTTACGCCTCTGAAATAATAGCAAAAAAAACCTAACGCAAAATCTTCGCAAAAACATCATATTTCTCTAACTCCTCCTTAATAAGCAAGATTTCATCACGAGAAATTAAAATAACCGCTGCAAATAGAATAACGGCACCACCAACCAATAGCCTAAAACCCAACGCCATAGGGAAAAACAACTGCCACATTAAAAATGAAAACAATAGTATCAAATCCAAACTAATACGCACCCATTTATAAGAAATTGGGTGCGTATAAAAGGACACAATCGCACTCAATAAACACATCAACGCCATTGAAATAGAAGTGGAAACGGCTGCCCCCATCATGCCATACGGTGGAATCCAAATAAAATTAAGTGAGAAGTTAACAAGCGCACACACAAAAGTTACTACCAAAAACCTAGATGTCCGCCCTTCAAAACTAATGCCAGAAACTAGCAAACTTGATAGCCCTTGGAAAAGACCTGCCATCATCAGCACAAAAATTATCGGCACCGCAGGCAAATAGACCGATGAGGAGAGAAAACGTACTAAAAAGGCAGCCCCAATCGACAACCCTACTGAACATACTGAATAAAGAAAGAATACGATCTGAACCGTACTACTAAGCGCCTGTGAATACTTCGGGTTATTTGCATAAACCCGAAAAATATACCCAGGAAAAGCCATTTGGACTACTCCTATAACAACCATAAGCAACCCAAAAACTCGGTAAGCAATACTATAAAATGCAACCTCCTCTAGCGATTGCATAAGCGCCAACATATACCGATCTGAAGAGTGGTAAACAAAGGCCAATAAGTTAGACAACATTAGTGGAAATGAAAAGAAAAAGATACCCGAAAATGAGCCCCAAGAAGCGGGTCGACACAGAGACGGGAAAAACCGAATCCCATATAATAAAAAGGCTGTAACTTGCCCCAAAAAAAACCCAAGAAGCGCATAAAACAAAGAGACATTATATGCCGTAAAAAAGAAATAAAGCGTCCCTAAAAAAACCGCATTTTGAGCACAAATAATCAGTAAATAATACTTAGAATAGGAATACCCTCTAACCAAACCAAACCCAAGCTCGTTCAGAGCGAAAAAACCAGCCGAAACAAAAACAAAGACTAAAACTTCCTTAGATAAATAGGTTGTAAGCCAAGGAGAAAGTCCCCACCCTAAAAAAATAGCCCCGCAACCCATAAGCAGCACCAATATAAGCGCAAAAGAAAACAATGTTTTAACATCCCTAGATCCAACAGCCACCTCTCGCGTCAATCCAGACCCCAAACCCAGACCGATAATCAAACTAAGGAGCTGTATAGTAACAAAGGCTGTTTCATACAAACCAAAACTAGCTGGGGACAAATTATTAGATAAGGTTCGTAAAATAAACAACCCAAAGCCAATATGAAACACCTTCGAGACAAAAAAATATAAAAGGTCTTTTTTAAACAAAATCAGCCCCAAAAAACCTACTTCTTTTGAAGAACCAAAGCATATTTATCTCTAAACCTAACCTTTTGATGAAACACACGATAATTAGATAAGTTTGTCTTATAAAAATCAAAGGATCTACCACACACATAAAAAGATTCCCGAAAGGTTTCATCCGAATCAGTAACCATAAAAAAACCACCTGACTCTAAACAAGCATCTACCTGTTTCAAACAAAAAATCAAATCTTTATCATTCACAATATGCTGCGATACATCTAGCATAGTAACAAGGTCTGCTGAAAAACTCTTAATATTTTCCTTTCCAATATCTGCTACTAAAAGCTCTGAAGATGTACCAGATAGAATATTTTGCAACTTATCATGATGTTGATCAACAATATCTACGCCAAGATATGAACCAATACCTCTTTCTACTAAAAGTTGCGTGTAAAAGCCAGTCCCAAAACCAATTTCCAATATAGAAGTCGAAGTAGATAAATTTAGTTGCGCCAAAAGGGCCTGAAAAATATATTTCCCATTCAGGTACCAAGCCATATTCTCCAACTCATCCATACCCTTAAAGCCTACCCCTCGAAGTGACTCTCCATATTGTTTGTGACGATCTTGCCAATACCGTTTTTCATCATATCCTTTTTGCCGAAATCCAGTATATCGCCAACGTTCAGACAAAGAGTTCAACCATACCCAGACAACTAAAATACCAGGTGGAAGAATCCAGGTCCTCAAAAACAACTTAATACGAAACCCCATAGAAAACACTCCCATCAACCAATTATTAATATAAAGTAAAAAGCCCTATACCTAGAAAAATAATACCTCTTTACAGTCAAAGAAGTCTAGAAAAGCCTGCCCGTCCATAAGCCCCACGCAATTTATCCAATGCACCCTGCAGCGAATAAGTTTTGATAACCAAGTCTCTCCCCCCCTCACCCAATCGCGCTCTTAGGTCTTCATTTTCTCGAACCGCCTGAACCGCACTAACAAACGCCTCACAATCCCCAAAAGGAGCCAATAATCCCGTTTCACCATCACGAACCAAGTCTCTACAACCTGGCACATCCAACGCAATCACTGGTAAGCCCATACTCATCGCCTCTAATACAGAGTAGGGCAAGCCTTCATAGTGGGAACAGCATAAGTAAATAGACGCCAATGAAAGCCATCCCTGGCAATTATCCTTTCGGCCGACCAAAAACACATGATTAATCAGTCCAAGGGTCTTAATCTGACGCTCTAACCTTCGCCTTTCAACACCTTCTCCCAAAACAACTATACGCAATCGAGTATCGGATTGATTCTGAACAATCCGATGCATCGATTCAATCAAGAAATCAAAGCCTTTTACTGGTTCCAATGCACCTACCGATATCACAATATCATGCCTATCTAGATCGATGCCTAATTGTCTCAGTTCATCTACCGCCTTCTCACTTTGAACCACTGTCTTATCAGAAATCGATACCCCATTTGGGATCAACACCAGAGACTTTTCATCTGCCAATCGATAACTCAAAATTGCATCGTAATCCGACTGACTCACGGCAATCGTTACATCTTGCAAGCGACACAACATCCGCTCAATCCTAAGCCGAAAAAACCGTTTGATTGCACTTGGATATCGAGACAAATGAAACCCATGGATAGTCCCTAAAATAGGGGGCACTCGACAGCCTAACAGCTTAAGCAACCGAACCTGAGTAAACGACTTATAACCATGCGCATGGATTAAAACGGGTTTATCTTTTTTAATCTCTAAATAAAGAGACCTCAACGATAGAGGCGATAACCCACTTTGAATAACCCTGAATTCATACTCAGCCCCCAACCCAGAAGTAATCTGCTGGATATGAGTCCGTTCTCCACCTTTGTCTGCGGTCGATAGAATAAATATAGTCGGTGCCATAGTGTTAACTATACCCTAATCTATCCCGGCATTTGCCTAACTTCTGCCACTTCAATCGTGCCGTTCATCGCCAAAAAGGGACATGCTTGAGCAATCTTTAATGCGGCATCCATACTCTCTGCTGCAATAACTGTATAACCCAATATTGGGTTGGCCCCGCCATCATCAGCAACACCAGAAGAACTTACTGTCTTAGACATTCCCAATGGGACTTCGGGAGTCACCATTGCATCACCAAGATCAGCCACCCACTTTTTCCAGTTTGTCATGTGCTTTGCCCCTTCTTCCGGGCTCTCTGGCTGGTCACCACCATGATACGCAAACATATAATTAGTCATAATTAATACTCCCTTTTTCCTAAGCTACAACTCGATTCAACGCATCTATTGCCGCATTGAATGTCTCACTCGGACGCATTGCAGGAGATACTTTTTCCAACTCAGGTTGAAAATATCCGCCAATATCAATCGCACTTCCCTGTGCCGCATTCAATTCACTAACAATCGCAGTCTCATTTGCATTAAGCGTTTTTGCCAACTCAGCAAATCGCGTTTGAAGATCAGCATCTTCCGTCTGAGCCGATAAGGCTTCTGCCCAAAACATTGCTAGATAGAAATGACTTCCTCTATTATCCAACTCCCCAACTTTACGAGAAGGCGACTTGCGTTCGTCCAAAAACTTACCTGTAGCTTGATCCAATGTATCAGCAAACAACTGAGCCTTGCTGTTATTCGCCACCTTAGCCAAGTGCTCCAAAGAAGCTGCAAGCGCCAAGAACTCACCCAGTGAATCCCATCTCAAGTGCCCCTCTTCCTCAAACTGCTGAACATGTTTAGGAGCAGATCCACCTGCACCTGTTTCAAACAATCCACCGCCATTCATTAGTGGCACAATCGATAACATTTTGGCACTGGTTCCCAATTCTAGGATCGGAAACAGATCCGTATTGTAATCGCGTAATACATTCCCAGTAACTGAGATCGTATCTTGTCCCTTACGAATACGTTCTAACGAAAACTTAGTTGCCTCTACTGGTGACATGATCTGAATATTCAATCCAGTAGTATCATGATCTTTTAAATACCGAGTCACCTTTTGAATCAACTGAGCATCATGAGCTCTCTCCGTATCTAACCAAAAGATAGCCGGGTTTCCGGATGCCTTGGCACGATTAACAGCTAATTTAACCCAATCCTGAATAGGGGCGTCTTTCACTTGGCACATTCGCCATATATCCCCTGCTTCTACGGAATGCTCAAGAAGAGTAGCTCCAGCCGCATCAACTACACGAATAAGTCCCGTTCCAGGCGCTTCAAACGTCTTATCATGTGACCCATATTCTTCTGCTTTTTGAGCCATCAAGCCCACGTTAGAAACGCTTCCCATAGTACTAGGATCAAACGCCCCATTAGCAATACACTCATCAATCGTCGATTGATAAACACCTGCATAACTACTATCTGGAATCACTGCTTTCGCATCAAATAGTTCGCCATCAGGCCCCCACATTTTGCCAGACTCTCGAATCATTGCTGGCATAGACGCATCAATAATAATATCGCTTGGCACATGCAATCCAGTGATCCCTTTATCAGAATTCACCATCGCCAACCGAGGACCATTAGCAATACACGCTTGAATATCAGCTTCAATCACTTCGCGTTCACCTTGAGGTAACGTAGCTACTTTCGTAGTTAGGTCCTGTAACCCGTTATTGGCATTCACCCCTAATCTTGCAATGACGTCCGCATGCTTCTCGAACACAGTCGCAAAAAACACCTTCACCGTATGTCCAAAAATAATAGGATCCGAAATCTTCATCATCGTTGCCTTCATATGCAATGAAAACAAAACATTCTCATTTTTGGCATCTTCAATTTGTGTCGCCAAAAAAGACGTTAACGAAGCAAGACTCATCTTAGTAGAATCAACCACCTCACCAGCCAATAGCGGAAAAGCAGCTTTTAATTCTTGAGCATCCCCTGCAGTGGAAACAAACTCAATCCGAACGTCTGTAGCAGACTCAATCGTTACTGACTCTTCGTTACTACAAAAATCACCATCGCCCATAGTCGCTACATGTGACTTGGAGTCTGATGACCACTTACCCATACGGTGCGGGTTCTTTTTAGCGTAGTTTTTGACTGCACCTGGTGCACGACGATCAGAGTTCCCTTCACGCAAAACAGGGTTTACTGCACTACCCAAAACTTTGCCGTAACGAGCCTTTATTGCCTTCTCATCTTCAGATTGAGGCTCATCTGGGTAATTGGGAATCGCATATCCTTTGGATTGCAATTCAGAGATTGCTAACTTCAATTGCGGAATAGACGCACTAATATTGGGAAGCTTGATAATATTTGCTTCTTTGGTCTTCGCCAATTTTCCAAGTTCTGAAAGCGCATCCGGTTGGCGTTGAGATTCAGATAAGTGGTCTGAAAAGTTCGCTATGATTCGTCCCGAAAGAGAAATGTCTCGTGTCTCAAACTCAATCCCTGATCCATTAGTAAACGCTTTAACAATAGGCAAAAAAGAATGGGTAGCTAAGGCAGGCGCCTCATCCACTTTGGTATAAATGATAGTTGCTGGTGTTTCTTCTGACATTATAAAAAACCTCCTGAGTAAAAACAGTATTTTATCAAATATGACTTAGTAAGGAAACAAAAGCGAAGGAGGATTGATCTAATTGCAGCCGTGATCCACCTTTGCCGAAGGTCAAAGTGGATCTACTACAAATAAAGGGTGCATAATAGTCGTTTTCCCTATACTATAAAGGCCAAGTCATACCATCTATTTAAACGGAAGAAGCTACCATTATGAAAAAACTTTACATCGTTCTACTTAAAAACAACTACATCCTCTTTTTTGACAAAAAACCAAAGAAAAAAGGCAACTACACAAATGATGTCCGTTTATTCTCTACAGATGGGAAAACCCCTGCTCAAGATATCTACAAATGGGTTGCTGCAGACTACACATTACCTGTAATCAAAGAAGTCGAAGGCTGGGAATAGATCCCTTTTCAACTTTCGCCTAGTGTATAATTAATACAGTCCAATTTCTTATTACTGGACCAATACTAGGAGGATTATTTATGTCTCACGGAATTTGTAAATGCTTATGCCACAAATCAGTAGGTATTGGCATCACCCTTATCGGTTTAACGCTATTACTAGGTCGCTTTGGTGTACTTAGCACTGACACCGTTTCTATTGTATGGCCAGCAATTCTAACCATTATTGGACTCAAAAAAGTCTGTAAGGGATTTTGCAAATGCTGTAAAACAGACACACCCTCCACTGGTGGACACACCCACACACACGGACAGGGCTGCTGCTAAATAAATAATTAACTGGGACACATTGCCTTAGGATGATGTGTCCCATGTTCAATTGATCAATGCTCAAACAACTACTCACATTAATACTCCTCGGAGGTCTACTCATGACAACACCAAGCTGCGCATCTACTCAAACAGCTACGTTCGCGGGCGGTTGCTTTTGGTGCATGGAGCCCCCATTTGAATCCTTAGAAGGCGTCACTGAAGTTGTCGCTGGTTATGCTGGTGGAACGACACCCAATCCGACCTATCATGAAGTAGCGCATGGCCAAACAGACTATGCCGAAGCCGTTCAAGTCACGTATAACCCCAAGGTCGTGAGCTACGACCAACTATTAATTACCTATTGGAGAAGCATCGACCCCACCCAAGATGATGGACAGTTTGCTGACATCGGCAAACACTACCGAACCATTATTTTCTACCATGACGACGATCAACACCAACTGGCTATCGCTGCAAAACAAGCGCTGTCTGGCTCCAGAAAATTTGATCTCCCAATAGTTACTCAACTCCGCCCATACACTACATTTCACCTAGCCGAAGACTACCATCAGGATTATTACAAAAAAAGCACCCTCCAGTACAACCGTTACAAAAAAGGATCCGGTAGAGACTCTTTTCTTAAACAGCACTGGCCCAAATAAATTCCATTTACTGGAATTTATATTAAAAAACTGCTAATATCGTAAAATATTATTCGAAATAATTAGAATTAAATACAACAAACAGGCGAATAATTCGGAAAGTTGCAAAAAGCCTACTACAAGTTATCGCCACCCTAAGTGTTTTTCCCCACCGTATTACGGTTCATTTTAGGAGATTATTATTATGCAAGGATTAACTACCCCAGCTGTACGTGCGTTCAAACATATTGGCCCCGTCGTATTCCGTGGATTTGGAACTACAACTAGCACCGTTACAAAAGCCCAACATGTACCCCAAACCGACCCCAACTCTAAAGACGTCGAAGGGCTCGCAAAAAAACTGTCTCATCATAGCGGACTTGAAAACGTCCCAACGGCTACATTAGTAAAAGATGCCGCACTATTTGGGGCTATGGTTCTCATATCCAAATGCCCAGCCACAGCACGTGCGGGAATAATGAAGGCCACAGAAATCGCTTTAGACAACCCCGTAGGACACCCCATAGTAAGATGGGCATTTAGTTCTTTTTATGCCGGAGAGACCTTAGAAGAGGCACGACTAAATACCTCAGATTCCCCAGGAACTATTGGGTGCTACAACCTCGTTAATGAATACTGCAAAACCGAAGAACAAATTGAAACGGCTTTTGAGCAAGTAAGCGGCATGTTCGTCGGAGAAACCCGCCTAAGACCACCAGAAATTGCAGCGCTAAAAGTAACAGGGTCCCTTTTTCTTGAAGAGGTGTTACTAACCATGCAAAACCTTCTTGAAAATGGAAAAAAACTACCCGAGTTTAAGGTTTTACTCGATTACGCAAAAAACCCTAACAACACCTATCCAGACAACGAAAGCTTAATTACCCCGGATGATTTTGGAGATCTCAAAAAAACGTTTCTAAATAGCATTGATCGTTGCGAACGACTTGGAAACTTATCCATCGCTAGTGGAGTCCGACTACAAATGGATGCCGAAAAATCAAATGTCCAACTCGCTATACACGAAACAGCCAAATGCCTAATCCTTCATTTCAACACTAACGATCAAGCCGTTTATGGGGAAGTGCTTCAAAACTACTTACAAAATGGAGGCGATCGTATTGATGATACAAACCTTCTTACTAAAACAAACAACTTAGCCACTATAAACAGGGCAGTACGTGGGGCCTATATGCTATCTGAACCAGAAGGAATTATTCACACAACAAAGTCCGGTACGGACGACACCTACAGAAATTCTGTTGAAAAAGGAGCGCAAGGTACCACCTTAAATCAAAACTCTGAATTCATGGTCGCCACTCACAATGTAACTGACATGGCGATTACAATGATACTCAACCGAAACCCTGGAACAAAACTCATCCTAGGACGCTTAGCCGGATTAAGAACCGCTCAATCCAATAATGCTTTAAAGTCGGGGCAAACTGTTTTGGAATACCGTGTTGTTGGCGGAATAAACAAAGCTTTTCCCTTCTTAATTAGGCGTGGGGTTGAACTCATTGAACCCCCGCCAAAAGGGCAGCAGCTTTTAGCTAGAGAAGAGCGTGACATTCGGGTTGAAGAGGTCGCCCATCGAGTTAAAAAAGGCCCCGATCAATTTAGAAACAAAGTAGACAACCTCATTCTCCCTCTTATGAGCTAAGCTGCTACACTAGACCTAATGAAGCCGTTCTTCTATTTCATCGTGGCATCTCTATTTCTAACCACGCCTATCCATGCATGGACTGTTACAGGCAACGTTACACGGGTAATCGACGGCGATTCCTTAGTAATAACTCATCAGAACCAAACATATGAGATCCGACTCAATCACATCGACTCCCCTGAATGGAAACAACCTTATGGCAAAACCGCCAAAAAAGCACTACAAAAAAGACTACTCAATCAAGAAGTAACGGCCTTTATCGCCAAAAAAGATATTTACGGTCGCTACCTAGCAGACATTGTCCATGAAAATGCTTCTATTAATACACTTTGGATCAAAAATGGTCATGCTTGGTGCTACCCCAAACAACCCCTTATCAAATCATGCCAGTCTCTGGAATCTATTGCCAAATCTACTCGACAAGGATTATGGAAATCCCAAAAACCCCTCCCACCTTGGGAGTATCGAGCATCCAAACGAAAAAACCGTAAACTGACTGGTATAATGGGGCTATGAGTCGTCTATTAACTTTTCTAACCCTAATCGCCATAGCTTCACATGCTATCGCCAACATCGGCGTTCCCGCACCTATGGCCAAAACGTGGCCAGATAATACTTACGTACAACGAGACTTGTCTGATAACACCACCACTTACCCACATTATCTCAAGGTCATCGGGCAAAGCATGTCGGGGTATGACAACTACTTCAAACACTACTTGCTCTCTACCGTAAATGCCACCATGCCGGGATACAAACGCCAAAAAATCGCAATGTATTACAACGAAAACAAGGATCTAGTCCCCATACAATTCATGGATTGGGCCAAAGAAGGAGCCACACATACTAATCGTGCATTGGACCTCTACATCAGCGGACGCACCAATTTTTTTACAGTAGAGCTTCCCGATGGCACATGGAGCTTTGTCTCCGATGGACGCTGCACACTTAGTCGGGATGGCATGCTCATTACGCTAGCGCATAGCTATCCAATATTAGGAGAAAATGGCTACATCTATCTCACAACAGATAATCCGTTAATTAAACGAAATGGAAAAATCTATGACATAAATGGAGAATATGTCGATCGTCTCAAAATTACTGGGTTTGAAAACACACAAGGTTTATGGACATTTGAAGGTACCTTTTTCTATATCATGGACCCTGAAAAAGCCACTATCCTAGAAGACCCTCAATACTTCGTAGCGCAAGGCTATATGGAACGATCCAATGAACCGCCAGGCGTTGGTGCCCTTTTTATGATGACGCCTATACACGAAGGAGTAACTACCACTGCCAAAAAGCTCATCAAATCTCACGAAAAACTATTTGAATCCATCGGCGGTATTAACAACCCTTAAAAAAGAGATTTGAGCTGCTTGTTCATATGATAGATGCGCTCTGCCATGAGGCGCGCACATAGTTCATGAAAAGCCGCTGCTACTTTCGGTCTTTCTTGAAAAAGACGCATCAAGGCATCATGAGAAATCACATATCCTTTACAATCCGTATCAGCAATTACACTAGCTGAGCGCTCATAACTCAAGTAATGACTCATTTCGCCCACCAACGTCCCCGCTGAAAAAGAACGTAGTCGAATCGGCCTGTCCCCAGAGCCTTGCATATAGACAGAGACCTTTCCTTGTACTAAAAAGAATACTTGATCGCCTTGGTCCCCTTCTTGAATAATGGCATCCCCTCGTTGAAACGTCCCCGGCGTTAGATACCCCAGAAGAGCGTCTGCTTTTTCAGAGTCATGCAATACTTCCATCAAGTACCCCTTGGCTGTGGGGCGATCGTTCTTTTCTGTTTTGCGACCAAATAATATCTGGGTTTCTACCCATTCCATACCTAAGTCAAAGTTTTTGAAGTAATGACACCGCTCATCTACAAAAAAATCATGGACGTACAAGGCATGACGAATCGTATCCGATAGGCCTGTAAGTACCAAATGCACATTATGTTTATGAATAAAATGTGACAACTTACCAAACACAAATATTGAAGACGAATCCATGCCATGAACCAAGCGAAAATCCAAAATAATATACTTTACCTTCTGTCTTCCCTTGCCTGAAAAACAGGCTTTAATCGTCCCCATTAAATGGGTAGCAGATCCAAAAAACACATACCCATGTAACATAAGAATATTTACAGATGCACCCAACGACTCCAAATACCTTTTTTGATCAACATCTCTCACCACATTACTACGCGTTTCTACGCCACTTAATACCGATCTAACCACGTTAATCCGACTATAATTAACAACAAACATTACGATCGATACGCAAAGACCTAATAAGATCCCTTCCAAAAAGCCTACAACAACAATCGCCGCAAGAATCATTAAGATGACACCATACTCAATCTTGGTAATATGACGCCTAATCGCAAAAATCCATGTATAAAGGAATTCCATAGCAAATACCAAGATAAGTGCCCCTAACACCATCTTAGGAATAAATGCGATAACCCCAGTCCCAAACAACCCACAAAGAAAACAACCAATCGCAGTAATTATCCCCAGCACACGAGTCGAAGCTCCAGCTCTAGAATAAAGAAGCGTCGGTCCAATTTGGGTATAACTAAGTAACCCCCCGAAGAAGGTCATAAGTAAATTAACCTCACCCACCACTCGAAGTTCATGATCCGTATCAACCGTTTGTCTTAAGCCCAGTTCTAACCCCGTCAGATTCAACAATGCTCCCAAAAATGATAATAATAATAAAGCAATAATGTCTCCGAGATGATCACGAATGAATAGCCAATGAATCGAATCAAAATGGTATGACTGTATCCAAAAAGAAAAGGATGTATTTGAAATGGGCTGAAAGAAAAAACCCGCTTCCCGAAGGGTCTCCATATCAAACCCCATATAAAAAGAAACCAAAAAGAAACCGAGCCACAAAACCGCAACACACGCTTGCATAACCCAAGATTTTTTTAGACGACGAATCAAAACAAACATGATTAACCCCATGACCAAGGAAGGGCCCCATAAGAACACTGTCGGCCAGGAAAGCAAGTTAGGAATCGTTACAATAGACAACTTCATCCCAGTTAAAACATAGATCGCTGCATCCAAAAAGTAGTAGCCCGTACCAGCTAGAAATCCACCAACAACGGGATAGGGGATATACTCAGCCATACGACTGAGACGATACCGACTTACCACAATCATCGCCAATCCAAATATGAGGTTAGTGGCGACCACAATCGTCATAATCGTAGAAAAAAGGGCATGTTCCTGAAAGGTATAAAGTCCTAGAGATGACGAAATAACCATACTGGCTAATATCACTATAGGTTTATCTTGAGGTCCCATTAATTGAGTCGGAACCTTGGTACGAAAGGTGCTATAAAGAGTCGCAACACCCCAACCTACCAATATCAAACTTAAACCCACCGGCAAGTAGGGCAATAAGGGCCCTGTAAATATCAATGCTGAAAATGAAACACCCGCCAAAACCATACTCAAAGCAGACAACACGCCCATAGACATTTCACTACCAAAGTTTCGAGATTTAGAAGAGAGTATTTTCATACTCACTATTATCGATCACTAAGCGAAAAGTTTAAGCCAAGGTTAATAGATCCGATTTTTTAACAACCGCCAAACGTAGTGTAAAACAAGTTCCTTTTCCTTCTTCAGACTCAGCTTCAATCGTTCCGCCATGATCTTTTAATATCTGATGAACCACCGATAGCCCCAACCCCGTTCCTTGGTCTTTAAGAGTAAAAAATGGATCAAATATTTGATCCATTTGATCTGAAGTCATTCCACAGCCATTATCTGAAACCCGAATAGACACAAACTCTGCGTTAGATGTATCAATCTGAATCACAACCTCTCCACCCTCATCGGGCATCGATTGATAGGCATTCATTAGTAAGTTAAGAAACACCTGAGAAATTTGTGACAAATCGGCCATTATCTGAACGTCCTCATCGCAATAAATTGTTAAGGTCACATTAGCAGAACTCGCTTCTACCTGAGTAATCGTCGCTAATTTAGAAAGAACTGGTTTAAGAAATAGAGCGCCCAATTCAGGCTTCCTAGGGCGCCCAAGATCCAAAAGAGATTGGCACATATCATTAATCCGTTCCACTTGTGGGATAACAATTTTCGCAAACTCTTCTCGAAAACTAGGGTCATTCTTTCGTGATGGAATAAGCTGAGAAAATGTTTTTACAGATACCAATGGATTTCTAATTTCGTGCGCTACACCCGCCGCCATTGTCCCTAACGAAGCCAAACGATCCACCTGCTCTACTTGCCGCTGCAACTGTTTAATGGGATTTATATCATGAAAGACAGCAATCACAAATCGTTTATCAGAAACAGTAATTGTACTCGTCATTAATGAATAGTGTAAGGAATTCGAGTCTATTTTCAACATTATTTCCTCAATCTTATTTCCAGTATCAAACGTTTCCAAAATAATCGAAAGTGACGGGACCTTAACTGCTAATTCCGATAGCTGCCGACCCAACAAATCACTTGGATACTGTCCAAAAAGACCCCCTGCCAACTTATTACAATTGACTATTTGCCCTTGCTCATCACAAACCAAAACACCCGTTCCCATGTTATGTAAGATAGACTCATGATAGTTTTTGAGCTGAGTCATATAGTCATATAAACGAACGTTATTAAGAGCCACCGCACACTCTTGAGCGATGGTCCCCAAGACCTGTTTTCTACTCATCGCAATATAGTCGATAGAAGTCTTGGATAGCCCAAAAACACAACCAATGACACGCTCACCTACTAACAATGGAATCACCAACATTTGACTTGCACCAAACATATCCATCACTCGTTTAAGCCCTTTCCTATAGGGATGGTTTAAGTCATCCGTATAAACAAAAGGCGCCATGCTCGATCTACTTGCCTGCCAATGAAGTAATATATCATCTACCTCTAAATCCCATCTGCCATTTTGAAATAATCCATCCCCTGTAATCGACACTAGCTCCATCTCTCTCGTCTGATAATGTTCACGATAAACAATCGTATTCTTAAGCCCTAAAAAATAGGCCAGCACATCCGACACATCATCACAAAGCTTCGTAACAGACACCGATGTACTCATCTGAGCACAAAACCGATTCAACGCTTGTAATGTATCTCTATTTTCTTCCAATTCATGGAAGATATGCGCATTTTGAATCGCCAAAACCGTATGGTTCACTATACTTTCAACAAGAACGACATCATCCCGATTAAAAGGAACAAACATTCGCTTAGCCCCAATGCATAATATGCCCTCTAATTGACCTGAAATAATAAGTGGATAACAAAGTTTATATCCCAACTCAGACATGCGGGCCAAAAGGCGAGTCATCTCACTTTTTTTATCCCCTTCACAAAAATCTCTTTCAAGTTGAATAGCGTCATACTCCAATCCATTAGAGCTCTTTTTCAACTGCTTCGAAATAGCGTCCGTCTCACTTAATTCATGACCATCTGTTAGATAATGTCCATGTTGAACATATCGTCCATCCGGAACTCGCAATAACAAGCGAACTTGATCCACTTTTAAGGCAACTGGCAATGCCGAAGTCAGCGTGGTTGCAATGCCATCCAAATGAATCATTGAATGCAACCTGTCACTAAGTTCCCTTAACGTTTTTTGATAGTCAAAATGTTGGCGGAAAAAAATCAAATTAACCACATATCGAAAAAACAACTGCAACTTAGGAATTAATAGCATAACGCCTATAGAAACCAAGAGTATTAGTCCCATACTACTAGACTTGCCAAACCCAGGTATCAATCGAACCATATACGTCGTCCCAGCATAGATAGACCCTACTGCTATAGATAAAAATGTATAATACATCATCTCCTGCAATATCGAGATCAATTGCACTCGGTTATACCCCAATACAGGAATACTAAGAATGACAGGAAAAATCATTAACGAACAAATCCCCAACCAGGTCCAATCCGTAATGCCACACAACGGTAACAATAGGTTCGAAATAATTGGAACTACCACCAAGCCTATCAAGGCATAAATAAAGTAACGTGCACAAAGGCGCTCATATCCAATCAGTTCTTTTTGCTGCCGAATCAGAATACGAAACACTCTTCCAAGGCCTAAAAGAGATAGCCCCGTATATACAGAAAATCCAGGGCCATAAACAATCTCTGGATACGGGCCAACTGACAAAACAACCCAAGGAAAAAAAACAGATATACACTGTACGATTCCTAAGCTCAAAAGACTCCACTTCACCCATCGTGACATCGACAAAGGCGCAGGGTAATCATGCACAAAATAGTTAAGCGCTACAATAAAAATTACAGGCCCAACAAAGGTAATTCGGGTCCACAACAAAGCGGCTGTTTCCATATAAATCATCAAATATGTAGACGCTGTCCACAATATAGTAGAAAACCCAAATAACGAAAAAAACCAACGACTGCTAGGTCGAGCATGAAATATTACCCGAAATGAAGTGATTAGTAAGGTCAAAAAAACCAAAAGAACATAAACCCACCTCATACCATTAATTCCTTAGGCACTCGTCTAATGGCAAATAAGGGAATCGATATAACAAACTCTGTCCCCTGATCAGGACTAGATTGAACCGATATTGTACCTCTATGATCTTGAATAATTTGATGAACAATCGACAATCCAAGCCCCGTCCCTTGCTCTTTGTTAGTAAAGAACGGATCAAATACCTTAGAAATATCATCAGAAGGAATCCCTTTTCCATTATCATGAATCCTGATAACTGCAATCTCCCCACTCGACTCATAAGAAAACCAAATAACGCCACCCGTATCAGGAACTGCATCCAATGCATTCAAAATAATATTTATTAATACTTGAACCAATTGATTTCGGTCTGCATATACTGAACACTCTTGCGTTACACGACTCTCAAAAGAGACACTTTTCTCCCGAAACTTAACCCCTAACAAATCCTCCATTTCTTGAAACACTTGGCGAAGTGATACTTCGTCCAACCTCGGCTTTTGAGGTTTTCCCAAGCGTAGCAGTGACTGACAGAGCGTATTAATACGAGTGACTTGTGTATCCACTGTATCCACATACGTCTTCGTAAACCCGTTATCCTCCCATTTGGTTTGAAGCATTTCAGTACATAACAAAACAGCTGAAAGCGGATTTCGAATTTCATGGGCAATCCCCGCAGCCATGGTCCCTAACGATGACAATCGATCAGCATGAATCATTTGTTTCTGAAGCTTTTTAATCGACGTCAAATCACTAAGAACACCTACTCGATATACAACCTCCCCAAACGGGATTTCTTCCACACTTAGGGAGTAGTCATGCATCCCTGTTTCATTTTTCAAGATAATTTCTACCGGCTGCCGAGGCCCTCGGTTCTCCGTCAACGCTATCAAAGCTCTGTTCTTTTTAATAAGATCATCAATCGAAACATGTACCATCGCCTCTCTCTGCATTGAAATACTTGTCGCAAACGCTTGATTTACCAAAGCCACACAGTTCTGGTCATCTAAAACCACCACACCACTCGTCATGTTACCTAGTATAGCCTCATGATAAGACTGCATTTGACGCATTTCTTCATAGAGATGGGCGTTATATAATGCCACAGCCGTTTGTTGAGCCAAGGTCCCCAACATCATCATCTTACGAGGAGACAATTCTGATCGAACATTGGATAATCCTCCCAATGCTATCCCCATCAGCTTTCCACTATGTAAAAAAGGAATCCCGATCACTCTATGGTTCCCCAATTGCTCCGTCAAATAGTCCTTATATTTTGTCAGCTCAGGATGCATATCCGAAGACAGTACAAACGGACCATACTCGGAATCTAACTGAAGAACATACTCTTTATAGGCACTACATGGAAAAGGCTTTATTTTTTTTGAATCACTGTCCCTATCAAACCAAGACGCGCCACTTTCATCGCCTAAAAGCTTGGTTGAGTCACTACATATCACCCAATCAAATCCCAAAAACTTTTTAGCATCCGTAGAAAAAACCTCAAAAATAGCATCCGACTCCAACGTTTCAGAAACCCTTACCGCAAACGCATTCAAGTCATTTAATGTCGATATTTGTTGCTTTACTTCAGCGATACTCACCATATTTTGTAGCACAGTAACAGCTTGATTCGAAACCATCTCAAAAAACAATGTATCGTTCTGAGTAAACGCTTTCTGAGACAATTTTTCAGTTAATAACAAAAACCCCATCAAACGGCCCTCATACATAAAAGGAATCCCTACACCAACACCGTTTACCATAAAAAAAGACATTTCTTGTGTAAACAACTCTTTTTGTGGAATATCACTAACATCAAAAACAGGTTCATTAGGGTAAACACTACAAGGGCGATATTTAAACCATTGAATCACGGGATGGTCCTCAGGTAATACCTCAGGAATATTTTTCATAGACCCTACCCCTTCCACCCGAGAAAACGCTCCCGTTCCCCTTAAAACATATAAACTTGCACCATACAATTTTAATCGATCCGTCATTACTCGAACCAGAACATCTGCCAATTGCGTCTCGGTGATAACTCTAGAAAGACGACCACTAATATCCGTCGTTAATGCTTGGTAATCCGTTGGCTTCCGAAAAAACAACCGTTCTGTAATATGGTCAATAATTTCAATAAGATGGGGATACAAAAGAACAATACTTATGGCTACAAACCCAAAACAAAAAAAGAGCGTGAGTCCAGATTCATCTGCTGTAAGAATACTTGTTACCATAAACAAAAATAAAACCGGGAGGGACAAACATGTAGTAAGCAGAAAATAAAACACGCCTTTTTTGATCACAAGATCAATTTCCATAAGACGATGCTTCAGAATAGAGTAAACTGTCGTCGCCAAAAATACAGTCAAAAACAAAGGTCCATAGGCACTACTTTTGTTTGTATGCAACAAATTTGGAAGAAGAATATTGGTAATATAGATACCAACAAAAGAAAACAACATCCCTGATATCAAATAAAAGACACGCAATCGATCCAAACCACTTCCTTTTCTATACTGATGAATAGCCAGAAATCCAGAAGTCAAAATTAACGCCGAAATATAATAGACCACCACCCTATATAAAGGGCCATAGTTTACCTGGTGTGCACTTGCATCAAACCCTTGAACAATTAGAGGCGTAAAACTCAGCCCGCATAACAAGACTGCCCCCCCAATCACTAACCCCCAAACCCATTTAGGAAGGTTTATATGAGTAGGGTATCTGAGTATCATCAACAAAAAACTAAAGACAAACCCTATCCCCGAAAAAAAGGCCATTTTGATCCAAAAAATTGGACTAGCCCCATATTTCACCATACAGACTGACAGAACCCAAAGCGCACAAAAACAAGAAAGATTAAAAAAAGCCGCTCTCGTTTGAACGAGTCCTTTTTGATTATTATTTTTAAATAACGCTAAAAACCCCAACCCTACATTTAGACAAATAATAATAGAATAAAGAATAATCATTGTGATGAATTAAGAGTTCGAAGCCACTTTAAACAAGCTCTTTGTCCCTCGCCGTGACATTTTTTTTTCAGGCGGCAGCGGGGGTCTATCTTCCGCTCCTAACACACTGCCTTGTAGGCTCTGCCAGATATCATTGAGGGCTTCTTGCCTAGCAACTGAAACCTTTTCTTCGGAGACTCTATCAATAGACCTCGCATCTGAAACAGTTAAACTAATATATCGTTCCAAATCACGCCAGCACTCCTTCTCCACTTCAGAATAAGTATTTCGTTTCTGCGCAAACTGAATATCACGCGTTAGATGCTTTAAACCCTTTCCATCTATCGGAGTCTGAATCAACATCATGTTCATTTTAAGCAATACCGCTGAAAAATGCTTCTCAAATCCTTCTGAAATACTAAAATCGCCTAACAACAGTGACGCAGCAATACTAACTTCAGCCATTTTTTTATAGTTGTCCAAAAAAGACTCTGGATGCGCCAATAGCGACTGACGAATTTGGCTCGTCAATACCCCATACAGCGGTGATAACGTATCGCCAATAGCTGTTTGCAAATACATTTGCTTAGACAAGGACAAAACACCCATCCATTGAAGAGGTTTCTCTTCTCCATCAAATAACACATCCCCAGATTGAGCCCTAGAAAGCATTTTTTCTAAGTCAGAAACAAGCTTTATCAAACTTTTCAAAGAATCAAAAAAGGAAGGGCTCACACCCTCATTCTGAACTTGCTCCAAACAGTCCAAACACGCTACAAGACTTTGCATTATATTCATTGTCCCATAAAAATCCACTACAATTTGATTTTTCTGAAGTAGTCGCCATTGAGCTTTCGGAACAAAGGCCAATAGTCCTTTCATTTCTAAAAACATTTCATTAATTTTTTCTTTGGTAATTCCTCGGCCTTCAGCATCAAATAACTCTCCGCCAGACACCTCTTCTTGACTACCAAATATCCGCGTAACTTTCGGGTAAATCGTTGCTTGAAGCTTGGTTTCAAGATTTGTCTCCATTTTTTGAAACCCACGAATCATTTTAATCGCCTTGCCCAGTCTTGACTGATCCAAGTCATGTGATACATATAAAGAATCGCCTAGGTGACGTAGGCACATAAAAAAAGCCACCAATGTTCGATTCTTTTTTAACAGATCCGGACGAAACTGCTCCACATCCCATGTCGGAGGCAACGCCTCTCGAACCAATCCCGTATTAAAACAAGCAAGTTGCTTAGGCGGGCGATATTCATCTGATCTAGCCGGGTGACAATGATCAAAGTATTGTCTCCTAACTGTCGAAAAGTCATCAGGAACTTCTTCCTGAAACACTTCCCATTGCCTAGCCATAAACTCAAAAAATCGGTCTTGTTTCTCAACATTATCTATCAAATATTGTTTAAATACTCCTAACCTATCTATTCGAGACAACATCTCTTTTCTCACCATTTGAATCGCTTCTGTAGACCCTGCTCGAGAATCAAAATCCGCTTGAATCGCCAAGACCAACCGGTCCAAATCGTCCATTTTTTCCATAACAGGCTGACTTTCCTGATACACTTCTGGGACCCAAAAAAAGTCTCTCGTGTTGACCACAGGGTGATCATATTCGTTGTACATTGGTAAATCTGGCTGACCATAATCGTTTGTCATACCCTCTCTATTCAGTAAAAAATGTGCATTACACATTTCTGTCACAAGCGCCTTATCTGTTTTAGATAACGCATCAATCAAAACGTCAGCCCTTTTCTCATACTCTTGAAAACGCCCCATTAATCCGAACCCCACCTTTTCTAGTGCACCTATCGCCTTTGAAGAATTGGTTCTAGTACTATTAGTAACCCTGACAAGATCATCATATTTCAAAGGAACTGTATTACCGTCCCGAGTGATGACGATATCCTTTGCTACACAGTTCAACCCTTCTTTTAACGTAAAGAACGCCGCAATTTCTCCTACTTGAAGCCCCTGATCTTTGGGCGGCACATAACACCCTCCCATAAATATATCGCCTTGATATTTCTTTTCGAAATCCCCGCTCGACACAATCTCTGAAATTGAATATTTACTAGTAAAAAATGCTTTCAGGCTATCGAATTTATCACCCGGTTTACATGCAACTAGAGTGATAAAATCAGCCTCCATATAACCACCACCAAAAGGGGTGGTTACTTGGCGTACACGATCCATCCCTAGCTCAGTAAGCGCCAGCGCCCATGCTTCATGAAACTGCGAACATAGCATCCCATAGGCTTCTGACTCAAACCCATTAAACAACCCTTTCTTTCGGTTATCAAAAATTAAAAGATCGCAATGATCACCATTAACAAAAAACGATTCTTTTTTTATCAACTCTGGCTTCTTCATTAGCTCATTCATAAACGTATCTAGCCCAATCGCGGGTTTGGATACGGGTAAGGTACTCATAAAACTATCGTACAAAACATTCCGCCAATTAAATTCTGGCAGGGGGCTATCTGAATACAAATCCCCTAATCTTTGAGCTAAAACACGAGAAAATGTAGCCGCCATCAAAAAGTACTGTCTTTTATTGTTCCGAGACATCCCCATGCCCATCGAATAAGTTGGCTCCATTAAATCCCAATATTTACGAAAAGCCGTATAATTCCGATCAAAATAGTTGGCATCTTTCTGGAAAGAAACCCCAACGGAAACCATACTACTGTTGGCTTGCTTAAATATTTTTTTTAGCTCAGATTCCCACCCACCTTCATTGTCATCTCCTGCTATTTGGTGTTTCTCAATCCATTCTGACGCTAATGTTCTTTCCCCCAAAAGATGCTGATGGAAGTTGTGAATCGCACCTATCGGGTTAGCATTATGCTCTCTCATATAATCCTGAAGTGCTTGAATGAAATCTCCAATTCCAGAAGTATAAGAAACAACCGCTGTCTCAAACTCCCTTTCTAGTATCCTCAAATACATATAAAACACTGACAGAGGAACAATTTCATCGCCAACTTGAAGGTTGCTTTGGCTCATTTCATCAAGAACATTACTCAAAACTGAAAAGGGTTCACTTACCTCATCGTTTCGATCAGGAATATCTGTCGGGGTCATTGTCCGAGTATATGCTCGAAGAGGAGACGACATCTTAGACTCACGGCCATCCTGGGACCCTGCCCTTGGCAAAGGTGGTGAGACCGAAAGAGACTCTCTAGCCGGACCATCAGTATGTACTAATGTTAGATCCGCAGGAAACTGCTCATCTATCACCTTCAACATATCAGAAAAAACCGTTTCCATTCTTTCTGTAACGGTTAGCGTCCCAAAAACCGCGCTGGTTTGATGAACATCCCGAGAAACAACCGCCAAAACTTTAAATAACACTTTATTAAACATGTTCATAAACCATATAGATGAAACAAAGCATCAACACTCTATTCATCATCCCCTCCTCTATCAACATTATCGCCTTATACGCTTTAGATATTTGCAGCTCTTGATTTTGACGACCCTATAATCAAAGCTCTATCATAGGCCTCTTTTGAAGGCCCCTCTTTCAAATTACTCGCACGAGGAACATGAGAAGTTAACATTCCCTGCTTAAACATCCCCTGGAAAGAACTTCTCGGAAACGATCCAGATTGCTGTTTTACAGGAGAGTGTAGTCGCTCACTAGCTATATTTTGTAAAGAGCTAGCCCTCATCATCGGTGGATTCTCTACTATTGGATAAATAGTTTGTTGCGCCCCATACTCAGAAATTTTCAAGGGCATCGAAACCTTACTCTCTCGTCCAGTAAGAAAAGCCGGCGAAGCGTCTCCATCCGTTCCTCCATCTGAAGAAAGACTAATGACTCGACCCGCTCTCGATACAGGAGACCCCTCTGGTGAAGACTTCGCTGAGTAACCTCCGAATACACTTGAGTCCGCATTGGACGTTAATGAAGACCGACATATCCCGTCATTAGGGTCATCGTTTTCATAACCCTTAATCGGAAACTCCCCTACAGGTAGTCGAGAATCAAAAGCCGATTTCACACAACCTAAATTAAAAACTGTTTCTTGAACAAAAGAAGAAACTTTCTTCAATACGCCCATTTCATTTAATACTGTTAATTTATAATTTTCTAAACTCATCATTTGCCTCGTTAACGTTATTTAACCTGTCCCCATATCTAGTTAGTCGATATTTCCCCTGCCAATGTCTCGAATACATAATCCGTATTCTGACCAATCTGTATAATATCCATTCCATAGTGGTTCATTAAGCCCGTTAGACTAACACAACCGCCTAGGATTCCCAGGTCGGACCGAAGTCGATCTACATTGTGGATATTGTCATCAATAAAAAGAACATTATTATCAACGGAAATATTCCGCCTCATTAATATATCGTGTACTACCATAGAGAAATTGCAAAAAGGTTTGCCAATCCATGTCATTGAGCACGAAGTTTCTTTTTCCAATTGCGTCGCATAGTAGCCACAAACCTTATATAACCCTTCTTGATT
This sequence comes from bacterium, assembly GCA_018700055.1. GTDB lineage: Bacteria > Margulisbacteria > Marinamargulisbacteria > UBA817 > JABISL01 > JABISL01. Next base: position 40,846 of record JABISL010000034.1, on the reverse strand, counting down.
CCAAATATATTGATCCGGATTAGCACAAACAACCGGAACCCCAGTTGCAATAACATGCGCCCTAACCGATTCATAAACCGCCTGATTATCCGCTTTGAGTGAGGCCATCATCACAACCACTTCACTATCACCAACCTCATCAACGATTTGCCCCCCAGCCATTGTGACGTATCCATGAGACGACGCTCGTCCATAAACAAAAACCGATCGCCCCTCAATAATTTGACGACACTGCGCATCTTCTGACAATCCCAACCCTGATGAAATCACATCTTGAGGGTCTATTGGTATCCCAAACCTAGTTAACCGATCCGCAATCATCGCCTGAGAGTGCCCCGAATTGTTAGTCACAACTATTACATAACAACCCGCATCTCTAAGCGACTGAATAGTCTCAGGAACACCTGGGACAACACCATCATCCGTATACAAGACTCCCGATGCATCCACCAAAACCGTCTGAATCCCTTGATCCATTACAAGTTGAGACAACCTTGTCATCGTTTAACCACCAAGGACCCCTCTTTTAGCATCTTAGACAATGTAACAAATCGATACCCTTGCCCCCTAAGCGCTGTAATAATCTGAGGAAGCGCCTTAATCGTCTCGCCATCCGTATTATGCAAAAGAATAATACTGCCCGACTGTACGGACTCTAATATCTCTTTAACTACACGAGCGGCTTTTTTCTGGACTGTATTTTTAGCATAAGGGTAATCCGATCGATCTTCCTCAGATACAGGAACATAATAATCCCCGGTATTAATATCCCACAGAACCATTTGCATTGAAGTGGTTTTTAGATGATCCAGAACATACCGGTTATATCGACCTCCTGGGGGTCGAAAAAAAGTCATATTCTGGCCAGTTACTTCCCTGACTAAACGATTAATCGAATCCATCTCTAATACCATTTCTGCCGGAGCTAGCTGATCCAACCGTTGATGAGTAAATGTGTGATTCCCTAGTTCATGTCCTTCCGCAGCCATACGCTGGACAATTGTCTTGTAGGCCAAAACGGATCGTCCCACTACAAAAAAGGTTGCCGACACATCATGAGTATTCAACACGTCCAAAATCGTATTCGAATAATCCGGATGCGGTCCATCATCAAAGGTTAGCGCTACGGTCTTTATCGATCGAGGACCATGCCAAATAGGCTTAACATACGATGGCATCATCGCAACAATAGTCGTCGTTATCCAACTAAAAACAACAATCACTAAGACCGTGATTTTAATAAACATCCTCTTCAACCCCCTCATAGCATTTGAGAAACTACTCAATATATACGCTTGATTAACACCAAAATTATATCATAGACTACCTGTATGACCCATCAAATCGTATTAGCAACAAACAATGCAAATAAGTGTCACGAAATGACATCACTTTTATCCGATTTGCCCGTCTCTGTTTCACCTTACAAAGACATTTATCCCAACCCTGTAACTATCATTGAAGATGGACTCACATTTGAAGAAAATGCAATAAAAAAAGTCACCGCTTTTTCCCTTAAAGCCAACACCATTCTTGTTGCTGATGACTCGGGATTAGAAGTGGATATCCTAGACGGTGCACCAGGCATTTATTCCGCTCGGTATGCAGGTGAAAACGCAAGCAAAGAAGAACTCTGCCATAAACTTCTGAAAGAGCTCCATCACACCGGGAATCGTGATGCCCAGTTTCAATGCGTAATCGCCATTCGGTTTCCGGACAACGCGATCCAAACGACATCTGGCATTATTCGCGGCCATATTAGTCCCGATCTAGTCGGAGACAATGGATTTGGCTATGACGCTGTTTTTATCCCTGAAGGCGACGACAGAACGTTTGCCCAAATGAGCTCCCAAGAAAAAAACGCCTTATCGCATCGACATATTGCGTTACAACAAGCCAAAATACTCATTCAAGACGCATTGATCTAAGGTACAATGTGGGTATGTCTGAGTCGCCAACAATCGATACCTTAATTAACTGCTTTGGCGATACAATGCCGCCTGAGGATATTCAATTCATCCGCTCCGCTTATGAGTTCGCTGATCATTGGCACACCAACCAAATTCGTAAATCTGGAAAACCCTATATTACACACCCCTTAGAAGTAGGGATTATTTTGGCAGAACAAAACCAAGGGCGAGATACTATCGCTGCAGCCCTCCTCCATGATGTTTTGGAAGATACCAACGCCAAAGAATCCGAAATTTTGTCTGAGTTTGGTTCTGAAGTAACCCACTTAATCAAAGGTGTCACCAAATTGGGAAAAGTTTATTTTGGCACCTCTGAAGAAGCTCAAGCAGAAAACTATCGACGAATGTTTTTGGCCATGGCAGAGGATTTACGAGTCGTTATCATTAAACTCGCCGACCGCTTACATAATATGCGCACCCTCAAACATTTACGCCCTGACAAACAACAACGAATCGCCAAAGAAACATTAGAAATCTTTGCGCCACTTGCCTATCGATTGGGTATGGGAAGCCTTAAATGGGAATTAGAAGATTTGTCGATGATGTATTTATTTCCTGAAGAGTTCAAATCTATTCGATCTGCTGTTGCCTCCAAAAGAGAGGAGCGCGAATTATATATCAAAAAAATGATCAAACAGGTAGAGATCCTATTGGATTCAAGTCCGGTAAAAGGTGTTGTGACCGGACGGCCCAAACACTTTTTTAGTATTTTCCGAAAAATCCAAAAAGGGGATGACTACAGCGAAATGTATGACTTGCTTGGCATTCGCATCATTGTAGATACCCTTGCAAATTGTTATGAAACCCTCGGAATTATTCATGCAAAATTTACCCCCGTAGCCGGTCGAATTAAGGACTATATTGCCTTACCAAAAACCAATATGTATCAATCTTTGCATACCACCGTTATCGGCCATGAAGGACGCCCTGTAGAAATACAAATTCGAACCAAAGAAATGGATGAGGTTGCAGAGTATGGGGTCGCCGCTCACTGGAAATACAAAGAAGGGAAAAAATCAGATGCAACGACATACCAAGCCGACTTTGCTTGGTTACGACAAATTTTATCTGCCCAACAAGATGATCCAGACTCTTATATCCAAACCCTCAAAATCGATCTTTTTGCCGCCGAGGTCTTCGTTTTTTCTCCCGCAGGAGAACTCTTTGTTTTGCCTAAAGGTGCTACGCCTATTGATTTTGCCTATAGAGTCCATACTGAAGTCGGAAACAGTATCCAAGGCGCCAAAATAAATGGTCACATCGTCACGCTTCACTACACCCTTCAAAATGGCGATCGCCTTGAAATAATACAAGGCAAAACCGCCAACCCTAAACTAGACTGGCTTGAGTTTGTCAAAACCAGTTATGCACAAAGCAAAATCAAACAGTGGTTCCGCCGCCAAGATGCCAACGAAAAAAAGGATCGTGCCAAGCATGAACTGGAAAAAGCCTTAGTTGCCGCCGGATATGTTGCTAAGGATTTAGCAAACAGACCAAATATCCAACCCTTTTTAGATAAACATCAGTTTGACTCACTAGAGACCCTTTACCTAGCTATTGCAAATGGAGATATCGGCGTACCAGGCGTCATCCGACATTTAGACAAAATCACTGGCAAACTTGATCAACCGAGCAATGCCGAAGTCCTTCAATCGTTGGACTACAAAACACCCGCCCAAACTGGCAAGGAGTCCATTTATGGAATTCGCGTTCTCGGAGAAGAAAACATTGAAGTGTATTTGGCCAAATGTTGCCATCCACTACCAGGAGACGATGTTATCGGCTTTGTCACTATGGGATTTGGCGTAGCCGTTCATCGAACGTGTTGCCAAAACATAAGCAAGCTCTCTGAAAAAGATCGCCATAGATTGATCGATGTCGAGTGGGAAATCAAATCCAGCGAACGTGTTTTCCCAGTCACCCTAGAAATTGAAGGGTATGACAGAATGGGTCTATTAAAAGACATCGTAAACCGAATCTCAGAATCCAAAACCAATATTCTACAAGCTAGCAGTAAAGTATTTAGTGATGGACGCGCTATGATTCGTATCCAACTAGAACTGAAAGATATGGATCACCTGAATCATCTAAAAAAAATCGTGGGCGCCGTTCCCGACGTCACCGCTGTTTTCCGCCCCAAATCAGGGTAGACAACCCCGATTGTACTCGGTGTTGTCTAGTCCCCGGCACAGTCTAAACTGTGGCGTTTGATGCTTCTGTGCGATCATTCACACGAAATTCCATGTCTTGGTGATCAAGATCAGCGTTATGCACATTTGACTGTGCGTGTAACTCCGCTTCCTCCCCAATACGTTGAGCTTCGAGAAAATGACGCATCATCGCTAGACGCGCGTTCTTATTCATCGTAAGTCCCCCCCTACGTAATTAATAGAGTACCCAGTTTTCACACTTTTTAAACATTTTATAGGGGAGGGGGTATCCTATGCACATAAGCTACACACGCTCTTCATGCGTAAAGAATATCGTATTTTCCGGGCTTTTAGATTCGGGTTTCCTACAGGCGTATTACTATACGGCGAGAACAAAAATCAAATCTAAAATCGTTCAATTCGCGAAATTTATGACAGTCTAACGAGGTAAAGGTCTTGGCCATACTCTACTGGCGATGCATTCTCTACCAAAATCTTTTCGATAGTTCCTAACACTTCAGACTCAATTTCATTAAACAGCTTCATAGCCTCAACCATACAAACAACATCGCCTTCCTTAACAGAAGACCCTTCTTTCACATAAACCGGTGTTTCAGGGCTAGAAGACGCATAAAACGTGCCTACCATGGGGGACTTAATTGCCACTAAGTTCGAATCATTCACTGGCTCAACCGAAGCAGGAGCTGCTTGAGGCGTCTCAGCTAAAGGAGCCGCAGCAACTGGTGCCGTCATAACCGGAGCTGGCTGAGGGGCCAAATAAGACGGTGCTGATGCATGAATAGAATCTTTTTTGACTTCTATCTTCTTCCCATCTTCTTCTATAGATAAGGCAGTAATATTGGCGTCTTCTACTAGTTTAATAAGCTTTTTAACGTCTTTTAAATTCATATTGATCTCCAATTCCTTACACTATAGTCTATCATTTTTCCTAATGGTCGGGGTGAGAAGACTCGAACTTCCGGCCCCCAGTTCCCAAAACTGGTGCGCTACCAACTGCGCCACACCCCGACAGTGGACTACTATAGCTGCTATAGAGTCGATGGGCAATACTATCGAACACCTACCAACCTCAACTGAGGCACAACCACACCGCCCCACTCATTTGTCTCCAAATGAAAGGCTAACTCAACTTGATCTTCATACAGTTTAGGAAGCTTGTCGGCCATACCAAATCCAATGGCATCCACAACTGTCTTGCCATCTAAGGATCGAAAACTCGCCTTTAAATGTGAGCCGTCACCCACTGTTCGAAAGTCCTCGGGACGAAGTTGATTTGTATAGAAAACAGGTTGCGGATTTCCCATACCAAATGGCTCCATCTTCGCTAAATCAGATACAAGATCCAGAGTCATATCTTTAGGGTCCACAGCAATATCTATATCCAAAACAGGAACTAAATCCCCTGATGAAATCATCGTCAAAGAAATCTCCCGCAAAGCAAGCAAAAAAGCCGGAACCTTCTCTGGCAACATACTAAAACCAGCGGCACCTGCATGGCCTCCAAATGTTTCAAAATGACCATCACAAGCCTTCAAAACCTGATAGATGTCTACTCCAGGCACGCTTCTAGCAGATCCTCTACAAATCCCTGACTCTTCGGTGATCATTACTGCAGGGCGACCATGTTTTCGGACCAATTGAGCCGCTGTTATGCCAATAATTCCGGTGTGCCAATCCTCACCAGACAAGGCCACCACATGGGCGTCCAAAACAGATGGATCCGCTTTTATTTGAGCTTCTGCCCCCGCTAAAATCAACTGTCCCATTTCTCTTCGCCTTTGGTTAAGTCCATCTAACTCACCTGATATCCGAAACATTTCTTCCGTAGTTCCAGCAAGAAGAAGTTCAACCCCCGCCTTCGCATGAACCAAACGACCCGCCGCATTTAATCTAGGAGCAATCACAAATCCAATATCGCGAGAAGTCACTTGAGAATTTTTAAACCCCACTCTTTCCAAAAGTATCCGTAAACTATCTCTGTTTCGAGAAGAAAGCTGTTTCAATCCAAACATTGTAAGCACTCTATTTTGTCCAGAAAGCGGCATCATATCTGCCACTGTCCCAAGAGCAGCAACATCAAGATAATCGGTAATATCCAAATCCCAACCCTTCGCTTTGATTGCTTCCATCCAAAAACAATAAACAATGCCCGCCGTACACAATTCACCAAACGGGTGGCCTTCTGGTTGATCTCTTGGATTAAGAATGGCTTGTGCATCCGGTAATTTTTGAGGCGTTTTATGATGATCCATTATGAGAACCTTTGTCTCTTTTTCTTGGCGAATAACCTCAATTTCACGCCAATTACTAATCCCACAATCCAAAGCTATCATTAATGAATAGTTACCCAACAACACTCTTTGAACAGCACTTTTTCCCAGGCCATACCCATCTTTGAAACGATCCGGAATCATATAATCTACATGAACACCCAAGCGTCTAAGAATATCAACCATAATAGTCGTTGATGTAACCCCATCTACGTCATAGTCACCATATACAAATACAGGCCCTTTTGATTCTACAACGTCACTAATCAATTCAATTGCTGCCGCCAATGGCTCACTGAGAAAAGGCGTTTGATAGGCATCCAGTTCTGGAAACAAAAATGCCTTAGCTTCCGTTACCGATCGAATCCCTCTATTCAATAAAAGTTGCGCAGTGATCGCATGGCAATTCAACGTCTTCGCCAAGGACTTGGCTAACTCTATATTTTGAGGATAAGCTTGCCAAACCGCATCAGGTGATTTGACTGCTTTAGTTTTCACGCTTTGACGGGATCCTCAAACTTCCCGAATGATCGGAATTTATCGTAACGTTCTTGAAACACTTCTTCCGGCGACATCGTCTCATACCGTTTAAGGTCTTCATTGATTTTAGACCGAATCGTTTCAGACACATGTGGCCAATCATTATGTGCGCCACCCAAGGGTTCTTTCAAAACGCCATCGCCAATACCAAGATTCGATATATCTCCCGCTGTAATTTTAAGTTTTTCAGCAGCATAGTTTGCTTGATCCGCATCTCTAAATAAAATCGATGCACATCCCTCAGGAGAAATCACCGAATAAACCGCATATTCCAGCATATATATCCGATTCGACACCGCAATTCCCAAAGCGCCACCAGACCCACCTTCACCTATAACAAACGTAATTACAGGAACCGATAGGCCAGACATTTCTCTCAAATTACGCGCAATCGCTTCGGACTGCCCACGTTCCTCAGCTTCTTTTCCAGGGTACGCACCCGGGGTATCAATAAATGTAACGATTGGCATATTAAACTTTTCAGCCATATGCATTAATCGCAATGCTTTTCGATACCCTTCAGGATGAGGCATTCCAAAGTTACGATAGATTTTTTCCTTCGTATCATGCCCTTTTTGATGACCAATCACCATGACGCGATGCGTCCCTAACTGAGCGATACCACCAACAATAGATGGATCATCACGAAACTGTCTATCACCATGAAGCTCAACAAAATCATCAAACACCAACATTGATAATCCAAAGGTGTCTGGTCGATTCGGATGTCGTGCTATTTGAAGAATTTGATGAGGCGTTAGGTTACTAAACACTTCATTACGCAATTTTTCGGCACGTTTTTCGATACTAGCTATCTCATCACTTAAATCCACTTGCCCCTCTGCGGACAAACGTCGTAGCTCATCAATCTTGGCGTATAACTCATCTAATGGTTTTTCAAAATCTAATGGTTTCATAATTTATACCGGCTTTCTGTGGGGGTCGAGCACATTTACTAAATGAGCCAGAGTGTCCCGCATGGATTGTCGCTCTACTACCATATCTAACATTCCGTGTTTCAACAAAAACTCTGCTCTCTGAAATCCTTTTGGCAGCTTTTCACGAACAGTCTGCTCAATAACGCGAGGCCCTGCAAATCCAATTAATGCGCCAGGCTCTCCAATATTAATATCGCCTAACATCGCAAAACTGGCCGAGGTCCCACCCATTGTTGGGTCACATAGAACTGAAATATATGGAATCTTCTTTTTGGCTAAAAGCTGTAATGCCGCACTTGTTTTCGCCATTTGCATTAAGGACATAATCCCTTCTTGCATCCGAGCACCACCTGAAGACGTAAACATAACCAACGGATGATGGTTTTCCAAGGCTAACTCAATCAGCCTAGTAATTTTTTCCCCAACAACCGATCCCATACTGCCACCCATAAAAGAAAAATCCATAATACCTACATTTACAGTTCGTTTTTTAATTTTAGCGACACCAATGATAATCGCATCTGCATGCTTTGTCTTTTTTCGTGCCTTTTCTAGTCGATCTTTATATTCTTCAGTATCCCGAAATTTAAGAAAATCCACAGCACGAATGGAGTCTTCCGCCTCTTCAAAGGAATTGGAATCAAAAAGATACTGTAGTCTTTCTTCCGGCGTTATCCGAAAATGATACTTGCAAGAAGGACAAACTTTTTTGCTAGATTCCAAATCCTTTAGATAAAGAATGTCACTACATTTATAACACTTCACCCACAAATCACCTGGGATATCCAGCTTTTTTGAGCGATCTTCTATTTTTTCACGTTGATTGAACCAGTCGATTATTGACATATAACCTCTATCTGAGCTACCATTTGAGCTCAACAAATAATATGAAATGACATCATATCATGTCAAAGTACTAGTGGAGAAGAAGCATGGCAAATATTAAAGCAGCAAAAAAAGACATTAAACGGAACGCGCGAAACAGATCACGCAACCTTTCAAACAAAACTCAAATGAAATCTGCAATCAAGGCAGCATACGCAGCGATTGAATCAAAAGACGCCAATCAACTAACTATCGTGAGAAACACGCTTAGCATTATTGATAAAAGTGTTAGCAAAGGAATTTTGAACAAAAATACTGCAGCTAGAACCAAATCTAAGCTTGCTCTTGCAAATAACAAAGGAGCTACTACACCAGCGCCAGTTACAGCGACTAAAAAAGCAGCTCCGAAAAAAGCAGCCGCTAAAAAAGCACCGGCTACAACAACTAAAAAAGCAGCTCCAAAAAAGCCAGCAGCTACAACGGCTAAAAAAGCAGCTCCAAAAAAAGCAGCCGCTAAAAAAGCACCGGCAGCCGCTAAATCATAACTAGTGTCCGGCTCAGCAACTTCACTGCCGGCGTCTGTTTCAATTCTTCAAAGCATCGTCACCCATCTGGGTGACGCTCAGCCATTATTTAAAAAAAACAATCCGCTCCAAGTTCAGTTTTTAGCTTTTCTAAATACAGAAAAAGACCTAATTGAACTGCCCTCATTTGTGTCCTCTCCTGAATCTGTCACGTTTATACAACTAATGCTTTTGACTGCACTTAGTCTATTAGATGGCCTAGAGAACACCCATATCAAATGGATTAGCACTAAAGGTAAAACGGTTACCATACAGTGGAAAAACAAAATGAGTTCGTCATTTACGTTTGGAAAGATTGACCAATCATACAAACAATTCCAATCCTATTTTTTTAATAAGGTCTTCTCAAAAACCAAACAGAATGCCCAGTTAAACCGAGATTTCATCGCCTCTCTCGTCCATCTATTTCAAAAATATAGCAATGATCTCGAAGCTAGTATTAATCGGATTAATATTCTTACCCAAAACCCCGTTCAAATGATTAGTTCAATCGGTGAAAACAAGGATTTAGATTTATTTTTTATCATCTTATCTAGCTTACCAAGCGAACAATTAAACGCTCTTTATCTCCATATCCAACAATTCTTCCCTGCGAACATGGAACTAAAAACTAGCAAGGGGCAAATGGTAAATCTCAAAGGGTTTTTTCAAATTCCAAGCCAGGATATTCGATTCTTAATCGACAAAATAAAAATGCACTTTAACTTATTTTTTTATTCAGACGCCAAAGAAGTAAGAGCAAAGATTCAACAAGAAACACTTTCCTTTTTAAAGATATTACTTACAAACACAAGTTATTTCACTGAAACTGTAGAAAACATAACCAATACCCGAGACAACTTTTTGGCCACTCAGCTTTCACTCTACACCCTCTTTTGCACAACATTACAGCGCTATGTCTAGCACTATTTATCTGGACTATAATGCCACAACACCGCTCCACCCAACGGTAGAGTCTGCTATAAAAAAAGGATTATCCCATTTTGGAAACCCATCTAGCTTGCATCACTTAGGGCAAAGCGCTCAAGAAGACATTGAATCCGCGCGAGAATCCATAGCACAGTTCATCGGAGCGAAATCTCCAGAGCACTTGTTCTTTACGGGATCCGCCACAGAGAGCAACAATTGGGTACTTAAATCCGCAGTCTCACAAGCACTCTTGGAAGAAAAATCACCTCACATCATCACCTCGTCTATTGAACACACGAGTATCATCAGCACTTGCAACCAATTAGAAAAAGAAGGGGTTCAAGTGACATATCTACCAGTAGATGAAAATGGCCGCATTAATATGGAAGCCTATTCAAAAGCCATAACAACAAGTACTTCCCTAGTCAGTATCATGGCCGCCAATAATGAAACTGGAACGATCCAACCCCTCTCTCAACTATCAGATCTCGCCAAATTCAATGGCGTCCGTTTTCATAGCGATGCCGTTCAATATGTCGGAAAAGTCCCTTTAAACGTAAGCGACATTGGACTAGACACGCTATCTCTCAGCGCCCACAAGTTATATGGGCCAAAAGGCATTGGCTGTCTATATTGCGCAGATGAAACTTGGCTAACACCCTTACTCAGAGGCGGGAGCCATGAACGAAGTTTACGTGCAGGAACACAAAACACCCTGGGAATTATAGGATTTTCTAGCGCGATTAACTGGTGGAAACAAAATCAAGAAAAAGAAATTGCTCATATGGCCAAAATTAAAGAACACTTAATCAAAAAAATAAAGTCTCTATCAACCCCGGTTCAGATATATTCACCTAAAGAAAGCCTGCCCAACACGTTATTGGTATCGTTCGACAACATTAGCGGTAGTGCCATTATGATGAGTCTCGATCTAGAAGGTATTTGTGTATCTACTGGGTCCGCATGCTCAACAGGGTCTGTAGAACCATCACATGTACTATTAGAAATGGGCCTTTCTACAAAAGAAGCCCTCAGCGCCGTCAGACTCAGCTGGGGACATGCCACTACGAATTCATCCATTGATCAACTTATCAACTCTCTCTCTCAACTCTTACCACGATTATCAATTACATCGAAAAAAGCCTAACCCTGGAGCCCATTTATGTCACAACCCAACATCAATCCATTATTAATTGTTCAAAACCAACTTTCAACACCAGAAAACTACCATGCCACCAGTGTAGTTGAAATGCCCAACTCAACAATCGCGCTTCATATTAAAGAATCTCCTAATACCCACACCATCCTGGACTGTAAATGGCACTCTCCAGACACACTCTCTTCTGAAGAAACGCTACGTATCGACAACCTCTGTAACTGGTTGGTAGGCCACGCTATGGATGAAATTGGTAACAATATTTAATTAGACCTGCCCTTTCATTTATCGAAGGTCGAGGACAGAAAAAGAGTAAATAACGATGAGATTCGATAAATTAATGGTAGAGTAAATCTAGCAATCCACTTTGGGGAAAGGATGGGGTTTTATTTATGTTCAAACAAGCTGTATTAACAATGCTAGCGGTCATCATTGGGGTTGGTGTCACTGTTTCTGTTCTATCTTGTGCGCAAGCACCAGAAAGCACAAACACGTTTACACTAAAAGGGGCCGGAAGTTAAATCAGGCCAAGTCATAACAATTGTCTTAATTGAAAGGGGTTCAACAAATGAAAATATGGGGATTACTAATTACAGCAATCCTATTTACTACGCTCGTCAACGGCGCAGATCCAGCATTTTTAAAAGTTAAGGTTTATCGATTTGCGGTTTCTGAAAGCGCATTTTGTACTGACCCGGTCGTTGTTGTAAACAATACCGATCCAGAATACAAAAATGTACTCGACAGCCCTGATTTTGGGTCAGGGGAACTCGCTGATGGAACATATAACTGTGTTATCATAGAAATGAGTGACAACATTAAATACGCATCTACTTCTACTACTGGAACCTGTACTGCCGATGAAGATGAAACGTCTGATGTATGTGGCAACAATGGATCAGAGGATGTTATCAACCCGATCGATGGCTCCACTACAACCTGTGACGGAACTGAAAATAAGGTTTGGCTTCACCTATCCACCGCATCTACATCTACAGGTGGAGGCGATGGTGTAACCCCATGGAAAGCACCAACTACCTCATCTGATGCCACCAAGGGATTCCAATTAAGTTCTAATCTAGTTGTATCCGGAGCTACTATAGGTCAGTTCGTAACTGATGGTACAGGAAAAATAGATGGCAGTGGGGGGCAATGTGAAATGCAGCCACCTACTTTTGGATTCAACAACATATCCAACTAAAATCCACTATTACAGTCAAAAAAATGCCACCAACGCCAAGGGACTATCCCTTTGGCAATGGTGCATTTTTTATCTATTTTCGTGTGTGTATTCATCTATTTTACAAAAACGACCTTTTGAGAATAATTTCTTAGCTGCCAAAGCCATCGTTTTAAGCTAAAATGCCTGTGATGGATTCTGTAACGCTATATCTCAAACGACTACTAATTTGTATTCAAACAGCCTTTCCCGATATCATCGCTCACCGCTATCGCTATAGAGCTGCAGCACTCTCGTATTACACAATCGTTTCTATCATTCCCCTGATAATCGTTTGTGCCAGTATTATGTCTATCTTCCCTTTTGAAGGAAAAGACCTTGCAGCAACCCTATACCAAGTTCTTCCACGTATTCCCGTGAACATGGAGGCCTTTATCGAAACCGTCATGACACTTATCGTTCCCGGACGAAAGGTTTACGGTCTCCTATCATTCTTTACTGCTTATTACTTTGCTTCCAGCCTCTTCTTAGCACTTCATCACACATTACATGGCATTTTTTGCGACCCACATATTACAACCAAAAAAGAAATTGTCATTCAAATTGTATCTATCCCTATTTTTATATTAGGCCTATTCACTCTCTACTTCGGAGGACACCTAATTACACAAGCAATGGAATGGTTAATCCATATTGAAACCTTCCAAAAAATGGTTCCCGAGTTTTTCCAAACCAATTTTTTCATCCTAATTACTAACACCCTAACCTTCTTTTCTTTTTGGTTACTCATATTCCTCATGTATCACTTCATGCGCCCAGATACGAACCGATCATGGCTAAACAGTATTGTAATGACCACCATCATTGGGTTTATTTTTACCTGCCTCAAATACATTTTCGCAACTGCCATTGGGTACATCGCTCAAATCAATCCATTCTATGGGGCTTTTGGTGGTGTATTTGCCTTCTTTGCCTGGATATTTCAAGCCTTTATGGTCATCTTAATCGGCGCACGCACGCTGTACCTTTTAGAAGCCACACAATTGGGCGTTCCTTCCAAAAAAAGCAAACCCGTCATTCGAAGCCAGCCTATTGACCGGTTTAAGGACGAAGAGTTCCTCTCTTAATTAGATTTGGAGCCCAACAAGCGCTCTAAGTACGGTATAAACGCTAAGCTTAACGTTTGCGAAAGAACATCGCGATTCCAGTTACAATTAACCCCAAAAGAATCACAGCAGATATGTCATACAACCAAACCAACAATGGCCCACGAAATATGTGTCCTGTATGAATATCTTTTACCCAATCACGGACAGGCCTAGGGTAGACGTCCTTCTGCAACAATGCCCACTCAGACTGCCCCATGCGCCGCTGAAAAAGGCCCTGACGATTCACTATCATAATACTCTCGCCAAACACAATCATTCCCTTAAGCTCATAGGTATTAGAGGGCAAGATAAGGCGTTCCCAGAAAGGCCCATTCACATCCAGTCGAAAAAGAACCCCATCAGCCAAGCCCGCATAAACACTACCGTCAGATGCGACTTGTAAATATCTTACTTTTTTAGCGGGAAAGGGTAGCCGGACTTCTTGCGCATTTACCCCCCCATCTTGACTAAGAAACAGCCCATGCTTAGTCCCAATCCAGACTCTATTGGCCTCATTAGGGTCTTGTGCCATAACACTAATCCCTCGCGCAAACGGATCTCTTATATCCAATCGTTGAAACGAGTCAGAATGATTCAAATATAACCCTGTTAAAGCCAACAATAACAAGCCCAACAATGACACCATACTGGCTACACGATGAAATTTCCTCATAGTCTAGATTGTATCACCTGGGTCACGACCAATGCCCGTCTAATCCCAGAGGCAACCGCCCAAGACGATATTGTCGCGCCACTAATTCCATTGATATCGAGATCTACTGCAATGGCATCCTTCAACGTCTTCCCAAAAAACTGTTTCAGAAATCGACGTTTCTTAATTTTCCATCCAATCCGTTCTCGATACACCATCACTACCGCATTACTTACTGATAAATCAGGACTTATTCCCACCATAAAAGTAATCGGATAATGCTTGCCCAACTCATCCAAGATTATGCCGTATCCTAGGATCTTATCTTCCGCCATTGCATTAACAACTGAGTAATTAGTTTGGGTCACTCGCCATCCCAATTCGGTTTCTACCACTTTTTTTTCTTTGGCACTTAAGGTCACTGTCTTTTCTTCAAACCGTAACGCCTTGGGAAACATTTGAACTAATGCTTGATCCGATGTGGCATATATTTTCTCCGAATAATCTGGCGTTTCTATCCCCCAACACGCTGTCTCTACTCCCAGACACACAAAAAGAACGGCTCCCAAAAGAGCCGTTCTCCGTGCTATCAAATTCGAAAATGAATTAAAAGCCAACTGCAATCGAAGCAATAAACGCGTTATTGTCTGTAGCATCAGTCTTTTCTTCATTAATTTCATATTCAAACTTATACGCAACATTCTCAATAGGTCTGAAGTTTAATCCAAACGTGTATTGAGTAATATCCATAGAATCTTCAACTGACGTATCCAAATCTACGGATCCCAAACGACCAAACAGTGTGATTACTGGATGTTTAAAATCAGGCAATCCAGACTTTAACCATGCAGGCGATAAATGGTAACGACCTTCAACATAATATCCAGAAAGCGTCTGAGGCGTTGCGCTTGTTTCTTGGTTCGCATCAATTTGAGCCCATTCAGCAACGACTTCAGCGGGTCCGTTTTTCCAAGAAGCATCTAATCCAAACATCCCTATCGACTTATCGCCATCGGTGTCATAAGTACCTGTGTAACCACTCACACCAACAACTAATCCTTGATACGGGCTAAGTCCCAATCGACCAACAATCGCCTTGTTCTCATTGTTGTCCGTTTTGAATCCTGGGCGTGAGCTACGAATCCCTTTAGCAGCTGTAGGTGCAGCATTTAATCCGTTGATCAAATACCCTTCATAACTTACTTCCACATCACCAAATTCTAACTGACCCAACAACCCTGCGCCTGTGTCACTCCAAGTAGTAGGAACTATGTACTTAGCAAATACGCCACGCTCTGTTGTATCTCTAACATCAGAATCATGAAGCTGATTCAACCGACCAAAAGGAACCAAAACAATTCCTGTACGTGTAGTTAGAGCATCATTCAATCGGTAATCAAACCAAACTTGTTCAATCTTAAGTTCACCATCAGTATCTGTAGAATCGCCTGCAATTTTAGCGCCATATTCAAATTCTATTTCTGAACTAAACAACAAATTTTTGTGCAATTGTGCAGATGTTTCTAGTACCAAGCGATGGGCACGAAATGTAGATGATCCATCTTTCGAAATAAATTCCGTATCAAAATAACCACCCAATGCCACTTTCCGTGATGCATTTCGATCAAAAGCGGTAATAGCGTATCCGCCAGACCCTTTTTCACTATCCAAACTCTTATAGTCCGCTGCCACCATCGGGCTAACCAAAACCCCAATCATTAATATACTTGCTATTGTCTTTTTCACTATAAATCTCCTGTATTTTCTATATATTTTGTACTCGTCAATATTACATTTTGAGACTTAGTATCAATTGAGACTTAGTATCATAAGTGATCATCCCCACCTTGTAAACATCTTAATTCTTACGGTAATATATCGCTACTATAGTAATAAGGTTATGCAAATGCTCCGTAGACTCCAACCCTATATTTCTGCACTCACACTACTAACTTATGTCTTGATTATGAGTATCAGCATTCCCTTGCTGCCCACTCAAGGTCAAACCACACACGACAACTTCATCGTCTGTAACCCTAGTAGTCCAATAAAATCCATAACACCATCACCCAATCCAACCTCTGAACCCAAAACACAAGACTTGGACCAAACCGTCTTCCCGAAAATAGCCGCTAATCCATCACTACTCGCAATAACTATCCCAAAAATAACAACCACCCAACTCGCCTATTTAAATGAGAATTCCCGCTCCATTAAGCGGCCTCCACCCACACAGCCACCCAATACTTCCTTTGTAATATAACCAGCCTTACGCTGAACTCCATCCATATCCACCCCAAATTTAACATCGGAGATTGGATCATATACAAAGGACTATTACTATGAAAAACAAATTATTTTGTCTAATGACAGGCATACTATTACTCTCAGCATTTTCTCCCGCTATGGCTGTGAGTCGCCCAGATGCCCATGCCCCTATCTCAGTAATGGGTGAGCACACCCATAATAAAGGCGAATGGATGCTATCAACACGATATATGAGAATGAACATGGCGGGACTAAATAGCGCTGCTACTGGCTATATGATGGCGCCTCAGTCAATGAGTATGGATATGCTTATGCTTGGCGCTATGATCGCCCCTACAGACGACTTCACATGGATGATCATGCTCCCGTGGTCACGAAAAAACATGACAATGATTAACCAAATGTCATCTGCGACCATGTCTGAAATGTCTCAAGGGTTCGGCGACGTGTCACTTTCTGCGCTCTATACCATTTGGAAAACACCGACCCATAAGCTCCATCTCACAGCAGGGGCAAGCCTACCAATAGGACGTATTAACTCAAGCACTGGAGGGTCAGTCCAAACGTATCCGATGCAAATTGGATCCGGGTCCACATCCCTTCTACCAGGACTCACTTACGTTCAAACACACGCTGACTTGTCCTTGGGAGCCCAAACCTCCGCAACCATTCGTACCAATGACAATCCTCGTGACTATCGCTTAGGAGATCAATACAAGGCCACTACTTGGATCGCAAAACCTCTAGGAAACAGTTTAAGTATCTCAGCCAGAGTGGATCATACCGTTTGGGGATCAATCAAAGGATCAGACGCTACAATATCGAGCACCAAGTCGCCTGCCGGCAACCCAATTAACTCCGGTGGAACACGAACAGAGATAGGCCTTGGAATCAACTTCATTCAACCCGAAGGGCCTTATTCCGGACACCGCTTCGCATTAGAACTGATTACTCCAATAGCACAAACGCTTAACGGGTCTCAACTCGAAACCACATCCATCATCACACTTGGTTGGCAATACGGGATATAATACTAAACGATGCTAACCATTGTTCTCGTAGATCCAAAGATCCCTCCCAATACCGGTAATGTGGCTCGCCTTTGTGCAGCCACAAATACCAGGCTACATTTGGTAGGTGAATTGGGGTTCACTTTAGACGACAAACACCTCAAACGTGCGGGGCTTGATTACTGGCCTTATGTAAATTGGGAAGTTTTTCCGGATACAGAATCCTATTTCGCGTCTTTGGATCCCAAGTCCCTGGCCCTCTTCACCACCAAGTCCGAAATAGCCTACACCCAAGTTAACTATACGCCGAACCATTCTCTAGTATTCGGCAGTGAAACGCTTGGATTAAGCGAAACTCTACGACAACAATATTCCGATCAATGCGTCACACTTCCAATGATTAACCCCAATATTAGATCCCTAAACCTAGCCACAACCGTAGGAATTGGACTCTATGAAGCCATTCGACAAATCGCTTAAATCAAAACCTCCTATACTTTGTGACCCAAATTCACGATAATGAAGAAATGACACATCAAAAAATCACCGTTATTCCAGGAGACGGCATCGGACCAGAGGTTGTTAATGCAGCACTTCAAGTATTAGAAGCTGCCAATGTGCCATTAACGTATGAGTTCTGTGAAGCTGGGGCCTCCGTCTTCCTTAAAGGCGACCCTACAGGCGTTCCACAAGCCACCGTGGACTCTATCCGACAAACCAGAATTGCGCTCAAAGGCCCCCTCGAAACGCCCGTTGGCTACGGCGAAAAAAGCGCCAATGTCACCTTAAGAAAACAGTTCGAAACCTTTGCAAATACGCGACCAGTCACCAATCTACCAGGCATTATTACACCATTTAGTGACCGAAACATCGACCTAGTTGTCGTTAGAGAAAACGTTGAGGATCTTTATGCTGGAATTGAGTATATGGAAACCCCTGACGTCGCTCAGGGTCTCAAGTTGATGAGTCGGCAAGGCTGTGAAAAGATTATCCGATTCGCGTTTGAAACCGCGCGAGCGCTTAATAAAAAAAGCGTCCATTGTGCTACTAAGGCCAATATCATGAAGCTTACCGAAGGCTTAATGAAACGAACCTTTGAATCGGTTAACGACGAATATCCTGATATTGAGGGTCACCACATTATTATCGATAATTGTGCACATCAATTAGTCATCCGACCCGAACTATTCGATATCATCGTCACATCCAATATGAATGGTGACATCCTTAGTGATCTCACTTCTGGATTAGTAGGAGGCCTCGGCGTCGCCGCTTCATCCAATATTGGCTATAACGCCGCAATCTTTGAAGCCGTTCATGGGTCCGCCCCTGATATTGCTGGTAAAAATCTCGCCAACCCTACGGCCCTCATTTCTGCGAGTATCATTATGCTCCGCCATTTAGAATTATTTAATGAAGCCACATCTATTGAAAAAGCCCTTTACACGACACTAGAAAGTGGCCAACTAACCGGTGACCTTGCCAAATCAAATCCTGCACTAGGAACGAAAGAGTTCACCAACCAGGTCATTGGTAACTTAGGAAAAAGTCCAACCCAGTACACTTCCAGACCCTATGCGCCTGTCCAAATTAAAAAAACCCTACCCAAATATAGCAATACACCTCATAAACGCATCCTCGCTGGCATCGATGTTTATTTCCAATCTCAGGCACAAGCCAAAGAAATAGAAAAAATCGTTCAATCCACGATTGTTTCCGGGCCATTTACACTCGACTGCATAGCCAATCGAGGCAGCTGTGTCCACATAAACGATACATCGGACACCCATCCAATCGACTTATATCGTATCCGATTATTAACCAATGATCCCGATGCCGAAACCCAGATCGCTTCTTTTCTTCAAGCCTTTGGAAAAATCATACATTGGACACACCTTGAAAAGCTTCACCAATTTGAGAGTTCCAAGTTCAAGTCCGAAAAAGGGTTCACTAGCATCGCAGGCAACCACTAAAAGTGACTAAGACAGACGCAATTGATCAGTTGCTCCAAAAATCGGAAAACTGGCTAAATCAAAATCGACCTAGCAAGGCATTAGAGTCACTCAATCTCGTTCTCGATCAATTAACCGTTACTCCTGATCCCGAAACGCTTAGTAATGTACACCTTGAAATCGCTATAATCCATCGATCTCTTGGTCATCGTAAAGAAGCCTTCGAGCACTATTTTGAGGCCTTAAAAACATCTCAAAATCATCACCTAAAACCGCACGAAGATTCGGCTGGAATCCTATTCCAAATCGCCACCCTTTTCGATCAAACTCTCCGTCCCAAAAAAGCCATTATTCACTACGAACAAGCCATCGCAGAACTCACCGAAACCCTCGGCCCCAACCACCCCAACACTCAGATGGTTCAAGATAAACTCGACACAGCAAAAGCCAAAATTTAAAAAAGAAGGTATCAATATGCTAAAAAAATTCTTACTAATAATCTGTCTCTCTCCAACTACACAAGCCTTTGCTCACGGAATTTCTAAAGCAAACCAAGTCACCATGCTAAACGGCGGCTATTTAGAGTACATCCGTTTAGGTGCTATTCACATGGTTACTGGCTATGATCACCTTTTATTTTTACTCGGGATTATTTTCTTTTTACGCCGGTTCAAAGACATCTTCAAGTTTATTACAGCCTTTACCTTAGGACATAGTATTACACTCATTTTCGCCACTATTTTTAATGTCTCCGCCAACTATTACCTTGTGGATGCCATAATCGCCTTGAGTGTTTGTTACAAAGGGTTTGAGAATATTGATGGGTTCAAAAAGTATCTCAAAATAAAAAGCCCCAATCTTATTTCTATCGTCTTCTTATTTGGATTGATTCATGGCTTTGGGCTTTCAACTAGACTACAACAACTCCCTCTCGGAGATCATGGCCTTGTTATGAGAATATTATCATTTAATGTAGGCGTAGAAATCGGGCAAATCGTCGCCTTATTAGCAATGATTATTCTTATTTCCAACTGGCGAAAAACACCCTCATTCACAAAGTTTAGCACCTTTGCCAATGGAGGACTTATCGTTGCTGGCGCCCTACTTTTTCTCATACAAATACACGGATTTTTAAATACACCCTCCCCCGATAATGTTAGGCTTCGTTCCGACAACCACTCCCATGCACATGAAGAAATAAACACCCAGAAAACGCATCACCATGGTCATAAAGCGCACTCCCATTAAAAAGCCACTTCCAATATCGATTTAAATTTTCCGAAAATCAAGGCAGCTTCTGGGTTTTCCGAAAAACTCCTCCCCAGCTCGGTTTAAATATTGGGAAGATCAAGGCTTTTTTTATTTTTTTCCCGGAGGCGTATTACTATACGTCGAGGACAAAAACATTAAATAATACGCAGATATTTCCAATATTTATCCGAGCGTTCCTTTTAAGAGGTATGCCTGCATTTTCCCTTTGCCTTTTACTTCTATCTCGCCCCTATCTTCGGTTATAAACTTGTCCTTAATATGGGCATAAGTACTTTCTGAGATCTGAACTTCGCCTGGAACGCCGCTGGATTCCATACGACTAGCCACATTAACCGCGTCGCCCCAAAGATCATAAACGAACTTCTTGAGGCCAATAACACCTGCAACCACAGGTCCGGTATTTATACCTATTCGAATACTAATCGCATCGCCTGTTTTGGAATGATAGTCACTCAGAAACTCTCTCATTTCCAGCGCCATATTTGCTACACACTCGGCATGATCTGAGCGAAAGTCTGGCGCACCACTCACTGCCATATAGGCATCCCCAACGGTCTTAATTTTTTCCAACCCAAACCGCTCCGTCATACGGTCAAATTCGGAGATAATGTCATTAAGCAAAACAACTAATTCTGTAGCTGATATTTTGGAAGAAAGTGGGGTAAACCCAACAATATCCGAAAACAAAACGGTCACCTCATCAAAACTATCTGCAATGGTTTCTTCTTTAGCTTTGAGACGATCAGCAATTGATAACGGTAAAATATTGAGTAGCAACTCATCAGATTTTTCTTTTTCGACAGCCAACTCTGACGTGCGTTGTTTTACCTTTTCTTCCAAAGTTCGATTATAGTCCATAAGCTGATCTTGCTGCACTCGGATTTTATCAACCATGGTATTAAACGAATACGTTAGCACCCCAATCTCATCCTTTGAGCTCACATCCACTTGAATAGAATAGTCCCCTCCCGACACCAATTTAGTGCCACTAACCAAGGCTTTTACAGGCTTAATAATAAAGCTCGTAAACAACAGCCCCACTACAATTCCCAATACAATAACGCCCAGGGTAATCAACAAACTAATCGTCCGGTTTCGCTTTATGGCTAATGCTATCGCTTTAGTAGAAACCACAACTAACCCATAACCAATCACTTGCCCACCTACTGAATCGGCCATGTCAGTAAAAAACAATAGCTCCTCTTCATCCAATATTACTTTTTCTTTACTAACCACTGGCGACATCAAAAAAAACGCCGGGTAGTCGAGCTCCTTAATTGACGCCAATTTAGACACCACACCTTTTTCTGGTCGTTTAAGATCCAGCCGGCTAATCAATCGACTGACCAGTCTTAGGTCCAAGGCTTTCTGTTTATCCATCGCCAAAATTCGCTTTTTCGGATTCAAAATAGCAGTAAACAAAACATTCTCATCTTTCATCACTTTTCCAAGCAACGACAACAACAACTCTTTATTTGCGATCAGCACACCTAACTCAGCATGTTGAACCAATGATTTGGTCACTGTTTCAGACCGCATCTGTAGCGTTTCACTATAGAGTTGAGTTTGCTTGGTCAAGAAAAACTGAGTGATAATCATGGAGGTCATGACAATCAGGAGAGACAAGGCGACAACAAACTTAACGAGTAGGCTTATCCGAACCTTCCCCATTATTGGAAGACCTCTTTAGCATTTCTCAATGTCTCTTGTGGCGGATGAAACCCAAACCGCTTCATCACACGTTGATTGATAGAATAGTTAATTTTTTTAGGGCCCTTTATAGATATTTTGCCTGGCGACACCCCTTTTTGATCCACTCGCTTCACTAGAGCGGCTGTTCTTTTCCCTATATCACTCGGATCTGGATCAAATGAGAAAAAGGCACCCATACTTAAATAGGCGCGAGACAATCCCATAAAAGGAATTTTGAACCGGTTGAGGGACAAAAGAATATATTCTAGGTTTTGTTTGGAATATATTTTTTGATCAGGAATGGCCCATAGCAGCTCAATTTGTTTCTGAAAAAGATCCTTAAGCTGCGGTTGAATCTGACTCTGCGAATGGATTGGCTTAATATACAACTTAAACCCATATCGTTTAGCTGATTTTTTGGCAGCCGCTATCAACGCTTCATCTTGATTTGGAGTGTATAAAACACCGATTCTGTTGATCCAAGGAAAAAGTTTCCGAATACGTTTAAACTGGACTTCAACCGGAATATCCAATGAAATTCCGGTAATCATATGACCAGGCCGTTTAAGCGAAGGAACCAAACCGGTCTTAACAGGTCGCAACGCCATACAAAAAAGAATTGGGATACGCGTAACCTTCTTCTTAATCATTGCTGTTGCCTTAGTCCCAATGGCAACGACTGCCACAGCCTTTTTCTTCCGAATCGCTCTCGACACCGAGTTAATCGTATCAAGAGTGACATTCGCTGTTACAACCGTGTAGTCCAATTTCAAATCCGCCACCACAGCCGCCTCTGTCTCGTTATAAACAGAAAGAGACTTATGCTTTAGAACATAAACAACAGGACCTTCCGCAAATAGTGCTGGTGAAAACACTACTGCAAACACAACCATCAATACCCCGGTCCATTTTTCCCACTTCATTTACTTATTATAGCCGAGCACTTATGTTTCACAAAAAAATACTCGACCTTTATACTTACTCCAGGAATTTCAAATATGACAAAATCAACAACCCTATCCATCTCTGAATCTTTTTTATCGATTCAAGGCGAAGGTATTTCCGCCGGTGTTCCCGCACTATTCTTACGGTTATCCGGATGTAACCTTACTTGCGGTGGCCCCAACACAATTAAGACAAAAACACTGGATTTCGGAGCCACCTGGCGCTGTGACACCATCGAGGTATGGACCAAGGGAACTCCCACTCCAATAGATACTTTATTAAAAACTTGGAAACTAAACGGATGGATTGATAGTCTTCGGTCCGGCACTCACTTAGTTGTTACTGGGGGCGAACCCCTACTCCATGACACTGCCATTTGTGCCTTTTTAGACGACTTATCGGATGAACTCCAAGTCAAAAGCGGCCGAGAGAACTTCAAACTTGCTTCGAAACTCCGTAATCCATCTACGCCAAAGGCGGATGTGGATCTTATCCAAATAGAAATGGAAACTAATGGGACACTTATTCCATCCAAAAAACTGGATTCACACATCTCTCAATATAACGTCAGCCCCAAACTAGCCAATAGCGGCATGTCTCTTGATAAACGATATTGTACTGATGTTATCGACTGGTTTGGTCGTAATCCCAAATCAAGCTTCAAGTTTGTGATTCAGAACGAAAATGACCTCCATGAAATTCAAAAGACATACCAAACCCCTCACGCCATCGCCAATAATCGCATATTACTAATGCCAGCAGCAGATAACCGAAAGGACTACCTACGCTTGGCACCAACTATCCAAACCTTATGTAAAACCCACCAATACACTTTCTCCCCCCGTCTTCATATCGAAAAATGGGACCAAAAAACCGGTGTATAGCCCCTGCTAAATTTGTGCCTAGCGTAATTCTCCGTTATACTTGAGCTTTAAAGTAAGGAGAATAACCCATGACGATTTATGAAGAATCCATTGAATACCACGAAGAACTAGGCGGAAAACTTGAAATCGCTTTAAAAGCCCCCCTCAAAACCACTCACGATTTATCTTTAGCTTATACCCCAGGAGTAGCTGGCGTTTGCGAAGAAATTCACAAAAACCCTGAGAGAGTCCATGACCTCACTCTTAAGAAAAACACTGTCGCCATCGTTTCTGACGGCTCTGCTGTACTAGGACTTGGAAACATTGGTGCCGAAGCCGCAATCCCTGTAATGGAAGGCAAAGCCATTTTATTTAAAGAATATGCGAATGTAGACGCATTTCCAATCTGTCTCACAACTCAAAACACAATCGAAATCATCAACATCGTGAAAAATCTTGCTCCTGTATTTGGCGGAATTAACCTTGAAGATATCGCTGCACCTCGCTGCTTCGAAATCGAAGAAGCTTTATTAGATATTGGGATTCCAGTATTTCATGATGATCAACATGGCACAGCTATTGTAACGTTGGCCGCCATCCTCAATGCTGCAAAGCTCGCCGGAAAAAACCCAACTACACTCAAAGTTGTTATCAATGGTGCTGGTGCTGCTGGAATTGCAATTGCAGAGCTTTTACTAAGCATGAGCTACGATGATGCCAAGCCAGAATCTGTTCGAGAAATCATACTTTGTGATTCCAAAGGAATCGTTTCTGAAACACGTCCTGATGTTGTTGAAAACGCATCCAAGCTACGTATCGCCAAACGAACCAATCGGAACAATCAAAATGGATCTCTCGCAGACGCCATTGTTGATGCCGACGTATTTGTTGGTGTTAGTGTCGCCAACTGTGTCACTAAGGACATGGTCCGATCTATGGCAGACAAAGCCATTATCTTGGCTATGTCTAACCCAATCCCAGAAATAATGCCTGAAGACGCAAAAGAAGCCGGGGCATTTATTGTAGGCACTGGACGAAGCGATTTCGCTAACCAAGTAAATAACGTATTGGCATTCCCTGGAATTTTCCGTGGGGCAATCGATGCACGTGCACCTCGTATTACAAAAAAAATGAAAATTGCAGCAGCAAGAGCATTGGCTACCGCTGTAGAAAACCCTACGGTTGACCACATTCTACCCGCTGTATTGGACAAAAAGGTCCCTTACCTAGTAGCTGAAGAAGTCAAAAGAGTTCATTTAGAAGAATCCTAAGGAGCCTGTCATAGTGATCAGGGGAAAACTTAAACGGGGGCTAATAACAGGAATCATTCTCGCTATTTGCGTGCCCTTGTGGGCAACCCCAAGCCCCAAGGAAAAAGCGCTAACCAACTTAATCCTAAATAGCCTAACCCAAACTCACTATGCGCCACTTAAAATCGACAATAGTTATTCTGAACGCGTTTATGACCTCTATCTCAAAAGACTCGACCCTGGCAAAACATTTCTAACCCAAATAGATATCAATGCATTAAATAACTATCGATACACCATCGATAACCAACTGCTTCAGTCTCAAGATGCATTTTTTGAAGATGCCACCGCTCGATATCAAGAAGGCATCCAATATGTACAAAGCATCTACAAAGACATCCTTAGTGACCCATTCCCCATCACCCAAAACGTAAGCATACAACTCAAAGCTGAGAAGCGCGCATACCCCAAAGATAAAGACGCCCAAAAACAACTTTGGAGAAAATTAATTTCTTACCAAGTTATGATCAGTTACTTCAATCTCCTCAAGGAAGATGACAAAACGCCATCCAATAACACGGAGTCGTTGGCCTTTAAGTGGGATGCCAAATTAGAAAAAAAAGCCCGAAAAAAAATCCAAAAAAGCTTAGGACGGCGTCTAAAACGTCTTCAAAAAGAGAAACGTAGCTACCGCCATGAACGCTATCTAAATGCACTTGCCCAAGTCTATGATCCCCACACATCTTATTTTCCACCAGCCGAAAAAGAAGACTTCGATATCGGTATGACCGGGACATTGGAGGGCATTGGCGCCGTTCTAAGAGAAGATGACGGCAAAATAAAAGTCGTCCGGATCATTCCAGGCAGTGCAGCTTGGCGACAAGGGGAACTCAAAGCCGAAGATATTATCCTAAAAGTGGCTCAGAAAAAGGGCGACCCTGTTGATATCGTGGATGTTCCTGTTAGAGAAGCTGTGAAACACATTCGAGGTAAAAAAGGGACGCTCGTAAAACTCACCGTCAAAAAACCCGATCGCCAAATCAAAATCATCCCAATCATTCGAGACGTCGTAGTAATCGAAGATACCTATGCCAAAACGGCCATCTATCAATCCAAAGCTACTAAGGCCGACATCGGCTACATCTATCTCCCTTCTTTCTATCGAAACTTCAAAAAACAATCCGCCAGAAACGCCTCTGATGACATCCTCAAGGCTATTCAAGAGCTCAAAAAACACCAAATTCAGGGCATAATCTTGGACCTCCGTAACAATGGGGGTGGCTCCCTAAAAGATGCGGTTGGCGTTACCGGGCACTTTATCAAAACCGGCCCAGTCGTTCAGGTAAAAGATCGCAATACTAGTCATTCTCTAGAAGATCGAGATCCCACTATTTCGTATAACGGTCCCCTAATTGTAATGGTAAATACATTTAGTGCTTCCGCATCAGAAATTCTAGCTGGAGCACTTCAGGACTACGAACGCGCCATCATCGTGGGAACGACTCAAACCTTTGGAAAGGGTACCGTTCAAACATTTTATAACTTAGATGCCCACCCTTTCTATCAATCATACAAACCCTTGGGATCACTCAAATCCAC
Organism: bacterium; assembly: GCA_018700055.1. Lineage (GTDB taxonomy): Bacteria > Margulisbacteria > Marinamargulisbacteria > UBA817 > JABISL01 > JABISL01. The sequence continues at coordinate 13,652 of JABISL010000034.1, read as the reverse complement.
TATCCAAAAGTTTTATCGCGTAAATGGCAAAACCACCCAGTATCAAGGCGTTATTCCCGATATCATCTTACCTTCCCCCAATGATTATATGGAAATTGGGGAAAAAACACTTCCGCATGCAATGGAAGCTACCGAAATTAACCGACTCGCGTATCCCAAATGGTCAAAAAAATGGCACAAAGGCCCATTACGAGATCAAAGCGAACGACGCGTCAAAGTCAGTCCCAAGTTTACCAAAATAAACTCTTATATCCTTACCAACAAAACAGAGAAAGATGCATTACAACCTTTGCACTTTGAAAGAGCGTGGGCCAAACAACGGGCGGCTATCAAAGAATCCAAATCCATCAATGACCTTTCTGCCGCAACCGAAAATGCCACTGTCACCATCCTAATTCCTACCGCAGAAAGCATTAAAGATGATGCTCGTAAAAAAGAATTAGAGACCTGGAAGACATCTCTCCTTAAAGACATTTATTTAGAAGAAACTATCGCCATCATGGGCGATATGATCACCACTTCTAAAAGCAAATGATCGATCACAGTGCAATCACATCCAGACACAGTAAACGCGCTTTTTTAAACACCCCAGTTTCCAGACAAATCCTAGAAACTATACTCACTAATGCAGGGCAGGCGGGATCCACCAAAAACACCCAACCTTGGGAAGTCGCTATACTCACCGGAAATACACTGAGCACCTTGATTGAAACCATGTGCCAAAAGTTTGATGCCAATGAATTCGATTCCCCGGACTATCAATACAGCCCCAACCCTTTCCCTGACACATTCAAAACCCGGGCTCGTGACTGTGGGTACGCACTCTTTGATTTAAAAGGCATTAAACGAGACGATCACGACAAAAGAAAAGCACACTCACGAGAAAACTTTGAATGTTTTGGCGCGCCATGTCTAATGATCTTTCATCTGCCTATGGCTTCAGAAAAAGGAACCTTTCTCGACATGGGATTATTCCTCCAAAACGTCATGCTTGGTCTTACCATCGAAGGGCTCGGCAGTTGCCCTCAAGCCAGTTTATTGGCCTTCTCTCAAACAATACGTGACCACATCAACTTAGCGCCTGACCGACTTATCGTCTGCGGCCTTAGCTTAGGTGCACCGGATCCAAATGCACTCGTAAACACTTTCGTCCCTACTCGACTCCCTCTCTCCGACTATACACAGTGGCTTGATTAACGGGAACAAAAACCAATAAGGGTTGTATCATGGGAAAAGAGGGAAGGGTACTATATGGAATCAATACAGATATCAGATGATACGATTCGCGCCTTTCAAAATGGTAATAGATCCGCTTTCCATGAGATCTATTTAGCAACATCCAGCTATATATTTAATGTTGTCGTCAAACTTACTCGAAATACTCAGGAGGCCGAAGACTTAGCACACGATATTTATATAAAAATCTATGATGCTCGCCAAAAATATAACTTTTCTTCGCAGTTCACCACATGGATCTATCGTATTGCGGTAAATCACACACTGAATCAGTTGAAGCGAAATCAAACGTTTCTCAAAAAACAGAACAGCTCTTTTTTTGGGGTGGAAAAACCGAAGATCATCTCCCCGATTTGGAATTTACAGACCCAGTAATCATGAAATGTTTAGCGCAGATAAAACCAGATTATCGAATATGCTTGGTTATGAAAACTTTAGAAGACCACCCATACGAACGCATTGCAGAACTTTTGAATATCAATATTGGCACTGTGAAATCAAGAATCAACCGAGCAAAGAAACAATTAAAAAACGTATATATAAAGGAGGTAGGACAACATGTTAGACAATAAAACACCCAATCAATTATGGTATCGAATAAATGACACTCTAAACGAAAGAGAAGTGAAGAAACCTGCCTTTTCCCAATGGTTCCGGCCCAAGTTAATAGGCTCATTGGCCTTTTGCTTAGCGCTGGTACTATCTATCAATATCTATACCCAGGTGGCACTTGAGTCAGAAGTAAATGGGTATTTGGACGAAATGTTCGCGGATGATTATATATCTATGGAGCAAGATGCCGATATCAATATAGAAATACTGGGAACATTTGAGGAATCCTGATTGTATAATGATCAAATGGCCTTAAAAGGAGGACCACACCATGACTAAGAAAAAACTATTAGCACTAACATTAATCGCAATCTTAAGTATCCCCACAATATCATTTGCAGAAAATTGGGTAGATGAACTTGATTTATCCCGTGAGCAAATACATGAAATCCGCGACCAAAAAAAGAAGTCTAGTAAGTTACGACGACATCTTGTGTCACAAAAAACAGAGAAAAAGCAAAGTATTCGTGAAGAACTGCTTAAAGATACACCTGATGAGATCAAAATCGCTGACCTGAAAAACTCAGTCGCTTTAATTAACGAACGGTTAATGGACACTCAAATTGATGATCTAAAAAAAACACGCGACTTACTCAACGAAAAGCAAGTTAACAAACTCAAAAAAAGACGAAGAAAAAGTAAATTGGCTCATAAATTATCTAAAAAACTCAATAAGTTAGACCAAAAACTAACTCGAAAACACCACCGAAGCGGACCTAACACCTCTCTGATAAACCGAAAAAGCATGAAACATCGAAGAGACTTCGACCGTCATCGCAGTAAACTGCATGAACGTATTCGAAACAAAGACCGAATTAAACGACAAATCGATAGCCGGCTAGATGAACTAAACAACCTATTAGATAATCTAAATGACTAATCTGCTACACAATGCACCCTCCAGACAGAGCCTGGAGGGCCTTTCTATGGGGACCCTTATGAAAAAAACAACACTAATATGTATAGCCATACTTGCAATCACCTACCAAAGCCTATGGGCCGGAATTTCAATCACACCAATACTAGACTTTGGGGTAGAATCCAATGATAATCTCAGCCTAAGTTCCACAACAACTGAAAACGTCACTGCGAGCAAAGCTGGAATAGGCATCGGAATTTCCAGCTACCTTAGCCCTGATCTTTCACTGAATGCAGGCTTCCAGAGCAACATCGATAAATACATGAATTCAAACTTTGACCAATATGTCAAAAACCAAGCCTACGCTACGTTACAATACAGCTTTGGCCCTCAACTAACACTTAACGGAAGCGTGTTTTATGACACGTTTAAAGAGGTTGAGTCTAGTGGAAACCAATATTCAAAACTCATTTTCAAACCTCGCTTATCTTATTACTTTAATCCCAATTTAGGACTCGATGTATATTATGAAAACAGTGGCCTTCAATATAATGATGTTGATATAGATACCGCTGAGAACAATTACGGAGGAACACTTTACCTGCCACTTAACCATTGGATAAGTCTGGGTGCGGGATATGAAGTAGCGGACAGTTCTTCTTTAGAAACGACATATAATTTTTCAGGAACCACAATGAAAGGAGAGGCTTATGCACAACTTTCAGCCAATCAACTCTTAACTCTTATTTATTCAAAAGGAAACTCAGAATACCCCAATTGGGACACTGAAAGAACAGATGAAGACACTACAATTGGCGTACAATATTTACAGTTTCTAACTGACTCATTACAGCTGAACGGCGGTTACAGTAACACGGTTCGTATATCTACTGACACAGATGAGTCGTTTACTAATAATATTGCGTTTGCAGGGTTACGATGGACGCCACAACTAGGCACACCTTATGACTATGGCGCCAAAAACTTCCTAAGTTATCTATTCAGTCATGCCGAACGCGCAATCGAAAGAGGGCACTATCTTGATGCTGAAAAACAACTCCTCAAGATTGTTTTCTACGAACAAGATATGGACGATGCTCACTTCGAATTGGGATATGTTTATACCAAGATGGGATATCACCATGCCGCTATTAACTACCTAGAAACCAGCATGTTATTAGACGAAGAACGACTTGAAGCCTACTATCTACTCGCTCACAACTACCTCAAAATTGGGGATACCGAGATGGGCGCCTTAGTCCTCGAAGCACTCTATGAAAAGAATGGCGATTCCAAGGTCGCTAAAATGCTTGAAAAGTTAGCAAAATAGAAATTTAATCTTCTTAATTCTAACTGTCTTCTAATTCTTCGAAGGCCGAGGCATCTTACTCTTTTTTTCCGCAGGGCCATTTCAGATAGCTCTGCGGAAAATTAGATGACAAGATTAGACCATTGTTTTTGGTTTGACCCATTCGTCAAACTGCTCCGCCGTCAGATGACCTAGTCCAACCGCCGCTTCTTTCAACGTAGATCCATCTTTATGAGCCTTCTTAGCGATCGCAGCTGCGTTATCATACCCAATGTGAGTATTAAGCGCAGTAACCAACATTAAGGACCCAAAGAGGTTCTTATCTACATTCTCTGCATTCGGCTCAATGCCAACTGCACATTTATCATTAAATGCGTTGCAACCATCAGCCAAAAGTTTAATCGACTGAAGCAAGTTATAGATCATTACTGGATTATAGACGTTCAACTGAAAATTCCCTGATGCACCTGCGAACCCAATCGCGGCATCATTTCCCATAACTTGAACTGCAATCATTGTAAGGGCTTCACACTGAGTAGGGTTTACCTTCCCTGGCATAATTGATGACCCAGGTTCATTTTCAGGAATCAGCAGCTCACCAATGCCACATCTCGGGCCAGACGCAGACCAACGCACATCATTGGCAATCTTGAACAATCCCCCCGCCAAAGTTTTGAATGCACCACTCATTTGAACAATGGCATCATGTGCCGACAACGCTTCAAACTTATTCGGTGCTGTTACAAAAGGAAGCCCTGTTAGATCTGCGATTGTTTTGGCTACGTTTTCTGAATAGCCTTCCGGGGTATTAAGTCCTGTCCCTACTGCCGTCCCACCCAGAGCTAACTCATAAATGTGTTTTTGAGCGGATTCAATACGCTCAAGTGCGTTGTTCAATTGCTGTACGTACCCTGAAAACTCTTGCCCAACAGTTACTGGCGTCGCATCCATCAAATGCGTTCGGCCAATTTTGACGACATCTTTAAAATCTTCTACCTTTTGAGCAAATGTATCTCTCAATTGCTTAATCGCCGGAATCAATGACTCGTGAATTTCCATCCCCGCGGCAATATGCATTGCGGTAGGAAACGTATCATTAGAAGATTGTGATTTATTCACATCATCATTAGGGTGAATCGGCTCTTTTGAACCTACAACACCACCTGCAATATCAATCGCACGATTCGCGATAACTTCATTCGCATTCATATTCGTCTGCGTTCCAGACCCAGTTTGCCATACGCTTAAGGGAAAATGATCATCCAGTTTGCCCTCAATAACTTCGTCAGCCGCTTTCGCGATTAGGTCCGTTTTTTCTTGCGACAATACGCCAGATGCTAAGTTTGTTAATGCCGCAGCCTTCTTAAGGATGCCAAAGGCTTTGATAAATTCTCTAGGAAACGTTTCCCATCCAATTGGAAAATTCATTAATGAGCGGGCAGACTGTGCCCCATAATACATGTCCGAAGGAACCTGCATTTCACCCATCGTATCTTTCTCTATTCGTATCTTTGTAGTGTCTATAGTCATCTCATATTCCTCCTGTAAACGTCACCCAATTGTAACATAAACCCACCCTATTTAACTTAACTCTGAACCCATTTTTTACCCATCCAATAAAATAAAATAAAATTTTAATAAAATAAATGAAATTCAGGCCAGTCCCACCTCGATAATTTAGTATAACTAAATTATCGAGGTGCTTTATGCTAAATCCAACATTAACTGTTCCATTCTCAATTTATTCAGACAAAAAGTCTGCCTTAAAAGGGCCTAATAGCGAGACGAATGAAGCCCGTTCAACATTATCTCAAGACTCAAAAGAAACCGTTTCGTTTATTAAGCAGAAATTATCCAACGTAATTAACATATTGGGCCATAGCCGAACCATTCCAAGCAAAGAGCTTCTAGAACAAAAAGACATCTTAAGAGCACTCGAGTTTCAAAGAAAAGAAATGCAAGACCTAATCCCTACTTCTGCCGATCAGCAGATAGAACAACAAACCCTCCAAGCAAAAGATCTCTTATCCGCAAAAACAAGTGAGGCCGTTCGTGCAGAAAGACCCTACCAATTAGAAAACACACCTCCAAGCCAAAACCTTCCTACATCAGCTACTTCATTTCCTAGAAAAAGCGACAAAAAAATAGCCCACCCACCTATGCCACCAATTCACACTGTCGCCCCTGAACGACTAGCTCAACTACTAAGTATCCGATAGGCTCAATCTTCCCAAAACCATTATTCGTGTGTGAGATAACCTCTACCCCTATCCCCTTATCAAGCTCAAACTAAATAATTGAAATTCCACCCTCCGTCCTCACGATAAGTATATAAAATTACCGTGAGGACCATTATGAACTTAAACACAACACCATCTATAAATAGAGACGCCATGAATGAGTACAAAGACACTATGCTCGCGATTTCCAAACGCAACGAAACCGCCAAAGCTCATAGTCAAAACCAACTCAATATCATGGGCCAATCTCGAGCACTTCTAAACAATGAGCCCATACCTCAACCTCTGGCAGGTCAATTGCCGCCTACAACCCCAAAAAACAATCCTGTTCGATCCGAAACCCCCGCCAACGTTCCAACATTAGCGGAAGCAGAGGCACAAAAAATTGAAGTTAAACCTGCAATCGGTCTTAGCCCCAACACCGTTGCAATAGCACTAACACCAACTCCCCACATATCGCCTTTACCCTTACCAACTCTCCCCGCGTTCTATAATCGTGATAATGGACGATTTGATTTGCTTCCTATTTACGAGTCCCTTACTCCCAAAACAGCAGCTTCCTTATATGAACAAGTCATTAATGAAATTCAATTAAATAGCCTTTATAAAAATAACGATGCGCCAGTTGATCACAAAACAGCCCTCACCGAACTTAAACAACTCTGTGAAAAAGAACCCCTACTCAGAAATAACCCCAACTTAACTAAGTTACATAATGAGGGTGAATCTCTATTAAATAGACAACCATCACAACCCAGCACAGAACCTTATATAAATAGTTTCAATAATTTTGTTTCTGAATTAAAAAAAGAATCAAAAAAACAGGAGCGAGGGTATGCCAAAGGACAAGTTGCCTTACTTCTACAAAGTTGCATTGAAACCTATAACCAAGATAAGTTATCAAAAGCCGATATTACAACTATCGAATATACACTTAGAGACCAAGTTTTTTCCCCCTACTTTCCAATGGCAGGTGGCAAACCCACTTTCATCGAAAATTTACATCACAAACTTAATTTCTTAACCAACTAAAAAGGAACAATCATGGCACCCACATTAAGTTCAACATCTTCAGTAGTTACAGCAAATAGTTGGGGAAATTTATTTTCTACCCAAAACACAAATCGGCCGGCTTCAGGACGCCCACCCAAGGACCCCAACACCTTCAACCCTACCAAAGAACTAACTGATATTTACGATACAATCATTAATCTATCCGTATTTAGCGATGGATCAGATCACTATTCAAAAGACATTCTGACCTTCTTTGAAGACGCCGATATAATATTAAATGACCCCAAGAACCTTGGGTTACGGCTTAACTCAGATTGGGGATTAAATAATAGTCGAAACAAAGCCATTGAAGCCTATCAAGGCCTTGTTGATCGAGCAACAGAACCAAACTATTCTGATTTAGGTCGCTTAGCTATTTCTACCGTTGAGCTTCTTGATATCGATGCGCTACTATAAAATGACGGCATACTTCCCCCTTCAACTAATAATCCAGACGCTAACTCTTCTTTCGAAGACAAAGAGAATCTACCTCCTCACAAAAAACCACGCGTTAATCGAGCCTCGACCCATTCTATTCAACATCGCAGCTTAAATTTCTAGATTCGGTTTTCCCGGAGGGATGTTTCAAATAACTCGAGGACAAAAATCGAATCTAAAGTGAATCAGATCGTCAAATTTACCCGAGGTATCGTTCTGCTTCTAAAGCAGCCTTACACCCTGAGCCCGCCGCGGTTATTGCTTGTCTGTAGGTTTTGTCTTGGACATCACCACAAGCAAAAACACCGGGGATATTGGTTTTCGTAGTTCCTGGCTCTGACACCACGATATACCCTTCGGCATCTAGGGTTATTTGGCCATCTAAGAACGATGTATTAGGAACATGTCCGATAGCATAGAATAATCCACTCGCATCCAATACAGTCTCTTCTTTGGTCTGATTGTTTATCACTCGCACTTGCTCTAACAAGTTACCACCAGTTGCTTCTACAGCTTCTGTATTCCAGAGGATCTCTATTTTCTCATTGGCAATCGCTCTCTCACGCATTACCTTTGATGCTCTAAGTTCATTTTTTCGAACCAAGAGATACACTTTGCTTGCATATTTGGTTAGGTACCCTGCCTCTTCTACAGCAGAGTCTCCTCCTCCAATAACAACCAATGGTTTCTCACGAAAAATAGGCAACGCCCCATCACAAACAGCACAAGCTGACATGCCTTTCTGCCAATAAGTGTCTTCGCCTGGAATACCTAATCTCTTTGCTGTCGCTCCGGTAGCAATAATAACTGTTTTGGCTTTTACCACACCTTTACGTGTCGTTAACTCAAATGGCTGCTTAGAAAAATCAACTGAATCGACGGTCTTCGTAATAATTGTTGTGCCACATTTAATGGACTGCTCACGCATCTTCCACATGAGATCCGGGCCCATAACCCCTTCAGGAAATCCGGGATAGTTTTCAACATCAGTAGTTGTGGTCAGCTGACCACCTGCGGCAACACCACCGGCCATCTCACCTTCAAACATCACGGGGCTCAATAATGCACGACCAGCATAAATCCCAGCAGTATGACCCGCTGGACCTGATCCGACTATGACTACGTTCTGCACATCATTATAGACTTGTTCTGACATCCCGATACTATATCAAACCCTAGGCAATGCCGGCAATCACTAACCCAAATACCCCCTGTCAGAATTTATTAGCCAGCTTGCATCAAGAACCATTCCCCAATCGCCATCGCTAATATAAAGAGCACTGTTTCTACACGCTTCAACCAAGGACCCGATTGTGGCAGTCGATCCTTGAATGATGCCCCAAATAAGGCAATCGCCATCAGAATAATAAAGAACCCCATGGCGTAAACCCACAACAAAAACATACCCATCACCAAACTCTGCTGAGAAGCGTATGCCAACACAATCGCTAATACAGGAAGCGTACATGGCGACATTGTGGCCCCGGTGACGAACCCTATTCCGACAACAGACAATACTGAGTTAACCGATTGATGCTTGAACTGAACCTGTGGAAGACGCATCCACCCTTTAGCTGAAAACGCGATATAAAAAAAGACATTCGCGATAACAATCTTAATCCAAGTGGCCTGCAAAATACTGCCAAAAATGCTACCCGATAGAACCGCGACCGCACCCAGTACAACATAAGCTAATGAAAGGCCCATGCCATAGGCACACACCATCCCTACTTTTCCCCAACGTCCCGAGTCCGGATGAATGCTCGTAATAACCGAAAAGGTAATTGGAATCATAGGAAATATACAAGGAGTTAATGAGGTTAATATCCCACCCAAAAACACCAAACCAACCATAAGAACCATATTATGACTCGATGATGCTAACAAATCCGTTATAAATCCAATCATTTATAGTCTCCTAAAAAGTGGTTTCGTACCCCAACATAAGGGTTCCAAAATTATAATCTAAGTCTGCATAATAAAAACTAACAACAGCGCTGATCGCGCCATCTCCCCCAAACCATTCCACTTCTTTTTTAATGCCAGCCGTAGCCTGATACGCATTAAATTGAGATAACGCAGGATGGTTCGTAAAAAATCCATCAGGCATATTAACAAATGACTCACCAAAAAAGCTTGCTGAAGACTGAGTGTAGTATCGTAAACGAACATCCCCCACAAGATCCTCTGCTAAATATTTCATTATCTGAGCATCCAAACTATAGGCATTAATATCATAACTATCCTGATAGACTCTTCCTCTTAAATGAAGTGCTGCAGAGTCAAATAGCCACTGACTATAGATCATACTAAGCGCCAAACCAGTTCGTGTACTAGGCAATACTTCCAAGGCTTCTGAATCATCTGAGGTGATCGTCACGCGTTGATATCCCGTTGATAAATACCCTTTATCTTCAAATCCTTCTGCCAAAAACTTGAGTTTACTTTTGCGTGAAAGCACATGTTCTAACGACCCAATAACTGTCACACGGGTACTATCAGTATCCGAAGGCGGCTCAAGCTGAACATTTGTAGTGGTAACCAAAGGGTTATTATTATTCTGCGTATAATACCCACCCACGCCTAAAATCGTGTTAGGTCCAGCTATAGGAAATGTGATTGTTTGGCCCGCAATATAAGACTGGTAATCTGTTTTATAACTCATCCTTACAGACGAGGTCCCTTTTACATCCGGAGCAAAAGCATGAGTAATAGATAATCCTGCCTGCTGCCTTGTTTTCGTAGATCTTTCACTCGCAGTATATTCGGAGTCCTCATCATCATCTTCCTCATCATCAGAGATGCGAATCGCACTAGCACTCGCGCTTGCCCCTGACACACCAGAAACCACCCCAAAACTAGCTGAGGTCACACTGTCCAAACCGTATTGAACCGTCATTTGAGTATGAGTTGATAAGTCTGTTTTATAAAGAACTAAGCCTTCCCAAATATCGATTTTCTTTGAGTCCTTAAAATTAAGCGACTTAAAGGCAATGTACTGCTCCGCAAAAATCTGCTTGGCCATAACAAACGCCATAATAAGAATAGTAAAGACGCCGACTAATTGCACCCGCAAGACCCCCCAGCTGAATCATATCCACCTATAGATCCTTCACGAATTCCAAAAATATGTTGATCCAACGCACTACGTAATGGATCCGATTCAAATTGCATGATGGGATCATTCAAATAACCCTTATCAAAAAATTGTATCGTCCCTGAGTCTGAACTCGAAGTAGTCTGAAGGTCTGCCGCAGTAACCCCTACTATACTTACCCCAAGTGTAACCAAAACTATTAGCATGCGAATCATAACGTTTAGTATAATAGATTAACCACGCAGAATCCAAAAGGAGCTTTATTTTGAAATTTCGTTACAACATAATTATTCTAGGACTCATTTTATTGAGTACGCTTCCAGCTTTCGCCTTCGAATCAACAACAGTAACTAAACTAAAAGTAGGCGACATTGTACCTACAGGCTCTTTTCGTACTTTATCGGGAGACATCACATCAATCCAGAATAACGCTGCAACATTAATCAGTGTATTCACTACCTGGTGTTCCGTTTGTAAGGTTGAATTAGCCCACTTAAATAAAGATTATGCCGAAATTAAAGAGCAAAAGCTCCCAATTAATATGTTGGTTATCAACGCCGGAGAAAAGAAACGAAAAGTGAAAAAATATGTCAGAAAAAGACACCTAAATATGCCAGTTGTTATGGATAGAAAACTCGCCTGGGTTAAAGAACTTGGTATTACAGGAACCCCCACCGTTCTCATCGTCGATAAAAACGGACAGCTGCTCTATCAAGGCAATGAACTCCCTCATAATTGGGTACAAACATTAGTTTCCAAATAGATCACCCTTTCCACAAGAACTTTATCGCTACAGGGTCGTTAATGACCACCAATATCCAAATAATTGCATCGCACCACGAGCATTTAGCGAGAGATGCTTATACGTATATGGAATCTTTGGCACAAGCGATCAATTTCTATGATCCAATTAGTGATCTATCACTACTAAACAATAGTTCTAAAGAAAAATGGGTAGGGATTCCCAAAAGCTTATACGCAATACTTGAACTCAGTCTTAAATTACAAAACGAAACCAATAATTTGTTCCGCATTGATTTTGAAGGGCTATCAAAAACACCAGATGGACATCATGGCATCACAATTAAAGGCAACCAAACTCGATTAGAAAAAGACACCATCATTAACTTAAGTGGGATTGGCAAAGGCTATATCGTCGACAAGACATTTGAGTATTTAGAAGCCAATGGGGCCCAAAATATATTAGTTAATGCTGGTGGCGACATCCGAGTAAAAAGTATAGAGCGGCCCTGGAAGATTGGGCTAACAAATCCTTTTAAACCAAGCCAAATATTTGGACACATTAACAGTGCCAACTCAGCCATTGTTAGTTCAGGCGATTACGCTCGCTCAATCAAAACAGAAACGGGAGACAAAACAACACACTTCTACGATCCAAAGAAAAAAGGGTATATCGACCAAACACCTTACTCATCTATTACAGTAGAAGGGCCCTCTGCTGCAATAGCTGAAGTCTACGCTAAGTGCTTGATGATTGACCCATCCTGCAAGATCAAAAAAGCATACAACGCATTAGCCGTAGATCGACAAACCAAGCAAGTTACACGAATTAGGTAATCAGTTTAAACGAGAGGTGGTTGCTCAGGCGCTTTTGTTTCCCCTGGCTTTTCTTCAGGGAGCACATCAACATCTGCTGACTCAAACTCAGATTCATCCAAAACCTTTGCCATCGCAATAACTATGTCATCACCATCCAATTTCAAAATGCGAACACCTTGAGATTGACGTTTCTGGACAGAAATATTGGTGATTTTTTGACGATTAATGATCCCTTTTTGAGTTACGATCATTACCTCATCATCACGCGTTGCGATAACACCGTCCATGATTTTATCACCAGGAACTGTTTTACGGAATTTCAGCGCTTTTACACCAATTCCACCACGGCCCTGTGCTTTAAACTCATCTACCTTAATATTTTTCCCATATCCCTTAGATGTAAGAAGAACAATAAACGTCTTCTCATCTTCTGGGTCTACAAGTCCCATACTAATCAATGAATCTTCTGGTTTAATCTTGATGCCTTTAACCCCACGAGACGCACGTCCCATTGGTCGAACCAAACTTTCTTCAAAACGAATAATCATCCCAGCAGTCGTTGTTAGAATTACATGCTGGTTACCATCTGTTTTGCGAACCCATTTCAAAGTGTCTCCATCATCTAGATTAATTGAGATGATCGCACGCGTTTTGAAATGCTTGAAAGCAGAAACTTCCGTCTTCTTTACAACACCCTTCTGAGTGGTCATAAACAAATATTCATTTTCAGCTTCAAAGTCTTTTACAGGAATTGCTGTAGTAACCGTCTCGCCTTCATCTAGACTCAAGAAATGAGCTAATGAAACACCTTTACTCAAACGTGACGACTCAGGAATTTGGTGGGCTTTAATCTTATGCACCTTACCTTTGCTAGTGAACATAAGAAGATAATCATGGGTACTCGTTGTGAGAATTTGTTCGATATAATCCTCATCTCTTGTACTCATTCCTGTAACACCACGTCCGCCACGTAGTTGGCTTCTAAAGATACCAAGTGGCATCCGCTTAACCAATCCTTTGTTCGTAAACAAAATCGCAACAGGGTGCTCTTCAATTAAGTCTTCAATATTCATATCTTGAGCAGCAGCACCAAAGTCCGTACGACGTTCATCGCCATAACGCTCCTTAATATCTGTATGCTCTTCTCTTATGATATTAGAAACACGAATCTCACTACCCAGAATATCTTCTAGGTCAGCAATCTTTATTTTAAGTTCAGCATATTCTGTTTCAATTTTATCTTGCTCT
>JABISL010000002.1 GCA_018700055.1 bacterium | reverse complement strand
TGCTATTGTTTGTTTTTCTAGTGTTGCCATCTTTTACTCCTCTAGAACGGGGTATGCCCCATTACTTTTTGATGTCTTTAATACAATATGACTATTCGTACTCGCTATCCCATTCAAATTCATGAAGTGCTTTTTTAATATTTGGGATAAATGGCCTTGGTTTTTGACACAGACCTTGGCTAAATAAGAGTAATCGCCAGCCACTTCATGGAGTTCTAATACATAAGGAATCGCATTGATTTCCTTCTCTAGTGACTCGTCATAGTTCACGCCGGATGTTCGAATGAATACGAACGCGACCAAATTAAGTCCAATTTTTTCGGGATCTATAACCGCCTTATAGCCTGTTATTACCTTTTCCTTATCTAACTTTTTTAACCTTTCAAATACTGTTGTTGGGGGAATTCCGACTTCTTTGGATATTTCACTATTCGATATTTTGGCATTTTCTTGAATTATATCTAGTATTCTTCTGTTTTTTGGATCAATAATCATATTTGGATTATATATTCCGATTAAATAGCTTTCAATAGCTATATTCAAAACCACCCACGATGTAACCTTTTTAGGACTTAGGCGTCTCTATTACAGAAAACCAAAAAAAGGAGGAATGACCTATGACATGCCAATGCAAGTGTAAAACGTGTAACTGTGGATGTGATTGTAGCCAAACGTGCAACTGCACCAAAGACTGCTGCTAAACTGATGTTATGAACGCTATTGATTTTGATCTAAAAGAAATTAAGGGCCTGGTGCAGAAACTGGTTCCGGACAAAAACATTTCGGATGATGTCCTTCAGCAATCTTTGCTGAAGGCATTAACCAGCCCCTCTGCGCCCAAGGACAATACTAAAATAATTCCGTGGTTCGCCGCTGTTATCAAAAACACCGCTCGTGATATTTATCGGGGACAAAAACGGACGCTTAATGTGATTGAGAAGCTGCCGCATGATGAGGTTGAGTTTCCTGATGACTTCGACGACTCCGTTTGTAAGTGCGTGCTGGACCTAACCAAAACCATGTCCACATCCGATCAGACACTACTACGTCTATTGGAAGTCGAGGGCGAATCGGGCAAATCCGTGGCCAACACTCTAGGTATCACCGTGGGTGCGCTAAAGGTGCGTCGTCATCGGGCAAGAAAGAGTCTGGAGTCCAAGTTACGTGCTTGTTGTGGGATTAAGTCTACCGACGGCCTCGATGGGTGTGAGTGTTAGATTGTGCGGCCGGGCGCCTCACCGGGATTCTCTTTGGGAACAACATCTCATACTGACCAGACTTAAACACCTCTTCGATCGGAAGCCTTCCTATATTGGCTTCTTTTAAATAGAGTTGTTGATCATCCCCAACAATCACTTGATTGTCATGCGTGATTCCAAAGATAAGTATTGGATGATAGCCATCATCAATTACGATTGGTAGATTACTACGTTTAAAATGCGATCTAATCGGAACCGCCAAATCAGACGCCGTCTCATACTCTATACCCGGTCTTCTTTTCGAGAAATACTCTGTCACTTGCGCAACAACCCCTTTCTGGACTGGCGGGCTATTCGTTTTAACTGATATATACGTCAGAGAAGTCGTATGTCCAAGCAAGCCCTTATCCCTTAAAAAATGTCTGGTGTGAGCTAGTTTTATCCATCTGTCGTTTTCGGTCGCATAGTGATTTTTAAGCGAAAAGTTTGCTAACTTATGAACGGAAAATGGTGCTTGATGAGGGTTAACCGCATATGCAATTCCTTGAGCGCACCTATAGGTGCTATCCCAACGTTTTCCGACGTTACGTCTAGAGTCAAAGTTATACTCAGGTTGAAATACCGCCATACTCGCTTTGGGAATACCTACATAATCCGTTTCCCCTGGCAGGTTAGGTTGTAAGACACCGTATACTGCGCCGTTAATTGCCTTAGACTCTGAATTGGAGCTATCCGTTTTAGGCTGCGTCATAGATGGATGACGAGACCCTAGGTGATGCCCAGACGAAAACAATGGCCTAGAACCTGAGCTATCCTTTTTAGACTGTGTCGTAGATGGGCGACTAGACTCTGTCGGCCTCCGATTACTGGCGCTGGAACTACTTACCCCCCTCGACCCCGTTATAATTCCCTCATTTGCCTCATAGCTATGTATCCAGGGGGCCTTAGTAGTTTCTTTGGGCGCCGGCTCAATTTCAAGCCCCGCGACTATAGTAGCGTCACCCTTACTCAAAGTAGTTTTATCAGCCTGAATATGGCCTGGGCTGTTCAAAGTATTTTGATTTGCTGTCTTCGCCTCTTCGATTGGAGGTAGCTGAATCTTATTACTCCCACCATCTCTTTGTATAGATAGTGGGCTCTTTAGTAATGGGTGTGTAGTTGAAAAGTTCATTTAGTTATTTCTTATTTTTAATCGATACTTATATATAAGTATCGAAAAATGGACGCCGTGAATTTCAAGTAAGAGAGGGGCACTCTATATCTAGTCATTCATAATAATTGAAATCTCCCCCTATTTTAGTACGTTAATATACTATTGAGGCCTAAATATTTGTACTCATGGTCATTTAAACTTATTAACTGGGGAAGGGATATATGAACTTAACGACGGGACAACACTCTGGAGCGTCTCTATCCATCCAAAGGTGGAGCGAAGCCCCACTTACCCAAGATAAAAGAGACCCTCAGGCCAACAAAGACTTTCGCGCAATGGATCAGGTTATGACGACACTTTACCTGAATAATCATTTATTTGAATTTCTTCATGGTGCCGAATTAGCAACTACCTCTTTAACAGCAAAAGCTATTTATGTTATTTGTGATCAGACCGCCAATAATCAACTTAAAAAACTAGCGGTGACTCGGCCGGCTTCTATGCCAATTTATGCGTGTGTACACCTTGCCCACCTTCCTCATATTACGGATCAATTTCTTACCCAACTAGATCCGCCATACCCAGCAGAACATATGAACACTTTCAGACAAGATTTAGCCGAAAACAAGTCGGTAGCATCCATTGACGAGCAACTATTATCTAACGTCACCAAGCCTCATCCAGATAACAAAACAAACTTTCAATTGTTTTGCTTCCTTATTGATCGAAATTTAATACATGCCTCAAAAAAAGTGCTGCGAAATGTAAATTCTATGTCCATTGCAGACTCGTCTATGGAGAAGTCTATAAACAAGTTAAAGGCTCTGATCTACACTGGAAAAACGGATACCGCCATATCCCTCATGGACGCGGTAACTATCTGTATTTATCGTTCGATGTTCGCTGTAGATCTCATAGACGCAGTGACTAAAGGCAACGCTGACCCCTCATACATTGATACCGCCATACAATTCATAGAGGACTCTCCCCACGGTGATATAGTCCCAGAATTTTCTACTGCGTTGGTAAACGCCGTTATTGCGGGAAAGGCTACTCAAACTAGAATAGACACGGCTTTGCGCCTCATGAAAGAAGCTGGCTATGGAAATAAACAACAACCCCCGATTTTTTCAATTTTAGTTTTTTCAACAACACTGCTAGATGCTGTGATTAAAGGTAAAGCCGATCCCTCCAACATTGATATCGCGATACAATATACGGAGAAGGTTGAGCCTTTCTTTCGTGAGCCCTTTGTTAAACATCTAGTCCCTAGCATTATCAAAGGAGACATTGATGCACGTTATATTAATGACGCCATTCGACTTATGAAGGATGTTAAATATGATGGTAAACAAGATCAATGGCACCTGCGATTTGCTGATCAGTTAATCGATGCCGTCGTCTCAGGCAAGGTGGATAAGTCCATAATTGATCATGCCATATCCATTATAAAAAAGGTTAACGACCCTGGATGGAGCTATAGAATTGTTGAAAAACTATTAAAAGCTGTAGTTGATGGAAAAACGGATCCCACAAAGATTGATGATGTAATACTACTCATTGATACGATCCCTTATCCAGATTATCGATCACGAATGGCGACCATACTACAAAGGGCCATTAGTATAGGCCAAACACCTTCCTCTAAAACGGAAGACACCATACGTCTAATGGAAGATGTGACGGACTCTAAGCAGATCTGGCAGTTTACAGATATCCTAATAGACACTGTCCTCGCTGGAAAAACGGATACGGGTAAAATTGATACCGCTATCCGATTTATTCGAAAAACAGAAAGCTGGATAAAAGGTGGATGGAAAGCCCCTCTCTGTTGCAAACTACTCGATAATGTCGCTTCAGGGAAAATGGCCCCCATACGGCTATTTGATGCGATCGCTCTTTTGGTAAACAGTGACGATTCAGACTCGCGCCGATATTTCAATCAACAGATTGAACACGTCTTAAACTATGACTCTGTCGTACAAACCCTTCAGACGACCACCGATAAAGGTCTACTTATAGACTGTGCCTCATATCTATCAAGCGTTAGCAAAATACAAGGCGCAAATCAGATACTTGCAAGACTTGAGTCGTTGAGAACCGTCTCCTCTATGGCGAAAAAACTAGCTGGAGCAAGAATAAACGATGCGCTTATCCAGGCCGTTCACAAGAGATCCGCTCAGACCCCTTCTACGGCAACCGTCCCCGAATCACATCCTTCTCCTTAGGTGTAAGATCCAAGATGTGCCGATCCTGGAGACCTGCGGCCATGGCATAGAGGAAGTTGAGGCTTACTCGGCGAAATTGAGCCTTGATGTCTAAATAGGCCTTTTCGATGGTGTAGTCACGAAGCTCTTCTATCGTATAGATACCCAACTCGTGGAGGCATTCGACTGAGCGAGGTCCAAGGTTGGGACAATACTCTATAGGAGTCATCTAAAGAATAGCCATCCAGAAGGTAGCGGCCAGAAAAAGACATAACGGCGAATAGAATTTAGTATCCATCTTGGCAAAGGGTGTGCCTTTTAGCTTGCCTAGAAGACCAAGAACAAGCCAACCGCCAAGGCCTCTCATTAAGAATACAGTTCCCCAGACTTTGGCTGAATATTGGACTACGTAAGGCGATAGACTTGGCGTTGAAATTCCCGCCAATGCGAGACTCACTATGCCGGCGTAAGCAAGAACCATAGCGACCATGATTGTTACCGCCATACCTGGTTTAAATAGTGGCTGCCCTTCCTGTTGAGGAACAGCTACAGAAATTCCCCAGTACCCTCCGAGAGCCCAGTAAATATGGATTCCGGATATGGCGAAGAGCGTTAGAGCGGCAATTAAATGGATCATGGCCCTATTATATAAGTGGGTCACGTTATAATAAACCCATGTGGCCTGTACTCGACTCTCAATTTGCTAAACAAGGCTGGTATCCCCAAGACCCAAACGAGATAAGATCTCTATTATCATCTTGGTTCCCGACTGATCTAGCTACTGACTCGACGGCTCCCAAGGCAATCATTGTTCCACATGCCGGCTGGTCCTTCTCAGGAGCAACTGCGACGAAAGCTTTCGCTCAACTCCCCAATCACAATTGGGACCGAATTATCATTATGGGACCCAGTCATCGAGTGGCGCTGCCTAATCAAGCAAGCCTTCCCGCTATTAGTGCCTATCGAACACCACTGGGCGAGGTTCCCGTGGATATCAGTGCCATTGAGCGATGTCTGAAGTCACCTCTATTTATCAGTCATCCTACTCTTCACCAATCGGAACATAGTATTCAGGTTGAACTTCCATTTTTGCAGTATTTGCAGATTGAGGCGCCAGTCCTCCCGATTGTGTTAGGACATTGTGATCGAAAGACCATCACTGCATTAAGCGACATTATTCGGCCACTGATTACTCCAGATACGTTGATCATTGTAAGTAGTGACTTCGTGCATTATGGAGTGTCGTTTGGATACGTTCCTTTTCAAGATAATATCGAATCGGGAATCCGGAATATCGATATGCGAGCCATTGATACGATCTGTGATCATGATACGGCCGGTCTCTATCACCTATTTAAAACAGCCCCACCGACAATCTGTGGCGAAGTCGCCATCAAGCTTATGCTCGATTTGATTCCCGACTCTAGCAAAGGAACACTACTCGACTATCGATGCTCCGCGCATCAAACAGGTGATTGGTCCCACTCTGTCAGTTATACGGCTATGGTAATGACTTAGGGTTCGGTATACTAACGAGCATGATACCTACCCATGATCAGGAACAACTATTAGGTCTTGCGCGCGCCAGCATTCAATCGCATTTGGGATTGCCTCATAGCCACATCGACTTATCCAATTTAAGTAAGGCTAGTCACTCCACCTCAGGCGTCTTTATTACCCTCAAAAAAGCTGGGGAGCTACGTGGCTGTATTGGCTGTATCCAAAGCACTGATGCGATCCCCGATAGCATTCGCATTTTCTCTCAAAAAGCTGCATTCGAGGACTCCCGATTTAGCCCTGTAACGGACTCTGAAATAGATGATCTAACCATTTCTATTTCCTTATTAACGCCGTTCCGATCAGTAAAATCATATGAAGATATTTTGATTGGGCGACACGGCGTTCTTTTAGAAAAAGGGAATTATTCTGCTCTATTCCTACCTAAGATAGCTCAAGAACAAGGCTGGGATCGCGACACGACACTTAACCACTTGGCTCAAAAAGCCGGCCTACCTTCCGATGGATGGCAAGCCGACTGTGACTTTCAAATTTTTGAATCCATAGACTTTAGCGAAGAAGTCTAACCTCTAACCAAATAGATTAAACCGGATTGCCCGCAAACCTTTGGGCGCGATCCTCATTCATCACGTAGGTATGTATTAAGAGCAACTCATCTACTACCTCTTGTTCGGGGAGCGTTCGTATATCTTCTTTCTTAGCAAAACCGCTTTTTATCAAAAGACTTTTTCTTACCTTATGAGGTGAATGACGAAAAACGTCTCTTATTAGAGCTGCTCGAGAAATTTTGGTTTCCGCACAAGCGGCCAAATAGTTGGGATCCTCATCTTCACCTTCATCTCTTCGTGCCCAAATCTCAATTATTGTCTCGGGTTTAGAAAAAAGTTTTCTTCCTTCATTCTCCCCTTTCTTCCATTCATAAAAGGTCTTCAATAGTTGAAGTACCGCAAGGTGAGACATGGGCTTTTCTAAAAGTAGCGACGCAAATGACTGTAAAGGACCATCTAAATCTTCATCGATATCATTCATCGCTTTCGGTATCATTTTTTGAATTAATTCGCCCAAAATCACCCCTAGTTGATCTCGGTTTCGCTCAGTCTCTTGTTGTCCCATACAAAAGATGAACAAATGAATAAATGTATACCTTTTATTGTCATTAATGGCACTAAACTGAAATATCGGCCCACCTACTACTCGGTCTTCAACTGGAATGGGTGATAACTCTTCATTCTTGGTTGAGGAAGCAAATCTATTAAGTATCTGCATTCTCTGTGGGGCGCGATATCGAAACAAGGTGTTTACAAAAAAGTCCCTTGTTGGCTCTACAGGCATATTTGATTCCACCAGCTCTCTCAATTGAATAGATAGCCCATCTATATTGTTAATCTCTGTCAGTAGTCTTGGCACAGGGTCTCTCCGCTCTGCAACGATCCCTCTACTTTGTTTATTTACAGGTAAATCTGTCCATAGCTGAGGGGCAGGAACAAACGCATCTACCAGTTCATGTTCATTAATCTCGGCGACAGCTGCGGCTTGTACGCTTGATGAAGACCCTGCCTCATTGTTTGTAGGGAGATTATTCCTATATCCATCGCTCCTCCTAGGAATACGCCCGCCTTGAACATAAGCTGATGAGAGGCCTGACTGGTCACTCGATGAATAAATGCCGGGAATGTATCCTGCAGGGTTTTGAGAAGGAGCACCTTCACAATCTCCCATTGCCGTATCTACTGATAACGGCTGTTGATTACGAGCGTGTTTTCCTCGAATACTTTTAATGACTTTGTCACCCTTTAATCTATCCGGCGTAATATCATACAAACTCAATACTTCTTGACTTTCGT
This sequence comes from bacterium, assembly GCA_018700055.1. Lineage (GTDB taxonomy): Bacteria > Margulisbacteria > Marinamargulisbacteria > UBA817 > JABISL01 > JABISL01. The sequence continues at coordinate 32,466 of JABISL010000002.1, read as the reverse complement.
TTTGGACATTATAGAGGTTAAGCATCGCTCTATATGTGACCTCGGTTTTATCTTCTTCTGGAATGGAATCAAACAACTCCCTCGCAGACCCAAGTTCACCTTTACTACCCATCGTGGTTATCGCTTTATTACAAATATCAATAGGGATTAACCCTTCATATCTTGGTAAAAGATCCGCCAAAATATTTTTTACTTCACCACTTGTCCGACTGTTCGCCAGAGGGAGTTTTGCATTATCTCTAATGTGATGAGCGACTCTATTAATCAACCTATCAAGCTTCCCACTTATCGTCGTCATATTGGGAGCAACACTAATTGTAGAATTACGGAATTCACGATGAACGCCCTTAGCTTTTATTAGTTGATCTACACTACTTAGTCGCGAGCCTTTGTCATTCCAATCGTCAATATAAACTTTCATCATTGCTACATAACTAGAGTCTGTTTTTTCAATCATCTCGCCATATAATGACTCAGCCGAAACAACATCATGACAGGCACCATAAGTTGCTATGGCACTATTATTAACTTCAACTGGAACAGCGTCTGGCAGATAATCTTTTTTAAACGTTTCCAAAACAGCTCGGAGGCTTTGAGCTCTCGCTGTATTATCTAAATTATTATTTACGATTGCTTTGAATTGCTTAAACACATGAACTCTCAAGTCACCTTTCTGTCTATCTGACTTGGGGCCTGAATTATTAGCACCATCTCGAGCAGCGGGAGAGAATCGTGATCTATATCTACCCTGTTCCGCACTTAAACTCTGAGACCGTCGTTCATTAACTGGTCTGCTTACTCGACGTACCCCCCCACTCCCCTCGATTACTAGAGCTAGAACTTCTTGATGCAGAACTAGGTGGTAAAGGGGGAATTTCAAGGGCAGTGGGGCGCATACTTCCTAACCTGGGCAAGCTACTATTTCGATCGGACCTAAAAACATCGCCTCCTATTCTTCCTCTATTCGGTTGGGCCTGTGAAGACGAGCCCCCCTCAGGAAAGCTCTCTGAGTGGTCTCTTTTAATACCTGTATTTAACGTCTCTCTCATTGGCACTGCCGCGTTAGATCGTATTCTTCCCGTTATATCATTCGTGTTCATATCAAGTCTCCCTAATTGTTAGCTACACATTTTTTTAAATTCCTTTTAATTAGTTATCGTAAACTCAACTAAAGAATTTCATTAAAATAGAGTACACCCTCTATTATTACAGTTTATTGCACCAATCAAACTCGGATTCTCCTTTAAATACTAAGACATTTCAATGATAATAAGAGTCAGCTAATCAGATACCTCAAAAATTAGGAGCCACTATGACATTTCTCAAATCTATAATTATTGGATTAATCACACTAACCCTACTTGGAACAGTAACCTTTGCCGAAAACCTCGATTCCAAGGTTAAAGTGGGGTCCGACATCACTGTTCCTGTGGCTACAGCTGTTGATTCCGTCATATCCGTAGGTGGAGATGTTCATGTTTATGGAATGGTCTTAGAAGACGCTGTCTCTGTAGGGGGCGATGTCATAATTTATCCTGGGGGAAATGTCGCAGAAGATGCTATTTCCGTTGGGGGCTCTGTCATTAATAAAGGGGATAGCAAGATTGGGGGGGATACAGTCACCGTAGATCCATTTAATTTAGACGCTGAAACATGGACTCATACAGTCAAACCTATTCGTCACTGGGGCTATTGGATGGGAGGGCTTGCGAGTATCGCCTTTCTGGTTTTGGCCGTTTTGGTTGTTCTATTTGTGCCATCACCTGTCAGACAAATCCAAGAAACCCTTTTGGACTCGGGAGTTCAATCCCTAGTGTGGGGCTTATTTGGCGTTATATTAGTCATCCCTACTACAATTGTTCTAGCTATTTCGTTAGTAGGCATCCCACTCATCCCTTTCTTTTGGATCATTATCTTTGCCGCCAAGTTATTTGGCTATGTCTGTTGCAGTGGCATCTTGGGGCAGCAAGTTCTAAATAAGATCAAGCGTCCCTCTAACTCTATGATGATTCAAATCATCGCCGGACTTGTTACACTCTGGTTCGTTGGATTAATACCCATCGTTGGATGGCTACTCAAAACAGGCGTTACGCTCTGTGGATTTGGCGCTGTCCTCTTGTTGGGCTGGGATCGCTATCGTTATCGGGTAAACTAATTACTGCTTATAGGCCTCATACGGCTGATCCGTTGTTGGCGCGCTAATATCGTTGTAGTTTCCTGAGTGTGTGGATCTGGGAAAACTATCAATTTTGAAATAGTAATCATCGGCTGAGCTACCAAAGTTTTCGAGGTCCAGATTTCCACCATCTAACTTGGTGATTCGCCTCAAGGGTGTATCGAAGTTAGTCCCCATAGAGACAGATGTCTCGCTAAATAAGCGACGTGACATCCCACCAATTAAATTATCATCTGCATCAAACATAATAATAAGCTGACCCGCAGCGGCACTCTCCGCTGCGCCACTTCCTTCTGAAAGGTGATAGGTCTCTACCGTAGGAGACGCGGTCCCAATATAAGCGGCTACATCAGGGTATGCCATACAAACAGAGAACGAATCACCCGTTCCCGCAATACAACCACTTGGAACGGTTACCGCCCCTGTTTTCCCCCAAGCGATATTGGTCAATGCCACAAATAACTTAACCGAAACCGTTTCCCCTTCCACCACTGTTAAATCAGTAGGAAGATCATAGTTCTTGGAACAGCCTGTAAAGGTTACTGTGGCATAGTCAGCATCTCCTGTTGTTTTTAATGGTTGATCACCCGAATCGGTTACATATGACGTTGAGCCTAATGTTACTGCCCCCTTTATCTGAGCATTGTATTCGCCTTCATCTTTACAGGTAGAGACCTGGATCTGATCATAGGTTCCGGTTGTAATCTCCGCGGTATTAATCAAATTGTCTAATTCGGTCTGACTGGCCACGTCTACCAAACAATCAGCTTCACTATCGCCTGAACAATTATAAATTTCAGCGCCTTGATTATCGGTACTGCTATGCAAGTATATGCCTCGAATAGGCACCTTGATACTGGTTGGGGTAAAGCTGCTTTGGTCTGTTGCCGCCCATGACTGACCTGACATAACCGCAAGAATAAGCCCCCCAAGAACTACTAATTTATTAAACATATTACACCCCTAAAATTGATTAATTTACTCTAGATACAGACACTGAGGCACTGGCCTTCGTTTCTGATGAACTACATCCACCAATGGATACCGTAATGCCTAAAACCGCTACGATTAATAATACACTTGTAAGTTGTTTCATCGATTTCCTCCCTATGGATATCTTGATTCCCCGAACCTCTATTATGAGGGAGGCTTAATCAAATTCCAAATTTATAAGGTGTTTATCTTCTGGATCAGGTTGCTCGTGGAGTGTCCGGTCACAAACGATAAAATTTGAACCTCGCCGCCATAAGCAGTAACCACCGGATATTCCGGAAGTGCTTCCGCCTCATAGTCCCCGCCCTTTACATGGATGTCTGGCTGTAAGGCCTCGATTAGGGCCATGGGTGTCTTGTCATCAAATAAGACAACCGCATCTACAGCTCTTAGACTACCCAATACCTTGGCACGGTCTGAGTCAGTGTTAATTGGGCGATCAGGCCCCTTATTCGTTTTGACGGAAGTATCAGTATTCATTCCAACAATCAATACATCACCAAGCGCTCTAGCCTCTTCTAAGTAAGTTACATGCCCAACATGAAGAATATCAAAGCAACCATTAGTGAATACCACTTTTAGAGATTTGTCTCGGCAATACTCTCGTAGATCCTTGGTTTCTTCTAATGAAAAAGCGCCTTCAATCATTGATATACGCTTTTTCTACTTCGTCTAACGTGACCGTTGAAGTCCCTACCTTACCCACAGCTACCCCCGCGGCGTAATTGGCCCATGTTGCCGCATCTTCAATAGTCATTCCGGAAGCTAGACCCAATGTAATCCCAGCGATCACCGTATCTCCGGCTCCGGTAATATCGGATACCTCGCGTGCTTTGGTGGGGATGTCCGTTTTATTCCCGTCTTTTCTCAAGACAGACATTCCTTTTTCAGATCTAGTAACAACTAAAGAGGACAGATCACAGTCATTAATGAGTTGTGACCCAAATTTGGCTATATCTTCTTCAGTTTGAACATCGGATTGCACCGCGGCTTTGAATTCTTTGAGGTTAGGAGTGAGGCAGTAAGCCCCTTTGTAACGCGTATAATCATAGCCTTTGGGATCTACAATGAGTGGGATATTAGCGTCGCTTGCTAGTTGTATTAGTTGATCTGTCACCATATCAGTCAATACTCCCTTCGCGTAATCTGAGAGTAGTATCGCATCAGTGTTGGATAACTGTGCTTTTACTTGATTGATGATTGTTGTTCCTAGATCAGCATTAAGCGGACTATTATCCTCACGATCCAATCGAACCACATGCTGGCCGCTAGCTATGACACGTGATTTTAATGTAGTTGGACGATTTGGCGTTTTAATTAACCCCGTCGTATCCACCCCTTCCTTTGAAAGTGCTTCGAGCAACCTCTCCCCTGAAGACTCATGGCCAATACATCCAATGAGCCTTACATTCGCACCCATAGTTTGGATATTGGTAGCTACATTGGCTGCGCCACCAGGAACATATGTGGTTTCATTCACGCGACAAACTGGAACAGGAGCCTCGGGTGATAGACGATTGGCTTGGCACCAATGATATTCATCCAACATCACATCTCCAACGACTACAATGGTTTTTTGAGATTGGTCTTTTAGGTGCTTAAGTAGATTAGCTAGCATGGTTGGATTGGTGCGTATGGGAAAAGTATTCCGTTGGATTCTTGGCAAATGATGCCACCTTTTGGAATACCTTCTCATTCACATCAGTTTGTTCATTGATAAAAACATGCTCGCCTTCTACCCAATGTAATTCTTTATCGGGAGACAGCACCTTTTGATAGAGTTCTTTGGCCGATGACGGATGAGCAACATCGTCTTGAGTGCTATGAACGATAAGCATCGGACATTCTACTCGATACAATGACCGACGTGTATAACGCATGAGCTTAAATAATTCGATCGTAGATGCAATTGGCATTCGATTATAAACAATATGCTTTCGATGCTCAGGTACATTTGAATCCAAATATTCTTTCTGAAAAACGTTTTTCATCACTGTATGAACGACTGGACCTACGGGGCCTCCATATTTGAGGCGCCAATCCGCAGCGTGAAGCATTGTGCTAAGACAAATAATGCCATCGGCGGGGTTTTCTTCTGCCAAATTCAAGGCTACTAATGCCCCACCAGAGATTCCCAAAAGAACCACTTTTTCATAATTGGCCTTGAGTGCCTTATAGCCACGATGAACCGAAGCCACCCATTCTTGCCAATGAGTATTCTTAAGACGTTCAGGTGTTAGGCCATGACCGGACATTCGAATCCCTAGTACATCTACGTTACCTTGAGCATGTAAGTAGGTCCCAATTGCTTGTGTATCAATCGGATTGGCCAAAAATCCATGGACTGCCAAAACTGCCGTATACGGCTTGGTGTCTTGGGAAAGGAAGTAGGAGTGTTGATCCGGGTGAACCCCCAGGTCCTTTTCCGTTTTTAAGAGTTCCTCAAAAAACTTTTTCATGACCTAACTATACGTTTTTTTTGGGGATGTGAAAAGGAAAACCTAGAAGGCCATTGTCTGTGAATACGCCTGATTTAGACTCAGTTATTATTTGTTCGTTGTTGTAAAAATGGCTTAAATGCTGAGTCGCGCCCATGAAGGGAACAAGGCTTATGAGGCGTTACACCATCTTGAGTTGTAGCCGAAACATAACTATGTAAAGGGTCTACGTTTTCTCTATCACTTGCTTGTATACCATTGTGCGTATTGTTATCACCATGACTTCCGTTCAAAACGTCAGATAGAGTCGTACCTACCCTATGATACTTGGGAGACCGTTCTAATGTGGGACGAGAAGGAACGTCTGTTGGAATTTGGATTTCTGGCCCCTTTTTTAAGGGTGCTGAATGTCTTTCTTTGTATGATGCTGATACTTGACTTGCCATCTGAATAAACTCCTACCTGAGTTAGAGAGGTATTCTTACCTAGCCTAAAGGTTTAAATATCGAAAGCAACTACTATTATTATTTATAACAAGATTCGCTTTGCCGCAGGCGCCGTACCTATTTCCCCCTACTAGTGTCTAGTCTCTATACCGTTTATACTTAGGCTCATGAAGCACATACGAAATTTTTCGATTATCGCGCATATCGACCATGGAAAATCCACTTTGGCAGATCGTCTGATTCAGCTCACAGGGACTGTAGCAGACCGAGATATGAAAGCTCAGCTACTGGATACTATGGATATTGAACGCGAACGCGGCATCACTATTAAGATGCAGGCCGTTCGTCTCGATTACACTGGCAAAGATGAAAATGACTATGTCCTCAACCTCATCGATACACCTGGTCATGTCGATTTCAGTTATGAGGTCTCGCGATCTTTGGCGGCATGTGAAGGGGTACTATTACTCGTAGATGCCACTCAAGGGATCGAAGCTCAGACCATGGCCAACTTTTATCTAGCACTGGAACATGACCTCACTATTATTCCCGTCATTAATAAAATTGATCTCCCCTCAGCAGACCCAGACCGAATCAAAGAAGAAATCGAACATGTATTGGGCATCCCCGGTGAGGAATGTTGTCTATGTAGTGCTAAAACTGGCGAAGGCGTTGAGACAATTCTTGAAGCGGTTGTGAAGCAAATTCTGGCCCCCAAACCTATCGAGGAACCCGCTCTAAAAGCATTGGTATTTGATGCGCATTATGATTCTTATCGCGGGGTTATTAGTTATGTCCGTTTGATGAGTGGTCAATTGGCTAAAGGGGACAAGTTTAAGATGATGTCTTCGGATCAAACATTCGACGCCTTAGACGTAGGGTATTTCAAACCTGAAATGACTACCGCTAAAAAAGCCCTGGAGGCCGGTGAAGTGGGCTATATCGTCTCTAATATGAAAAAGGTAGAAGATGCCCGAATTGGAGACACAATTACCTCTCCAAAAAATGGGGCTACTGACACGCTTTCCGGGTATCAACTTCCTAAACCAATGGTGTTTTGTGGATTCTACCCCATCGATACCAATGACTATCCCGAATTAAAAGATGCATTAGAAAAGCTCAAGTTAAATGACTCTGCACTTCAGTTTGAAACGGAATCCTCACAAGCCTTAGGGCTGGGATATCGCTGCGGTTTTTTGGGCCTACTACACATGGAAATCATTCAGGAACGTTTAGAAAGAGAGTTTAATATTGATATTGTTGCTACGGCCCCAAACGTCACTTACAAACTAAGTCTTACGAATGGGGAAAACATGCTATTGGAAAACCCCGCTGAATTCCCGGATCCCCAACGTATAGCCACTATGGAAGAACCGTATATGGGACTAGCAATCATTACCCCCAACAGTTATATGGGAACTATCATGGAATTGGTTCAGGAACATCGTGGTGAATACAAAAAAGCGGAATTTATTGATTCCGATCGCCAATGTTTCACGTTTCTTATTCCATTAAATGAGATGATGTCGAACTTCTTCGACAAACTCAAATCCAGAACCCAAGGATATGCGAGTATGGATTATTGGCTGGATGAGTATCGCAGCTCCAAACTGGTCAAAGTAGACATGATGATCAATGGGGATCCGGTTGATGCCCTATCGTTTATCTCTCACCGGGACAAGTCTCGGTCCATCGCCGTCAAAATGGCTGCCAAATTAAAAGAGCTTATTCCACGTCAAATGTACGAGGTTGTTATCCAGGGGACTATCGGCGGAAAAATTATCTGTCGAGAGTCTATTGGTGCCATGCGAAAGAATGTTACCGCCAAATGTTATGGTGGTGATATCTCCCGTAAAAGAAAGCTTTTGGAAAAACAGAAAAAAGGAAAAAAGAAAATGAAACAATTGGGAAACATTTCCGTTCCCAAAGAAGCCTTTATGTCTGTCTTGAAGATTGATTAAGTAAATGATTGGATTTTCCAAAATCTTAATTCAACGCGCTGATCGTATTGGTGACGCACTTGTCTCTCTTCCTACTGTTGAACGATTAAAATCAATTTTCCCCAATGCCACATTACATGGACTCGCGTCTTATCGAAACGCGGTTGTTTTTGACACTCACCCGGACTTTGATAAGACCTGGACTTGGGAGTCCGATCTCAAGAATAGCGGCCTAAGTTATTGGAACTTAGTAAAGCAAATTCGTGAGGAAAAATATGACGCCTATATTTCTCTATGGAACGACCCCAAAATGGCCTACCTTGGTTGGTTGGCGGGAATTCCAACACGAGTAGGTGACGGCTCAAACCTATTATTAAGATGGCTTTATACCCACAAAAAAACGCTCCCTATCCAAGATTTTACTCGTCATCAATCAGAATGGGGCCTCCGAATTATTGAATCTGTAGATATTCCTTTTGAACATCCCGAAGCGGTTGGGTTCAGAATTTCTTCGGATTGTTCAAGTAAAGCAAACAATCTACTAATGAATCATATGCCTTCTCCTTCTCGACGGGTATTTTTGTTTTGTTCGACAGGAGGCTCCAACCTCCCCTTGCCCGACTCCGCTGTGCTCGGATTCATAAATGCGATGAAAGATCAAAACACCCAAGTGGTTTTAGGCGGCCCCCCTGGAGATGACTCCTATTCTCAACTCAATGAACCTCATGTATTGAGACTCATTGGTCAAAGCAATTTCAAGGAGTTAATTGCTCTAATTGATGCATGCGACGTCTATATTGGCCCCGATACAGGCCCCACCCATATCGCCTCTATCCTCAAAAAACCTATTGTCTTCTATTCCCCTCTCAAATCTCAGTTCCCCAGTCGTTGGGGGCCTCTTTCTAGTCCATTTGAAACGATTAGACAAGAATGGCAGTGTCCTCATGGAGGGAATGAACGATGTGATCCTCAATGTTTCTCATACGTCACATCAGACCTATTAATTAAGCGCTATCATCAAGTCTTACAACCTACAGATTCAGAAACTAATTACACGCTTAAACGTCTCTCGAAATCCATCGCTATAGTCCATGTCGTTACAGACGTAACATCGCCTCAACTTAAAAAACAACTTACCCAGCTCCAAAAACAGGGTCTTCGAATCACTTCTTTTTCGATGAAAGATAATGGTGGATACCGTGGATTAATTTCGCATATCAAACGTCATAATATCTCAATCATACAAGGAAATATTTCTTACTGGCATATGCTAAGAATTCGATTTATTTGTGGCGTGATTCATCAATACATCAAACCCAAATACTATTCATTTAGAGGGGCTGAAACGCTTGAAGAACTATTTACGGCTTATCAAACGATAATTGGAAATGATTCATGATTGCCTGGCTAGATAGCTCCGACCGTCACTCTAAATGGTCGACTAATCACGTGATAGGCGAAGGTTACATGGGCGTATTTCGAGGATCTGGCTCCCAGTTTGAGTACCGGCCTTATAATGGTGTAGTAGAGCATTTCGAAAGCGATAACCCCTATGGTTTGATTGATGACCTTCTGGCTCGATTTCGAGAAAAACACCCCGGATGCATTGCTATTGGGTTTGTGGGCTACGATGATGGCGACGGCGTCTTACCTGAACAATGGTTTGCTTTTTATCAGACCAAATCTTTTTATCCGCCTCTCTTTTTACCTAAAATTCCTAGGCATGGTGATGGCAATTACTCGGTCGGTAATTTTATCGAATCTGAACTCAATTATGACGACTACAAAAAGGCATTTGATACTATTCAGACCCATATTAGAGAAGGGGACACCTACCAAATCAACTTTACTCAGCGGTTCCAAACCCCTTTTTCGGGGGATCCCTTTGCATTGTATACCCGATTACGCCAAGTCACTCCAGCGCCTTTTTCTGCGTATATTAACGGGGGTGATTTTCAAATATTATCTTCATCTCCGGAGCTCTTTTTTCGAAAACGAGGATCAAAAATTCAGACCCGACCCATTAAAGGAACTATTCGTCGCGGCGCAACTCCCAAAGAAGATGACGCACTGAAAACTCAGCTGCTCAACTCTGAAAAAGACCAAGCCGAACTGGTTATGATTACCGACTTAGAACGAAATGACTTGGGACAGATCTGTCAGTATGGCAGTGTTAGTGTTCCTGAACTCGCTACCTGTGAAACCTACGCGCAAGTCCATCATCTAGCGGCAACCGTTGACGGAACTCTAAAGGCTGACATCACGCCTATGGAATGTTTAAAGTCTCTTTTCCCAGGCGGGTCTATTACCGGCGCGCCCAAACAGCGTGCTATAGATATTATCGAGTCGCTGGAGACAGTCCCACGCGCCATCTACACCGGCTGTATTGGTTGGGTTGATGCTAAAGGAAACGCAGATTTTAATATCGCGATTCGAACCATGTATATTTCTAACGATCGTCTCTATTGGCATGCCGGCGGCGGACTTACCGCTGGGTCTAATGTGGATCAAGAATGGGAAGAGTGCCAACTCAAAGCCAGTGGCATGATCAAGGCCTTGGGCGAAAAGGACATTACAACGATATGATTATTGACCCGATATTAATAAACGGCAAAATTGGACTCCCCGACTCATTCTCATTTCCTATTAAAGACGCTGGATTTTTGTATGGCTTCGGCGTATTTGAAACGATCCGAATTGATGATAGAAACGCTTCCTTGTGGGGCTTTCATCTTGAACGCATCGAGTCATCTTGTAAGGATTTAGGCATACATTTATCCATCTCCAGAGAACAACTCACTAAATGGATGGCTCAGTATCTTGATCAGCTAGATGTTACTGAAGGTGTAATGAATGTCTACGTTACCGCTGGGGACCGCGATTATAGTCAGCCGGGATTTGTGTTTGCTACACCCAATATAATCATGACCCTTCGATCGCGGAAGCTTCCGGTCTTTCCTGAGATCATTAAATGTCAGGTTAAATTTGTCTCACACTCTGAGACCAGTCGCCACAAAACGATGGCCTATCTCCCTCACCTTATTCAGGCAATGGAAGCGGGTAATAGTCAGCCGATTTATGTAGATAATGAGGACCGATTGATGGAAACCCCTATGGCCAACATTTGGCTCAAATTGGATGGCATTTGGGTCACCCCGGAGCATCCCAATGTACTTCCAGGTGTCATGCGCCGCCATCTATTAACGAATGGGACTGATGTATTAGGGTGTAAGACGGCTACTCGCATATTGACCCAAAATGACTTAAGTCAAGCTGAAGCGATCGCTCTTAGCAATGCTGTTATTGGATTTCAGAAGGCCGAATTAGTTTAGATTTTGAATTGCCTTATCTAAGGTCCTATTTACTGATGTAAATGTATTCTGCTCCGCTTGTTTCTGTCCATCGACCAGCTCTTGCCCAAAATCTTCGACTGATTTATCCAGGTCTGACTGATACTTGGCATGCTCATTCGCTAAGTGTTTTTTGGCCCCATTCAATTCACGCTTTTTACTACCAGAACTTAGAGATTTAAACTCTGGCTTATCCATTAGATCTAACACCTGAGTATAGTCTCCCATTAATGGCAAAAGATCTAATTCAGGATTAGTCTCACTAATATCCACTACCTCAGGGCCATATCCAACCTGCTGATGCTGTTCTTTTACGCTGCTATCCATACTCTCCGTCTCAGTCAAATCGTCTGTTGTGACACTAAGGTCAACTGGCTTACTAGTAACGGGAACATCCACCGCTAAAGGTTGCACCCCCGTTGCGACTGGCGTCGCACCTGAATTGGTTTGAGGCTTAGGGGTTTCGGGTGGCCCAACGGCGACCTTAGCAGACTCTTTTCCCATTGGCTTAGCACCAAAAAGTCTCCCTGCCATATTCGACATTCCACTCAATAAACTTATATTGAACTCCTTCTATTTATCCAAAAATTCTTTATGAGTTATTTATCGGTTCTACTTCCCAAAAACCTTATGTCGAATATGGAGCGCCACGTCGAATGCAGCGCCCCATTTAATTGTTTAGACTCTATTTCTTGATTTCTTTCTCATCTAGCTTAATCGTCTTGATTACATTACCGTGGTCTACAAAAGACAGTTCTCGAGGGGTGTATCCGCCTTTTTTTAAGGCTTTCAAAATAGATTTCACATCTGCCTTTTTCTTAGCGGTCAGTGCCATCGTGACGATACCTTTTTCGATATCAACGAATACCCCATCATCGCCATAATAGGATTTATCAATAAATGACAACTTCGATAGGTTTTTCTCCGCGCCATACGCACAGAAGGAACAGACTATCCCATCCACTCTCACTTTGATTTGATGAGGTGCTTCTTTGTTCAATTGGTTTTTCGGCACCTGTTGATTCTCTTTATGGGTCATTTTTCCATGCGCGTGAGCGTTCCCTTCATGTTTATGAGACATCTCCTTATGATGACTCGCATAAAGCGGTAATCCGCCTAATATAAATACCGCTACAAAAAGACTGATTATTAGTTTGTTTTTCATTGTTTTTTTCCTTTTATTATTAAGACTCAAATACGATTCCAACACCGAACTGAATCCCAGAAGTAGGTTGTAACTGGGACCCATTCATATCGGAATAGATAGGCATATGATATTGCCCTCTTACCATTATATTATCCTTGTACCAAATTAGCGTCGGCACCATTTCGATAGACGCACTTCCTGAGTTTTGGTTTTCAAACCCTCCCGGATTAAGGGACTTGGAGTAGATCCTAGAATTCAATCCCATAAGTGCAAAGACACCTGAGTTGGTCTTCATATCATGGTAAGGATGGATCCCCATATCAATGTCTAACCCCAGAGAGTTTCCATTCCGACTTCCGTCTGATTCGATAGAATTGGCCCATCCAAAAAAGTCTACCATTCCATAGAACCCGTAGGATTCCACACTTGCCGAAACACTCAGACCAAAATCAACGACACCGTCGCCAATGGATATATCCCCACCTGTAGCACCTGTAGGAAGACGAAGACTTGGCGTGATTGAAATATTGCCCGTGTAGTCCTTTTTATTCACGTAGAATTTGTTCAAAAATCCGACAATGACATCTCCCATCCCTTCGTTTCTTAGGTCCTGTGTAGAACCACCATCACCTACTCGTTTGAAGTGATTGGTATAAGGCAACTTAAAACTAACTCGATGCTCTCGAGTAAAGCTATATACCCCTTCAAGCCACAACGTTGTTTTTTCATTTCTCAACCCCAATGGATTGGACACCTCTGTTGTCCCTTGTTTTAATTGATTACTCGAAAATGACTCCAATCTGGTTTGGAATCCATAGCCCCCTTCCCACCTTGGTGCCATATCCATTACTGGTTGATGCGCCAAAAGAATAGTGGGGGAAAGCAAAATTGCTAACAAGTATTGTTTGATTCTTTTTTTCATTTATTACTCCTCAATCCAACAGTCTAAGTATCGGCACCAACAAATAGGAAAAAGAAAACCCAATTCCATAAATAATCACCGATACCCAAAACATTTTTTTACTATAATCTCCCGTCACTTCACATCCGTCCCCATCCACGGGGCACGATTTCTCTTTCTTAGAAAACAAAAGTATTCCATTAAGTCCTATTAGTACTCCTGCAACAAGAAACAGCCATACTTTGTGCTGTGACAATGGGATAATCCATGGAAATACTGATATCAGGGCCCCTACAGCGACACCACCAGCAATAGTCGCAACCACTGCTGGCAATACACAGCAGATCAGTGTTCCCGTTGACCCGAAAAGGGCCGCAACATTAAGCAATTTATTCTTCATTTTTCGCTCCTTTTTAACTTGAAAACGGACGTCCACCCTAGCGGGTGACACGTCCAAAAAATCACAAGTTAGGCGATAGGAGGCGCGTGTGCCGAATAGGCAAGAATGTTAAACTCCTGCCTAAATATTGTTTCTACTATGTTGTATCCAGACTCATTCAGACCATTCCCCTTAGGGTCATCTGATACCACTAATAATTCCGCACTAACGTCATTTAATTCGAATGGGATCGTGATTAGCTCTAATTTACTTTGTGCTTTTTCCCCACTGCAAATAACAAGTGCGTCCGAAGCGTCTTCGCCACTGCAATGCCCTGACAAGGGGCTCGCATCTGATTCAGTAGGTGCTGTTTCTGTATGACAATGAGACGTTAGTGTTATTGCAGTCACTTCTGGAATCAATGAAAGTAGACTGTCTCCCACACAAACGATTGGGCAGCCCAAAAAAAGAATAAGGAGTACTCCGCTTATCCATCCTGCTGCTTTTTTAGTGATTTTTTTAGTTAACATTTGATTATAGAATACCTCAATTACGTTATACCCACTTAGCATTAATTTAAAATATTTGTTTATTTCGATGTTTTAAAATCGCTTAAACGGGAATACCTTACTATGGTATAGGCGACTACAAACGCGTTGTAAAACCACTTTTTAGTAGTAACTATACATACACCAAAACTGTTTTAATAATAAAATCATTTATTATCCTGGGGGGGACGTTCAATGAGATTTAATAAAAAAATATCGTATCTGATGATAGCGCTAGCTATGATGACGATGCCAGCATTTGCAGAGACCTACTTCGCTACTTCAGCACCGAGTTCCAATGTCGAAAGTATCATTGCTATAACCGTCGAGGAAGTGGCTAATTCGTTAGGGGATATTCGACTTAACTCGGTTACTGATACAACTATCATGGATGTAACGCTTCAAAACAACGACATGGATGGCTATTCAATTACATTCTCAAGTGGAAACCAGTCTTATCCAACGGCTCAAGGGCACTTGGTTCATACCTTAACTGCAGGCTCGACAACACCTAATGCTGGACAAATGCCAAGTGCTAAATATACTTTAGATTACGTCAGTGCTGGTAGTGGTCTTTATGGAACAGATACGCCTGACCCTGCTGACTTTAGCATTGGATCGGATCATACGATTAACTATACAACCAATGTATTAGGCGCTACTGAGGATGCCCACTTTGATGTGACTATTAGCCAAACATCTGACTTGGATCTATTCCATGGCGTCTTGAAAGATACCATCACTGTCACTGCCGCAGATATATAGAGCGTTACTGAAACCGAACCATTTCGGTTAGTGCACCGCGAACCTTGTCGCCTTTTTTGACAAGGATCTCGGCAGAGCGCGGCACCCATAGGTCGGTGCGGGATCCGAATTTGATCAAACCAAATCGGTTACCCACTTCTACACACTGTTTGGGCTTAAGCCTACAAACGATCCGACGGGCAATTGCACCGGTGATTTGAGCCACCTTAATGCGACCTTTATCGGTATCGAATACTGTGATCTGACGTTCATTCTTCTCATCAATATCCTTGCGCATTGCAACGTAGAACTTCCCAGTGAAATGATCAGTAGACACAACCGTTCCCTTAAGTGGAATGCGATTGATATGACAATTGAATACGGAAAGAAAGATAACTACCTGAGTATATGGCTTGCCGTCCCACTCTACTTCATTAATCTGACTAATTGTTCCATCTGCAGGAGAGTATGCAATATTGGGATCATAGTCCTTGGTCCGGTCGAAGTCGCGAAAAAAGGTCACTACAAATAAGAACAATACGAATAATGGCCCAGATACATACACGTTTTGCCAAATTAAAGAGATGGCAAAGATCATGAAGAAAATGGCTAATATTCGAAATCCGTCGCGTGCTATTGGTAACATGGGCCATATTATAGGGTGGAACTGTGAGGTTCGTCTATGGGCGATGTCCCCCGTGGTCGAGCTAATGCTTTTGTCGTACACTTATCCTTTATGGAAACACCTAACACACCCCTATATATAAGAGCTGCTCTTGGAGAGCAAACTGAACGCCCCCCGATTTGGGTAATGCGTCAGGCTGGACGGTATTTACCTGAGTATCGCGAAGTACGTAAACAACACTCCTTTTTGGATATGCTAAATCACCCCGAAGTGGCGACTGAAGTTACCTTGCAGCCTATCAGACGCTATGGCATGGATGCCGCGATACTATTCTGTGACATCTTGGTTACGGCTCAGGTCTTGGGATCCAAGTTGGACTTCGTTGAGAAAAAAGGGCCCGTTATCGCTAACCCCATTCGATCCGCGGCCGATGTTGCTAACTGTCAGGCTGCTCCCGTAAATGAGTTCTTACCATATGTATTCGATGCGATTAAACTCATCCAAAAAGAACTCCGACCAAAGGGCGTTCCGCTAATCGGATTTGCCGGGGCCCCATTTACTGTGGCCTCTTATATGATTGAAGGCGGAAGCTCCAAAGACCTCGCACGCAGCAAGGGCTTGATCAAAGAGTCGCCTGAAGTAATGGATGCATTATTAGATAAGTTAGTCGCAGTGACGATTGACTATTTAAATGCTCAAATCGAAGCCGGTGTAGATGCGCTTCAATTGTTTGATACTTGGACCAACCACTTAGACCTGGAATCATTCAAACGCTATTCATTGGATCCGATTAAACGAATTATTGCAGGACTCAATCGACCCGCTAACGTTCCAATCACAGTCTTCTGCAAAAACATGGGCGTGTTTGCCCCTTTACTCGTAGATTGCGGGGCCAATGCATTGAGCGTAGATTGGGGTGTCTCATTACGAGGTGTCCGTGATCAAATTGGATCATCCATAGCATTACAAGGCAACTTGGATCCACAGATGCTCTATACCGAGGATAAGGTATTGGAAAAAGCCGTCATCTCACTACTCGACTCAATGAAAGATCAACCGGGCTACATCTTCAATCTAGGACACGGCATGTCCCCGGATATGGAACCGGAAAAGTTAAAGTTGGTTGTAGACTTGGTTCACGGGTATAAGAGATAGCCGTTTATTGCCTTTGATCCCTAGTTGATCCACTTTGACCTTCGGCAAAGATGGATCCCGCTCGGCCTGAGTAAATCAGTTCCTCACTCAGCCGCAGGCGCTGGAAGTTATCGCTTAGTACTCGAGAGTAACAGTTCCAGACTTAATCTTACATTGGCATCCAAGGCGTTTGTTGCCTTCGATCCATATTTGATCCACTTTGACCTTCGGCAAAGATGGATCCCGCTCGGCCTGAGTAAATCAGTTCCTCACTCAGCCGCAGGCGCTGGAAGTTATCGCTTAGTACTCGAGAGTAACAGTTCCAGATTTAATCTTACATTGGCATCCAAGGCGTTTGTTGCCTTCCATACCAAGGTCTTCTTCTTCTTCTGTAACTTCGTTAAGATTCTCCATACCTTCAAGAATCTCTACTTCACAAGTTCCGCAAACACCATTACTGCATCCGATAGGCACGCCAGCTTCTTCAATGTGTTCTACGATTTTTTCCCCATCAGGAACGTCTATTTCTTGTTCATTTAATACGATCTTAGCCATATAAATCACCCTCCGAGGTCAAAATTTGTTGAGGCTCACTTTATCCCAGCCTCGGTTTAGCGTCAAGGCGATGGCGCTTTGATCGATAAAAAACTTGAAATCATCATTCTTCATGACACGATAATAAGTAAGACTAAACTTCAGGAAATTATTATGAAAAAATATTTATCACTTCTATTATTTACATTACTATTATCTGTACCTACGCTTGCAGGAACTATTAGCCTATTAGGCGTTTACAACTCGACTAGCAGACTCGGTACTGAAGGGTCTTTTTCAGGAGGAAATCCGCCATCGACAAGCACCTGGGACTTTGGCGACTATGAAGGTGTCGGGTATGGCATTGAGTTTGAGGACTCTTATTGTGGTGCGCTTACCTATCAAATCGGGTATATAGTAAATCCGAAATCTAGATATAGTTTAGTAACGACGACTCTAACACAACCAGACTTCGATTTTCAGAGTGCCACTGTAACCCTAGAAGAACCGGCTGTTTTTCAAAATGATATTGCCTATTTTAATCTTAGTTATTCGATAAATAACTCATTTTATATTTATGCGGGACTCAATCATTCGTTTCCTAAGCTAACGAATCCTAAATTTTCTGGCGCTTCTGTCTTTGGCAGTATAGACATCGCAGGAAACCTTGGGCACCAGATTGGCTTTGGGTACCGATTTACGGACACTCTTACCTTTGATGCAGCCTATCAAACTGTAAAATGGAGTGGCTCCTTGTCGGCTCCCGATGATGGCGGAACACAGCGATTTTCTGATGACAGTATGAGCTCAGTACGTGCCGGGATCAAATACGGGTTTGAGATATAACAGGTCCATACAGGCCTCTTTCGAACAACCTATTTGAGATACTACAAAAAATAAAATCTTCTCTTTTCCCAAATTTGATAATAAGATGCTCCCTTGAAAAAAATGATTATGTAAATGGAGAATTATTATCATGAGTCAATTTTTAACAGGGTTTAAGCCCCCTGAACGTTCATTTGCAACACAACAACCAGCTAGGATCCCTTCAGCTGTCCGCGGCACTAACCATGCAGGGGCAAGTCTAACTCTAAGCACTTCAAGTACGGCCCCTATATTTGAAGTTCCATCTACGAATCAAAAAGTAGAGCTCCCTCCATTACCCTCACATACTGGATCTATAAAACCGCATTTTTTTTCATTCCCTTGTTTTGAGCCTAAGATACGACCCGAGACTCAGGGTGATAATCAGTCAAAATATGTAGACAGAAGTCTTCCTCGCTGGGCAGAAACATTAGGGGTAGTAGTCGCCGGATCCGTTGCTCAAGGAATGCTTGGCACTTACTGCGGAATTGCTAGTGATTGTGCTGGAACGGCCCCCCATGCATTTGATGTCTTACTAGTTGTAATGTCTGGGGGCATTGGAACAGGCTTAACAACTTGCGCCACAACTAGTACGGATATAGTTTATAACTATAACGAAAAAGGTGGAGGAATTACTAATTGCACACCTCTAGGCCACTTGGTTAGTAGCGGGATTTCGCCAGTCACACTATATGGAACATATTCGGCTCTGGCGCCTCTGACTGGAAAAGTGGCTGTTGGAATCTGTCCGCTGGCAGGAGCAGGTATCGCAACTGTTGCCGTGGGATTTATAGGAACTACTTTCTTTATGATTCAACGATAATATTGGCTAGAATAAGACATTCATCGTCAACGTTATTAAAACCCATAGATAGTGCCATACTTGTGGCGTAAATATTTCAGAAAGGGCTCCGGTGTGAGCTCTTTCTGCGTTATATCCTTAATGAGATCTGCCGCAGAGCGACGACGTCCGACTTGATGAACCTTGTGGTTAAGCCATTGCGTGAGACCTGTGAGATGGCCTTCTTCGATATTAGCCGCTAGGTTAGGGAGCTCTTGCTCCGCCTGTTCAAACATCATTCGTCCATAGAGGTTGCCTAAGGTATAAGTTGGAAAGTAGCCAAATAATCCGAACGACCAATGGACGTCTTGAAGAATCCCATCAGAGTCCGTTGGTGGCGTGATTCCTAAATACTCTTTATATTTGGCATTCCACATCTCAGGTAAATCCATCACATTCACTGTTTCGTTAAATAGATGCTGCTCCATTTCGAATCGAATGAGGATATGAAGGTTGTAAGTTACTTCATCGGCCCCCACTCTTATTAGAGATGGCTGCACTTGGTTGATGCTTCTGTAGAACTCTTTGGTATCTATTCCGGATAATTTATCAGGAAAATAGGATTGGAGCTTGGCGTGATGCCCTTTCCAAAATGACCATGATGTCCCTACATAATGCTCCCACAATCGAGACTGTGATTCATGAATCCCCAATGAAATCGAATCGCAAAAAGGGGTACCGTACCACTCTTGGTCAAACCCTTGTTCGTATAAACCATGGCCCCCTTCATGAGCAGTGCTAGAGAATGCTTCCATGATGTTGGACTCGTCTACTCGTGTTGTTACTCGAACATCAGTAGGATGAAAGTCAGTGGTAAATGGATGCCCCGAAATGTCTTGGCGCCCCCGATCGAAGTCGTAGCCCATTTCATTAAGGACATCGATCCCAAAGTCCCACTGCGCCTGCTCATCAAAGGGTCCGGTCAGCTTGGCAAATGTCGCGTCACTCTCTTGAATATCTTTTAGAAGATCCACGATCCCTTCGCGCAGAGTTTTGAATAGTGGGGTTAACTGCGCTTGTGTACCACCGGGTTCAAACTCATCCAGTAATGCATCATAAGGAACCGTCTTGTACCCAACATGCTCGGCCTTTTCCTTAGCCATTCGGATCATCGACTCAAGGTGCGGGGCAAATGCCTTAAAATCATTTGTCTTACGAGCGTCTTGCCATGCATGCTGAGACAACGATGTCTGTTTGCTGAACGCCTCTACAAAGTCCTTAGGAAGAGCATTGCTTTGACGCCAGTCTCTGTATACTTCTTGAATGAATTGCTTTGACTCAGGCGGTAGTGATTTGTCGTGGCAGGTACCCGTCTCCACATCAATCCATTTCTCCAACTCTTTTCTAAGCTCAGCTGAGGTCCATTTCTCATGGATTACGCCACTGAGGAGTGCGCTTTGGTCCGCTCTGGCCTCTACCGCTCCTGAGGGCATATAGGTCTCCTGATCCCACCCCAGTAAGGCGGAAATCCCCCCAAGTTGTTTGATTGGGCGTAATTGGTCAATTAATGATTTGAATGTGTTTGGTGTAGTCATGAGTTAAGTATAGATTAAAGTTAGTCATTTGAAGAATTAGACCACTCCATCTTGAATATTGCATCATTAATACGTCCCTCTGATATCTCGTGGGGGGTTAGTCGACGTCTGGCGGGGAGGCCTATTCTTCCCATAACACCATTGGGTACTTTTCCAGGCCTCCCAGGAATAACATATCCATAGGAATCTCCATAGGTTTGAATCAGGAGATTCCTCGCAACTTCAGCACTAGCTATCGCCTTATTATTACTAGAGTCGAGTTCACTTTTACAATCCATTTTCACCTGAGTCATCGGCGCCATCGACATAGGGGAAGCTTTTTCTAGAGACTCTTTAGCTTGTTCATAGGCCTCTGTACTACGGTTCAAACGCGCTCTAGCGTCTCGAACGATATCGCTTGCAAACCAAACTCTCGCTGCCGCATCATCTTCAGCTGACCGAAGCCCAATATGTGAATCAAAATCAAACCCCTCCTCTGACTCATCATCGTCGTCATACTTATCGCTATGCTCCTCAGTAACATTCCTGACAATTACCCCTCCTGGTGGAAGGGATGACGTCGAAGACACCGACGATTCATCACTTTCACTAGAGTCACTACCATCAAACGAATACGCTCTTTCATTATTAAATTCAGGAACAATAGATTCAAAATCAATGCTATCACTAAAAATATGCTTAAACCCAAACCCCTCCCCAGAAAAGTTACCCAAGATAATTCGGACACCATTAACATTTAAATCTGCACACCTCACTAATTCACCTTTCGGAAATAACGGTTTGTTATTGCAAGACTCGTAGAATATTGCCGCCAATATAGCTTCTCGAGCGGTCATCACTTGGTAGTTTTGACACTCAGCTAAATGCCACAAGTCTCTAAAAACACTCGTTGCACCATCTGTTAATTTATCTGATGTTTTGGTAGATACCACCATCCATTTTGGATCCGTAGTTTCGGTTGCAAATCTATCCTCTTTCCACTCTACGCTTCCATGGGGGCCATTACTGTATCCCCCGCCAAACTGATTCGAATTGCCATGTTTTTTTTCAATAACTTGCTTCAGACCGAAAATGCTATATCCCGGATCTAATATTAGTACTGGTGCTTCGCCCTTCTCAATCATATCCTTCAGAGACTGTCTTATATCCTTGGCAATTACTGGGACCTCAAAACAAGTACCTCTAGGTAATCGCCCCATCGTACTATTCCATTCTTTAATGCCTAATAAATTTTGGCTTTCTAATGGAAACTCACCATCAATCAACTCTGGATCTGTCAGTAACTGATCAAATGGACTTTTTGAAAATACCCAATTTTGTTCCAGTGCGACTAGTTCATTTTTTGTATTTAGGTAATGGCCAACTCCATTATTCAGCGCCACTTCTACAATAAATTTGTGTGAGGTTCCTTTTTTAAACAATCGACTTTTTTCACCTAGTCTAACTGTCCCTTTGTCATAATCCATCACCGCCATATCCCCATTCTTCCATCCCACGATTATTTTATTTCCAACAACCTGGTACACCAAATTTGTTTGGTCCATCTCTTCGGGCCACTGTGTAATAACGGGAGTGGCGTTATCTCCCTCCCAAATACTGTTCGTTACTACATTTTCGACATTAAACGATTCCTTGCAATACTCATTCACTCGATCCACTTGAGTGGCAAACATCCTATAATAGGATTGGCATTTTTCATGGATAAACTGAATCTCATTTCCGTCGTACTTGATGGGAATACCCTGTCTTAAGTTATTTTCACTCTCATGAAAAAAGTTGTATTTGCTGGACTGTCTATCGGACTGCCGCAAAATATACCCCTCCCCCATTTGACAGGCCAATTCAATGGCATAGAGGGTATATTTCCGCTTGATCGCGGCTCTATCTGACGTCCCAAAATTATCTCTTAATCGCTCATCCCCATTCAAGGTATTGTCACCGATAAACTTAGCGATTTGTCGATCGAAGTATTGGTCTGAACTGATCTCATATAAATCTTCTGCCACCAGGTCTCCTTGAGTTCTCATTTTTTGGCGCAATACACCTTGGTATTCTAGTGCTATCCGTAGAATCAAGGGGCTATCCAAAACATGTTTAACATTCGCTAATAGTTTCTTAATCTCATCTACCTTGGCCTCAACTTCTTTTTCAGAAAACCCTCTAAAATCGCTGTTAAAATAAACATAATTTCGAATATATTGATCGATCTGTTTCTCTTCCAATCCCTGTAAGTGAGCATGTTGAAATCCCAGTAACGGATCTTGTTTAAGAGGGTTTCGATGCTTGTGTAATCGGTGTGTTAACACACCTCTCATCTCCGGATCACGTAGTCCTTGATGAGATAATATTTGATAAATATATTTAGCATCTACTACATCAGCTGCGTCGCCCAACGCTTTTTGGATTTCTTGTATAGCGGACACCGGATCATTCTTTAGCTCGCTGTCCAACTCTCCGGACTCCGTTATCAAACACCTCTTCTTTACTATCTTTTTTGTTAAGCCCTGTATTTGTCCATATATTCTTTTCAGGGATCTTTGTACTTTTTCTTCCTCTGTTTCTGACGACGAAGTGCTTTCTGCCTCACTCATAATCTCGGGCGATTCTTCTTCGGCCCATGGCAATTCATACGCTCGTAATCTATCAAACAAGGCCCTTGATGTAATATCATCATCGACCCCTTTAATTTCGGAGAAACAGGTTTTCATTTCGTCATTATGGTTCCCTTGACTTGATCTGAGTCGAGGTTGCCTGCTATGAGTATCTTGAAAATAACTCAGATGCTGGGTTCGAATTGCCAAAAACACCTTGAGACGCGTCCATTCGGATAGGTTTAGGTCATAATAAACATTCCCCAAGTACGGCACCAATTCTTTGGTATTTTCTTTACCTGGAACTCTGGCTTCGTCATATTCATCCACAAAAACAACTACCTTATAGCGTCTTTTGAGCTCTTGAATATGCTTCTCCTTGAATCCAAACCGCTTAAGTTCATCATCTATAATTGTGGCGTCTTCTTTCCCCAAATACGCTGATAGCTTGGATAACTCCAACCAAATAGGCAAGGCATTCGTTCGACCTAATGTTTTGGCATTATGCTTCAAGATCTCTTTTCTTACCGCATGCATCTTGGTCGTCTTTCCATATCCCGAATCGGCCGTAATCAGCATCATATCCTTAGTCGGATCATCCAAAAACTTGTAACTCAAATCTCGAATATTACGACCGGATAGTGTTTGACTCTCCACATAAAGTTTAACGTCTACAGCTATACGAGACTCACTTCTATAAACGTCATACAGCACCCGATTCTGCAAAGCCTCTATAGCCACCTCAATATAATCATCTGTGTTTTGTAAGAACCGCTCCTGAATCACCTCTTGGATTTCTCGATGCATTCGATATTGATCCCCTACTATTTCCAACAGAGAACTAGAAGCGAGACCCTCCAATAGTTCCATTAGTCGATGTCGACTTATTCCATTCGTCTCTGCATAATAGACCAACCTATCTACCGTAATGCTATCAATGGGCATAAAGGCACAAATTTTGAGTAGATCAAAACACTCTTTCCCATTCCGTTTGGTTTGCAATTGACTAATATTCTCAACAAAAATATCTCGTCTTGGATCTAGTCGATTTTGCTTAATATCCTCTGCTAGGTTCCGGATGCTTGCCATGCTGGCATTCGAAGGTTCAAGTAAAGTCATCACGTGTTTAAGTGTTAATGGCAATATTCTCTGGCCTCGTCCTTGATTGATAAGCTCACCGAATAAGACGTCTAGTTCTTTTTTTCTCGAATACTCGGGGACGCCAAATATTTTTTCGAAATACCGATGGCATTGAGCCAAGTCAAACCCTGTAATTTTGATTGTATTAGTTGCGTTTTCAGACATCCGCGTCGTGATGATGTAATCGCCTCGGTAGACGCCGTGGGGATCGAAGTGAATGATCTTGATCAGTTTATTAATCACGCTGGTCTGATGGGACGCTTCTGGTGTGGGATCATCTACGTTATTCAATACCACTATCTGATGAAACTCATCTTGATTCGATGGGGGGGTTAATAACTCTGACACAATATCTACCAAACTCACTCCAGACTCGTAGACTTGATATCTCTTCAAGCTTTCCTTAAGACTCTCTTCCGACTCCATGTCTAGCCAATAAATTCGATCATATGCGGCGCTCTCTTGATCAATATACCTGGCCGCAGTTGTGCTTTTTCCCGCCCCGGCAATCCCTTCTAACACAATTCCATTTCTGCCACGCGATAACTCAAGTTTCATCTGAGCTAATGTTTTTTGATTTGCGATCATTTTTCGATCATCGCCATCCAAACATTTGGATAACTGTTTGTCTTTGTCACTATCCATCCAGGTATGTAGCTGAGCTATTTTCCCCTTGTAGTCTTTGGCTGTCACGCCTAATTTATCCACCACTTTTTTTACGTTTTCGTTAGTCTCCGTGGAGAGTTCTTTAAGTTGATCTAAGGTTTGCTCCATTCGAAATAGTTGCTTTTTTAACCCTTTCAAAAAACCAATCGCCACACCCATTTGTTCCATTCCACTCAGATTACTTAGTTGTTCATCTAGCTCGGCTTGAACTGCATTACTTACATCAATCATTTGCTGTCGTTTTTCTGGGTCTTTTTCTTCGTGAATTCTAGTGTAGAGGTCTTCTACACTCGCAATTTTAGTCTGAATTTCTAGTTTGACTTGCTCCTTTTCACTAGCCCAGTTTTTTCTTACGGCGTCTGTTAGTGCGGTCGCAAATGACGACTGCTTCATCAGTAGCTTTACTTCTTTACGTGTTTCATTGGTCTTACGATGTACTAATTGTCGGCCCATGGCTGTTTTTACTGCCGGTGTAATTCCTTCTCCTGACTGAAGCTGATACAGGCTCATGAGTACTCGCTCTCTTACTCGCCATGAGTCATCTCGTAGCGCACGACCCAAGGTCTTAAAAAATAGATCTTTGACGCCATCTGGCACAATATCCATTCCTTTGGCTAATATGCCCGATACTGGATTAAGTACTGATTCAAATACCGACTGAGCATCTCCAATTAGATTTCCAGCAGCATCCTTTACCTGGGTTTTGAGTGATTCTTTAATGCCGTTCATCTCTGCTAGAAGTGCTTCTTGATGAGCTATTAAGAGTGCCTTCAAATCGCCAACATCTGTGTCTATAACCCCCTCACTGAAAACACCCATTTCATCTAGTTTTTCAAACATCGTTTGCTTGGCAGATAGAATCTCCGTCCCCATATCCGCTAAGTGCCCCATCAGTTGATTGGCCGTTTCGATAGCCGCCGCCTGTGTGTCTAACTTAGCGTTATCTCCCGTGATGTAACTCTCAATAAGCGTATCCAGCTCACCCAATGTTGCAACCCACCTTGCAGAGTCTCTTTCGACACCTTCTATTTTTGAGTTAATGTCGTTTTTGAGTTGAGCCACTTTTTCTTTTAGCTCGGTTTTCATTGCTTCTTTCTTAGTTTCTAGTGCCCTAAATTCACCATCAATTTTTTCTTTTCGGTCTTGGACCTTCTTTTGACACGCATCTAATAAGAGCTGTATTTCGCCAAGAAGCCCTTTTAGCACTGGATTTAACTCCAATTTGGCTTCCGCATCTTTTACCATTCCCATGAGCTTGTCATGATAGTCCTTCTGCTTGGCCACAGCTAAATCCAATAGCCCTTCTTTATATTTCAACCCGTTTCCAAATACCTTGTCCAACTCATCAACGACACTCGTCAGCCTCTCATCTATTTTTTTTAGACTCTGCCTGATTACTAGAATGGCTCTTTTTCGTTTCAATTCAATCTTGGCTTCGGCTCCAGGAAGATCGGTCTGCCTTTGGGCCATACTCACCGCGTCCTTTAACTCTGGAATCACTGTATCCAATAGCGCCCGTGTCATCTGTTTCTGAACGGTATTGAATTGCT
This sequence comes from bacterium, assembly GCA_018700055.1. Taxonomy (GTDB): domain Bacteria; phylum Margulisbacteria; class Marinamargulisbacteria; order UBA817; family JABISL01; genus JABISL01. The sequence goes on along the minus strand of JABISL010000002.1, from coordinate 5,924 downwards.
CCGACATATTAGTCAAAACACGCTCTACACCTTCATCAAATGACATCTCAACATACCGTTTCAACTGCGCAAACGGTTCCAAATTTGCCATTACTTACTTCAAGGTATCTCCCGATTCCATGCCACTTACCACTTGTCCCCCGGCTTGCTTGATGATCCCCATAATCCCTTCATGGCTCGGTGATCCAAACCCGGCGTAATGATCCAGGCCGTGGAAGGCCTCTGTTCCAAAGTAAATAAACCGCTGCATTTCTGCAGAGACACCTTTCTTCATTTTCATTAGCGCCTTTTTTAAGGCCTGACTTTTGTCAGGTGCGCTAGTATAAGTGCCCGCGAGGTTTTGAGCGACAATACACCTCCCATCGGATAACTGGTGGACCCATCCTAATCTTTCTAATTTTTCCAAAGTTAGACTGGGATCATCTATGCTGATTCTAAGTTGCTCTACATCCTCTTGTTGAATAGTAGCTGTGCTAAAACTCATCAACTCCGTTAAGCATTTGATCCATGTGTAGACCACTTCCCATTGGGAACTTGCCATTACAATGGTTTGCGCCTGTATCAAATTATCTTTGATGGACTCCATTGTTGTTTGTGACGGGTTGGGTTCAAGTAATTGAAGCATTAAGGCCGTTTTGAATGTTTCAATATCACTTATCGTCTCAAATAGATTTTGATCCTGGTTCTCTTGATACTTCTTGGCCCCATAATTAATCCCTTTTCCTATTGCGATTAATAGCGCCCGGGGATCACTTCTTAGTGCCAATTGTGCCGCACCAACACCAACATCGCCTAGTATTGTTAATCCCTCAATTGAATTCGTCTTTAGACATTTCAATCCTTTCTCAATAATCGATAGCTCATAGTGAAGCGTATTGGTAGGGACGCCCTCTAGATACTTGAGGCTTGATTTCATCCTAACCACAATCGTCTCCCATTCTCGGATATCCTCTTGTTGGAAAGGCGCGCTACTAGGCCGTCCTAGTAGGTGATTCACCATGATATAGAGGTTGTGATGGAGTATCTCTGCAACTAAGTTAGCCTCAATGGCCTCGGGATAGTCTTCTAGCAGCGTATTTAAACCATTCATCAGGTACTTGAAAGCTTTTTTCAGATCTCCAGGACTCGCGCTCTTAGCCTCTTCACTTAATAATAGTTCCGCATTTTTGTACCACTGAATGGCTCGCATGGCGCTTCGTTTCGCTTCATCATCTGAAAAACTGGCCGAGGTGCTACTCAAGATCTCAGCCGCTTTGACAGCTTGAGCGTGGTATCTGGGAGGAGCAACTACTTGCTCTACACTTTCGTTGGCTGAAGCGATACTTTCGTTTTCTGAATCTGAGCCATGAAGGTTTTCAACTAACGCTGGTTCTGGCGCTCTCGGCGGGACTTCCAATTCAACTTGCGCTTCTTGCGGAGGAGGCAACTCCTCAACGGCTTGAGCGCCTACCTGGGCGGGCTGTTGTGCAATATTTCCTGGCTCTACGCCGGATCTCTTTTTTTTACTAAAAACAGGCCCGCCTCCTTTTAATGGCAACTTTACAGTTACATTTGAGGGACCTGCTTCAATTCGAAAGGCCTCTATTCCTTTTCTGATTTGTGATAGAGGGGCACCTTGGGTAGTTGAAGGGAGCTTGGCACCTGTCATCGGCACTTTGTCATAAGTGTTTGTTGTGGAGTTATATACCTCTGTGTATAACTCAGTAGTGGAATACTCTGTAAATGGGGTTCCTTCTAACCGAATTCTATATCCACCTCTTTCATCATTGAGAACCTGTGTTGGGTATAACGTAAACGCCTCTCCCGTCTTCTTAATCACCCACGCTCCGGATTCCAGTTGATCATTTATAGTAGCGGCAAGCCCCTCTGCATCAGCCCTGGTTTTGGGAAAAGGCATCGCATGGGATCGATGTACTTCGTCATTTACATCTACTTTCTTATTATTAACAAATAGTTGTACCGTTTGTGATTCAGGGGCATGATAAATATCGAGCACATAACCATCTCTCAAGCTTGTTGTTCTTAACAATCTATTAAAGGCCTGATGCTCATGTCTCACTGAATAAGCAACAGCTTTGGACACGCTAGTATGCGTAGGGAGGCGTTTTTCCAATTTAGCGAGTGACTCCCCGGATTGAACTGAGTAAAAATCAAGCTCGCGACCTATTTGTGACTGACGGGATATAGGCGTTATGAGATCTGTAGAAGGGGTGTCTTTCGGCAGCCTCGGCGGTAGAACTGGCTGAGCGTTAGCACCGATTGGATATCCTGCTCCTGAAAAACTATTTCTACCAACTACGCTCATTTAATGCCTCCCCCCCTTACTCACTTCTAGATAATATATAGATCATATCAAATAACCTCGCCCCCTAGGCCATTCATTGCATTTATTGCAACAATATCAATATCATTATTCAATTATTTGCAATGAATAATGGGGTATAATTAATGCTTCTCACCTTATTTGAACTGGGTATCTTAAAGGAGCCATCTTATGTCAGAAAATAGAAAATTTTCAAAAATTGTTGTGGATGGTGCCGACCGTGCCCCATCAAGATCTATGTTGCGTGCCGTTGGATTCGAAGATAACGACTTCGATAAACCGCAAGTTGGCGTTGCCTCCACATGGAGCATGGTTACACCCTGCAACATGCATATCGATACATTAGCGAAAGAAACTGAATTGGGAATTAATGCAGCCGGTGGAAAAGCCGTTATATTCAACACTATCACTATTTCGGACGGCATCTCTATGGGATCTGAAGGAATGAAATATTCTTTGGTCTCTCGAGAAGTAATTGCCGACTCGATCGAAACGGTTGTGGGCTGCCAAGGGTTCGATGGTGTTGTTACGATCGGTGGCTGTGATAAGAACATGCCCGGTTGTGTCATGGGAATGATTCGTTTGAATCGTCCTTCTGTATTCGTTTATGGTGGAACCATTCAACCTGGGTGCCACAAAGGCAAAGATGTTGATATTGTTTCTGTGTTCGAAGCTGTTGGGTCTCATGCGAACAACAAAATTGATGATGCGGAACTCAAGGAAATTGAATGCGAATCTATACCCGGACCAGGGTCTTGTGGTGGTATGTATACAGCCAATACTATGGCGTCTGCCATTGAAGCCCTTGGGTTAAGCCTCCCTAATAGCTCTGCTCAAGATGCGATCTCCGGACCTAAGATGGAAGATTGTCGATTTGCTGGTGCCGCTGTTCTTAACCTACTCGAAAAAGACATCAAGCCATTGGATATCCTAAGCAAAAAATCATTTGAAAATGCCATTGCTGTTGTGACTGCATTGGGCGGATCAACAAACGCTGTATTGCATCTTATTGCGATCGCTCACACTGCTAATATTGACCTCGACTTGGATGACTTTACTCGTATCGGTAAAAAAGTACCGTTATTGGCGGACCTTAAACCGAGTGGTAAATACATGATGTCCAAATTAGTCGAAATTGGTGGCATCGTGCCATTAATGAAAGTATTGCTTAAAGAAGGATTAATCCATGGGGATGCCCTAACTGTTACCGGAAAAACGGTTGCCGAAAACCTTGAGCCGTTTGCCGATTATCCGGAAGGACAAGATATCATTCGCCCACTATCAAACCCTATCAAAGCAGAAGGTCATTTGGTTGTCTGTTATGGAAACCTTGCCCCAGAAGGTGCTGTAGCTAAGATTACCGGAAAAGAAGGAAATGAGTTCTCAGGAAACGCCCGGGTATACAATTCTGAAGAAGAAGCGCTTCAACGTATTCTAGATGGCACAATCGTTAAAGGTGATGTCATTGTGATTCGTTATGAAGGACCTAAAGGGGGACCTGGCATGCGAGAAATGCTCTCCCCCACTTCTGCTGTCATGGGCAAAGGATTGGGTGAAGATGTTGCATTAATTACCGATGGTCGTTTCTCAGGGGGCTCTCATGGGTTTGTAATTGGGCATGTCACTCCGGAAGCGTATGAAGGTGGTCCGTTAGCGATTGTTCAAGATGGCGACCCCATTACTATCGATGCCGCTAACCAAGAAGTAACTCTAGGTATTCCTGATAGCGAGATCCAATCGAGACTATCAACATGGGAAAAACCAGCGCCTCGTTATACGCGAGGAGTCTTGGCCAAATACAGTGCGACAGTAAGCAGCGCTTCTGAAGGGGCCGTTACAGATAAGGCACTAGCACTAGAAAAAGCAAAGGTTACTGCCTAGTTAGTGACTGATTCCAATGACGCCACATCCCACTCTCGGTCCTGCTGCTCCAGTAGGCTGAGAGTGGAGATCGTCTGGTTTGGCATGAATAATAATGGCTCTGCCAATAATACCCTGTTCACCATTCAACGAAACCGTATTATCTAACTTCTCTATTAAGGCGCGCCCATCTTCGTCTGCTGTAATATTGCCTAAGTCGCCAATGTGACGCGTCTCCTTACCTGGTCCGCCATGGTTCATCCCATGCGGGTCAAAATGACCGCCCGCGGAAGCCCCATTGTTCGCGGAGCAATCCCCAAATTTGTGGACATGAAAGCCATGTTTTCCAGGTGTAAGTCCTCGAATATCGATTTTGAGGTGAACCCCATCAGATTTCTCGCGAAACAAAACTGTTCCTGAGGCTTGATTACTCACCGTAGGATGGATCACTGCCACAGCCGATTCAATCGGGGTCGAGCCTCCACACGCGCTGAGAACGAATAAACAAAGTAAAAAAGGAATAATTGTTAGTTTCATAATTTGGCCTCCAAATCTTAGATGTCCCATCCCCCATTCCAGTATTATATAATGCGCCTATGGAGACGACAACGCCAGCTCAATTAGGCCTAAAAAACACTACCCTTTCTCTTGACCAGCCTTTGCTTATGGGAATCGTAAATATTACCCCTGACTCTTTTTCGGATGGGGGAAAGGCGTTTGATACCGATCAAGCCATGGCACGTATCGCACAACTGATCCACGATGGGGCGGATATTATCGATATCGGCGCTGAATCTACACGCCCTGGTGCAACACCCATATCTGCCGAAGAAGAACAAAGCCGGTTAGCACCAATTCTCTCCAAGTACTTCAATCGATTTGATACACCATTATCTCTGGATACAACCAAAGCCACCGTAGCCAAATGGGGTCTCGAGCAAGGCGTTTCAATTATAAATGATATTAGTGGCGGACAAGATGTGAATTTAGTATCCGCCGTTGCAGATCACGAAGCCTGTTTAGTGATCATGCATATGCAAGGATCGCCTGAGACCATGCAAGACAAACCCAATTACCCCGAAGGAATTCTTGCTTCGGTTAAAGGGTTCTTAGCCCACCAAATCAAGCAAGCGGACTCTATGGGTGTCGCCTCTATTATCATTGATCCGGGGATCGGGTTTGGCAAAACACTGCCGGATAACTTGGCCTTAATTAAAACACTCGATTCACTTACCGATTTGGGACAGCCCATTTTGTTGGGGACATCCAACAAGTCCTTTATTGGCGCTCTGGACCAGTCCGACGTCTCTCAAAGAGTTGGTGGGAGTGTTGCCTCAACCATTTTGGGCTGGCAAAACGGTGCGCAGTTGTTTAGAGTGCATGATATACAAGCTCACAAACAAGCATTTACAGTCTGTCAGGCAATTATGAAAGGATCCGCAATATGAATCGTGTTTATTTGGGGTTAGGGGCTAATCTTGGGGATCGTAAAACAAACCTATCTAAGGCTATAGACCAGCTAAATGATCTTGATATGGTGGATGTCGTTCGGGTCTCTCGGTTTTATGAAACAGAAGCAATATCTACGCTACCTCAACCCAGGTTCATTAATGCGGCGATAGAGATATCTACGCTACTGTCACCTCAAGAATTGTTAAGTGCTACTCAAGATATAGAGATCGCTTTGGGTCGAACAGACAAAGGCAACTATGACCCACGCACACTGGACCTTGATATTCTT
>JABISL010000033.1 GCA_018700055.1 bacterium | reverse complement strand
GGAGCGAAAATGATTCAGCTCACAAAAGTATGTCTATCAGACAGATAAGATCTCTTTTTCTTTATCTTTGATCACTTCTTCTACTTCTCGATTATACTTATCTATTATCTCTTGCGCCTTACCCGTGAAGTGCTTCACATCATCATCGGTAACAGAGTCGTCTTTTTTCTTTTCGTTTAAGAAATCCTGACGAATATTACGAAGTGAGATTTTGCTTTCTTCACCTTGTTTCTTAACAATCTTGGCGAGCTCTTGGCGACGCTCTGCGGTTAGGTCCGGTAGGATTAATCGAATAACGATGCCGTCACGTTGAGGCGTAACCCCAAGGTCAGACTTCATGATGGCGCGTTCTACGTTTTCTATGGCGTTTGCATCGAATACATTAATCAATAGGATGTTGCCTTCTACTACTGAGATGTTGGCTACCTGACTGATAGGAACCATTGATCCGTAATAGTCGACGGTAATTCGAGACAATAGATCGGGAGTTGCACGACCTGTGCGAATGGTAGAAAGGGTACGTCTAGTAGACTCAATTGTCTTTTTCATGCGTTCTTCAAGATTTTGCATAGCATTCGCCTCCAATAACGGTGCCGATAGACTCACCACCCAATATTTTTCCAATATTTCCTTTGTCAGTTAACTTGAAGACTACAATCGGAAGATCGTTGTCCTTACTTAATGAAATTGCAGTGCTGTCCATTACCTTGAGGTCTTTTTGAAGGACTTCCATATAAGGGAGCTCGTCATATTTCTTAGCATCAGGGTTAGTCATTGGGTCACAGTCATACACGCCGTCTACCTGTGTGGCCTTGAAGATGGCATCCGCCCCAATTTCAGCCGCTCTTAATGCTGCGGTTGTATCTGTTGTGAAGTAAGGGTTGCCTGTGCCGCCTGCAAAAATAACAATGCGGTTCTTTTCTAAATGACGAACAGCCTTCTGTAATATAAACGGTTCAGCGATCTCTTTCATTTCGATGGAGGTCTGAACACGTGAATCAAGGCCAACCTTTTTGAGCGCATCCTGAAGTGCAAGTGCATTCATTATCGTCGCAAGCATTCCAGAGTAGTCGGCCGTTACGCGGTCCATTCCGTTGGCTGCTGCTGCAATGCCTCTGAAGATGTTGCCGCCACCAATAACAATGGCGATTTGAACCCCACGTTCATATCCTTCTTTGAGCTCGTTAGCTACAAATACCAAAAACTCAGGGTCAATTCCGTAGTCGCGTGAGCCTTTAAAAGCCTCACCACTGAGTTTGAGTAATATACGTTTGAAAGGAGGAGTACTCATTGGAGCTAATATTACCTCAGCGAAGGAACTTGATCAACCAAAAAATATCAATGTTTTTTTTGAGTGGATATTTGGGTATTACTACTATACAAGCGATCCAATTCCAGGGGGGAAATCACATGATGGACGAGAAAGAGATTAAAGAAATGATAGAACGAAGTGTTGTTGAATTTGAACATCTAAAAAAGATCGAACGGGTCCAGTATATTATGGACTTTGGAAAAGTATATATTCAGTACGATTTTTGCTTAAATTAGATCTGTTTTACTCATCGAAGGTTCCCTTTAAATAGCAGAAGATACTATCATCTGTAGGGGCTTTTCGAGTGCCAAATAGTTTTTTCATACTGTACCTAATGATAGGGGCACGATTACCAGTGAGATAGATCACTGGTTTTTTGTAGTTATAGGCAGGCGGCTGGGACTGAAACGAGCCTTGCCCCTTTAGAATTTGAACGGTAGCCGTACTATATGCCGACTTGTACGCATCAGATGCTTCATAAATATACTTCCCAACTGTTGCGGGGCCCGCTGTTACAATTTTAACTCGTAGATCATCAATAGCGTTTTTTAGCCAAGTAAAAGAAGCGTGAGTTTGGATGGTTTTTAGATCCGAAAGCGTTACGTCATTTAGTACTGGCGAAGACTTGCAGCAAAGAATGACCTTATGATTGGTATGAAGCAGCCATCGGACAAACACCAAGTCCATAAATACTTCGGGGTGGTTATCCAATTCATATAAGATGGTCTGGGGCTGACTTAATAATGCGGAGATATACTTGAGATGAAAGTAGGGGGTCGTTTTGAGAGTGTCTTCAATACCATCGGTTTGATCTAATAAATCGTTGCTTAACTCGGCCAGGTCCATCGGGATGAGTGAGATGTTAGGTGTCGTAACATCCATCCAATTGGCTCGAGTACATAAAACTAGAAGGGCAGCGAGGGGGGCTTCTAGTGTGCATAATTCATCAAATAACGGGCCCGTCCATCGGATAAAGAAGGGGGAGTGTTCCGTTTTGAACGCACCGAACCGGTCTGCTGGCCCACCAACAACAGTGGCAAGAGAGCGAATGCAGTCCTGTAACAATAAATAAATTTCAGTGAAAGTAGCTTCTGTGGGAATGGACGTTCCACGCCTTAGGTTATGACGTAGGTCGTTTAACCAAGAGCGATAGAGAGACGTCGCTTCTTTTTCTGAATAGGTAGGCTTGGTGGTTTGGTCGAGTAGTCCGACTGTTTTGGTGGCAATCATAGGCCAGACTAGACGTCTCCATATGAAGGGGGCGCTGACAGAGAGCCATCGATTCAGACGGCATTCAAAGGCTGTGCGACCAAACGTTCCTAAGGTGAAGATGTCGGGTGTAAAGGGCGTTGGATTAGTGTCGGATAGAAACCAACTTAAGTCTGTTTTACCAGAGAGTCTATCTGAAACACGCGCATGGAATCGATCGAAGTTGGGGTTACTGGGCAAAGTACTTAAGGGCCAAGACGTAGCTTTGGCTACCGAACCCAGAAATCTGCCCCATACATACTTCGGCGGTTACAGACTTTTTGCGAAACTCTTCTCTCGCATGAACATTGGAGATATGAACTTCAATCTTAGTGATTTCAATACATGCCAAGGCATCGCGTATTGCAACACTGTAATGCGTGTAGGCTGCGGGGTTAATAATTAGGCCTTGATACTTTTGGGGGGCATTTTGAATGAGGTTGATTAGGTCGCCTTCGTCATTGGATTGAGCGGTATCTACATTAAGGCCCAATGAAGTGCCAGTGTCTGTAATGAGTTGGTTGAGCTCTTCTAACGTAGCTGCGCCATAGATGTCAGTTTCTCTCTTTCCGAGCATATTCAAGTTAGGACCATGCAAAACTAAGATATTCATAATAACGCCTCCAGTGACTCTCTCGCTAAATCCTCGGGAACATCATCACGGATCGTCGTGTGTCCAATGCCTGAGGGTAATACATAGCGGATTTTTCCATCTTTAATCTTTTTGTCTGTATATAAATAGGGTAACACGGTATCAATTCGATTGTCTTCAAGTGAGGATGGGAATCCCAACAGATCCAAACAAGATGAAATGCGATCATAGTCGGTGGTGGACAAGCAGCCCATTTCGACTGCAATATATCCTTCGGCCAATATGCCCAAGGCAACCCCTTCACCGTGAAGGTAGGTTTTGTAGTCATAGGCCGCTTCAATGGCATGACCAATGGTGTGACCAAGATTTAAAATCTCCCGTTGACCTTTTTCACGCTCATCGTGTGACACAATATGTGCTTTGATTTCAGACGAGCGTTCGATTAATGAGGTCCACAGGGCAGGATCACTCTGGATGTCTAACCCTGAGAGAGTGTCGGCTTGGGATTCTAGCTTTTTGAAAAGTTGTGGGTCACTAATAATGCCATATTTAATGACTTCGGCGAGACCACATTGGACTTCTCGTGGTGGCAATGAAGCAAGTGTAGAGATGTCTGAAACCGTCGCGAGGGGTTGGTAAAAGCTTCCAATTAGGTTTTTGCCTGCCGGGTGATTTACGCCTGTTTTACCACCAATTGACGCATCGACTTGGGCCAATAGTGTCGTAGGACATTGAACCAAATGAATGCCACGAAGGTAAGTGGACGCTACAAATCCAGCGACATCACCAACAATCCCGCCGCCAAGGGCAATAACGGTATCATTCCGTTCTAAACGGTGATCAAGTAAGAAGTCCAATAAGCCTTTAGCAGAATCCCACGTCTTGTGAGTCTCACCAGAAGGAAACGTAGTATGCGAGACCTTATAGCCGGCCTCAGTTAGCGGGTCTGATAATGTGGCGCCATAGAGATCCCAAATTTCGGGATGGGTAATGATAGCCACGTTTTGACCTACAGCGGCGTCTTTTAATGCCTGGGGCACCTTAGAAAGCATGCCGGATCCAATTAAAATGGGGTAGGTTCGTGAGTCTAGTTCAACAGTAATAACGCTCATTAATCGGTCCTTTGGTTGCAATAGTTATCCCAGATCACCTGTGCGATCTCGGTTGCAGTCATTGTATCAGTTTCAACGCTTAAATGAGAAAGAGCGGAATAAACGGGTGTTCGGGAGGCATAGAGGTCACGGGCTTTGGCGCCATCTCGAAACAAGGGGCGATCAATACCAGTCCCTACGCGATCCTGGAGGGTGTCGAAATGACTAGATAAATACACAACATATCCAGAGGATCGAAGGATGTCTTGATTGATTTTGGGGATGGGGAACCCGCCCCCTGTAGCAACGATCGTTTCAGAAAGGTGAGGGAGCGTTTGGCATAGTTCAAACTCCAAAGCTCGAAAATATAACTCTCCTCTTGTTTCAAAAAGAGACGTAATGGAACAGTTCTCACTGGATTCAATGTGGGCATCCGTATCCAAAACGGACCACTGGGCCAATTTCGATAGTGCCTTAGCCACTGTCGTTTTACCTGACCCCATGAACCCAATTAAAAGGATTTCAGTGTTGATGTGCTTACTCTACGGTAACGCTTTTGGCCAAGTTGCGAGGTTGATCCACGTCGCAACCCAAAAGAGTCGCAATATTATACGACAACATTTGAAGCGGAATGACAGTCAGAATAGGACTCAGTTCTTCAAGGCAAGCGGGAATGGGGATAATATCATCGGCATAATCAACGATGTCATCGTCCCCCTCAGTAGCAATTACAATCGTTTGGCCTTTTCGTGCTTTTACTTCCTGAATATTAGCGAACATTTTGTCATAGGTTGCTGTTTTTGGGGCAACACAAACCACCGGTAGTTTTTCATCGATCAACGCAATAGGGCCATGTTTTAATTCCCCAGCAGGGTAGCCGGTAGCATGGATATAAGAAATCTCTTTTAGCTTGAGCGCCCCTTCAAGTGAAGTGGGGAAATTTACGCCACGGCCGATAAATATAAATTCACGTGATTGATGATGACGTTCTGCAATTGCCATAATGTGCTCTTCTTGATCGAGAAGGGATTGGATTTGATCGGGTAATAACCGCATCTCTTTGACCAAGTCATCAATTTCGGATTGAGAGACGTGTCCTTTTAACTTGCCTAGATAGAGTGCAAATAAAAAAATGTTTAGGAGTTGAGCCACATAGTTTTTGGTAGAGGCGACACCAATCTCAGGGCCAGAATGGGTGTAGATTACCCCGTCTGACTCTCGATCAATACTACTACCCAAGACATTAACAAAAGAGAGCACCTTGAAAAACTTGCTTTTGGCTTCGCGTATACAAGCAAGTGTATCCGCCGTTTCTCCGGATTGGGAGAGGGCGACAACAATTTGACCTTGTTCAGGGAGAAGTGAGCGGTAGCGGAACTCCGATGAAATATCCACTTCAGTAGGGGTGCGGGCATATTTTTCAATTAAGTACTTGGCAATGAGTCCCGCATGCCAAGAGGTGCCACATGCTTGAATGATAAATCGACTAGAGTTTTTGAGCTCTCGGTCCTTCATTCTTAAGTCAGGGAACTGAATAATGGAGTCATCTGTACAGTGCTTGGAAATAATATTACGCACAATAGCGGGTTGTTCCTGTATTTCTTTTAACATGTAGTGCGGATAGCCTTGTTTTTCGGAGGCTTCGGCATCCCATGTAATGTGATGTATTTCTTTTTCGAGGACCTCACCGGAATCGTTTTTAACGACGACTTCGTTTTTCGTGATTACCGCGAATTCATTGTCTTCCAAATACATAATGTTTTTGGTGTGAGACACTATTGCATTGATGTCAGACGAAATATAGTTTTCCCCTTTACCCAGCCCAATAACAAGAGGGCTTCCTTTGCGACAAACCACAATTTTTCCGGGATCGTTTTCGGAGATGGCTGCGATAGCATAGGCACCTTTTAGGTTCTTGACCGCTTTCTCAACGGCTTTCTCGAGTGATCCCTCAAAATGTCTTTCAATTAAATGGGCAATCACTTCTGAATCCGTTTCCGAGCGGAAGACGTGTCCCTCGCGCTGGAGGTCTTTTTTAAGCTCTAAGAAGTTTTCAATAATCCCGTTATGCACTACGGCAATCTTTTCCTCATTGTCGAGGTGAGGGTGCGCATTTGCTTCGTTCGGGACGCCGTGAGTTGCCCATCGAGTGTGCCCTATACCCACATTTCCTTGAATGGATAAGGGTTTAAGAAGCTCGCTTAAGCGATGAATCTTTCCTTGTTGTTTCCAAACACTGAGTTCGTTTTTAGATAAAATGGCGATGCCAGAGGAATCATAGCCTCTATAACTTAGTCGCTCCAATCCCACTAAGAGGACTGAGCTAATGTTTTTATTACCTAAATAACCAACGATTCCGCACATATCTTTACCCTTTTTGGCCCCGGATGAGGGCTTTTTTTAGTTTTAGAAGGGTCCATAATAGCATATGAGCTTACCAAGACCCTATTTTTAGGCCCCTAGGAGGGTTAAAACGTCGCTGCCACCAACCATTCGGCGCAGTTCAGACTTGTGCTCATCTGAGTTTAAAGGGGTCACTGTAACGGTTGTTTTTCCAATCTCCGCATCCTTGTCTACGCGGAAATGATTATCTGAGAACTTGGCGATCTGAGCCAAATGGGTGATACAAAAGACCTGCGACGTTTTGGCAGCGGTATGCAGTTTGTCGCCAATAGTATTAGCGGTTATTCCACCTGTACCCGTATCAATTTCGTCAAATATCATGGTGCCTTTGCTGGTTTCTGGTGTGGTGTGGATTGCCAACATGATCCGAGAGAGTTCGCCACCAGATGCGACTTGATTCAGCGGCTTCATGGGTTCGCCGGGGTTTGTTGATACGTAGAAACAGATAATATCCAAGCCATTGATGGAGGGTGCTGTCTGCCCGACTTCAACCATGAACTTGTTTTGAGCGAAGTGAAGGTCCTTCATTTGGGTTTGTATATGAAACTCTAAGCGACGTGCCGACTCGATGCGAAGATCATGAAGTTTCGTGCCGATATCTTCTATTAATAGCAATGCGCTATCAAAGTCTGCCTGTAACGTTTCTAGCGATTGAGTAGGGTCGGATAGCATTGAATGCTCCGCTTGCATTGCTTCTAGATGATCGATCAATGCGGGGAGGCTGGGGGCTTTGTATTTCGTTTTGGCTCGAAATATCAAGTCTAATCGAGATTCCAATGTATCAATATCGGTTGGGGTATTTGTATTTTGATTGCGCTGTAAGTCTCTAATCTCATCTGAAAGGGTGGCGCTGTTTGTAAGCAGTGTCTCCGTTAACTCTGTTAGATGCTCATAATCGGATGAAATAGACGTTAATTTTTGGATATTAGGCGTACAGTTGTGAGAGGTTGTGGATATCGCCTGGGCAGATTCATATAGGTTGTTAAGGGACGATTGGATTTGATGGGCATGCTTAACGGTTTGTCTTTTGGCCGATAATTGCTCTTCTTCATCGCGCTCAAACGCGTGCTGTTGGATATCTTGGATTTGAAATGCCAAAAACTCACAACGTTGCTCTAGATCATTCCGATCCATTTGAGCCGCTTCTAATCGCGTTTTGGCGGCTAGATAATGAGTATGTTGAGTTTGATAGGTCG
>JABISL010000030.1 GCA_018700055.1 bacterium | reverse complement strand
TGTAGCAATACCTACGTTTCCAGCCGTTCGATGGGTATTTGATCCAGACACTGTCCATACTGTGTTTGCTGCCGCCCAATTTGATCCATCATATTTAATGACTTGATTCGTCACCGCGCTTGAATCTGCGATCTTCGCCATTGTCACCGCATCGTCTTGTATAGCGACATTGTCTACACCATTTGCAATTACTGACAACGCAACATTCGCCGTAGTAGCTGTATCCGCCGTCAGTGCCGTAATCGCCACATTCGCGGTAATCGACGTATCTGACGACCCCGCAGAAAGATTGGTCAATGATGATCCATCCCCCACAAATGATGTTGCAGTCACTGTTCCAGAAATTAGTGCATCACCACTAACACTGAGTTCTGCTGTCGGGTTACTTGTACCAATACCTACACCAAGTACACTAATACGCATTCTCTCAATAGCGTTCGTAGCAAACCCTATTATCCCTGGGTTCGCCCTATACATTCCCATAGTTGACTCATTATCAAATGAAATACTTGGTGTAGATACCACGCCATCATCTGCTAATACAAAGTTAGCGGTACTAATTCCATCGCCGCCACCGCCGCCACTGATACCGGTCAACTGAGAACCATCACCTTTAAATATTGCCGCTGTAACTGTACCCGTGAATAGTCCATCACCAACGACGGATAATTCTTCTACAGGGTCACTCGTGGCAATTCCCACATTTCCGTTATTATTAATCACCATTCGGTTTAAACTATCGTCCTCATCCCGAAAGATAAAGTTATCACTTGTATCTACGATAATTGAAGATTGTCGGTTGGCATTCTTGAGTGTAATAAGCGAGTCTACGGCACCCGTCGTTTCTATAATTAAGTCTGCTTTGTTGCTTTGTTTAATATGTAAATCAGCACCAGGGCCACTCGTTCCGATCCCAATTGCGCCAGTATTATAGGATAAATTGGATCCATTCTGAGTCCAAAATCCACCGCCTACATTAGTTAAGCCAGATCCATCTCCTACAAATGAACTTGCTGTAAGCGACCCAGTAAATACGCCATCACCTACTACAGATAGCTCTGCAATAGGATTTGCGGTTCCAATTCCAACGCCATTCGCCGCCTGAATCAAAAATTGATTTATCTTAGTCGACTGAAATGCAGACCCAGACGTGTTATCTCTAAACACAAAGTTGCCATCAAATAAGGCTTCCGCTTTTTGTCCCATCGCGACTGAATTTTTACCATCGGCTTTATTATGGCTTCCCCCTGGAACGACTGCGTACTGTCCTGCTGTTGTATTCCCCTCTCCACCACCGACACTTGAATAGGCACCTTGAGTTGTATTGTTTTTTCCACCAGTGATAACACTGCTTTCTGCATTTGCTTGGTTGCCTTCGCCCCCTAATACAGACGCATTATTAGCGGCTGCTGTATTGGAGTCTCCCCCAATAACCACCGCACTTATATGAGAGGCCACATTATTTGCGCCACCAACTGTCGCTGAACTACTTCCAGATGCTGTATTTCCGTTACCAATAGAAACGGAATCAGACCCTGAGGCGGTTACATTTCGCCCAAAAGCCATTGAAAATGCACCTATATTGATATTATCCCATTGGGTTGCAGAAACGAAACCTGCTCTTAGAGCACTTAGGTTAGGTATCCATTGAAACCGTGTCCCCTGCCCGGTAATTGCTGCAGCGGTTCCACCACCATGTACGCCTGAAAACAGTACATTCCCGCTTACTTCTAAATCTTCTCTAGGGAATGTTACCCCCCCGATTCCAATTTTTCCATCCGCTGTAACAAATACCATGTCTTCTCGTGAGCCATCCGAACTATCCAATGAATGTTTGTCTAAGTTAATAATATTTTCTACTAGTAAGTTGATGACTTCTGAGCCATCCCCTTTAAGCTTCCCTTCTATCAAAGTTGCATTTAGTGTTGCGGCTTCGATCAAAGCGTCTGATTTGATATCCCCTGTAACGTGCAATGACGCTTGGGGGGAGCTTGTCCCGATTCCAATTCGCTCATTTGTTCTATCTATCGCAAAGAATTCGGCATCATAGAACCCATTGGCTTCATCTGTATACTCACTATTCATTGCATAGGGCACGGTGGTTAAGGGCAAGAATACCTTTTCACCATTAATATCAATTCTAATTTGGATGTCATCATTGTTAAATACATCTGATGGAATCGGTGTAGGGTCCCCCAATGTTAATGTAAACCAGCCATTATTAAAGTAAACCAACTTGGACCCGGACGAATAAAGCGCCGTCGCTGAATCAGCAGTCGAAGTAAAAAAGCCTACTGTCATATTCCATGTCCCTACATAAAGACCTGTATCCGCATTGGATAGTACCGCTTGAACAACCATTTTACCTGGGGTTCCCGCCATTGCAGTACCTGAGCAAGTAATGATTAATGCGACTAGACATGTAAAAAAGAATTTTAGTTTCATATATATTAACCTCATTATGCTATTCCCAATGGCTTATCGGTACAAACATCGAAAAAAGTTAATATAAATAAAAAAGTCTGAAAAATTTAATCGCTATCTACTATTTCACTATCTTTATCGATAAAACGGCTTCATACAACCGTTTCATTTCGGGGAGGGCTACCCCATTTTTTTCTCCAAACGCGATAGGAGCAGATAAAATTGCATCCAATTCAATCGGCCTTTTCGACTCAAAATCAAGTAACATACTGGTTTTGTACGGGGTCATTTCAGCGGTTTGATTTATTTTTAATTCCATAATATTGGGGTCCAATGGATACCCCTCTATTAATGCAAGTTGCATTACTTCCGACATGATCGCTTTTACTCTAGGTAAGTCCTGCTCGAGAATCTCTTGAGTGGTTCTTCCATTATTTAAAAGTGACAATGGATTAAACGGCGCATTCCAAATTAATTTTTCCCATCTATTTTTTTGGATCGTTGGGGACAGAATGCATTTAACACCTGATTCCTTCCACAAGCTAGCCAAAGAGGCCGCCAGATCACTCGCCCCTTCTGGATGAAGGCCAATGGTTATCATTCCATAGTCAGAGTGGTTAAGACCCCCTGGAAACACTCGACTAACGCAAATAAATGCCAACCCGCTAAGTATTGGTGTAGATGGGTATCTTAGTTTATAGGGCACTTCGATAAACATGCCGTTTTGGATCAAAAGAATGGTTGTACTGGGTCCTATCAAGGGTGCAATACTGTCGCACACTCCATCTCCAGGAATGTTTTTGGTGCTAACAATCACAACATCCACAGATCCAACGAAGTCTTTGGGATGGCGACAAACTTGGGTTGGCGTCCAATTCATATCCCCTTTAATGCTTTGAATTCGAATGCCTTTTTCTTTTATGATGTCATAATCTGATCTACAAATAACACTTACATCACAGCCAGACTGAGATAATCGTCCCCCATAATATCCCCCAACAGCACCGGCGCCCATGACTACAACTTTCATAGTTGTTATAATACCAAGAATGTTACTCGAAACCATTACACAGTATTACGCCACAGACTGGGTTGCCATGTTTACCTCTTTCTTTTGGTTGTACTTAGTAGGCAATCAAAAAAGAAGCGGATTTCTCTTTGGAATAGCCGCCTCGGTTGCGTGGTTTTTATTTGGAATGCTCACCCATAGTCCCGCAAGCATGATCGCAAACATTGTGTTTCTAGTCTTGAATATCCGTGGCTACCTAAAATGGGGCCAGGATAACTAAATCCACTCACAATTAATTAGCACCGGACGGTGCTAATGTTAGCGTTTGTAGCCTTCATCCCAGTTTAGTAACCACTTAACGCGTCGTTCGTACGACTTCATCTCTTTTAAAAGTAATGTAAACTCGGCTCTCTTGATCGGGGTTTCATCTATTACCACTTCATCACTATCAATGATTCCCGCGTTATTTAGCATATTAAAGGCATCCATCTTGGATATCGGAACATCTGGACGAAATGTCCCATCAGGGTATGCAAACAATAATCCTTCATTTATTGCAGCCTGTACGTATGCTGCATCCGGATGATCTTGCGAGACATCTAAGAATAGTGAGTCATTTACAACCTCTAATTTGAGCTCTTTCATGGATACAAGTAGTTTCGCTATTTCAAGTCGGGTTAAGTGATCATTGGGATAAAACCGCCCTTCAGATCGGGGTCCCATAAATCCCATCGAGGCCAAAAACTCAATGTCGCGTCGGCCTTTAAACTTTCTTGGAATATCGGGGAACTTTCGAATCGCTAATACTCTAGAATAGAAGGACATTTTGTCCCCGTTATGGGATTCAGTATCAACTTTTACAACGTTCTTACCATATTTAAGTGGCACCGTGTGTGAGAAGGCAAATTTATCATCTACCATTACAGCCCGCCCGTTTATTTTTAGTGTTTTGATTGCGGATGAAGCATATCCCAAAGCAGTAATTTTATTACTATAAACTATGGATTTGTCCTTGGGATTGGAAAGAGAAAGCAAATATTTTTCGGTACGAGGTTCGGCAGTATTTCCTACTAGATCTTTTACTTCGATGGAGTAAGTCGTTATTCGTTCGGACAAAAAAGCCCCATTACGGTACTGCTTGGGTAACGGAATCAATAGTCGCCATTTTTGCTCGCCCATTCGGACAAACTGTCTACTTCTGCCATTCGAATGCATTCTTACATCCTTCACTATTTCACTGGTACTCAAGCCAACAAACAGTTGATTCCGCTCTGTCCAGGTCTCCATCGTAAATGTTGGGGACGTATTATCCGAAATAATTACTACAGGCTGTGTCTTGTAGGACATATCTAGCCCAATCTTCTCCGCTTTAAGGTGAATGATGTTCTCCCCCTCTTGCAATGGAAACTGTGCATATGACCATCGGCCATAACTATCGGCCTTAGCGGAACGCGATTCAGAGTTATTATTATAGATTAGGACCTTAGAACGACGGCCTGCCATACCTTTAATATTAATGTGTCTATCACGGGTACGAAATCCAGCAGTTGGGTGGAGTAGTTTGGGTTTGATTACACGTGACTGACCAAGTAAGGAAAAGCTAATCGTGTGTGTGTCTTCATTCTCAAAAGGAAACGGGTTCATTTGAAGGTTATAATCCATTCTTAAATCATACTCGTGGGCACCCCACCCTGCGACTCTGTCGAATACTAAGCCTGTTCCCATATTATATTTAAGGGCACTTGTTTGGGCGACATCGGCCACTACAGATCCTCGTAAGACCAAACTGTTAACCATTTTATATTCCATTCCAATCGCGTACTCTCTAATCGCGGTTATTCCATAGGCGCTTGCATTGAGGTTGAATGTATTATCAAACATATCCAATCGGCCACCCAAGAAAATCTGACGTGCTAATGGACTCGCTGTGAGCCCTTGCCATTCACTCAAATCCGTTGCAACTAAGTTAATAAAAGAGATCCCAATATGAGCTCTTTCAACCGTGTTCCCAGGAAAATAAAACGAGCCAATCGCTCCGGCATCCACGCCAAAAGAAAAACGAGAGTCTGTATCCACCACTTGCTGAAGGGCCTTTAGTCCAAACCCATAGGATATGCGGTCTAAGAAAAAGGTATCAAAATAGGATGTTCGCCCTAGACCAAGGTGGTAGACCTGAAACCCAGATGCAAAGGTTCCATCATAATTAATATTCCCTCTAACTAGCTCATTTCCATCATTAATCGTTTCCCCATCCTCTAGGACAAGCCCGCTATCAATGTTGGTTTTGGGAATCCCAGATAACATGTCACTTCCATAAGAGAAACTATAGGTAAAGTCTTCTCCAGGAATCGCTACGTGCAACATTTTGTAGTCAAACTCATCAAGGACTTCTTGTTGTGAAATAGAAAATTGAACAAACTCAATATCACCTAATGCGGCAGGGTTATTAAACACCCCATTCACATCACCAAATATCGTAGGGGTTGTTCCACCCAAAGACATTAGTCGTGCACCTACCATATTAAACTGAGGACTGATCACCTCACCCACCTGCTGGGCATGAAGTAACATTGGACTGATTACCAGCCCTATGATCACTACCAAAAATTTAATAAGTTTTATCATAATTATGTCTCTATATATTTACTAACGGTTATTTATCAACTTTTTCTTGCATCACTAGTAAACCGCCAACTTCGTTACTTTCCTGGCTACGTTTCCGTCTACATCTGTTGCTACAAGTTTAACTAGGTAGATTCCGGCGGGGATAAAATTGCCTGTTGAGGTGATGATCGCATCCCATGCTTGAATGTAATTACCTGGGAGATCAATAGTACTCTCCTCTAATCGTGTCACTTCCCTACCCGTAGAATCAAATACAAAGAGTTGAATGGTCGCTTTTTTAGTGATTCCAAACCCAAAATGCAGAAACTGAGAGATGCTTGGCGAGTAAGGATTGGGATATGTTAAAAACTGATATATCTTAATGGCTGTTGAAGAAAAGAATGAGAACGTTGCTTCGGGATACGCAATTTGATTATTATCATTTGTATTGAGTGTAATCGATCCACTCTCTGTCCCAATTGTACTCAGTGTAATTATTCCAGTGCCACTATCATAAAGAAACGTTCCTGCTGCAGAGCCATCCGCAAACGTAGTGATCGGAGCAAATGCAGTTGAGATCAGACTAGATCGTGAGGACTGTAGTTCCAAAGCGGTATTCGAGGACTCCGTTTCACTATCATCAGTAGATCCAATGTTAAGCCCTTCCCTTACGTATGAAATGCCATTGAGTTTGATATCAAAACTAGACTCATCTACAAAGGCGCCATTTTGATCAAACTGAATTTGAAACTGCTTCTCGGTAGGAATCGTATAATTATTTTCAAATGGCTGGAAGGTGCCATTTTCATCTTCAAAGAAGGCATTACTTATGACTGATGGCAGAATCCAAGATTGGGTGTTTCGAGTAGAAACAATCACTACTTGAGGTACAGTAGAACTCGCGGCTTGCCAGTCGTTTGTCCCCGTTCCGGTTTGATACCGTTCTAACCTAACGAAGGCTTCATTTGTTGCATAGTATACATCCACGTCAGCAGTAACTTGGTATTCGACGAAGGCATCTACAAATACGGTTCCGTTAGAGAAAATGCTTCCGGGACTCACCACAAACTCAAATGTAGTTGCCACTGATGCATCTGCGGTAGCTGGATACGAAGTAGGCGATGTCGGGGTTATCAAAAACTCGGATGATATATCCTGACCGTATATATTTTTTAGCAAAAATACAGGTAACACGTTAGTCACAGCAATGTCATAAGCCGCTGCATTAGTGACCTCAATGGTGACATCAAACGTCGCCGAAGAATTAGTTACATTTGATGTACTAACCGCCATATTTGTAACCGTTAACATATTCTTAGTCACTGTCATTGTCGTAGGATTGTCAGGCGAAGGTACATCGCCACCAAATATAACGGATGACCCACCCGTTAAATCTGTTAATTGAGCGGCATAAAACTGACTTCCCCCAGTTAAATTAAAGTCCTGGCCATTATCATAAGCAACTAAGAGATAATGTTCGGTTGTCTTCGGAATTGCGACACCTGTAAACTCGGCCGTCAGCCCACTGGAAAACGTCGTTGTCGCTGATAATAATTCATCAGTACTGTCGATTATCCCAATCGTGCCTTGGGAGCTTTTATCATGGTACAACCAGGCACGTCTAACGCCCTTATTATTGGTTTCCGTGAACGTAGCTTTGTTGTTCGTGACCTTAACAGTCAATCCGGATGAATCTGCGTCTGCTTGTAGTTTAATCGATAACATCGGAACTTTAAGCTGCCCTTGCACAGACATCGTTGGGAATACCTCATTTACCTCTTGCAAGGTAATGCTCACATCTTGAATTTCGATAATAGCCGCTGGTGTCGCAACTGAAGGTGCTGTACCGCTTAGCTCAAGCAACCTATCGGTTGACCCACCAATCGATATATCTGCACTTGCCGTAGCCCCATTTAGGTTAGCATTTGCGAGAGATGTTACATTTCCCGACGAATCCGTTGAGCCCGTCACCCCTACACCAAATTCATACACTAGGTAAAAAAGTTGGTCGGTATCCGCGGCGATGGGCAGTGGCGTCGTTAGATTAAGGGTTGCAACAGAGCTCGTATTAGAAGCACCTGTTACGTCCATGCTCGCCACTAATGAATCAAAGGGTTCGCCCTCAAAAGTCTCATTGGCATCATCGCCATCTTGGAATAAATATATTTTGGTAATGCCATCCGTATTCAATGCACTTGTTGAATACGTTACTGTCCCAGTGTTTTGAAACCCAACCGCGTTTAAGGTCACATCCACTTGCTCTGCAGTTAACTTAAATTGAAGCACCGGGGATGACATACCTGCCCCAATATTCATACTCGGTACAATACTCTTTAGCTCCGCAGTGGTATCAATATAGGATAACCCCGCAATATTAGAAGAGACTGCAATACTCGCAGGAATCGCACTAAAAAAGTTGATCGGCATATCGGATGTTTGACCCGTCCCAATGAATCCCTCATCAATCACTTGCGCCTTTACCTGCTCACCTACCGTTGCCTCACGAATATCGGTACTCACCCCAATATCATAGGTTATAAAAAAGTGAGACGTTGCGTCCGCATTAACGATTACATCCGATGCAAACGTATCGAACACCAGTTGCGTAGTGGAGTTAAGGGTTGATGTATCACCCTCTACATTACTTATCTTTTGAACTAATGTATCCGATCCAGAGTCAAACGTCGTATCTGTGGACTCCCATAATTTAGCCGTCACGACCCCTTTATTTGTTATAACCGCATTTCCAGTAGTATCGAAGGTAATCATATCGAAGTTGGACACCGAGTTTTGAGCCGTAATGGAGCCCAGTTTAAATTGCTCCCCTCTAGCGGTCATCGAGAGCCTAAGCATTGGCATATCTTCGTCGCCAGGCAAAACAAAACTAAATGTTTCATCGTTACTAACGATATCGATTCCTGACGCGGTAATCGTTTGTGTGGCTACAACTGGGTCAAACGTATGGGCCGAGTTGGTACTCCATTGGACATTTGTAATATCTGCATTCATTGTCGCGCCTAATCCAGCCGCACCGATCGATACCGTTTGGCCCAATTCATAGATTACAAAAAAACCGGCACTTTCACCGACTTCTAATATTTCGTTCGGTGATAAATCTACAACAACTTCTGTTCCACTCGCACTCGTAGTTCCTAAGTTGGTATCACTCCCACTATCAAATACATTATTCTCATTCGTGTCTAAAAAGATTGATACGTTTTGAATTTGGGCGTCATCAGTGTTATCAAACCCTACCGTTGATCCGGTATTAGAAACTGTAATCTTATCAATTTCGGAGTCCCCCAAGGTCGATTTAACCTTTAGTAGTAGTACCGGCGAAGAACTGCCTTGAGGCGCAAATGTATATGAGACAATCCCGTCATTAACAATATTACTGTCGGGGATTACTATTTCGGTTATATTTCCACTTGCCCCGCCTGTGTCCACGTTATAATTAAACGAGGGTGTTATTTGATCCCACTGTATGGCCATAATGTCCATAATGGCGGTATCCCCAACTACAACGTCTGCCCCAAAGTTATAGACCACAAAAAAGTCTTCCGTACTTCCCAAGCTTATTGAGGTTGTCGTGATATTGACATCCTTACTGGCAGTATCATCAACATCATCAAGGGTTATTTGTCCCAATTTAGTATCGGTAGAGCTCCCTGTTAGATCCAATACCTTGTCACCATCATCATCTTTATAAATCGCAATCTGCTTAACCTGATTACTTCCTGTTCCAAACCCGACATCTCCGCCATTCTTAATCCAGAAATTGGTAATGTCCGTATTCTCAGTAGCAGCGGTTACCTCTATCCAGATTGTCGCTGAGGTACTTCCTTGAGTCGCGGTGTCAAAGTTATTAATTTCTACATCTGTGATCAGAGGAATAGCATATGTATTTGCGGCCAAAAACACGCCTAAAAAGAATGCGCCTAAGCCTATTAATAAATGTCGTTTACTCACCCATTGCCTCCATAATTTCGTCACTGATGCTGTGGTTTCCATATACTGTTTGGACATCATCATCGTCTTCTAAGCTATCGATTAAGTTAATAATTTGTTGCGCGCCATCGGCATCTAGATCAACTGTTGTTTGAGGAAGCTTGGTTATCGACGCCTCCAAGAATGGAATTTCGGCTGTTTCTATTGCCAAGCGAACCGCCTCAAAGTCACCTTGTTCGGTTAATACTTCGATACTGCCATCTTCTTGAATGTCTATATCTTCGGCCCCCGCCTCTGTAGCAAGCTCCATAATTTGGTCTTCGGAGACGCCTGGTTCGAATAATAGAAGCCCTTTGGTATCAAACATATACGATACGGCCCCATTATTGGCCATGGACCCGCCACCTTTAGACAGGATACATCGAAGATTAGGAACGGTGCGGTTCTTGTTATCCGTTAAAGTATCAATGATTAGCGCTACGCCATTGGGACCATAGGCCTCATAAGTAACCTCAACCATCTGTTCACCATCCCCACCGCCAACGCCCTTTTCAATGGCACGTTTGATATTATCTTGGGGCATATTGGCATCTTTTCCCTTTTGGAGTGCCAGGCGTAGTCGTGTATTCATAGCTGGGTCGCCACCACCCATGCGGGCAGCCATAACAATTTCACGGACCAACTTAGAGAATATCTTCCCTCGTTTAGCGTCCGTTGCAGCCTTTTTGTGCTTGATTGTCTTCCACTTACTATGTCCTGCCATCATTGCCTCCTGTGCAATAGAAAAAACCGGGGCTACAAGTAGCCTCAAAATAAGTATAAAAGATCGAGAGGTCGAAAACAACGACTAGATATATGATATTCTAAGTATTATGATTCAGTTCACCCTACCCGACGATGTATTAGACGCTGAACCCAATATTCACCCTGATGCATTTATTGCAAAAGGGGCGCAAGTAATGGGAAATGTGACCCTGGAGAAGGATGCGTCAGTTTGGTACAACGCAGTGCTGCGTGGCGATATTAATCGGATTGTGGTTGGGGAGCGAACGAACATTCAGGATTGTTGTTTGATCCATTTGGAAAACGAACTGCCCTGTTTGATAGCGAATGACGTGACTGTGGGACACTCTGCAGTGCTTCATGCCTGCGAGATTGAAGAAGGGTGCCTTATTGGTATCGGAGCGATTATTCTATCGGGCGCCAAGATTGGCCGTGGATCGATTATTGGTGCGGGCGCAGTGGTCTTAGAGGGACAGGTTATCCCGCCCTCATCACTCGTCGTTGGCACACCAGCCAAAGTCATCCGACAAACGCCGGACGATACGGTAGACAAACAAATCCAATGGGCCCAAAAATATGTGGACCTCTCACGGATTCATAAGTTAAAAAATAGTTAACCCTCTTTACGACTCTGAGCGATTTCCTTGATGCGTTTTTTGTCATCCGAAGAGAGTTTTTTAGGAATCTCCACATTAACGATGACGTACTGGTCACCCTGTCCAAATCGATCGAGATGCGGAATACCTTTTCCTTTAAGTCGGAAAGTTGTTCCAGGCTGAGTACCTTCAGGAATAGATAGCTCTGTTTTACCTTTCAGTGTTGGAACAGTAATCTTGGTTCCGAGAACAGCTTGTGTCATTGGCACACTGGTCTCGAAATAGACATGATCACCTTCTCGCTTAAATCGTGAATCATTACGTACAGCTATATACACATAAAGGTCACCACTAGGGCCACCCCCTACCCCGGCATTTCCTTCACCAGAGACTCGCAACTTAACACCTGTCTCCACCCCAGCTGGGATATCAACCTCGATGCTTTTTTTCTTTTTCGTGACACCACTACCATGGCAATCGCCACAAGGTGTTTCTATCTTACTACCTTCACCATGACACTGAGGACATGGTGCTACTTGAGTAAAGCTGCCTAACATCGTGCGTTGAACCATCTGTACCTGTCCTGCCCCGCCACACTGACTACAGGTCTTCTTGGAAGTCCCTGGCTTGGCGCCAGAGCCACTACATGGGCTACAGCCTTCCATACAATATAGTTCTATTTTTTCTTTATGAGTATCAACCACATCAACAAGGTTCAATTCGAGGTCAAATCGAAGATCTTCCCCACGACGCTTGCCACCTTGACCACCACCACCCTGTCGGGATCCACCTTGACCACCAAAAAAGGCATCAAAGATATCTTCAAATCCGCCGCCGCCTTGGCCGCCAAATCCACCGAATCCGCCACCACCTTGGCCAGCACCCATATCATCGGTCACACCAAACTGGTCATAGTTTGCTTTTTTCTGAGAATCCGAAAGAATCTCATATGCCTTTTGAACTTCTTTGAACTTGTCTTCCGCACCAGCGTCTTTATTAACGTCAGGGTGAAACTTACGAGCCTTCTTCCGGTACGCGCTTTTTAACTCTGTTGCGTCTGCAGTTTTGCCTACGCCCAATACTTCATACAAATCCTTAGCCATGGTGGTGAACTTCCTTTGTGGGGTGATATGGAAAGGGGCCGCTCATGCGGCCCCTAATAGTCTATTTCTTTGCTTCTTCTTTTTCTTCAGTCTTGGCTGCTTCTTTTTCGTCTTCAGCCTTAACATCTTCGAAGTCCGCGTCTACAACCTTCTCATCAGAGTTAGCTTCAGCAGCTTCGCCTTCAGCGCCTTCTTCAGGAGCGTCTGCTTTGTAGAGCTCTTCCGCGGCTTCAAACAATACCTTTTGAAGTGCTTCTGTTTCTTCTTTGATCTTGTCAGTGTCTTCACCTTCAAGCGCAGTCTTAACAGGCGCAATAGCGTCTTCTATCTTTTTCTTAGTCTCGTCGCTTACTTTGTCGCCAGCGTCTTTGACTTGTTTCTCAGCTTGATACACCAATGACTCGCCATTGTTACGTGCTTCCACTTTTTCTTTTTTCTCTTTGTCTTCTTCAGCATGCTCTTCCGCTTCTTGCTTCATACGTTCAATATCATCGTCTGTTAACCCAGAAGAGGCTTGAATCGTAATCTTTTGCTCTTTGCCAGTGCCTTTATCCTTCGCACTAACATTCAAGATTCCGTTCGCATCGATATCAAACGATACTTCGATTTGAGGAACGCCACGAGGTGCTGTAGGGATTCCTTCTAGGATGAATCGTCCAAGTGATCTGTTATCACTCGCCATCTCACGCTCACCTTGAAGAATGTGAATATCTACACTTGTTTGTCCGTCTGCTGCTGTAGAGAATGTTTGACTCTTAGTAGTAGGGATCGTTGTGTTACGTTCGATCAATTTAGTACTAACACTACCCAATGTCTCGATTCCGAAGGAAAGTGGTGTTACATCAAGAAGAACAACATCCTTTACGTCTCCAGCTAAGATCCCACCTTGAATAGCGGCACCAAGTGCTACTACTTCGTCAGGGTTAACCCCTTGATGAGGCTCTTTTCCGAAGAATTTTTGAACCGCTTCTTGAATAGCTGGCGTACGTGTTGTTCCACCAACCAAAATTACTTCATCAACATCGCCAACTGAAATACCAGCGTCTTTGATCGCAGCACTACAAGGCTTGATTGATCGTGTAACAAACGTCTCAATCATTTGCTCAAACTTGGAGCGAGATAATGACAGGTTCAAATGCTTAGGACCTGTGCTATCTGCCGTAATAAACGGAAGGTTAATATCTGTTGATGTAGTAGAAGACAATTCAATCTTAGCTTTTTCAGCAGCTTCTTTAAGACGTTGAAGTGCCATTTGGTCTTGGCTCAAGTCTACGCCTTGATCTTTTTTAAACTCTTCGATGATCCAAGCAATAATCACTTGGTCCAAATCGTCGCCACCTAGGTGAGTATCACCATTAGTAGAAAGAACCTCAAATACACCTTCTCCGATTTCTAGGATAGATACATCAAATGTTCCCCCACCGAAATCATATACAGCAATTTTTTGGTTGTCTTTTTTATCTAATCCATAAGCTAATGCCGCGGCAGTTGGCTCGTTGATAATTCTAAGAACGTCTAGACCAGCAATCTCACCCGCGTCTTTCGTCGCTTGTCGTTGAGAATCATTAAAGTAAGCAGGAACAGTAATAACCGCTTGTGTTACCTCTTCGCCAAGATACGCTTCAGCGTCTTTCTTAATCTTTCCAAGAACACGTGATCCCATTTCTGCAGGTGTGTACTCTTTTCCGTCTACCTTAAATGCTACGCCGCCTTTCTTACGTTTCGCAACATCATAAGGAACTGTTTTGATTTCTGCCTTAACTTCATCAAAGGTACGACCAATGAATCGTTTAGAGGAAAAAATAGTTTTTGTTGGGTTAGTTACAGCCTGACGCTTAGCAACCTGACCTACTAATACTTCGCTATCCTTAGTGAATGCGATAATTGAAGGTGTAGTCCGTGTTCCTTCAGCGTTAGGAATAACCTTAGCATCTTTTCCTTCCATAACAGCCACACAAGAGTTGGTAGTTCCGAGGTCAATCCCGATTACTTTTCCTGATTTAACTGATTTTTCTTCTGTTTTGTTTTCTTCTGACATAGTTATCTCCTTTTTATAAGTGTTCATATATTGGACATGTTAATTATATACACGTTCATTATTTGAACATTTTTCTTGTCTATTTGATGATTTTTATCATCCTGAGCCTATATTGCATATATTGTGCCAAGATAGATTATTCAGCAACAACAACCATCGCCGGACGAATGTTACGTCCGTTGAGCGTATAGCCAGACTGCATAACCCGAATAATCGTATTGGACTTAGCGTCCTCACTCTTCTCTTGAGACATCGCCTGGTGAAGATTGGGATCAAACTCATCACCTACCTTAGGCTCTACCGCAACAACACCACTCTTCTCTAGGAACTGAGTAAGCATCTGTTGAATAAACTCAAACCCTTGAAGAACATTCTTAACTTCTTTATTTTCAGTAGACTCCACTTGCTTCATCGCCATTCCAAACCCGTCTAGAACAGGAAACAACTCTTCGATCACGCGTTCATTAGCGAATTTTTTAAAGTTAATCTTATCTTGCTCAGTCCGACGTTTTACATTCTCTAACTCTGCTAGAGCACGAAGCTTAGCATCTTCTGCAGCCTTAACTTGGGCCAATAGAGCTACACTAGGGGGCTCGTGAATAACAGGCGTTTCAGAGGGCGCGCCATCTTTTGCTGCGGCCTGCGCTTGGATATCTGCGATGTTAATTGTTTCTGTAGGAACAGGTTCTACTTTAGGGTCTGTAGCCTGACTATCTTTTGCTTCAGTCGTTTTTTCAGAATCTGTTTCTGGGGATTCATCTTTAACTGTTTCATTCAGAACGGGTTCTGTCTCGTCCTTAGGTTCTTTCGTTTTCTTAGTTTTTGCTTTACTCATCCTACACCTCTTGTGGTTTCATTTGATCTTCTATCATGCCGGATAACCGGTGAATCAATGCCATTAATCGGGCATAATCCATTCGCTTGGGGCCTAGTACACTAATCGACCCCACCGTTTTTCCTTCTACTGTATAGGGTGCCATCAGCACACTACATTGACTTAGGGATTCTACACCATTTTCGCCACCAATAAAGGCCTCAACCGTTCCGGTATCGATATGACGCTGCATTAGCTGGTGCAATACCTTGGTTTCTTCTAAGCATTCCATTACCTCTCTAGCATAAGAAATATTCTCAAACTCCGGCAAGCGAAGCATATTTCCTTTTCCTTTGGTGTAAATACTTTTTTGAGACTTGAGAGACTCATTCATCTTCCCTATAGAGAGAACCAACTCTTCGAACACCCCTTTATATGAAGGAAGCTCCTTAATAAGGTAGTCGACATCAATATTATCCAGGGCTGAAAAGGATTGGCCGCCTAGTTTATGTGTTAATAGATTAGCGATTTTGGTTAGATCTTCTTGGTTCACATCCCCAGAGATATTCACTACCGCTTGATGATTCATTCCCAAAGTACTCATTAAGGTAATCAGAACCGTATCAATGTCGACTAACACTAGATGAGCAGCCTTAAGCGACTCCTGAAAGATACTGGGCAGCATTACAATCGTTGTATAGTCCATAACCGAAGACATTAACTCAGTCAGTTGAATCAACATGTCCTGGATATTGCTTCCCATATGTTGAAACTGTTCCTTAAACCAAAGCTCTTCTTGTGCCGGCATCGTTTGCTTCTCGGATAACTTATCTACGAAATATCGATACCCTTTATCTGTAGGCACACGCCCGGAAGAGGTATGTACATGCTCTAAATACCCTTCATCAACGAGGGTCTTAAGCTCATTACGAATGGTCGCAGGGCTGCAGTTGATCTTATACTTCGATTGTAAGGTCTTGGACCCTACAGGCTCAGCTGTATAGATAAAATCCGCGATGGTCGTCTTCAAAATATCTTGTTGCCGTGTCTTCATGATTCGATCAAAATCCTAAGTTAACTTAGCACTCTTTTTATCTGAGTGCCAGATTCGTGCTTGATAGTAGCATGGGTTGAGTAGGAATGCCAAGGTTATTGAGCGTAGCTAAACGGCAGGAAACCCATACTCGGGTTTGAGGTAAGGCGAAGCCTTGGGGTGCTTGGGGGTGTGAGGCGGCATTGTAGTTGCCAATTGAGCCACAGTTTCAGCTAAAGGATAAGTAGTAATGCAATCTATATTTGAGGTAGCTTGCAGTGACTCTGGAAGACTTGGACCAACGACTATGACTGAGTCGCGATGCCCTATACGATCCGCTACCGTGTCCTTTTTCCACACCACATTCTCTGAAGCGGCCTGAAATAAACCATTCCTTAATTGATACAACTTGGCAATAACCTCGCCGGTTCGCCCGGGCAGTAATGTGTAGGCCATCTGATTGGTATTGGCTAAAGGAGAAACCAAGGCATCGGCGGTTTGGACTCCATACACAGGCATCCCTTTTACTTGATGCAGTGTATTAGCAACAGTCGTTCCCAATCTAAGGTTGGTATAACGTCCAGGCCCGATCGTCACAGCAATGCCCGTCACATGCGTCCAGTCGAGACTGAATCGGGTTAGTAACGTCTCTATATGAATCGCAAGTTCTTCCCCTACCCCTTTTTCGTCAGGTAACGTAATGCTCCCCACACATAGTTGTGTTTCTGGATTCCAAATCGCCAGACCAAGAGGTCCAACTGCCGTCTGAAGTCCGACTATCATGCGTGTTGGATAGCGGCTTCCCAATTGGAGTATTGAGTATAGCTACTTAATGGATCTAGGTTGGGAGCCATCCGACGTTGAACCGCGGTTAGGTTCTGAACTGCAGGCTTCTTACTCATCACCGGTTCTTTCTGACCAATTAATAGCGCGATTCCTGATCGGTTCGGCGGTTCTTTTAAACGGGTAATCGTGATTTGAAGCACATCCGATAACCATTGAAGTAACGCCTCATGGTCCCCCAAATCTCCATCTACTATCATCTCAGTAACATGGGTATTTGAGATTAACTCATATTGATTAAGTAGCGATTTAATTTGATAAGCCAAACAAGCCAATGCGCCAGCCATTAATTGACGTTTGGTTGTTGCAGGGCCTAACCCTTTCACTACATAATTGTGCGCCTGTAGTGTCCGTTGTGAGGTCCGCTGCTCAGTAATAGGATAGATAAGTAGATCCTCGCCTTCTTTGATCTGAAGATTAGCAAATTCCTCTTCGGCTAACTGATGCACTCTCCCATTTTGATGAAATACATTTAGCCAAGGCATCATGCTACTTAGCGATGCGGTATAGCCTTCCAATCCAAAACTAGGCTTCTTCCCATGATTCAGTCGAATGGCCAAAAAGGCGTCTTTTTGACTCACATGGGTCTGACCTGTATGAACCATCAAGCGGCATAACTCTCCAAAATGAAGATACGCGACATTAAGTTGCCCCGCACAATGCCCGACAAACGCAGCATAATGCTGAGGTAATACGGCATAGATTGGCACACCATCTGGAAGGGATAGACACTTACGCGTCATTCCAAAGTATTCTACATTTGGTACTGAATCAGGAAGTGTCTTGGGATCCACACCAAAGTAATCACATAAAAGCGGACTCCATCCTTGCGCGGATACCGCCATTAGCTGACTTCTTGAGGCCTCGGACCCATCCATCTTAAGTGATTTTTTCCCTGTTAAATTAAATAAAATCCAACTGGAGACACTGCCAAAAACGATTGGTTTTTCGTTACGATTGACCTCGATGACCGACTCATGATTTTCGTTCATCCACTTGATCTTGCAGGCCATTGAATACGGCTCAATGCGTTGACCTGTTTGACTGACAATGTCATCTCGCCAACTGGGGTTATTCATCGCTTGCGCGACGCCTTCTGCTCGTAGACAATGCGGGGCAATAAGTTCTGTATAAGCCTTGCCCGTTTTGGGGTTCCAAGCCACCACGCAATCTGACAACATCGTTAACCCCATACCCACTAAGGTATTGGGATTAATTTGTGCCTTATGAATGGCCTCTTGTATCGAGGCTTGAACGCCGTAAAACACTTCTTGAGCGTCGTACTGAGCCCATCTCGGCTGGGGAGACTGAGA
This sequence comes from bacterium, assembly GCA_018700055.1. Lineage (GTDB taxonomy): Bacteria > Margulisbacteria > Marinamargulisbacteria > UBA817 > JABISL01 > JABISL01. The sequence goes on along the minus strand of JABISL010000030.1, from coordinate 28,588 downwards.
TACCACCTGTTTCTCACCTGAGCCTATCTGAGCGCCACGCGCATCATAGATGGTCGCGGTAATCTTTGTGGGTGTTTGGTCGATTACTAATACATTCTTTTTGGGCGGCATCGTGAACTTAATTATACGGGAGACACACACTCAACCGCAAAAGAATTAAGGTTTTTCGATGGGTCTGCACTTTAGATAGGTATGATCAGGCTACTCTTTCTTGATTTAGATTATTAAGCCGCTCTATTTCTTCGGATAAAGGCTTTTGAATCATTGAAACCCTGCTTCGAGAAGAATCTGAATGTGCTTGAGATTTCAAAAAAGTGGCAAGCTCTTCTAGCGTAGATTTTATTTCATTACTTGTCTCTAAAACGTTCGCATCACTTAAGGCCGCCCCTAAAGCGTTTAGCTTATCGCCAAATTGTTTCAAATCAGGGCGACTACTTTTCTGAACGACTCTAGTAAATGCACTACCCGTTGGTCCTGTTTGTCCTACTATGACGATTATCTCCTTTAAACCAAAGTCTCTAATTCGTTGATCATACCTTCGATGTAAGTGAGGCTTTTACGCCAAAACTCAGGAGACTCGATATCCACCCCAATGGCTTCTGTTATTTCCTTAGGAGAAGCAGAACTTCCCATTGCTAGCATCTTCTTAAGCTTGGGAATAAACGACTCCCCTTCTTCTAGATACTGTTGGTAGAGCGCAATAACGAGTAGGTTACCGAAGTTATACGCATAAACATAGAACGGCACCTGGTAGATATGAGGAATGGTTGCCCACTCCCATCGGTATTCCGGTGTATAAGTCACCGCATCACCAAACATCTTCTTTAGCTCAGAGGTATATAGATCGCACAACTCTTCTGTTCCCATACGAGACTCACTCATCTGAGCATGGGCAGCCATCTCAAATCGAGAGAACATATTTTGGCGATGACTAGTAGCAAACAAGTCTTCTAGTTTGTCCGTTATCAAAGCTCTTTTTTCTTTGGGGTCTGTGATTTGTTTTTTCATATGATCAGTCAGTATCATTTCGCAAAATACTGAAGCGGTCTCACAAAGCGGCAATATCGCATGGTTCGTCCACAACGGTAGATCCGTAGACAACATCGCATGAATCGCATGACCCAATTCATGAGCCATTGTCGATACATCCCGTTGGCGCCCCATAAAGTTCAATAGCACATAAGGGGCCTTATCCGGTGTTGAGCTAGAACAGAATGCCCCACCCCGTTTTCTTTTACCTGTTGGCGCATCCACACGGTCTTCATCAAACATTTGCTTGGCCATGCCATGAAACTCGGAGTCAAAAGCCTGAAAACTATCGAGCACGAGCTGAACAGATGAGTCCCATTCAATCTTAGTCTCTGCCTTAGGCATTGGGGCATATATATCTGCAAGTGTTAACTCATCCAATCCCAAAATTTGTTTCTTGATCTTGTAATAGCGATTTACTAGCTTATACGACTCAGTGGTTACATCATGTAATGTTTGTACCGCTTTATCTGATAGATCGTTTCCTTCGTTCATTACGGATATTGATGACTCATACCCCCGCTTCTGACGCTCTAGATTAAAGTCCTTAACAATCGCATTGAATGTCTGAGTAAATACGATTTCTTGTTCTTCATACTTAGAATAGAAAAGCTTCATCGCTGCACGGCGCACCTTAGGATCTTTGTCCTGTCGTAATGCACGTAACTCACTGCCATTCATCTTCTTGAGCTCACCATCTACTTCAAACTCAAATTCGAATGCACTGGTAAATTCTTCATAGAGTTTTTGAAAAGCATCGACACCCGTTAGGTCTTTCATATTAACCATCTGCTCTTCATTCTCAGACAAGTGATATCTCGCCTTATGACGGATATGTTGGAGTGGATATGAAAAGTCTTTAAGTACGTCTTGCCCATCCCACTTAGCAAAGTCAGTGGCGCTCATGGCTCCGATTTCAAGTCCAAAGAAGACCAGGTGATTGGATATTTGAGCCCCTACGCCATCGATACGATCCACCAACGACTTGATGGCTTCATCAGATGTGTCAGTCGCATTTCTTAATGACGCATACTGACTTAGTTGCCAAAAAGGTGTCTTAATCGATTCAAGTGTTTGAATCGCCTCAAGTAATCCTTCCGGACTGAGTTGAGCTAATTTTCCTTTGTATTTGGATTCAAACGCAGCTGCTTTTTCGGGTGTTTCCTTTAGGGTTAATTCAATGCGAGGATCATCCAGCCCATCCAAAAGATCCTTTAAGTCCCATCGGGGTAATGAATTGGTTTCCGTTTTCGTAGTCATATGAACTCCTTCAATTGAATTTAAGTGATTGATAGCCTTGATTGAGCGCCACTAATATAGGCAATTGATTGGCGCTTTCCCCTTCATACTGCCGTGGCCCTGGGGAATTAAAGGCATCGGATTCAAGCCAGTCTTTTTGACGAGACTCCCAATAAGTATACGCCCCACTTTTCAAATTAACGCATTGTTTTTTCAATACCCACTCCGTCTGACCACTTCTTTCTTCTTGCGTCAGTAGCGCTGTCAAAGGAACTGCGGCAACGCGTCCTCCTTCATCCCAATTCCCAATAACCCCCATCATGCCCGTTGCCCCCTGCAGAACCAACGTCCCGGCCAACACCCCCAAATTAAATGTGAAAAATGCATCAAACTGAGTAGGTGCCGCACACCGCCCTTCATAACCTAGAAAGTGTGTAATCCCCTCAAAAGGAATCTCCGGATGGGTCTGAGTTAATCGTACTTGTACATGCTTCATCAAAACTTTCTCCGTTTCGATTTGAGATAACTTCCGATTGCCATGGGAATCAAACCCTACCGAGTCTTCGAAATGATCCCATATGGCATCACCATCGGCCAAATGCTCTACTAAGCCCTCAGGGAGCAGCACCGCACCATAACTCATTCCTTTGTTATACCGTGTCACCACCGCATCACATGTTGCGTCTACGATGTCACTCCACGTCATTTTCTTTGACTGAACAGCCTCGGAGATAAATGTAAGCGGCGGATGGGTTTGAAGCGATACCTCAATAGTCACATGACTGGCATGGCGTCCCATCAATTTAATAAAATGCCAGTATTTACGAGACGATGCGGCATCCTGAAGGATATTCCCTACGGTCTCTGAATAGATTTTGGTTGCGGTATCAAACCCGAATGAAATAGGTAGATAATCCTCTACCTGAACATCACCATCAATCGTCTTTGAAACCCCAACCACCGAACAGTTAATATCCGCTAAGTACTCAGCCATTATCGCGGCATTCGTATTGGAGTCGTCTCCCCCAATAATTACAATGCCATCCAAATTGTAATAGATAACCATATCCTTCACTTGCTTGAGCTGTTCGCGGGTTTTGATCTTGGTCCTATCTGACCCCAATAGATTGAATCCGCCTTGATTTTGGATTCGGTCTATCTCACCGATCGTTATCTCAATAAAGGTTCCCTTCAATAATCCTTTGGGACCATTTAAAACACCCAGCAAGGTATTGTGCTCGCCCAACATCTGCAACAGCCCAGCAACCACATTATGGCCTCCCGAAGCCGGCCCTCCTGAAAAGAGAACCGCAATCCGCTTCCCTTTGGGCTTTGGAGTACTCGCTTGCGTGTTACCTTCTACTGGCTCCAAAACTTGGGTTGAGAAGGTTTTTTCAAACTTTTTTTTAAGCTCTTTTTCGTAAGGTGTTTCAATTCGTTTTGATTGTGAGGTTAACGGCTGGTATTGAAGGTTCTGAGCCGACCCAAAAGAAGGCAAGACCAATTGAGGTATGGTACGGCGCTTATTCTCAAAAAGTGACTGTTGACCTTCTGATTTTTGCAGTTGGTCTTCTAACATAAAATTCATAAGTTGATTCCCCATCTGCTCTACTTCTAATTAATTACATTCCCCATCTGCTAAAAACCAAACATTATCTGTCGATTGTCTATTCAAATCCATCTATTATCATCTGAATAATATCATTCATCATCTGACTATAATCACTACGAAGCGGACTAAAAGGAACTAGGGCCCCTCTTAGTCGCTTGGCCACAACTATCGCAGTCTCACTTTTGAACTGATTTTGAGTATAAACTGTTTTAATCTTATTCTTCTTCGCAGTGGTAATGAGAGTCCTCAACTGTCTGATCGTCGGCTCTTTGCCATCGGACTCTATACTCAGTTGATGTAATCCATAATCCTCAGCAAAGCGGCCAAGTGATCCATGATAGGTCAAAATATATCGATCTTGGTATGGGGCCAATCGGTCACGGAAGGACTGATCCATTGATTTTAGATGGGATAAGTAATGAGTCTTATTGGATACGAGTGTCTCTGCATTAGCTGGAAGTTCCTTTTCAAGCACCTCCCCAATAAATCTAACTTGTTTCATGACATGAGACAGCGCTAACCAGTGATGAGGATCTTGGTGATGATGGTGATGATTGGGGTGATGATTACCCACTTGAACCCTTAAATTACTCATACCGTGTATTTGCATGCTTTTTTTACCACGTATCTGCATGCGTTTTCCAAGTAAAAGAATTGGTACGGATATTTTTCTATCCACAAGCACCCTAATGATGGCCTGTTCCACTGGCAGACTTCCATTCAACACAATCATATCCGCATGAGTCAATTGACGGATCATACTAGGTCTAATATCTGTAACCTCTGGCGACACATTAGCAGGAAGCAAGGTAGAAACAACTACATTTTCTTGCCCAATAGCGGATACCCATTCTTGATAAGGCGGGATAGACACTAGAACTCGCAGTGGCTCTGCAACAACTGCCAGAGATAACGATCCGATCAAACAAACAATTAATAGACTTATCTTCATAGATCGCGAGTATATCTAATATTTCAAAAACATGACAGTTTGGCCCCACTATCGTACAATCCTATGTCATGAAAACCTGTCCAATTTCGTGTTCCGGGGTGACTTATTCATACCCTAATAGTCCCGAAGCGTTGAGAGGATTATCTTTTGAGATCGCCCAAGGGGACTATGTAGCAATCATGGGGCCAAATGGCGGCGGAAAGTCTACCCTTGTATCACTGCTTCTTGGTCTTATATCGCCAAACTCTGGGTCTATCAAACTATTTGGAGACAGTCCCAAAAAAGGAAGAAAACACATAGGTTATCTTCCTCAACACCCGTCTCTGGATCGGCAATTCCCTATATCTGTCATTGAAACCGTCATGATGGGTGCCTTATCAAAAGGAGCGTTTACACGTTTCGATAATGACATCAGAGAACTCGGTCTCCAGCAATTGAAACGACTCCAAATGGAGCCATTAGCCAACCGCCCCATCGCGGACCTCTCTGGGGGAGAATTTCAGAGAGTCTTAATTGCACGAGCACTGATGACATCCCCCAAACTCCTCATACTAGATGAGCCTACATCTAGTATCGATCAGCACAGTGAACTGTGTTTTTATGATCTATTGGATGAGTTAAATCAAACCATGACTATTATTATGGTGACTCACGATATGCATCGGTTGAGACAGTCCGTAAACAAGGTCATCGTTGTAAACAGAGACCTTAAATACGTTGGGGCCAAGTCAGATATGCCTGAGTCTCTTATGCATGAGCAATGTCATCATGGATAGTTTGATGGAGTGGTCATTTTTGAGTTATGCCATCTTAGGCGGACTTCTAACCAGTATCACATGTGGAATCATAGGGACTTACGTTGTTCTAAGACGCATCACCTATTTGGCGGGAAGTATCTCTCACACCGCATTCGGTGGCGTGGGTCTGAGCTTACTTTTGGGGTGGCCGCCTCTATTAGGAGCTAGTTTATTTTCGGTACTTGCTGCTACTGGAATGGGATGGATCCGTCTAAAGTTAGGGCGTGGAAAAGATGATGTCCTTATTGGAGCGATGTGGTCATTAGGGATGGCCATCGGGGTTATTTGTATATTTCTCAGCCCGGGATATGCCACAAACGTGATGAGCTATTTGTTCGGCAACATCCTTTTAATTAGTAGTACGGACTTGATTATCATGACAGTTCTCAACGGACTCATCATTGGTTGTGTGACAATCTACTATCGCTCTCTTCAGACCATCTGTGCCGATGAAGAGTTTGCCAAGATTCTCAACCTTCCTGTAAACCGACTCAACTTTTTGTTACTGGGTTTAATTGCGCTCAGCATTGTCATTATTATCAAATCCGTAGGCATCCTATTGGTAATCACGTTACTGACGCTTCCTGCCGCAAGTGCACGCCTCTGGACTACTCAGATGAAAAACATGATGATACACGCCAGTTTATTTGCCAGTATCGCGACGCTTTTGGGTCTAGGGTTGTCATATTGGGCGAACTTACCCTCAGGTCCTTTTATCGTATTTGTTAGTCTCTTTATTTATATTGTGACATTGGGGATTAAACGTCCGTGGTAGAAAAGATAGTCTTCACCGGATTAATCTCATTGATCATTTTATTTTTAGGCCTTATTGCGTTAATCGCCTCACCGAAAAACAAACTCAACCAATCCTTCTTTTGTTATAATATTTTTTTGTTTATTTGGAGCACTTCTGACTTCATCCCGCCTCTTCTGAATGCCTCACTAGAGGCTCAAACCATTTATTACAGATGGACCTATTTGGGGGGATTGGGATTAATTATTGGGTTCTATCGTTTCGTAACGCATCTATTAGATCAATCCAAACCGAATCGTGTATTGGATCTTATTTTTTATGGCCCTGTAATCCCTCTCGCCCTTCTCTCTGCATTCACGCCCTTAGTTATTCAAAGCGTGATACTAACACCAGGTGGAACACACCTTGAAATAGGTGGCCCCATGCTCCCTATTTTTGCTGGCTATATTCTTTTAGGCCTGGTTATCAACTTTGTCCGACTAGTACTTGAATACCCTTGCTTGGGTGACGCTCAGCGGTCTCGAGTAGGCTATACCATTCTAGCCCTTGGGTTTGGCGTCATTTGCTGCTTGATTTGGTTTATTACTCTACCCTTTCTGCAGATTGACAGTTATTTGATGATTAATACGACTGAATTAATATGTATGCTCATATTCGCCTATGCCATAATCAAACATGAACTAATGGATGTCCGAATAGCAGTCTCTAGGGGTGTTTCCTTAGGCATTGTTGGGGGACTAATGATTATCAGCTTTGGAGTTGCAAACGCACTCGCAGTCCAACAGCCTTATATTTCAATAGCCAATATTATTGTGGCCATGATCTGGATCCGTTATGCACGTCCTCTCCGGTATGCCATTCAAACGCCACTCACAGAAAAATGGGTAAAAGGGTGGTATGACGACAAAGCATTAATTGAAGCCTTAGCTATCCGTTATGGAACGGTTGTAAGTCAAAATGAACTGATTGATACTCTTCGGTTAATATCCAAAGATATCATGGGAATTGTTGATGTGGTTCCGTTACACCCTGCCTCCCCAATAATTAAACAAGAGCTACTCGAATTGGGGCTGATTCGTATCTCGGACTTATCAAGTTCTGCGCAACTCACACTCACTCACCTAGGCGTGTCTACCAAATGCATATTAATGGCGCTTCAACTTAAATCGGAAGCCCCTATTATTCTAATTTTTAAACAAAAGCTTTCTGAGGACCCTTATACAAAAGAGGATATACGCACCCTCTCCATCGTCCGATCTCAAACAGAAAACATCCTAGATCGCGTTCGACCTTATGAAACCATTAAGTCTGAGTTTGAGACGATTTTAAAATCCCAAGTCGAGCTGGATACTGTCATCAAAACGGTAGTGACACTTCACCACGAAATTAATAACCCGCTTACTACCATCCGAACCGCCGCTTATCTATTACAGCAAGGTGTTTCCGAGGATCAAAAAGACAAGCATTTTGAGCTGATACTTCAAGCTACTGTCCGTATTGTTGAAGTGATCAAAAAACTAGGTAATCTCAAACAGGTTCAAGAAAAACTATACTCAGATGGAAACCTAATGATTGCCGTTCCGGAGCGAGACTAGACTCGGTTCTTTTTCCTTATGCCAGCGCCAGGCATCTTTAATTATCGTATCCAAGTCGCTGCACTGTGCTTCAAACCCCAATACCGATTTGGCATGAGCCCCATCACAAACTAACGCGTTCGCATCTCCAGGACGTCGCGCCACAGTTTCCATCGTCGCGCTAATACCCGTTACAGATTCGACTTTGGAAATAATTTCTTTTACCGAGTAACCTGCCCCTGTCCCTAGGTTAAACGTTGGATTGTTGAGATTGTCTATTTTGGCTAGAGCAAGTTCATGAGCATAGGCGATATCATTCACATGAATATAATCTCTAATACACGTCCCATCTGGCGTGTCGTAATCATCGCCAAATATCTTGATCGGATCCATAACATCTAACAACGCCAACATAAACCGAGGAATCAAGTGACTTTCAGGAATATGGCATTCGCCTACTTCAAGGTCGGGGTCTGCACCTGCCACGTTAAAGTACCGAAAAATTACCGTGTCCAAGTTATACGCCTTACTAAAATCTTGAATCATATACTCACAGGCCAACTTTGTTTTCCCATAACACGATTCGGGATCCAGTTTAGTTTTCTCGGTAAAAGGGACTTCTTCTTTGTCGCTATAAACGGCGCATGTTGATGAAAACACCAACTCCTTCACGTTGGCCTTCACCATACTATTTAGGAGATTGAGTACCCCACCTACATTTTGTTGATAATAGAGGGCCGGATTTGACATCGACTCCCCTACTAAGGACTTGGCAGCCAAATGCACTACCGATTTGATTTGATTGGTCGCGAAAACCTGATCTACTGCCGCGGCATCCGTAAGGTCCAATTCAACAAAAGGGCCACTCACCAAAAACCGATGTCCTGTAGAAAAGTTATCTGCAACGAGAACATCATGTCCTTTTTGCCGAAGCCACTTGCTCACGTGAGACCCAATATAGCCCGCTCCGCCTACAACTAATGTCTTCCCCTGACTCATGGCTTAACTTGTGTCTCAAATGCCGCTAATGCAGCAGCGATTGCATGATGCATGTCCCAGTAACGATAAGAACCCAATCGGCCACCGACAACTAGATTTGGAATTTGCTCAGCATCAGCCTGGTATTTTTTAAAGAGAGCCTTGTCGGCATCCGTATTAATGGGATAGTAAGGATCATCCTCTTCCGTAGCCGTTCGCGATTTTTCATGAAAAAGAACTGTTTTGTCCTTCGTATACTCACGTTCTGGATGATAATGTCGAAACTCATGTGTACGTGTATAAGGGTTGTCTGCATCGGCGTAGTTCATCACCGAATTTCCTAGTTGATCTTCGGTCTCAACACACTCTCTCTCAAACGACACTGTACGCCAGCCCAACACCCCATATTTATAATCCAAAAGCCTATCAATCGGCCCAGTATATATCACCTTACAATCAGCTGGGATTTGATCCTTCATCTTAAAGTAATCCACCCCTAAATGAACATCTATTAAAGGCGAATCCAATAAATTTTCAAATAGCGCGGTATATCCCTTCGAAGGGATGCCTTGCCACGTATCATTAAAGTAATCAGCATTAAAGTTAAATCGGACAGGCAATCGATTGATGATACTCGCAGGGAGGTCTTTCGGATCTGTCTCCCACTGCTTAATGGTATACCCACGAATAAAGGCTTCGTAGAGAGGTTTTCCAATTAAGTTAATCGCCTTTTCTTCTAAGTTGGCTGGCTTTTCCACATAATGCGCGGCTTTTTCTTTTTCGATAAACGCCTTGGCTTCATCGGGGCTCATGTTTTTACCATAGAACTGATTGATGGTAGCCAAGTTAATGGGCATGGAATAAACAGTCCCTTCAAATTTGGAAAACACCCGATGTCTATAGGCGTTGAAGTCCGCGAAACGATTCACATAGTCCCAAACCTTCTCATTCGATGTATGGAAGATATGCGGCCCATATTTGTGATATTCAATCCCTGTTTCTTCGTCTTCTTTAGAAAAACAATTCCCCGCAATATGATCACGTTGATCTATTACGACTACTTTTTCATTGAGTTTATCTGCGATCTCTCGAGCAATAACGCCCCCAAAAAAGCCTGAGCCAACAACCAAATATTTAAGTCCTGATAGTTCCATTTTATTTCACGCCTTTTTGAGTTTTATCGCGATGCATTATACGTATCATAATCCACGTCTGGGACCTTTCCACGAAGCATCATCCACCAGCTTTTCAAAAACATTAACTGGGTATCTACCACGCCATCATCTTGATATCTACGAAATGAGGAGGATACTGTAATACGCGTATCGAAGTGAATCTTTCCTTCTTTTTTAATCCGTGTTCCCAATTCAATATCGGGGCTCATCTTCTTAAATTTGGGATCATACCCCCCTACTTTTAAGTAGGTGTCTCTGCGCATCACAAAGTTAAATCCAGAGGTATTATCCAATCCCAATAATCGCGATAGTCTCAAGAAATTATTGTATAAAAACCCATTTACCCAATTGGAGACTGCGTTTGAATCATAGGTATCCGCTCCGCCATATACAGCGACTGACTTGGGATTCTTTTGAAAAGCTTTCACGACCTTTTCTGCCCATTCAACAGGGTATCGTGTATCGGCATCACAAAACGTAATAAAGTCACCATCGGCTTCTTTCGCCCCACGGTTCACAGCTGCAATATAACCTTTTTCCGTTTCCAAAAAGACTTGGACATCGAACTTTCGTGCAATATCACCAGTGCCATCACTACTATTATTATCCACAACAATAATCTGCTTATTTTCATAAGACTGAGCCAGAAGCCCTTCCAATGTTTTGGCAATCCCTTCGGCTTCGTTATATGCCGGTACTACAATCGATATCTTCGGTGAGTCAGACATATTAATTGGCCTCACTTAATACATGGGCAATAAATGTTCTTACCCCGCTACCTGACATTCCCTTGAGGGTATACCCAGAAGTGGATCCCATGCGACCCGTAGCCGCAATATCAAAGTGAACCCATGGGATATCACTTACGAACTGTTCTAGGAACTTAGCGGCAGTAATCGTACCGCCCATGCGACCCTCTGAGGCATTTAAGATATCAGCCACATCTGATTTCATATAATCCAAGTAATCATCATAAAGCGGTAGCTGCCATAAGCGCTCACCTGTCTTTGGTTCCAATGCTTTTAACTTGGCTATGAGTTTGTCATCGTTCCCCATAATTCCTGAAGCCTTGTCTCCCAATGCAATCACGACAGCACCTGTTAGTGTCGCAGCATCCAGAATATGAGAGGGATTTTGTTTTGCGGTGTAACACAGCGCATCGGCTAGAACGAGTCGGCCTTCGGCATCTGTATTGGTAATTTCAATGGTTGTTCCGTTCATTGCAGTGACTACATCGCCAGGGCGTTGCGCTGTACCTGAACACATATTTTCAGCGAAAGGCATGACAGCAATAATATTCTTCTTAGGTTTAAGCTTGATTAGGCCTTCCATTGCGCCAAATACAGCTGCCGCACCGCCCATATCACCTTTCATCTCCCCCATCCCTTTGGATGGTTTGATGGATACGCCACCGGTATCAAACGTAATTCCCTTTCCTACCAATGCGACGGGCTTCTCGCCTTTTTTGCCACCGTTGTAGCGAATCACTGCCATATACGATTTTTCGACAGACCCAAGTCCGACACCTAAAAATGCATGCATCCCCATTTTCTTGGCCTTGGCTTCATCAATAATTTCTATTTTAATCAATTTGGACTTGGCGCCTAGTTTTTTGACATGATCTACAAAATGTCTTGGCATCAAGTCATTGGCTGGCGTATTGGTTAAGTCACGTGCTGTATTTACAGAATCGGCCACAATTGTTCCGACACGACACCCTTCTGATAGTGCTTTTTGATCGGCTGTATTTGATGTCCATAAGGTTACGGTCTTGAGCGTTGGCTTAGTCGCCTTAGATAGATAGCGATCAAATGTATAAGCGCCCATCCCCATTCCCTCTGAAAGCAACTGCCCCAATTCGGATTTAGAAGAAATCGTCGTCGTAGCTTCATCCAAAAGCCACCCAAGCGACCCAACCTTTGTTACTTTAATAGATCTAGCAAGCGTCCCCGCGGCGTTACGAATATCATCTGGCGTAATTGTTTTTTTGTCGCCCAAACCTAGCAAAACACAGGTTTTAATCGAAGTTCCCTTGCCACCATAAAGCGTCGTTGACTGCCCTTTTTTACCGGTATTTACTTCAGACTTAATCACTTGTGAAATCTGTCCGGAGAAAAGCTGATCCAATTCTTTTGCCCAGCCCTTTAATGTTTTCTGACCTTCTACTATTGGCACAATTAAGGCATCTGAGTTAGGTAACGTCTTACTGGTCTTTGAATCGAATTTCATATTGAGTCTCCTTAAGATTGGTTTAATTCCCACGTTCCATGGAAGGCATTTCTACGGTCTTCTGCACTGAACTTGGCCCAGTGGGTTTGATACTCTGTTTCCCAAAACGAGTCGTTTTTAACCGCTGTAAAGAAAGTCGAGGTCCCCATCTGCTCCACCATATCCTCCCATAATACCTCAACGTCCGTGCTTAAGTATACTCGCCCATTTGGCGTCATCTTCTTGGCCAACTCTTTTAATAGCGCGGGCTGCACAATGCGGCGTTTATGATGTCTATCCTTGAACCATGGATCCGGATGAAAAATAAAACACCGGTCAATCATTGGCTTCTCTACAATGTCTTCCAAACACCGTTGCCCGGTCCCATATAGAATCGCAGCATTGCTGATATCTTCCTTAGTTATATTGTTTTTAAGAAGCTCGACCATCTGAGGTCTTACTTCCACACCCACGATATGTCGCTCCGGGTGAAGTTTGGCATAATGACGTAAAAATAGCCCTCTACCAGAGCCTATTTCTAGGTCAATCCGTTGGTTAAATGGTGTGAACATTTCATCCAAATTATAGGGTCCCATTTTTTGATAAAAATTAAGTGGGTTTGCGTGATTTCGAACTCTTTTGGTTGCCATATTGGACGCTATTATACGTGTCTTACCTACTTGTTTCTAGCTAAAAAAAACTTTGAATCCATTTCGGCTTGAGGTATGATTGACTTGTTTATGGATGTACGCCCCCCAAAGAAAACGAATAGCACCACACAACCCGCTCATGTAGCTGGCAAATCTGGTGTAACGTTAATGTCTCAGGGCAAGGCTATTCATGTTGCCCCTTCTCAAGTGCGTTCGGTTGCCGAAAAATTTGCTAAATTAGCCAAAAAAATGGGCAACACGAACGATGATGAAGCCTTTGCCAACGACATGGAAGAGACCATCTACGCCGCCCTTCAGGATACTGAAGAAAAACAAAAAAAATCTCGACGCTAGGCTTAATCTAAGTTGAGATGTTGTCGATGACGAAACACTGTTTCGTCTCTGCTGAGTCGTCTATCTTCTATTCTCACTTCATCTGCACGAAGCTTGGTGTCTTGAATTAAACTCTTGTCTGCCAGTGACGTTGATTCGTTTTCGAAATCCAAATCCTCAGGATTGAAATCTTCGAACATATCAACTTCCACCATCAGAACATCCTGAAAGGTTGAGTCATCGTCCCCCACACTATGAATAGTTTGATAGGACCCTTCAGGTGACCGATATATGTGGTCAGCATGAAGATTTGGATCCATAACTATTTCCCCCTAGGGCTATATCTACCCTAATTTAACGATTTTTAAACATTTTTTAAGTCTACGCAAGCTGAGCAATTATCGCTTTTAGCAAGTTCGTCACAATGAGCGGGGGCTCCCCATATCTGTCTCTCAGCTCCCATAATAGGTCTTCTGACTGGTCTTTGGTCTCTAAGGACGTAAGTCTCTGATACATTGCTAGTCGTTCTCTAGGGTTCTCTATATACGACTCTGGGATATAGGCTTTGAGACTGGCGTTAATTAATATGGAAGGTTTACGAGGTGGGCGTCCCTCATGCTTAACTCTCAGTACGGATTCTTCTAATAATTTGCAATATAAATCAAACCCTATTGCAGTCATATGACCGTGTTGTTTTTCGCCAAGTAGGGTCCCAGCACCTCTAATCTCTAGATCCTTCATTGCCAATTGATACCCGGCGCCTAGAGTTACGGCCTCTTTGACCGCTTGTAGCCTTTTTTGAGCCTTTTCGGACAAGGCCTGTTCATTGGAATAAAACACATAGGCATAAGCTTGTTTCGACGACCGCCCTACTCGGCCTCGAATTTGATGAATCTGGGATAATCCCAAATATTCGGCTCTGTCGATAATGACCGTATTTACATTCGAAATATCCAAGCCATTCTCAATGATGGTGGTACAGAGCAATATATCTATTTCATGCTTATAAAACGCCACCATTACCGTATCTAATGCCTCGGGAGTCATTTGGCCATGGGCGATTCCAATTCTGGCGTTAGGAAACAATCTTTTAATTTCTTTTTCTTTTGCGGGTAACCCTCTGACCACATTATAGAGATAATAGATCTGTCCATTTCTATCGAACTCTTGGTTGATGGCCTCCTTGATTAGATCCTCGTGCCGCTCTGCAACAATGGTTTGAATGGGTTTTCGATTTGGTGGGGGGGTTTTTAGAACAGAGAATTCCTTGGCGCCAGTAAGTGCCATATACAAGGTTCTAGGGATTGGTGTCGCTGTCGTGGTGAGGACATCTACGTTAGCCTTTATTTGCTTGATCCGCTCCTTATGCGAGACCCCAAACCGCTGCTCTTCATCCACCATTAGGAGTCCCAAGTCCGCATATTCAATACTCTTTTGGAGGAGTTTATGTGTCCCAATAACGATATCTACCTTTTGGGTTTTGATGTCTTTTATTATCGTGCGACATTGGGAGTCGGACTTTAATCTGGACATCCCTTCTATGCGATAAGGATATGGATCGAACCGCTTCCGAAACGTCCGTAAATGCTGTTCGGCTAGGATTGTTGTTGGAACAAGTATAGCCACTTGTTTCTGACTCTCAACGGCCTTGAATGCGGCTCGCATCAACAACTCGGTTTTACCAAATCCCACATCCCCACAAATCAATCGATCCATTGGGGTATCGGCTTCCATATTACCTTTTATCGCTTCCCAGGCTTCCGCTTGATGCAGGGTTAATTCAAACCCGGCCGCATTATCAAAATCCAATTGATACTCACTATCTTCTGTAAAAGCGGTCCCCTTTACCGCCTGGCGTTTCTTGATCATTTCATAGACTTCTACCGCTAGTTCTCTTAGCGCTTTTTTTGTTTTTTGTTTGATCCGTTGCCATGACCCATCATAAAGAGCATTTACTTTGGCCTTGCTATCGCCGCCTGAATACCGGTGCAAGAGGTGGATTTGTTCCAAGGGAACATATAGCTTATCGGTAGCTCGATATTCAATAAAGACATATTCGCCCTCTCTATCACCGAACTGACGCTTTTCAAGCCCCTTAAATATTCCAATCCCATAATCCTCGTGGACCACATAATCACCGATCTGAATGTCTGAAATTACGGATTTATCGATGGTTTCTTTTTGGCGCTCCAAGACAGAGTATTTGGATGAATCGCGTGCGGACTCCAATTTGACACTTTTAACCGCGTCTAATGATTTTTGGGTGGCAATATTAAACGTGTTCAACCGCTCAAGGTCGTTACCTAAATAATCCAATCTAACCGGGCTCGTGTGATTCACCGGAAAGATATCAATAATGCTCCCTCTAACGGCATACTCCCCTTGCTCCATCACCATCGTTACCCGTTTATAGAATAAGTCGTCTAACTTACCGAGAAGGGCCTTATGGGCTGGCGGACGGGTCTGAGTGATCGTTATTTTTTTGGGCGCAGTGGCTTTGGTCATGCCAACTCTCCTTTATACGTTAGCGTGATTACCGTTACTCTGGAGGCACCTTGATCCCGAAAGGATTTGGCACAAGTCTGTACTGTGGTGCCGGACGTAAGAATGTCATCTAATAGAACCACATGACTGTTATTCAGCGACCGGTTAGTCTCGAATGCGCTTTCCATTAGCTGAACTCTTTCCGAGCGATTCCATTGAAAAAGTCTGGGGGTGGCCTTCACCCGACTGAGTATCGACTGATCCTGAGGCAACCCAAACTTATTAATCAATGGCTGAAATAAATTAGTCACTTGATTAAACCCTCTATATCGTTCCCTAGTCTTGTAGAGTGGAACCACCGTCCATAGATCGGCATTGATAACCGGTGGTTCGGACAATTGATTCGCTAAATAGTCCCCAAAACGATCGGCCAACAAGCTCATCTCACGAAATTTAATATCTCTCAGAATGCGCTGCAACCCTTCTGTATATGGCGCCAAAACAAAGGTTTCATCTACTAACGGAATTGGTGGACCTTTTCGGGGCTCAACAGGGATTTCGCTGAGACAGTCTTCGCATAGCGATCCTTTTTGAGGACGGTAGCAAGCACTGCAGCTTTCGGGCAAAACGAGATCTAAGAGCGCCCCTATCATGACTTGGCTCGCTTGGCCTTGAAGAAGTCTTTTAAAATTGTCGAACATCGATCCTCAGGAAAATAGACCGCTTCTACCTGATGATTGACCTTTTCTATGTCGTTTAATTGGACTACAGAGCCACAGCCGCCCCACTTAAGATCTTTGGCACCGTAAACCACCTTAGCTATTCTAGAGTGCAGGATAGTCCCCATGCACATGATACAAGGTTCTAGTGTCACATAGAGTTCACAGTCTGTTAGTCGCCAGTTCGCCAACTTCTTCTGAGCCGCTTGGATGACTAGTATTTCGGCATGAGCCAGTACATCCTGTCGGGTTTCCTTTAGATTATGTGCTTTAGCGATGCATTCCCCTTGATATACTAGGATCGCACCTACTGGCACTTCGCCAATATCAGCAGCTGCTTGTGCTTGCTGTAGTGCTAGATCCATCCATGCGTCAGTGGTCATTAATTGAAGCTAAGGCTAATTCCGGAAGACGGATCATTATCATCACTTCCGTACTGCTCATCGTAGCTTTCGAGATTTTTGATAAGCATGTTGGTCAATAATGCCACATTACGGGGATGCATAATCACTCTCGATCGCACTTGCCCTTTGGATGACTGTGGCTGGGCATAAACGAAGTCCATAACAAACTCTTCTCCATTAAAGTGAGAAACTGTGAGGTTAGCATACACACCTTGAGCCACTTCAGGACTGGCGTCTATTTGAATCTTGCGTTCAATGGGCTCATCGGGATTGTCGTCGTCTGGGACTTCAATTTCCTCACTCATCTACTTGGCTCTCTCGATGTAGTCTCCCGTCTCCGTATTCACACGAATGAGATCGCCTTCTTTAATAAATGAAGGCGCATTCACACTCATTCCGTTTTCTACTTCAACAGGTCTTAGTGATGCTGCTGCGGTTGCTTTTTTAATCTCTGGCGGTGCAACAACTACCTTAAGCACTACACTTGGTGGGAAATCTACGCCGACGATTGTCTCTTCATAAAAAGACACCGCATAGGTTTGTTCTTCGGCTAAGAATCCGGCTTGATCGCCAATGAGGTCTTTGGGAACATTTGTTTGCTCATAACTCTCATTATCCATAAAGATAAAGCCATCTTGATCTGCATAAAGATACTGCATTTGGCGGGTTTCGAGGTTGGCTCTTTCTGCCTTGTCCGCGGAGCGAAATCGTTTTTCAAGATTCTTTCCAGTCACCACATTCTTAAGCTTCGTTTGCATACAAGCGACACCTTTACCCGGTGTAACGTGTTGAGTGTAGGTTACCTTATAGAGGTCCCCTTCGATATCTAATATCATTCCGACTCGAATTTGTGTTGCGATGATTTGCATGGGATTTATTATAAGGAAAAGTTAGTTTGGTGACAAACTGTAACTAATTTCGCATTCCAGTATAATTTAGGAATATGCACTCTATTAAGAAATGGCTATTCGTATTGATCGCAGGACTGATGATCGGGGCACCGGCTTATGCTGGAAATCTCAGTCTTCCTGTAGAAAACCTTCCGGATAGTTCCGTTGAGTTTGTTAGCTCTCAGGGTCTCTACCTCAGAGTATCTATGCCTACAGGTTGGCATACGTATTCGAACGCGGAAGGACAAGATGGAATGGCTCCTCGGATTACTTGGGAGTCCATTGATGGATTTATTCCTGGTGATATTCAGTTTCCTAATGCACATATAGTTGAGACCATTCCCAAAGATGTCTATGGTTATGAGGGAACTACGGATTTTCTAGTTCCAATAACAGTATCGGCAGACCAGTCGAATGGCTCTATTCTATCGGCTAAGGCCAAAGTAAATTGGTTAGTCTGTAAGGACGTGTGTATTCCTTTTGAGTCGGAAGCCTCGTTTATCCTCCCAGTAGTACCTGGACAACCGGCTCAAGAATCTGATTATTCGTCTCCTGGTCATGAAGGCCGGTCATTTGGATTAGTCCTTCTACTGGCCTTCTTCGGCGGATTAATCCTAAACTTGATGCCCTGTGTATTACCGGTAATTTCCCTCAAACTATTATATTTTAGCGATCAATCAAATCAGCACACATTAAAAACCCAAGGATTGGCCTATACGAGCGGCGTCCTTGTTTCGTTCTGGATCATAAG
This sequence comes from bacterium, assembly GCA_018700055.1. GTDB lineage: Bacteria > Margulisbacteria > Marinamargulisbacteria > UBA817 > JABISL01 > JABISL01. The sequence goes on along the minus strand of JABISL010000030.1, from coordinate 10,039 downwards.
TGGCCTCTTAGTAGCGTTACGTGCGACGGGCGAATCACTAGGCTGGGGGTTTCAACTACAGTCCCCGGTGTTTGTTGGGATCTTGGTCGTCTTGTTTGGACTCTTATCGTTGAACCTACTAGGCCTATTCGAGTTGGGAGCGCGATTCACGCAATTGGCCAGCCTCTTACCGCGTAAGTCCGGAACAATGAACGCATTCTTTCATGGGTGTTTGGCAGTAGTCGTCGCAACACCTTGTAGTGCGCCGTTCATGGGAACAGCGATTGGCGTAGCTCTACTTCATTCCGCATCAGGCGCTTTTGCTATATTTACTGTGCTTGGCATCGGATTTGCCCTTCCCTTCCTTCTAGTCGCCTTAATCCCCTCTCTCCAAGCCTATATTCCCAAGCCCGGACAATGGATGATTCGCTTCCGCCAGGTTTTGGGAGCGATGTTACTTGGCACGGTGATTTGGTTAGTCTGGGTATTTGTTCAATTGATCAGCCCTACTAACCAACCAGTCGCTTCGGATTGGCAGCCCTTTTCGCCAGCTCTCGTAACCACTCTGGAACAATCCAAGCACCCATACTTCTTAGACTTCACGGCGGCTTGGTGCGTAACTTGCCAGGTCAATAAGGTCACCACATTGGATACAGATGCGGTTCAATCTCTATTCAGGACAAAAAAAATCACTCTGATACAAGCAGACTGGACCCATAATGACCCGGAAATTACTAAGGCCTTGGCTGCTTACGGGCGACAGAGTGTGCCTTTATATATCTACTTTGATGGGAACGATCATCATATCCTTCCGGCAATATTGACTGTAAATGGGGTATTGGTTAAGGTAAACGCCAATGATTAAACTAGGCATTAACATTGATCACGTCGCGACACTCAGACAACAACGGAAAGAAACAGAGCCGGACGTCTGTGAAGCCGCTCGTATTGCCTTGGCATCTGGGGCAGACAGTATCACTGTCCACTTACGCGAAGATCGTCGTCACATTCAGGATGCGGATGTTGAAGCGCTATGTGAGTTTGTTCCCAGGCTCAATCTTGAGATGTCTATTGCCCCGGAGATTGTTTCTATTGCAGATCGATTACGCCCTAAGCATATCTGTCTCGTTCCCGAAAAAAGAGAAGAGCTCACTACCGAAGGTGGATTGGATGTCGTGGGCATGATTGATCGCATTACCGAAGTGGTTCAAACGCTTCAGAGTGAAGATACAGAAGTATCCCTTTTCATTGACCCAGACAAGGCGCAGCTCGATGCCGCCAAAGCCTCTGGTGCGCAAGCCATCGAACTCCACACCGGTGACTATGCCAATTATGATCAAGAGCCCGTTAAACAGATGGCCGAGTTGCAGCGACTCCATGAAGCGGCACTATATGCACATAGTCTTGGCCTTGTTGTGAATGCGGGGCATGGACTCAAATATCACAACACTGACCCTATCGTCGCCCTACCCCACATGAACGAACTAAACATCGGTCACAGTATTATTTGTCGATCGGTATTTGTGGGGTTGTCCGAAGCAGTGAAAGAAATGGCTGTGATAGTTAAGGCTTCTTGATTAAGCCCTTCCAATTGGTTTAGACTAGCCATATGGATAATTCAGATCTAACAGTAACAGTAGCCCGCCTCTCTATTCGACTCTCACGTGTTGTAGATATGTTGGCGATGTTCGTCGTCTTTATGATTGATATACTACTCTTCATTGTAGGTAGTTGTGGGTTAATCGTGTTGTCGTTCTACCGATTCAAGCAAATCGAACTCCTTCACCTTCTTGCCGGCGAGTTTGTCTTACTTGTTCTTCTCTATCTATTGAACAAGTTATTCTACAAAAAACTCGTTACGTTTTTCTATAAGCACTAGCGCTTAGGTAGATACCCTTCGATGGGGTCACTACTACTCTGCGTCTGCTTAACCGCCCGTAGTTGAAGAGCTCTATCTTGAAGACGTCTTCGGTACCCCTCTTTTTTTGACACAGGACTAGGTTCTTCACTGACGACATCGGATTCAAAATCTATACCTATGTCACTAATTGATAAAATTGAGTCAGTATCGTCACTGTCTGACTTTGAACTTCGTTCTCTATTTAAACTAGGAAATACACTTCTAGATAGTCCCTGTTGAAGGGATATCGGGGACCTTTTAAAAAGTTCTTTATATTGGTTAAGTGACCCTTCACTCTGAGTATCATCGAAATCACTTTTTTCTTCTTCAGAATCACTAAATAGTGCTAGATCTATGCCATTTAAGTTCACTGCACTATTAAGATCCATAACTGATTTCACAGGCGTTCTTAAGCTATTATCAGGCGTTTTTTTATTGAAACTTATATCGTTACTATCATCATGGACAATACCATCTTCAGTATCAACCATTTCTCTGAGGGGTTTCGAATATTTTTTAATAATACTCATATCCACAGATCGACCACCCCTGGGTTCGGTGTCTGGCCCAACATTCCCCATCTCTATGTCACCTTCGGGCTCAATTTCTTCGACTCTGGGGTTGGGCGTTAGGCTATATTCATTATTAACATAGTTTCCCATCAAATATATCGTGCCTAAAAAAGAAATTGCCCCCCCAAGACCACCTAGGAGTCCCCACACCCAGTCCATATTCTCATCTTTTGATGACTCTGTTGGTGGATTAATTGGAGACTCAGTATCTAAAGACTCCCCATCTATCTTTACTTCATAGGCAATTACGCCACCTTCGCCAGACCCATAGGCTATTCCATTTTCGAATTCTACAGCGTTAAACCATATATCCTCGTTTAACCCTAAATACCCAACAAAAGAAGGATAAAGCCCTTCTCCTTTTGAATAATCTCTAACCATTATTCCGCTATCCCATCCCTTTGATAACGTATACTTATTGGCGGCGTCTTCCATATCATGTTGATAATGCTGATCATCATCGGAATAATCATCATCATTGGGTGTGATAGTTATGTTTTGACGAACAAGTTGACTGGGGTCGGACACATCAAAAATAGCATAGTCATCATATAGTGCTAGGTGCAGATAATCACCTATTTTAATCATTGATCCAAAAGGGCCATCAAATACCTCTGTGCTTTTATTTAATAGATACGGCGCTGCGTTGTCTGGAAAAGCAACCGTGGACAAATGTCCGTCCCAATCCATTACATAGGCGACTTTATCGTATTCACTATCTGGATATACTTCAAAAACCTAAATCATACTGGACAAATAATCGATGGATAATTCACTATCAATAGAAGGTTGGGCTTTATCAATATTAATTTTTACTAGATTCCCCTCACCGTTTTCTAAAAAGGCAAAATCACCGACAACCTTTAGGGGGGTCAACCAACTGGTGTCCATATTTAAATCCCCTAACATCCTTGGATTGTCCGAGTCAGAAATATCAATTGTGCGCAACGTTTCATCAGGTCTTGTATCTTCTACAAAACACACTCTGTTGGCACTTATCTCTATTTTTTCAATATCCTTCGCTACCAAAAACTTACTTACGGCCTTTGGATTAGCCTTATCTGATACATCTACCAACGTTAGAGAACTAGAACGCCCCTCATATTGAGCAAGTACGGCTGTATTTTCCTTTACTTCAAAATGGTATATATATTCATTGGGAAAGTAACTCCAAAGTATAGTTGACTCAATCCTGCTTGCAGTCTTCAAAGCCCGTCCAGAGGACACCACTTCATCTATACCCATATAAGTATTAAAAGCGGCTTCTTGGAGCCCGTCTAATACCTTGGCTGCGGAATGCATCGCATCCTTAACTAATTGTGAATCCACCCGCGACGGGAAGGTTCCTTTGGCGGCATAGTCATCAAACATATCCACAACTTTGCCTAAAGGGGATCGGTCTTGACCCATAATCCAATTTGGCTGAGTTAGTGCAGCTTTGATTTCTGGAACCTCTTTTCTACGCATTAACCCCAAAAGGTCATGGAGTGGGTTTTTCCTTCCGCGTGAAGCCTTGCTCACCTTACTGAGTTCAGTTAAAAACTCACGTATCTGACCCCGTTGTTGATGAGGGGCTAGTACTCTGTTACTAATTCCTTGAGATGTTGAGACTGGGCCTCTTAAGTTACCAGTAGCTACGTTAAAGGAGCTAACCTGTCCCGCTGGGGGACTAAATGGTTGTATCGTCATATATACTTATCGAAGAGAGGGAGTGGAAAATTTCAGCTTTTATTTAGGCAGATAGTGAAGGAAATTACTCGCTACTACTTTTAGTTTGGAGTGATTGGTCACGCACCATTTCACTTAGCACCTTTCTATAATCCAGTTTTCGTGATGTCGTGTAGTCCAATTTCATATCCTGTGGCATATCATTCTTCGGCAACCTTTTCGTATGTACTTGTCGTGATTGATCATATGTTTCTCGATTATACCCTTTAGGCATCTCGACTTGAGGTGGATAAAGATCATCTCTATTAACTCTAATACGTGAGTTGAGAGGCTCACGATCATCAGAAGCTGAACTCTCACCTGGGCCATCATGTGTAATCTCTGCAAAAGCTAACCCGTCTTGGCTTTTCAAACTTGGAGAGACACTTCTTGAATGCTCTGTCTGTGATGATTGAGAAGACTCACTCCCAAAAATTGGTTCGTAGGGGGTAACACCATCAACATTTCTGCTACTTTGAGGATTTTGTTGGGCTTGTGCATGAAAACTTTTCGCGGCTCTTTCGTATTCCGCCTCTAGATCATCAGTAGCTCCCCCTTCCTCAGATGATTGGGCCGACAGACTATCAAAATTCAAAACAGCGTTATCTCTAGGGTAACCTTCAGAAATACTAAGATCAATAGGAACCATATCCCCTTCTGTTTCGGGAAAAACCTGATCGGGTGTTGAGTGAGAAAGCTGAGGTGTCGGTTTTGGATGACTCGTTTGAGAGATTTGTTGATCGGCTTCTTTTGTTTCATTCCTAGAGTCACGGTCTGGTCCAGATATTCCATCATTAATATTCTCTATCTCTATATCCGCATGGTTAGCTACATCATCGTTCTCTTTACCATCGTCCATTCGGCTATAAATATATCCCGCCAAAGCAGTGACAGATAAGCCTACACCGAGAACTCCCCAAATCCAATCCATATTTGCTTCGGTCTCGGTATCATTCTTCGATGGGAAAGATGTAGGATCAGAACTTGGTTGGGGACTCGGCGCACCACTTGGTGCTGCGATGGGCTGACCACTTGGCTGTCCCGTTTCTACAGCGCTTGGTACCCCTGTAGGCAATCTACTTGGCTGGCCACTTGGTACAGCTGTTGGCATTGTGCTGGGCTGACCGCTTGGCGCTGCAGTTGGCGAATCCATAAGGGTATTTCCATCAACATCTACTTGGTAGATTTTGAGTCCCGTGTCGGTTACTCCGTAAACCCGTCCATTTCCAATAGCGGCCTCAGAATAATACTGACCTTCGTCTATCACTCCGACTCGCATCGGGGGGCCATCAGCTACATTCTCTGAAACTGTTAAGACTCCAAAAAAATCACTACTCATCACTACAAAGTTACCTACGCTTTCTATATCTCTTTGGTTTATATAAAGCTGATCAGTATTGTCATCGGTATACCTGTCTCTCAAAACAGGGGCTGTTAAGTTAGTCGTATCATAAATATCGTATTGAGGGAGTATATAGCGGCTCCAGAAATTGGGAGGTCTCCTTGCCCCTTCTCCTGATACAGAAACATACCCAGTACCAATTGTCATTGTGAATGTACTGTATCCCAATACCTCGTTCTCCGTAGAACTACCCAACTGATAAGGTGTCCCGTTCTCTGGAATGGCTACGGTATGCAATCGGCCTACACCCGATACTACATAGGCAACATGTCCGTAGTCTTGGTGCGCCTCAATCTCAAATAAGTTAGCGCCTTCACCCATATCAAACGAGTGATTAACAACAGGGGCCCCTTGAGAAATATCTAGTACCTCAATCCCCCCCCATACAGAGACTATCGCGGTATTCCCCACTATCTTAAGATCTTCAGGTGACTCTAAATACAGACTCCCCATAGGAACAGGGATATTTGGATTTGATACATCCACAAAATAAGCCCTATCCTCTTTCAAATAACCGATTCTATCCCCTTTCATAGCCAATCTATCGATGCTTCCTTCTTGAATACTACCTAACAACAAGGGGGTATCATTTGATAGATCGATTAACCGAATTTTATCCTTATCACTTACCGCTGCAAGATCTCCCTCCACCACTATCCTTTCGCCATAGTTTAGTGGGGAATAACTCCCCTTTAGCGTCGTGTTAACTGTGAGGGTTGTAGATGTTAATTCTCTTGCTTGAGGCTCAATGTTAGTAACAATATCTTCATATGATGTGAGCTCTGTCTTTGGCAACGTTTTTAATACTTTTTCTGCTGACCGTTCGGCCGCCTTCACTAACTTTCTAAATTCTCCTAAATTCTTGGGGCCCTGTGGAGCGATTCCCTTTGTCGCGTACTTTTCAAACATAACTACAATCTTGCCCAAAGGCGATCGTTCTTTCCCCATCCAAGTGGATTGGGTTAATGCGGCATTTATTTCAGGAATCTCTTTCTTACGCATTACCCCCAGGAGCCTATTTAAGGGATCCCCTTTCCGAGGGATGTGATGGGAAAGCTTAGTGATCTCGCCAAGAAATTGATGCACTTGATCCAGTTTTTGCTCAGGTGTTAATACTCTATTTGGAATTGAGTTTGACCCTGTACCTCTTAAGGCGCCATGCGCCCTTTCTAAGGGATTGGATCCACCGTAGTGAGACATATTTGAACCGGAATGTTGTATACCCATATATTACTTATCGATATGAGTGGCTGGAAAATTTCGTTTTTTTTTTTTAAGCAGAACGATTGGTGATATCCGGTCGGTGGGCTGGGTTTAGTAGAGCTGCTTTTTCGTTAGCTTCTTTAAGAGCAACTCTCTTAGCAGCAACCTTTTCATCTCTACGCCTTTCACTCGGGTCTCTCCGTGTGGGGGGGGGGCCTAACAACTCGGATAGTTGAGACAACATTCCATTAGGGTCACGCCCTACCGCTCTACCTATTTCTGCAGGGGAACTACGCCCTGTTAAGTCATGGTCTGCTGCAAGCCCTTCTACGCCTTGAGGCCCAACTCGAGTCAAATCGATACTCTCCACCAGAAAAGAGGACGAAGGAGACTCTGACATGATCACATCAGACATGCTATATTTTTGAAAAAAGGCCTGAACCTCCGGGTTACTACGGATCATGTCCGCAAACGCCTTAGCTACATTTACCAAAAAATTACGCGCCTCATCGAGGTTCATCGATTTTCTTGATGTATCTTCTGGAGGCTCTAGTTTAGCAACTGTAGTTGGTGGTGGTGTTGGGGATCCCCCGACGGGTAATGCCATTGTTTTATCCTTATGTTTCTATCTCTATATAATAATATCGCCAAGATTTCCTATATATATGCATGAATTGTTAGTGGTACATCCTGATTTTCTGGTCAATCATTGCTTCAGCCAGTATAGTTAATCGGTAGTTGGGGGGCTAGTTTATTAATATCCAAATTATATACGGGGAGAAATATTATGGGCACTATTTTTGCAGATTTTCTTGAAAAAGCAGTTGGGATTGTTTGGAATTTTCCGGTCATTGGCTTATGTCTATTCACAGGACTGTTCTTTTCATTACGCTTCGGATTTATCCAATTAAGAGCTTTTCCTCATGCGATAGCTCTTTTACGAGGTAGATATGATGACCCTAGTGAAAAAGGGCATATTACTCATTTTCAAGCGTTAATGGCAGCTTTGTCGGGAACGATTGGACTAGGAAATATTGCGGGAGTTGCCATTGCAATAGCTATTGGTGGACCAGGAGCAGTTTTATGGATGTGGATCGTTGGATTCTTTGGAATGGCTACCAAGTTCGTAGAGTGTACACTGGGCACCTATTACAGAGACGAAGACCCGGTTACAGGAGAAGTCCGTGGCGGTCCTATGTATTACATTACCAAAGGGCTAGGGCCTCGATTTAAGCCAATGGCCTTCTTTTATGCCACATGCATCATGTTTGGAGCGTTTGGTGCTGGTGGAATGTTTCAGTCCAATCAAGCGGCGAATGCACTAGAGACTTACTTTGGTGTATCACCATGGGTCACAGGCCTTGCATTGGCTCTCTGCGTGGCGCTGGTTATTATTGGTGGAATCAAACGCATCGGACAAGTCGCCTCTAAGATTGTTCCTACAATGTGTATTATTTATGTTCTCGGTTCAGTTTATATTTGTTTATTAAATATCACTCTTTGGCCAGTTGTTCTCAAAATTATTCTTCATGATGCTTTTACAGGAACTGCTGCTGCTGGTGGACTTATCGGAGCCGTTATAATCGCGGGCGTCCGCCGAGCTGTGTTCTCCAATGAAGCCGGCTTAGGATCTGCCTCTATTGCTCATGCTGCGGTTAAGACCAACTACCCTATTAGGGAAGGAATCGTCGCCGCTATGGGGCCTTTTATCGATACTATCGTCGTTTGCAGTGCCACTGCTACGGTTATTATCCTTAGTGGTAACTTTGGTACTGAGATGTATCGCAATACTAGCGCCAAAACGATAACCTTCGAAAACACTCAAGTAGAACGAACTATAGTAGGTCCTGGCTGGACGGTTAGTTCGGACAAGATACCTAAACTTTCCAATAAGCTTCATCGTCATATCGATGGTAAGTTCGTCTTGGCCTATGATGGTAAATCAGCCGAAACAAGCGCCCTTACTGAACGAATTATTCTTTCTGAGGATACCGAAGCCATTGCTTTTTCGAGTTATCGTAGCGAAGGCGCTGGTGAGTTTGAACTTCGCGTTTGGAACAAAAAGAACCAGAAACTTGCGACATTCCCTATTGTTGAAAAGGATCTAACATTCTTCCTTCCAGTGGGCGATCGCGCCCCTCTAATGACGATGACTGGGTCTAAGCCCGGACAGTGGGAACGAGTGTTTATTAACATTCACCCTCGATTTATGAGTTGGATCGAAGAGAATGCTGAGCTAAGCGAACTTAGAATTGAGTTTCGAGCAATCACGCCTGGTCAGACGTGGCTAGTGGATCGTATTCAGCCCGTTAAGAAAATGAATGGCATTGGACTAACGATCGCGTCGTTTGATCGATTCTTCAAAGGATTTGGCACCTACTTCATCTCCTTTGCGGTAGTCATGTTTGCCTTCTCTACAATGATTACATGGTCATATTATGGTGAAGTTGGAGCAACCTTTGCCTTTAGCAAAAAATCGATCCCCATATTCCGTTGGGCGTTTATTGCTTTGATTTTTGTTGGATCCATCACAACATTAAATACGGTTATGAACTTCACGGATCTAATGATCGGCTTGATGGTGATACCGAATACTATTGCTATTCTATTACTATCGGGTAAGGTTGCCGGATTATCCAAGGATTACTTCAGCAAACTAAAGTCAGGAAAAATCAAACCCTTTAAGTAGGAATAACCTAAATAGTTATAAAAACTAAAAACCCCCAAGACATCAGATGTTTTGGGGGTTTTCTTTTTAAGTCTTAATGACTTAATTATTTTTTAGTTGGTTTCAGTGCGGCTTGAAGATTATGAATCAATCGATTCTGAGCGGCGCTATATGTCGCGTCAAACTCGTTCTTACGTAATACCTTAACCCCACTCGTAGCCTTAATCACTTTTTTCGTTGCTGTTGCCATGATTGTCCCTCCATTTGTTTTCTGTCACTTATATATCGTATCGAGGATGGTGGGAATTTCACTTATTTCCATTTAGATAAGATTGAGATCCACCTTTAAGGGCGGACATCAATCACGGAAGCTCGAATCAAGTTCGCAGCTTCCTCAGCCGCAGGCGCTCATATAAAATCCCCTTTGACCTTCGGCAAAGATGGATCACGTTCACTCGAAGCAAGTTCGGGTTCTCTCAGTTGTAGGCACTTATAAGATTGAGATCAGCCTGTGTCAGTTTTATTTCGGGGCGATCCATTTGTTTGTTATCTTAAGATTTGGCAGTTGCCAAGACTTTGGTCGACGCCATTTCCCACCAAAGTCTTCC
>JABISL010000005.1 GCA_018700055.1 bacterium | reverse complement strand
TATGGAGTGATGGGGCGGAGTCTACCGGAATGACCACGGAAAAAGATAATCAATTCATTGTCAAAGCGAGTGGTGGTGTAGCGTTCTATACCGGAGTCGGTGATGGTGGTGTGGTATTGGATAGCGGTAGTGGGTCGTGGGCTGTTGTGAGTGATCGAAATAAGAAAACTAACTTAACGGGTGTGGATAGTGACGCGATTCTGACTAAGTTGGAAGGGATGAAAATCCAAGAGTGGGAGTATAAGAGTAAGCAAAAAGAAACTAAAAAAGATCGGCATATCGGCCCAATGGCTCAAGACTTTTATGAGGCGTATGGACTGGGACGTGATGAAAAACATATTAGTACAGTGGATGCGGATGGGATTGCTTTGGTTTCCATCCAAGCTTTGGCGAAACGGATTGCAGTAACTCAAAAAGAATTGTCGGTTATCATTGAGACGTTGGATTCTCGTTTGGATCCCGATGACTTGCGAAAGCCGTATAAGGAATTAGACAGGGTTTTGCATCGATTGGAGTCTGAAAATCGTCAGTTGGATAAGGCCATTTCGCGTTTAGGTAAACGCGTGGGAGATCGATATAAACGGATTGATCAATTGTTGAAAGGGATTGAGGCAATGGAAGCTTCTAGTAACCTTAAAGTGAACACATCGAATAAATAACTTAGATACGCTACACTGTTTAGTAGTTTAGTGGGGGATAAAGGAACCGTTTTATGTCAGATTCTTGGCTCGCTCAGTTAAAAGAAGATTTAATCGAAAATAATACAATTGAGGCGTCTCTTTACGCGAAGTTGGATGTGAAGCGTGGCTTGCGAAACGCAGATGGAAGCGGTGTAGTCGCTGGACTGTCCAAGATATCGTCTGTAATTGGAATGAAAAAACCGTTGGAGATTTTGGAACCTGTGGATGGGGAATTACGGTACCGAGGTATCATGATAGAGGACTTGGTTAAAGATGTAACTCAAGGTGGATTTGGGTTTGAGAAAACCGTCTTTTTATTGCTAGTGGGACGGCACCCTACGGACGAAGAAATACAGCAGCTTTTCGACACTATTTCTGAGAATCAAACCGTAAGTGATCGTATTGTTGATCATGCTATTAAATCTCTTCCTAGCCAAAACGTTATGAATAAATTACAGACGGCTGTATCTGCATTGTATACAGAAGATGAATCGCCAGAAGGAATCGATCCCGTAGCGAACCTAATTAAAACATTGGCACTTATTGCCAAGATGCCAATGTTAACGGCTTATGGGTACTTATCTGCATATGGCACTAACCCTACCTATCTTCCCCCTAAAAAAGGGGTCTCGCTAGCTGAAAACTTTCTTTATATGTTACGTGAAGGTCAGGCTGTAGATCCCTTGGAACGGGATATATTGGACCTTTGTTTGATTTTGCATGCTGAGCATGGTGGCGGTAATAATTCGACATTTACGACAGCTGTAGTGACGTCGAGTGGGACGGACCTTTATGGTGCGGTCACTTCAGCATTGGGAAGTCTAAAAGGACCTTTGCATGGCGCGGCTAACAAAAAGGTCATGGATATGATGGCCGACATTAAAGCTAATGTGTCGGACTGGGGTAATGTAGATCAAGTCAAAGATTACCTCGGTCAGTTGGTTCGAAAAGAATCAGGGGATCGATCCGGGAAGATTTATGGGCTGGGACATGCGGTGTATACCAAGTCGGATCCTAGAGCGACTGTACTGCTTGGGCAAGCCAAGGCATTGGCGGAAGCCAAAGGCCGGCAAGACGAGCTTAATTTATATCTCACCATTGCTGAAGAAGGGCCCAAAGTATTTCAAGAGATCAAAGGGTCAGACAAGGTTATTGCGCCGAATGTTGATTTCTTTTCCGGGTTTGTTTATGACTGTCTCGGAATACCGGAAGCGGTCTATACGCCTATGTTTGCTATGGCTCGTACGGCTGGATGGTGTGCGCATCGAATAGAAGAGGCTCTATCAGGAAAAAGGGTGATTAGACCAAGCTACAAATACATAGGTTAGACTGGCGAATTTTTTGAATATCAGCGTTACTTTTGTCTTTTCCGTCCTCGGGCTGTAGTAAACAGACCTCCGGGTGAAAAGCCAAAAGATGCCTTGATCTTTAAAAAATTCCCTTAGTCTATATAGATTTTTATAGATATTGTAAAATTTAATCAAATTATTTATTTGGTTAAGGAGGATCTATGCTTACTTTAGATAAATTACATAGATTTGTTCCGGGTGAGCCTTCTTCAAGCTTGGCGATTAGTACGGATAAACTTAGGACCAATGAGTTATTGAAACGGTTTAAGGTTCCTGACTCTGCGCGTGGGGCTTATTGGTATGAGCAGGTGGATAAGCTTCTTAAGGAAGGGATTCTTGTAAATGCGTCATTAAGTAATGGGGCGACGGTTTTGGGGATGGCGATTGACTCGAATATGCCAGACTTAGTATTAGTAGCATTATTGGATCAAGGGGCAGACGTTGGTACTTCTACGTTGGCTGGGGACTCTTTGGTTGTAAAGGCAGTCAAGGCTGGGGTGTCTTTGACAGTAATTGCAAAAATGTTAAGTAAAAGCGATGTGGTTAATTTGAAGGATCGATTTGGGACGCCTTTGCTTTTGATCGCAATGGATTATAATCGGGAAGATGTTGCGATTGCCATTGTTAAGGCGAATGCGCTAGTAAATGTGCCAGATAGAAATGGACGTTTTCCTTTGGAAGTAGTGATATCAAAAAGGTTATCAGTAGAACTTGTTATTGCATTACTTGAAAGAAATGCATTTATAGAGAGGTGTAGCCCTAATGATTTGGTTTCGATAGGGATTAAGCACAACGTTTCGGATGAGGTATTAGCTGTTTTTATTGAGAATGCGTTGGGTCTCGATAAGAAGTTGCTTGATGATACTATTCTTTTATCTGTTGTTCAGGTGGGCGTTTCGGTGGGGGTTCTAAAAAAACTTGTTGAGTACGGTGCCGATGTGGATGCTGTTGATATATTAAAAAATACGCCACTACACTTTGCCTATAAACGGAAGGTTGCCGATGAAATTATTTCCTTTCTTGTAGAGTCTGGTGCTAATCAAAGCGTAAGAAATGAATTTGGTTCGAGACCGATAGATTTTTTGCGGCGAGACGAATCTTCTGTTGAGAACAATGATGATGTTCTGGATGAAGCGTTTGAGACCCATGTTTTTGCTGCCCCTGATGGCGGTGTTTATGTTAAAGGTGTTTTTGGTCAGTTGCTGTTTATTCCTTTCTTGTCTTCGGACGATGAGGATGTTGATTCTTCTCCCGAAGTCTCTATTTCTGTTGATGGTACGATTGAGGGTCTTGCATCCTTGAACTTGTCTCTTGTTAGTGATGACTTCCCTGCGGGACGTGCCTCAGACGAAACCGCTGGTTCTGGTAATGATAATGCTCGTAAACGTTCTCTTACGCCGACGACTGAACAAGCCAATGACCTTTTTGCACCTACGGCTAGATAGGCAGATAGTTATCTAACTCAACTGGGATGGGCGCGCTTATCTAGAGATTGCTACGCGTCTAGTTTATCGAGTCGATTTTGGTGACGGCCGCCTTCAAAGGTTGCGTCGAGCCAAGTGTCGATTAGCGTGAGTGCGGTGTCTGTATCTGTAGTACGACCGCCTAGGCAGAGAACATTGGCATTGTTGTGTTCTTTGCACATTTGAGCCGTGAACGTGTCATGAACGAGTGCTGCGCGGATGCCCTTGTAGCGATTGGCTTTGATGCTGATGCCAATACCCGTTCCGCAAACAAGTATTCCTAAATCGGCATCTTGATTCAGAATAGATGTACAGACTTTTTCAGCGAAGTCGGGGTAGTCTACGGAGTCTGTAGTATAGGTGCCAAGATCTGTAATAGATTCACAGTTACGTGTCTCTAAATGCGTCTTAATTGCTTGTTTGAGTTCTAGTCCACCGTGGTCAGAGCCAAGTACTATTTTTATCATGATCTAATAATAGGGGACGGTTATGATTTTGCCAACTTGAGTTGTGTCTTTTTATTTGATTAAAATTTACTGAAATAGTAGTCTGGTAACGACCAATAGTTATATGATCAATTTTGGGATCGTATATGTGCCCCTTACACATAAATTATTTGGAGATTTGCATTGACTATGAATCGGGTTGTTGCGTTTGAAAAAAAAGATGATATATTTCCTTTGCTGGATAGCACTTTGGGACTATCACTTCAGTCTAGAACTAAGCTCGAACAATTATTGGTTAAATGGGTGGGGCTTAATGAGAGTGCTTTAATCCTTCCGAAAGACTTGAGGATATTGGGCAATATTATTAAGTCTGGGTCTTATGTTAAGGGGTCATTAGACCACTTATTGTTGAATTTGACTCAGTTCAATGAGGAACGTAAGCGTTCTGTAGAAAAGTCGCTCTCGATAGAAGAAGTTCAATCTAAGGAAGCATGGGTTCAATTCGAGCGAGTTTGGTTGCCCTCCGTACAAATGGGGCTACTTTTGGGTATGGATACGGTTGTTCGTGAAGCGTTAACAAGTGTTCCTTATAGTTCTCCTAAAAATAACCCAAGAATTGTTAATCGTGCAGTTTTCATTAAGTTGGTAGTTGGAGTGATATTATCAGCTGCGTTTGGTGAGAAGGCCATGTGTGATTCTTTTAAGACAATGGAAAAGACATATCTTCCGACGTTAAACCTTTTTCGTGAGGAGTCTGAAAAATATAAAGGATTGGATGATATTGTTTCGAAGGCTATAAATATGCGCCCTTTTAATGATTTGTTGGGGTTTCGTGTCGCTCATCATCATGTCGCGAAGCAACCTGAGAGATCATTCGATGAATGGCTGGGGCTTTCAGATTTGTGGGTGTCTAATGATCATATATTGAAGTTGCTGGATATGGTTTTTGTTTATGGGTTGCCCAAAGATATGGGGCTTAAGTTGTTTGTTGAAAAGGTATTTTCTAATCCGGAGTTTCGTCGAAATACTGAAGTTGTTCAAAATGTAAAACAGGTGATGATTCAAGAGTTTTTTAAGGATGAGACCATTGCGCCATTAGAAAAAATACAGTCTTTTTTTGATGAGTTATATTCAGAGGGGGCCGATGTTCCGGCGGGGATTAAGAATGTGTTTTCCGCCTTTCGGTTAATTCTCCATAAATTTTCTGATGATTTGGAAAAGTCCCAGTTTGCTGAAAAATTGTTACCGATACAACAGTCAAAATATGGACTGGATAGTCAAGATTATTCTTTGATGATGTTGTTAAGTTCTAAGTCTGATGACGCTTCTTTTGAGGCACACATAGCATTTCTTGAAGGGCTCTCAGAGTTGGAAGGTGTTGGTAGATCGAATATCCCTTTATATGCTACCCATCATTTGTTTCAATCGTTTGATAAAAATTTTCTTAAGACCTCTCCCGTACGGGATTGTTTGGCAAAGCTTGTTGCGCATTATCCCACGGATGAGACCCTTTTTATTTTGAGAATGAATTCATTATTGCTAAATGGTGAATTATTGAGAGCTTATGTAGATTACCAGTTTTTTGTGACTACTAATGGGGATCTTAATATATTGTTGGATTTTTCTGAGGCGAGTCCTATTGAGACTGGCATTCGAGTTCAGTTAAAGGCGACGTATTTGAGTTATAGGGTTAAAGACCCCTTAACGGAACAATCTTTTACTCAATATCTGGATTGGTTTGAAAAATGTGATTCGACTGTTTTAGATCTTAGTTATGAAGAGAAATCAGGTGTAAGTATTGGGCCGGAGTTGTCTCAGTTAATGCAGAGTGGTTCTTTTTCTGATGATTTAATTGATTGGTCGTCCTCTGTTATAAAGTCATGCGCTGATATTTTAAGTGTGTTGATTTTTAATTGGGACTTAGGGGTTAAGCGATTTGGTACAGTTGAAGACTATTTATCATTTCTTAAGCCGTTTTATATGGTTGATGATTTGGATGAGTCTACAGTGATGCACTACGCGGCAAAGAATGGGAATGTGGACGTTTATGCGATTGGATACCTTCAAGGTTGGAACGTGGATACTCCCAATGAAGAGGGCGTGTTTCCTTATGAATACCTCTCTTTATCTGATGAGTTGTCAGCCTCACTTAGTGTCTGGGGATGTCGAGTAGATAGTGGGGATGAGATTTTAATAGGTCATGAAGGTCTTGCTCAAATGACCACAGACGTTGGCGTCCCTTCGAACTTGAGCTGGACAGGTGCTAAGTCAATTGGTGTTCATAAAATGGGCGGGCTGGACAAGCTTTTGAGAGAAAAAGGCTTTGTTAAGCAGGCTAGAAGAGGTTCTACGAATCACCCATGTTATCTATCTCCTAATACAGGGACGAAGGTCCCAGTTCCAAGTAATGGACATGCCGGGAAGGGGACACTTTTGTCCATAATTGATGCTGTTTTAGATGAAGAATCAAAAACTGGGGTAACGTTTAGTGACTCTTGAGGTATGTTTCTAGAGATATTTTCCAGTCTGGAGGCGTGATGCCGAGTGCTTTGATTTTGTCGGTATTGAGTTGCCCATTTGAGGGGCGTTTGGCAGGAAGAGGGTAGTCTTCAGTGCGAATGTCTTGAACTTGGGTGGGGCGGTTGGTGACTTGGAATATCTGACGGGTATAGTTTGCCCAAGTCGTGACCCCTTCTGGTCGATAATGATAGATGCCGGGATCGGGTTTTCCTAAGTCATAGAGTGGGCGATCAATCCAATTGACGGTCATTTTAGCGATGTCACCGGTCCATGTTGGGGTGCCGGTTTGGTCGGATACAATACGGAGTGTGTCTCTGGACTCCGCTAAGGTAACCACTGTTTTGATGAAGTGGTGTCCATTATGTCCATATAACCATTGAACACGGAAGATAGTGTGGTCAGGACAGTTTTTTTGGATGGTTAGTTCCCCAGCTAGTTTGGATTGGCCGTAAATACTAACCGGGTTGGGTGTATCCGTTTCTGTGTATGGCCCATTCTTGGTTCCATCAAATACGTAGTCCGTGGAGTAATGAATCATATGAATGTTGTTCGCGTTGCAGAACGTAGCTATGTGGCCTGGTCCTTCGCCATTTACGGCCATTGCGAGATCTTGCTTAGTTTCGCATTGGTCGACTTTAGTGAAGGCGGCAGAGTTGATTAGGACCTCGGCGTCTGAGTGGGCTTCAAGTGCGGATTGAATCGAGTCGGGTTGGGTGATGTCGATAGTTTTGGATGTAAAAGGAATGACCTGGTGACCAACGAGAGTGAGTGCTTCATGGACATCCTCGCCCAACATTCCTGACGCTCCAACTAGAATAACCTTCATAGAGATTGAACGGTGGACATCAACTTTTCAGCTTCTTCTGGTGTGGGCGCTTCTACAAATATACGAACAATAGGTTCTGTGTTGGAGGGGCGAACTTGAATCCATGAATCAGTGAGTGATACTTTGATTCCATCTTGTTTATCTAGAGGTGAGTTACTGAAATACGATTCGATTTTGTCTAGGAGTGGAAGCACATCATCTCGAGACGATACCGTTTTTTTGTCTTTGATCATTGTGAATTTGGGGTACTCTTTAACGATCTCCGAAACAGTCTTTCCGCTTTCGGCTAGATAGTTGAGTGCCATGACAATACCTGCAAGGCTATCGCGTCCCCATCCGATCTTAGGGTAGATAATTCCGCCATTGCCTTCTCCACCTACAGTAGCGTTTCGTTCTCTGATACCTTGGGTGACGTTGGTTTCGCCGATTTTGGTGTAGTGAGTGCTGGCTTGGTAATTAGCTGCTACGGCTTCAATGACCAAGGAAGTAGAGAGATTAACGACTACGTTT
Source organism: bacterium (assembly GCA_018700055.1). GTDB lineage: Bacteria > Margulisbacteria > Marinamargulisbacteria > UBA817 > JABISL01 > JABISL01. The sequence goes on along the minus strand of JABISL010000005.1, from coordinate 134,912 downwards.
TTGTCAGTGTCGTTACTGTGACGTTTGAGTATGTATTCTACGCAAAGGGCTAATGAATAGTCTTCGCCTATAAAGTGGCCGTTTTCATCAATAATAACTAGGCGATCGGCGTCGGGATCTTGAGCAAACCCGATGTCATAGTTGCCGGATTTCATTTTTTTCATCAATGCACTTAGATTTTCTTTGGTGGGCTCGGGGGTATGAAAGAACTGACCGTTTGGTTCGGGGTACATAATGTCAGCGTCGATGCCTAGTTTTTTAAATAATATCGGATTGGCTACTGCCCCGGCGCCATGATTTACATCAACTAGGATTCGAAGCGGTTTTTTTCTTAATGCGGATGTGTCCAGTTCAGCCAGGATCTTGTCGACATGCTTATGAATCGCTTGATCATCTACGATGACCTTTCCGATGCGATCCCAAGGCACGAGAGACTCTTCTTTTGCGTCATAGACAGCCTTGAAGGCTTCGAATTCTTGAGGATTTAGAAAAGAACCAGAGGCGTTCATGATTTTGAGGCCGTTGTATTCAGCTGGGTTGTGAGACGCCGTGACGATAATTGCACCGGATGCATTATGGTGACGGATCATTTGCTGTCCAGTTGGGGTAGGGCACATGCCGATATCTATGGCATCGTATCCAGAGGCGTTTAATCCTGAGGTTACGGCATTTTTATAGAGGTCATGAGAGGTGCGTGTATCGCCACCCACGATAATAGGGCCTGTTTCGTTGATACTGCTTAGATAATAAGCGAATGCCTTAGCCACAGTAACGGCAAGTGCAGGGTCCAAGTTGTCGCCTACAATGCCTCGAATTCCAGAAGCCGTCATGATTAGTGGGGTTGCCATGTGAATAGTATAAATGAGGTGTATCCCAACGCCAAGTTTCTTACTTAAAAAATTAAATGAAATTTGATGAAAATAAAGAACGATAAGTAGTAATACGAATTGCAGTCCTGGGGGGACTATAAGGAGCAACTGATGATAGGACCACAAATTACTTTAAATACGACAATATTAGATGGAAGACAATCGGCACCGCCGGTAGTGGGAAATGGGCAACCGGACTCTAGACCTGAGCCAAGTGCCACTCCAGGGTTAGATCAAGAAATGCGTGCGATTGGTCTATCGTCTGAATTGCCTGATATTGGAGATACACTTGTTTATCAAAAAATGATGGTGGGACTCAACAACCTTTCTGTGTCGAGAGACACTCCTGCAGTTGTTGGCGCAAGTGATAATGCTAACTTAACTGCGGTTCAAGTTGCGCCATGTACTGCGGGAGGTAATTCTTGCGCGGTGGCACTTGTACCAACTCCGAATACTGTTGTGGAAGGGATTCAGTCCCGAGGTGCTGTAGATGTAGTAACGCCTGCTCCTGTGCCTGGAAGAGAGTCGGCACAAACGCTTTCAATAGTAGCCGAAAAGCCTTTGAAAAGAGAGTCTCCAAGTAATGCGGATTCTAATAAACGAGTAGCGATAGGGTTGCATAGACCAACTCCAAAAGCGGTTCAATCTGACATATCTGATAGAATAGGTTCGTCATCAAGTGCTGAAAGTGTTTCAGGGAAACTGGCTCCTCCAAGTCGATTGGAAGCATTTAAACCCGTGATAGATTTTGCTATTTATACGATAACTAATCCCAAATCGGAAGGGTCTATAGAAGAGTTTTCCGTGGCTGTAGATGATATGATGGAGGGACAGTCCAATTCGAACCCTCAAGCCGTTGTTGGTGAATTTTATAATAAAACTAGTCGAGCTAGCTTTAATGGTGATGTGGCTGGTATGAAACGGTTTCAAAAGTTTGTTAATTCATTTAAGAAGTTAGAATTACAAGCGTATATTATTCAAACGGTTGGAAACATAGGCTCAGACAAAGCGGCTAAAGATTACTTTTTTGATGCGTTAGACCAATTTATCAGTAGTATTCAGAAGCCGGTTCCTAAACGGGTTTCTAAGGCGGAGGTTCAGAAGGCGCTTGTTCAAAATGTTACGAATAAGCTGACTTCAGTATCTGAGAATGCGATTAATATAGATCATAGTAAGTCGTTAATGGAGTTTCATTTAAATAACTTGATTATGTTGTCTCAGATGGACGGAATGGATATTTCCTCAATAAGGGCAACGGCGAAACCGGATGTTCCAGACTCATTTTTTGTTGAACTGAAGCCTTATATGACTTACCCCTCTTGGGCCAATACTGTGCCTGTAATGATGCCTGCACTTGATCGAAAACAAGGTGCGTCGGCACCGGTGAAATACGTGTTTGATCAACCAATGGTTACAGCGGCGGATACCAAGCCTTTTTGGGATGACCTTGCTCGAATTGATGACCTTGTTGCTCAGAGACAGCTAGATGCTCAAGCTCAAGTACCTTCAAGAAGTGGTGAAGGTGCGGGTGATCATGAGGTAATTGATACTGATTCAGGTTCGAGCTCTAACGGATCTGCGTTTGATACCGAGCCACAAGATGCACCGCCACCGGCCCCAATGGAGCCTGACGAAAGCTCTAGCTCTGGATGGTCTACGGATTAATTAGAATTAATGACGTGGGGGAATGTTGTGCTCGTCACGGTATTCCCCTGCGGCAAGCCCATCTAGTGTTGTTTGATCGAACTGGAGTCTCACAAGACGTGTGACTCTAAGGCCAAGCTTCAGTAACATACGGCGAATCTGACGGTTTTTACCTTCGCGCATGGTCATGAGGATTTGTTTGGGGCTTAGTTTTTCAACTGTAAGGGGGAGAGTCATTTGTCCGAGGATGGGAAGCCCATCTTCTAAGGCTCGGAGTTGATCGGGCATGATAGGGCGCCCTACTGTAACTTCATATACCCGTTCATGTGGAATGTCGGCATTGAGATAGTGTCTAGCAACCGCACCAGAATCGGTTAGTAGGATTAGTCCTTCAGAGTCCTTGTCCAAGCGGCCAATCGAGTTTAGATGCTTATATTTTTTAGGTAGTAAGTCGGTGATTTCTTTTTCGTCTTCTTGGGGACAATTGGTGACGATTCCACGAGGCTTGTGGAAGGCAATTACGATAGCGTTAGTTTGGGTTGATTTTGCCAGGTCTGTGACTGCGACTGTATCACTGTCGGATTCTACTTGTTGCCCGGGTTCAGGTGGATTTCCGTTTACAGTGACCCAGCCTTTTTCGATCCATTTGTCAGCTTCTCTACGAGAACAGCCGAATTCTTGAGCGATGTATTTGTTGATTCTCATTTCGGTAGTTTAGCATGGGGACCTTCCTGTATAATAACAGTCATGAAATATTTAAAAATCCTGTTGTTGAGTCCCTATTTTGTTTACTCTCTGTTTATTAGTTTTGTTGGGGTGTTTACCCACTTTGTTCTTGCGACATCAATAATGCTCTTTTTTGGGAAGAAGGGGCCGTTTGTTCATCGATTGTTAGCAGGGTATTTTATTCGATTTATTTTTTTGTTTCATGGGCTACGTGTTCGGTTTCATAACGCCGAAGTGATTCCTAAGTCAGGACCTCTGATTCTAGCTCCTAATCACGAAAGTATGTTGGATGTGGCTTCCTTGGTAAGTACGCCAGGTCGCCCGACTAACTTTATTGCTAAGTTTCAGGTGATATTCTTTCCGATATTAGGCTTAGATTCGATACTAGGTGGGGACTTTTTACTTAAACGAGAAGATGCCAAAAGTGCTTATGCCACAATGAAAAAAGTTGAGAAGGCTATCGTAGAAAAAAATAAATGTATGGTTGTTTTTCCGGAAGGAACTAGATCCATAACTGGTAAGATGGGCCCGTTTAAACGAGGAAGTTTTAAGTTGGCGATAGAGACGAAATCGACTGTGATTCCCGTTTATATCCGTAACTCCGGGAAGATCCTTCCTAAGAATCAATTAATCATTAAACCTGGCCGTATTGATATTGTATTTGGGGACCCCATTGTATTGGCGGGTAGGGTATTCGAAGATAAACTCGCCAAGCGTCAGGCTTGTGATATGTTAAGTGACCAAGTTCGTAACTCAATTGAATCTATGAAGGCAGAGTGGGACGCTAAGTAGACTTGTAGAAGGACTTATTTTTTAAGTACGAATAGTCCTTTTGTAGAAAATAGATTATAAGTCCATTTTGGAAGAATGGTACGGATCCATTTACTTCTGAAATAGGGTTCTTCTATTTCAATAAAAATACCACTTTCCTTACATAGCCTGCGGAAGTCTTTGATGGTAATGACTCGTATGTTAGGTGTGTTGTGCCATTCATATGGGAGGGTTTTGGTTCGAGGTGAGTGGCCAGATAGGACGAGATTTAATCGAATCCGCCAATGGCCAAAGTTGGGGAACGTTACGATGGCCTTTTTTCCGACACGAAGCATTTCATTGAGTACTTTTTTTGGCTCATAGATTTCTTGAAGTGTGTGGCTAAGGATGACGGTGTCGAATACTTGATCTTGGAATTCGGTGAGGGCTTCTACGATATTTCCTTGATAGACGGAAATTCCATTTCGGATACATTCTTTAACATTTTTTACATCAATATCAACGCCATATCCGTTGATGCTACGTCTGTCTCGGAGTGTCTTTAAGAGTTCGCCTTTGCCACAACCCAGGTCTAATACGCGACTGTTGTCAGGGGTAAGCTCACTAATACGTTTTAAGAAAGGGCGGATGTGCTGGCTCATACATTCTCCAGGAATAACCGGATAGAATCCGATAAATCTTCGTTTTCGATTAGAAAAGAGTCGTGTCCATAATGGGAGTCAATTTCAACATAAGTAACATCTTTGTTGAGGTGCATGAGGCTTTTGACTACCGCTTTACTTTGTTCCGGTGTATATAGCCAGTCAGTAGTGATGGCGATGACTAGAAAGCGGGCTTTACTGGATTCAAAGGCGGTATCCATGGTGCCGTATTTTTTGGGAAGGTCAAAGTAGCTAATGGCTTTGGTGAGATATAGATAAGAGTTGGCATCAAACCGATCGACGAATTTATCGCCTTGATATTTAAGATAACTCTCGATTTGAAAGTCAGTATCAAAATGGTAGCCATACTCTGTTTTTTCTTGGAGTTTACGGCCAAACTTGTCGTCGATGGATTGTTCACTAAGGTAGGTGACATGGCCAATCATTCGAGCCGTTGCCAACCCTTTATGAGGCCCTTCGCTACCGTAATAATGACCGTTATTAAAAGCGGGGTCTGTTACGATGGCGGTGCGACCAATGGCATCAAAGGCGATGGATTGAGGCGAGACCTGACCTGTAGCTGCGACGGGGGCACAAGATTGGACGAGATCTGGGTATAAAGCGACCCATTCAAGGGCTTGCATGCCACCCATGGAGCCACCTGTGACCATTTTCCATTTAGGGATTTCTAGTTCATCCATCAATGCGCGTTGAGCATGGACCATATCTGCAACAGTGATAACAGGGAAGTCTGTTCCATAGGGTTGGTTGGTTTCTGGATTGATTGAGGAGGGGCCTGTACTTCCCTTACAACCACCGAGCGCGTTGGGGCAGACTATGTAGTACTTTTCGGTATCGATAGCCTTTCCTGGGCCAATTACGGTAGGCCACCATCCAGCGGCATCGGAGTCTCCAGATAATGCGTGACAGACTAGGATGGCATTGTCCTTTTGGGCATTGAGTGTTCCCCAAGTGTCGTACGCTTGAGTAATAGGTCCCAATAGCTGACCACTTTCGAGTTGGAGCTTTTGTTCTCCTTCAAACCCGGTAAAAAACTGTGTTTTCTCTGTCATGACCGGTATTATACCGCCGCAGGCGCTTTATAGGAACAAAAGTAAGGTGAGGGCCCCGAGTAAGATGCGGTAAATCGCGAACGGGGTAAATCGAAGGCTTGCTAGTAACTTGATGAACGTTTTGATCGCAAATATGGCTACGATAAACGCAGTTACGAACCCTATGGCGATTAAGGTAAGGTCATTACTAGTAAGCGTGTCCCATGATTTGAGAAGGTCATAGCCAACGGCAGCGACCATTACTGGGACTGCGATGATAAACGAAAACCGAGCGGCGTTTTGGTAGTCCAGTTTACCGATGATACCACCGATCATACATGCGCCGGATCGACTGAACCCGGGCCAAAGCGCTAAGCATTGGAAGAGTCCTATCAATAGAGCTTGTTTGTATGTCATGGATTGGATGTCGGAGGTACGATTTTCGGGTGTGTATCTGCGATCAATCCAAAGCATCCACAGGCCACCGACGATGAGGGCTGCGGCAACTGTTACCGGGTTGAATAAGAGAGCCTTGATCGTGCTATGTGCCAAGAACCCAAGTCCAAGTGCAGGAACGATGGCGATTAGGACTAGCTTGGATTCTTTACTTACCCAATGTTTAGGGGTGAGGAATGGCCGAAAGAAGTCCCAATACAAAATAACTACAGCCAAGATTGCTCCCAGTTGAATCGCGATATCAAATGTTTCTTGATTGGCATGGAGCAACTCTAACCACTCACCGGCAATGATGAGATGTCCTGTAGAAGAGACTGGAATGAACTCAGTTAGGCCTTCTAATATGCCTAAGAGAACCGCTTTGATTGGGTTAGTCATAGGAGTATTGTAGCTTAAATATGGCTATGAGTGCCATCGCAATAAGGGGCGTTTTTGGTATGCTTACAGAGGCAGAGATAAACTTGTTTAGGTTCATCTATTTTGAATCGTTTGGGTTCAAATCCTTCGGGATGGGTGCCATCACAAAATGGCTGGTCCTTGGAGTGTCCACAGGTGCAGTAATGATATTTTCCTGGGTATAGTTTTTCGGTGCAGCATTTTTTGGCAACGATAATGGGCTCAGGGGCCTTGTTTGGTTCGGGTGTGTTAGTCATGCTGAGATCGTAACATGAGCACGAAGGAGAGGCTATAGTAGTGTGACTGTTTCCTCGCTTTTACCATGCTAAACTTGGTGCATGGGACTTAGATACTGTGAGACATGCAAGAAAGCCGAGACAGAAGAACGAACTGTGTCGTGGCAAGGGGAATACTATTGCATAAAATGTAAGACCCCAACGAGTGATATGGGGACTGAGACGAGTGAGGTATCCAATACTGATACCCTGAATAAGTATGATGAAACGCTGAGTTATGCGGATAAAATGTCTCTCAATAATAAAGCCGGGTCTTATACTGTTATTCCTACAAATGAAGTTAAGATGGCTTGTGAAGATGTGTTGAAACGGGATCCGAAGAATGCAAAAGCCTTGTTTACTTTGGTGCAATATTTTTATGCCAAAGATAAGCGAGATATGTCTAAGCGGTATTTGGATCGCTTACTAGAGCTTCACCCGGATTGGGGTGATGCGCAGGAGTTTTTGGCGCACAAGTTTCCGGAGGATGCAGATGGGGCGACGATGGATGCGGTTGTTCAGGACCCTGAGAAGTTATTTCGATTGGCGAGTCACTTTATGAGTCAGGATAAGTATGACGATGCAAAACCTTTATTAGAAGGGTTAGTGTTAGCTAACTCAACCCATCTAGACGCTCGAAAATGCCTCACTGAGATCTATATGTCAGAAGGGCAGTACAAAGAGGCGTTAACGCAGCTGACGATTCTTAGGACCTACGACCCAGAAGATCCGTTCTTGGAATACAACGTTGGGATTGCTTGTATGCAATCGGGTGATACGTCTCGGGCTAGGGGATCGTTTGAAGCGGCTAAGAAGAAGAGTCATGATCCCGATTTTATTGAGGAGATCGATGGCTTGTTGGGGAAACTGGATTAAGTGTTTTTAGACAGTAGTAGATTATGAGATTTACTATTCGAGTGATTCCCAATGCCTCACGTAATCAAATTGTAGGTTGGATTGAAGAGGGGGTTCTTAAAGTTAAATTAACGGCCCCTGCTACGGATGGGAAAGCAAATAAATACTTGATCGAGTTCTTAGCAAAAGAAATTGGCGTGTCCAAATCGGCTGTAACCATCGTTCGAGGGGAGACCTCACGGCATAAGACTATTCAGGTGAATGGGTTAAAGGACAGCTGTTTTTTCGAAGGATTCGACGAGGTCAACTAACTCAGCATTTCCAATGATTAATGGTATCCGTTGATGGACGTCTGTGGGTTCAATATCCAGGATACGCTGAGATCCAGTACTGGCTTTTCCACCGGCTTGTTCACAGATGAAGGCCAAGGGATTGGCTTCATACATAAGTCGGAGTTTGCCGTTAGGCGACTTGCTTGTGCCAGGATAAAGGTAGATCCCACCTTTGATTAGGTTTCGATGAAAATCTGCGACGAGGGACCCTACATATCGTGCACTTAGAGGATACCCATTTTCAGGGTCATCAGATTTAAGCTCCTCAAGAACGGATTTTGTTCCCGGGTGCATATGAGGGGTCAGTCCTTCGTTGACTGAAAAATAACTGGCTTTATTAGGAATGGTGATTCGGTCATGTGATAGAAAGAATTCGCCAAGGGAAGGATCATATGTGAATCCAAATACACCGTCGCCTGCCGTATAGACCATTACTACGGAAGATCCGTAAATAATGTATCCCGCAGCGACTTGCTCGCTTCCTTTTCGAAGTGTTTTTTCGGTGGGTGTTTTACCATCTTTGTTTACTTTGTAAATGGAGAAAATAGTTCCTACGCTGACATTAACGTCAATATTGGATGAGCCGTCTAGCGGATCAAATAAAATGACATACTCTGCACTAGGGTCACAAGGGATGATATCTTCTTCTTCTTCAGATGCCATAATAGCTACTCGGCCGTGGGCAGTGAGTATGGACTTGATGCTGTCGTTAGCATAGATATCTAGCTTTTGAACGGATTCACCGGAAGCATTTGTTACGTTGGCGTCGCCCGTTTGATCTGTTAGACCGTTAATAACGACCTGTTTTCGGATCATCTTTCCAGCGAGATTAATATCATAAAGAATATTAATAAGGTCAGAGGGGAGTTCATTGTTTCCCTGTTGGTTTAGAAAATGTTTTTCGATAGTGATGCGTTCCATGATGGCCCTATTATAACACCATTTGAAACGGACGGTTCTGACTGTCTGAAGGGGCTGATTTTGGATGGTATTTGGCGGTATTGTTTCGGATGTGGGCGGCAGGTATTAATAGGGAGAGGCATTCTAAGATTGATTCCGGACCGGCGAGCATTTTGCCATAGTGTTCTTCGGCTTTTTCCAAGAAGGGTTCCAATTCTTCAGGGTAAAAATACCCAGATTGTGATAATAGATCTAATCGTTGAGCAATCCCTGCTGGTTTTTTTTTGCCCTTCAGAATAGCTTGGGGGTCTAACTGATTAAAAATAAGCTCGGGATGACTTTCATGCCAATTTGTTTTGGCTTCTTGGGATAGATCATCGAGTTGTTTGTAGAAAGGGAATAGTCCATACAATTCTTTGTTAACGCCTTTGCTTTTGACTTGATCATAGTCTGTGGCGCGTAACCAGTTGCGAAGGGGGGCCTTTATGATGCTATTGGAGCGAGTAAGAAGTTGACGTTTGGCCCATTTGTCACATGGGCGAGGGGATTGATCTTTGTCATCAGGGAGACTAAGGGGATGAGCGACGATTACCGTTTCATCAGGAATAGCATTCTGAATCACACCATCAACATGACCCCATAGATCGAGACTGAGTTGAGTGATTTTTAGATTGGTCCAATTGGCTTTCGCGACTAACCATCCACCAGGGGCATGTAGCACGCCAACGATCATATTAGACTTTAACGTTGAGATCTTTCTTTCGAAGGCGAATGTTTTTTGGCGTAACTTCTACCAATTCGTCATCCGAAATGAATGATAACATCTGTTCTAGGCTGAGTATTTTTGGTGGTGAAAGGACGATGTTTTCGTCTGTTCCAGAAGCACGCATGTTGGATAGTTTTTTTCCTTTACCAGGGTTTACTACCATGTCATCGTCACGGGCACTTTGACCAATGATTTGGCCGCCATAGATCTTATGCCCAGGGCCCATGAATAATGTACCTCGTTGCTGTAGATTCTGAAGTGCGAATGCGATTGTTTCACACGTCTCTTTTGAAATTAGAACGCCGTTTTTACGTGTTTTGATTTCCCCTACAAAAGGTCCATATTTCTCGAACATGTAGTTAAGTGTTCCTTCGCCTTTGGTATATGTCATGAACTCAGTTTGATAGCCCATTAGTCCACGAGTAGGGATACTATATTTGAGACGCGTCATGGCACCATTTTGTATCATTTCTAACATTTCGCCTTTGAGAGCACCTAGTGTTTCAATGATTTTTCCAGAATGTTGTTCGGGAACATCAATTGTAAGTTCTTCATAAGGTTCGAGTTTTTTGCCGTCGACAACCTTCATCAATACTTGGGGACGAGATACTTGAAACTCATACCCTTCTCTACGCATGCGTTCGATAAGGATTGATAAATGAAGTTCGCCTCGACCAGAGACAATATAACCTGATGTAGTTGAAGATGGCTCTACAGTTAGTGCCACATCCGCAAGTGTTTCTCTAATCAATCGGTCTTTGATTTGGTTTCCGGTAACGAATTCGCCTTCTCTTCCCGCAAAAGGAGAGTCATTGGGCAAGAATGTTACTGACATTGTCGGCGGGTCTATTTTGACACCATCAATGCAAACTGGGTTTACTGGGTCAGTAATAGTATCGCCAATAGTGACATCTTGTAATCCTGCAATAGCAACGATGTCACCACAACCAGCTTCTGGTACTTCTACCTGTTCATTTGCTTTAAAGTGAAACACTTTGGTGATGCGGCCCGTTTCAAGGGGTTTTTTGTCACGCATAACCTTGGCATCTTGATTAACTTTAAATGATCCGCCAGTAATCTTTCCAATTGCTAGGCGACCCATGAATGGTGAATAGCTGATGCTACTAACCAACATTTGTGGCGCTGCTGATTCATCATAGTTTGGTGGTGGGATTTTTTTAACGATGGCTTCAAATAATGGGATGACATCCGTATTGTCATCTTCTAAGTTGTGTTTGGCGATTCCATCTCTAGCAGATGCATAAATGACAGGGAAGTCCAAAGTGTCATCTGGTGCCTCTAAAGCCACCAGTAAGTCGAATACTTGATCAACTACCCAGTCGCATCTAGCACTGTCTTTGTCTATTTTGTTAACAACAACAATAACGGGTAGATTCTGTGCAATCGCTTTTTTGAGAACGAAGTAAGATTGTGGCATTGGTCCTTCTGCTGCATCTACTAAGAAGATGGCGCCATCGCTCATCTTTAGTACACGTTCTACTTCACCACCGAAATCCGCGTGACCTGGTGTGTCGATAATATTAAATGTTGTGCCATTATGAACACATGATCCGTTTTTAGAAGTGATGGTAATTCCACGTTCTTTTTCGATATCGGATGAATCCATTAGGCGTTCGCTAACATCTTGGTTGTCACGCCACATACCACTTTGACGGAAGAGTTGATCTACCATTGTTGTCTTGCCGTGATCGACGTGAGCGATGATCGCTACATTACGTATGTTTTCTTGACTCATAAGGTTGCCAATATTAACGGAGTAGTGCACTTAGTGCAATAGGCAGCTTTAGCCTTTTATTGAAGGGAGTTCAGTTAGTGGTATGTTTGAGTCTGTTTCAAGGGCCTTCGTAAATGCTTGGATGACTAGAGGTGCTAAGAGAGTTCCTTGTCCTCCAAGGCCATTTATCAGCCCAATACGGGGATGGTTGGGGTGAAACCCATAGATTGGGCGGCGGTTTTTAAGAATAGGACGAACGCCTGCGTCTATTCGATCTATTTGAGTCGGGTGTTTTATCCATTTTGAAAGACTTTCTTTTAGTAGGGTTGTTCCCGCTTCTTCTGGATTATTGTTTTGGAATTCCCAATAAGACGTCGTTCCATAGCGATATGTTCCTGGACTACTTGTTGGACAGAGCCATTTGCCATTATTAAATATGGTATTAGAAGGGAGTGTGGTGCATTTAACTGTGAGGATCTCTCCTTTTGCGTTTTCGAAGGGAAGATGGTGAAACCAAGGGTTAGAGACGCTTTTGTATCCTTCGCAAAAAATAATCGATTGGGCTGTGATTTCTCCGTATTGAATATAAGTGTCTTTTTCTAAGATGTCTGAGTATTGGAAGGTGGTGTTGAGATAGGCATTGTTGGCGATTAATTTTTGTTTGGCAGATTTGAGAAAGGTTGGCGTATCTAATTGATATACAGAAGGGAGTACGAACCCTGTCTCGGCATCCGTAAAGTGATCCGTAAACTGCTTGGGCTGGATGATTTGATTTAGGTGGGCGCTGTAGTTGGGATCCGTTTGTTTTTTTGAAAAGGCGTCTTTTTCGATGTCAGATCGTAGAAACCGAACCAGTGCGTGATTGTGAAGACACTTGGTTTTGAATTGTTTTTCTAATTCGATGTAATGCGATATGGATTGATCATGGTGTGTGTCGTTGTTCCAGGTGCGAACCAATCGCTTGCCCGTAATAGGGTTTATGACTCCTGCGGCGAACTTGGTGGCTGCGCTTTGATGATTGTCATCGATAACCATTACCTGATACCCCTTTTCGATTAGGGCGAGAGATAAAAGGGAGCCTGCAAGGCCTTGTCCAATGATTAAGTAGTCTATTTTCACTAGAGTATTATAGAGTATATGGCGTAGTGTTAACTACTTTTGGAGGCCTACTTGTTTATTAGGACGTGTTATTTACTTATTCTAATGATTGGATTGTCTGTGAGTACCTTCGGACAACTTAGGCCCCCAAACGGGGCGTTGATAAAAGTTGTGCCGTTTCAAAAGTTTCCAGCGGACTCCTATGATGTTCGTAGTCGCCCGAAATATAAGGTTCCTTCACTAAGGCCGTATACGAGTATGGTTAGACCTACAAGTAAACATTCTCTTCGACGCCAATCTAAGTATATTCAAGTACGCCCTGGGTTTAGAGAGAGTAGTCAAAAGGCAAAGGTTCCGATTATTCCAAAGCGAAGGTCTCTTCCTAAACGTCCTACGGATCAAGATGAAGAGTGGCCGAACCCCAATTATTGGGATTGGCCGAATCGTCCTTTGAAAGTAGTTACGCCGCCCAAGAAAAGATTTCACTAAGGGGTGTTTGTAGGGGAGGGGCGGTATTCGATCAAAGCATGTCTTTTCATATAGACGAAAAAAACCCAGGCCATTTGGCCTGGGTTTTTTATTGTTGTTTAGTTAAAAACGTTTGCTAGAGTCTAACGACCGAAAGCAGGACGCTCTTCTCTAGGACGAGCTTGGTTAACTTTGATGTTACGGCCTTGAACGTCTTTTCCGTCCAATGCTTGGATAGCTTGTTCGCCAGCAGCTTGGTCATCCATTTCAACGAATCCGAATCCTTTAGAGTTTCCAGTTTCACGGTCACGAATGATTGTTACTTTAGTAACAGTTCCGAACTCTTCGAAAGCTTCTTTAAGTCCGTCTTCTGTCAATCCATAAGCCAAATTTCCTACATATAAATTCATAATTTCTTCCTTTTACGTACTACCAAAAGATTTTGTAACTGGTAATACTTCTTTTTATTGGCCTCTAATTTATTGCTTTTTATATGGTTTGTCAATGATTTTGTGCGATTGTGATTTAGGTTCTTTCTGATTTTCGCCTTGGATACTTATCATTCTATAGAATTGTCTAATCAAAATGTGAGTCGTATAGAGCTGATTCAGAGGCTGTAATCGATGAAGAGATACTTGAAGAAGAAGATGATGATGTGAAGGAATTAATACGTCAGGATAAGTCTCAAAACCACAATAAAATGATAGTTAGAGTAAACGCTATTGCTGAGAGTTCAGGTCTAGAAGTGCATCACCATCAAAGGGCTGAGATGCGAAACGGGAGCCCTGAAAGGCTCCCGTTTATATGCCGAAAGGCATTGATATAGAGGTTTTGGACTAGTCGTTCTTAGACCATCTATTTTGGTTTGGAGTCCTTCGGCTTCGCGAAGATACTCCACGTTCGGACTGGCAAAGCCAGATCCTCACGCAGCCGCAGGCGCTTATTACTAGTCGTTCTTAGACCAGTTCTTGTTGCCGCCGAATTTTTTCTTTTTGTATCCGCCGCCGCCGTCACGACTTCCACCGTCACGACTTCCGCCGCCACCGCCGCCAAAGCCAGAGCCATAGCGTTTGTTTTTGCCTTGATAGCCGCCGCCGCCCTTGCCTTGATAGCCACCGCCACGGGATCTGTTGTATCCGCCGCGATCTCTATCGCCGCCGCCTTTTTTGATATCCGTATATTGTTTTTCAGTGAAAGTAGATTCAAACCCGACCTTTAAGATGGCTGCAAGTGCTTCTTGAGGGTCGTTTGACTCTAAAATAGACTTTGCAAAATCTTGGAACTGAGCTGCAATATTACCTTCGATTGTTTTTTCAATACGTTCTTTTAATCGTGTTTGTTTAGCTACGATGATTGTTTTGACATCAGGGACTTCCATCTTTTCGATTTTGGTCTTGGCAATTTTTTGAATCGTTTGGAGTTTGCGGTATTCCGAAGGGGTAACGAATGTTATCGCTGTTCCGGATTGACCTGCACGTCCTGTACGACCTACACGATGCACATATGTTTCCGCATCTTGAGGGAGAGCATAGTTAACTACATGAGATAGACCAGAAATATCCAGTCCACGAGAAGCAACGTCAGTTACAACAAGCATCTGACATTGTTTAGCACGAAACTTTTTAAGGACACGTTCTCTCTGGAACTGGCTAAGATCGCCATGCATGCTTTCTGCTTCATAACCACGAGCGACAAGTTTTTCTGCAACCGTGTCTACATCGCGCTTAGTTCGACAAAAGATTAATCCATAAAACCCTTCGGCGACATCCATTACTCGGCATAATGCTTCCAGTTTGTTGGACTCACGAATTTCTAAGTACTGTTGTGTGGTTAATGATGTTGCGAGGGTTTCTTTTTTAGCTTGGACAGTGACATATTCTTTCATGTACTTCTTAGCCAAAGATAAAATAGATGGCGGCATAGTAGCTGAGAATAATAATGTTTTATGATCCGGGTTTGTTTTGGATAGGATCCATTCGATATCTTCTTCGAATCCAGTTTTTAGCATTTCGTCAGCTTCGTCCAATACGACAAACTTAATTTCAGAAAGGTTGAGACGTTTGCCCCGTAAGTGATCCATTAAACGACCAGGCGTTCCGACAACGATGTCTGTAGGCTTTCGAAGCTGTTGGGTTTGTTTTTCAATAGAAGCGCCACCGTAAACGGTAACAATTCGGAGGTTCTTTTCTCCTTTGAGCTCATGAAGTTCATCTGCAACTTGGATTGCCAGCTCCCTAGTTGGGGCCATGATCAATGCTTGTGGGTACTTTTCGCTGGGGCGTAGTTGCTCCAGTATAGGGAGTCCAAATGCGGCTGTTTTGCCTGTTCCTGTTTGGGCTTGTCCGATAACGTCACGTTCATCGCTGAGCATTAGTGGAATAGTTTGTGCTTGAATGTCGGTTGCTTCGGTAAATCCTTTTTTAGTAAGTGCCTTCAATAGCACGTCGGATAAACCCATTGAGTCAAATGTTGTCTTAGTCATAATGTGTCCTTCGGAATTTAATAGAGGGGGGAGCGTTTAAGCCAGTTTGTCCTCGGCTAAATGCCAATTTAAATTTTTAATAATGCTTACCTCAATAATATTTTCTGCCTTGTTAAGTAAGTCACGGCATTCTTTACTGAGGTTGAGTAAGTGCAGCTTTTTATCAGACTGTCCGTAACGTAGGGCAATAT
The DNA here is from genome assembly GCA_018700055.1 of bacterium. Lineage (GTDB taxonomy): Bacteria > Margulisbacteria > Marinamargulisbacteria > UBA817 > JABISL01 > JABISL01. The sequence continues at coordinate 119,255 of JABISL010000005.1, read as the reverse complement.
TCTGAATGGCTTCTAGACCCGAGTGATCGTACACCCTTGCGTTCCGAAAATCAATAACGATATGTTCGGGGTCTTGTTGGATAGTGAAAAGTTCCTTGAATGAACTGGCAGATCCAAAAAATAAGGAGCCCTTTAACTTATATATTTTGTGGCCATTATGATTGATGTCCATAGTGGCGTGGATCTTTTTGCCTTGTTCCCATGCAAAAACCAATGCAGAGATAATTACCCCAACAAACACAGCTACAGCAAGATCTACGACAACAGTTGTTGCGGAGACGATAAAGATAACAAATGCATCTGAGCGTGGAATACGTTTAAGAATTCGGAAGCTAGACCACTCGAAAGTAGCAACTGACACCATGAACATAACCCCAATCAAGGCGGCTAGTGGGATGGCTTCGATTAGAACTGCGCCGAATAAGAAGAACGCCAAGAGACTCAAAGCGGCTGTGACTCCAGATAAGCGTCCACGGCCACCCGCACGAATGTTGATCATACTCTGGCCAATCATGGCGCATCCACCCATTCCGCCAAAGAGACCGTTTACTACATTTGCGAGTCCTTGGCCGATACTTTCTTTGTTTCCGCGACCACGAGTTTCAGTGAGTTCATCTACTAGGGTCAGTGTCATTAATGATTCAATTAATCCTACAGAAGCTGCTAGTACGGCATAAGGGAGAACCGTCTTGATCGCAGCAAGACTAATAGTTGGTATTTGGAAAGAAGGCAATGATGCAGCAATCGTGGTCTTGCTTGGATCCATGTTTTGGATAAAATCGATCACTGTATGGATTTCGAATCCATGTGACTTAAGGAAAAGAGATATTCCTGTAACGGTGAGGATGGCAACCAAGGTGGCTGGAATTGCTTTTGTAAACCTGGGCAAGTAGTGAATGATTCCCATGGTAAGAATGATTAATCCAATCATAATTGTCAGCGGTTGGGTTGCGATTAATCGGGCGGTCTCACCTGTTCCTACATAGAATTGGGAGAACTGAGCCTTAAATATAATAATAGCCAAGCCATTCACAAACCCGAGCATTACGGGATGGGGAATGAGTCGAATAAATTTGCCGAATTTAAGTGCGCCAAAGGCGATTTGTATGATGCCCATTAGTGCTACAGCAAGGAATAGATAGTTGAGTGCTGCATCCGCACCATGGAGTTTGGTTTGGGCAATGACTAGCGGAGCAAAAATAACGGCTACAGCGCCAGTTGCTCCGGAAATCATGCCAGGACGTCCGCCAAATACAGCGGTGATAAGTCCCATCATGAAGGCGGCATATAGTCCGACCTTAGGGTCTACATGGGCTACAAATGAAAATGCGATAGCTTCGGGTACCAGTGCTAATGCTACTGTGATCCCGGATAAGATATCATTTTTTATGTTTTGTGGTTTTTTAATTATTAGCTCGATCATGTAATATTATCGTCCTTTCTTTATCGGTAATTTCATCAGATATATATTTGGTATCACTTCGAGAGTCAAAGATTCTTCACGATCACCAGAAATGAATCGTGTGTCTTCAGCTCATGTCTGTGAAAAGTGGGTGTTTGAAACGAGTTGATTAGGCGTTAAATAACATCCTTATAGCTTTTCTTTCGTGTGATTTTTGCGTCGATTAGTTTTTCGATAGCTTCGAGCTTACGCTTGTCCTTGGCGGAGAAGAAGGTAATGGCGATCCCTGTCTTGCCTGCGCGTCCTGTTCGTCCTACACGGTGAATGTATTCTTCACTGTTGTTTGGGACGTCATAGTTGATGACGAGCTCAACGTTAGGGACATCAATGCCACGGGCTGCAATGTCACTCGCGAGTAAGACTTTGATATGTTCGGCACGGAAGTCTTCAATAATTTTTTCGCGTTTGGGTTGGTCGATTTTAGAGTGAATACAATTCATTTCTCTTATACGTTGACGACTAAGTTGGGTAGCGATCCCACTGGTGTCTTTAATAGTGTTAAAGAAGACCATCATTTTTCCTGGATTGCGTGAAATTAAATATTTAAGGGCAAAGAACTTTTCATTGTCCGGCATTTCTACAAGGACATGTTCCACTGATCCAGCTACGCTAGTTGGGTTGCCGATGATGATTTCTTCGTAGCTATCTGCATAGCGCTTTGCCATTTTTTTGATTTCAGGGAATAACGTTGCAGAGAATAAGACGGTTTGGTGATCGCCTGAGAGTTCCTTGTGAATTTTGATTAAGTCTTCTTCAAATCCCATGTCGAGCATACGGTCGGCTTCATCAAGTACGACATAGCCTGTGTAGTTGAGCCAAATCAGTCCGGAGTTGAGCATGTCCAGTAGTCTTCCTGGTGTAGCAACTAATATTTTGGGGTACTCTTTGAGGGCCTTTTTTTGGAGTGCCATGTTTGTGCCGCCGATGACGAGTGCTGATGTGAGAGATTCATCTTCAAAACTCTTAAGTGTTTTTTCGATTTGTATTGCGATCTCACGAGTGGGGCAAATGATTAGTGCTTGGTGAATTTCATTGGTATAGAACTTATGAATCATAGGTAATAAGAAAGAAAGTGTTTTGCCGGATCCTGTTTCAGATGAACAAAAGATATTCTTTCCGGCTAGTGCGGCAGGGATAGATCGCGACTGGACCTCTGTTGCGTTTGTGAATTTGTTTTTGGCTATTTTCTTAAGGAGATCGGGATGAAGATCAAGTTCTGAGAATAGCTTTCCCTTGGGTTTTGGAGGTGCGACCTGTGGCTTAGGTGGTCTAGGCGAACTTGGTCGTTCGGATCGGTTGTCACGTTGGTTATGGGGCCTGTTGTTGTTCGGGCGGTTTTGGTTGTTACGATTTGGATTGTTTCTAGAATTGGTTCTAGATTGGTTTCGTGAATTTGATCCTGACTTGGATCGATCAGACCGGTGAGCGTTTTGTGACGACTGATTAGGTTTGGATCGTTGTTGTGGTTGTGAATCTTGTTTTTTAGGTTGGTTATTGGACGTTTTAGAGGGGGGGGTTGAGTCTGAATTAGATTCTTTTTTAAATAGTTTGGTTTTTAGTTTTTTGATAAATGACAATGGAACACTCGTTTTTAGTTTTTTTTTAAGTGTAACACAGTCGATCTTACTCAGGTACCTGGCACTGTTTTCATGTGATACACTGTCGTGCACGATGGCAGGAAAAAACAAACGAAGACAACCAGGTGAACTACCTCCTTTAACGATTCAAGGTAAGCGAGATATTGTCGCTGAAGTGATTAAGGTTAGAGGTGAAAAGGTGTTCTTGGCTTGGCTTATTGAACGTAATATTCCTTCTGTGCGTTATATGAAGGAACATGTTCGTAAATATAAATCACGTGTTTTTCGTGAAATGATGGAGTTATTATAGTGAACCACAATCTAGAAACATATCGACTTTCAGAGCCCCATATAGAACTATGTTCATTGTTAAAAATTGTCGGGCCATTTGCGTCAGGTGGTGAGGCCAAGCGAGTAATCACAGAAGGCTTGGTTCAAGTTGATGGCGTTATTGAGACACGTAAGAAGTGCAAGATCAAAGTAGGCCAAACGGTTACATTTGATGAACTAGAGATAAAAGTCTCGGCCACCTAATTTTTCAAACTTCACCGTTACTTACTCTTTATATGTCCTCGACTTTCAAAAAAGTAGATGGCAGTGGGGTGGACGTGAATCACGTCAAGCCGAATTAAGTTCGATCTTGGCTCAGCCGCAGGCGCGTTATTTAAGCGCTTCGCGTTTCTCTTGGACATGATCACTTTTCATGAAGTCGTCGAATGAGCTGCGTTGGTCGATCATTCCGTTGGGACAGACCTCGATGATTCGGTTTGGAACACTATTCAGTAGTTGGAAGTCGTATGAGGTAAAGATCAGACAGTCTTCAAACTTCTCTAGTCCAGTGTTTAGCGAGGTGATTGACTCAAGGTCCAAGTGATCGGTAGGTTCGTCAAAGATTAGGACGTTGCCTTCTTGAATCATCATTTTTGAGAACATAGACCGGGCTTTTTCTCCCCCAGATAAGACATTAACGTTTTTCTTGGCATCATCGCCAGAGAACAACATGCGTCCCAAAAAGCCTCTTAAGAGATCAATGTCCCCAGTGGTTTCGTATTGTCCTAGCCATTCGGTTAATGGCATAACGTCTTGAAAATATTGAGTGTTGTCTTTAGGGAAGTAGCTATGAGTAATTGTATCTCCCCATTGTAGTGTTCCGGTATCGGGTGTTACTTCACCAGAAATAATGTCCAATAGAGTGGTTTTGGATACAGAGTTTTGGCCTAAGATAGCGATTTTGTCATCTTTTTCCACAGTGAAGCTGATGTTGTCTAATACCTTTTCACCAGCAATGCTATGAGACACGTCTTTTATCGTGAGAACACTATTTCCACAGTGACGTTTTCCCTTAAACTGAATAAAAGGAGTGCGTCGTCGAGAGACAGGGAGCTCATCAATTTCTAGTTTGTCGATAAGTTTTTTTCTGGAAGTTGCCTGTTTGGATTTGGAAGCATTTGCACTGAATCGACGAACGAAGTCTTCAAGTTCTTTTTTCTTGCCTTCTTCTTTTTTGTTTTTGTCTTGGCGTTGCTGCATAGCTAATTCACTCGACATTTGCCAGAAATCATAGTTTCCGGGATAGATTTTAATTTCACCAAAGTCTACATCTGCAATGTGCGTACAGACTTTGTTTAAGAAATGACGATCATGAGAGACAACTAGAACTGTGTTTTTGAAGTCCATTAAGAATTTTTCTAACCATAATACAGTGATGTAATCCAATTGGTTGGTAGGCTCATCAAGTAATAGGACATCAGGATTTCCGAACAAGGCTTGTGCCAGTAGTACGCGGACCTTTTCGCCGGCTTCTAACTCATTCATTTTTTGGTCTTGCATATCATTGGTGATGCCCAAGTCACTGAGCATGGTAGATGCATCGGACTCCGCCATGTAACCATCAAGTTCGCCAAATTCTTCTTCTAGGTTGCCGACTCTTTCGCCTTCAGCGTCAGTCATTTCAGGTTTGGCATACAAGGCCATGCGTTCAGCATATATAGGGTATAGCTTCTTGTTGCCCATGATTACCGTTTCAAGCACCTTATAGTCATCATAGGCAAACTGATCCTGACTAAGGAATGACAATGTTTGACTATCATCCATGATAACTTGGCCTTCTGTTGACTCGAGTTGGCCAGATAATATTTTTAGGAAAGTGGATTTGCCAGCGCCATTAGCACCAATTAATCCGTAGCATTCACCTGGGAGGAATTTGAGACTTACGTCTTCAAAAAGAGGCTTGTCGCCAAAGTTAATACCTAATTTTGCTGTTGAAATCATTTGTTGCTCCCATACTATTGCTGTCGGGCTAGGATATCGTATATGAGAACGGATTTGAAGAGTGGCTTGCTCAACCCTAGTTCGCCTAGTAAGGTAGGTGACTATGTTTTTTAAGAAAAAAAAATCTTCCTTCGCGAAAACTGCGGCAGATCAACCTGTAGAGAATATGTCACAAGATGATCTAAACCCTAACTTAGAAGCGCGCTCAGAAAGCGATTCAGCGCCTGCAGCTAAGCGTACGGCACTATTCTCCCAATTGGGGTTGAACAGTCGAATATTGGACGCTGTAGAGCAAGAAGGTTATAAGACAATGACGCCCATTCAAGAAAAAGCCATTCCAGCTGTTCTTGAAGGTAAGGATGTAATGGCTGCGGCTCAAACGGGGACTGGTAAAACGGCAGCGTTCACACTTCCTATATTAGAGAAGTTGGCTAATGGTCCTAAGGCCCGGTCAAAAGAGGCTAGAGTATTGATTCTTACACCGACTAGAGAGTTAGCCGCTCAGATTCTTGAGAGTGTAACTAATTATGGGCAGTATTTGTCTCTTAGTTCTGCAGTAGTGTTTGGTGGGGTTAATATTAATCCTCAAAAACGTCGTCTTCTGCAAGGCGTAGATGTATTGGTGGCAACTCCCGGACGTCTATTGGATTTGGCGCGACAAAGATGCGTTGCTTTTCCTAACTTAGAGATACTTGTTCTGGATGAAGCCGATCGTATGTTGGATATGGGGTTTATTCATGACATTAAAAAAATAATAGCGATGCTTCCGTCTAAACGTCAGAACCTTTTATTTTCCGCTACTTTTTCAAATGATATTCGCAAGCTAGCTAAAGGGTTGGTGCGAAACCCGGTAGAGATTTCTGTAACGCCTCGGAACTCTACTGCCGAAACAGTTAAGCAGTGGATTTGTCCTGTAGATAAGAAGAAAAAAGGATCCTTGTTAGTTAAGTTGATCCAAGATAATAATTGGAAACAAGTGTTAGTGTTTTGTCGAACCAAACATGGGGCAAATAAATTGGCTCAATTGTTGGAAAAGCAAAAGATCAACGCAGCGGCTATTCATGGGAATAAAAGTCAGGGTGCCAGAACAAAAGCCTTGGCTGAGTTTAAGGCTGGTCGTGTGACTGTGTTGGTAGCAACCGATATTGCGGCGAGAGGGTTGGATATTGACCAGTTGCCACAGGTTGTTAACTTTGACCTTCCGCACGTACCTGAAGATTATGTGCATCGTATTGGCCGAACAGGCAGAGCTGGCGCGACTGGTAGAGCCGTATCATTAGTTTGTGATGAAGAATATAAACAATTAGCTGATATTGAAAAGCTGATTAGCCGTCCACTTGACCGTCGTATTATGGACGGATTTGAACCTGAAAGTGAAGTAGGGAAATCGCCTCCGCCGTTTAAAAAGGCGCAACGATCTAATAATAGATCTGGTGGAAAGCGATATGGTGGGGGAAACCGTTCAGGTGGATCCAATCAACAAAAGCGTTACGGTTCTCGTTAATTTAATTGTATTTGGAGTTCTTTGACCTTAGGCAAAGATACTTCGCGTTCGGTTGGATTAAATTCGTCCTCACTCAATCGCGGGCGCTTTAACCCTTCTTTAAGAACTCTGAACGAAGGACGATTTGGGATTTTCCAATTTTGCAATCAACTTCTGATGGATCGTTGGTTGTTCGGATATTCTTGATGAGGGTGCCGCGTTTAAGTGTGAGTGAACTTCCCTTAACCTTGAGGTCTTTGATGACTCGAACGGAGTCGCCGTCGTTTAGTTCATTTCCATTGCTGTCTTTAGTAGTCATAGAGGTAGTGTAGCAGTTTGTCCTGATAAATACCCGGTAGTCCAGGTGTTTTGGAAATTGAATCCGCCGGTGACACCATCGATGTCGAGTAACTCACCGATGATATGGAGTCCCTTACAGACTTTGCTTTCCATTGTTTTGAAGTTGATTTCGCTTAGGGTGACGCCCCCGCAAGTGACAAACTCTTCTTTGAACGTGGTTTTGCCATCTATTTGAAACTGTCCTTGGCTGAGTTCATGAATGAGCTTGTTTGTATGTTTATTGCTTAAGTTGTTCCACGTTTGGTTCTCGGCAATACCGGCTCTGTAGACTAAATATTCCCATAGTCGACGGGGGATTTCTGGGAAGGGGGAGCGGGAGATACATAGTTTTTTGGGGGATTGATCCTGGGTTTGCTGGAGTCTAGTTTGAATGGACTCTGTGTCATAGTTGGCGAGCCAATTTACGGTTAGCATCGCTTGATAATCGGTTTGATGGAGTGCTTTGGCATGCCATGCTGAAAGTTTGATGATTCCAGGGCCGCTCATTCCCCAGTGTGTGACAAGTAACGGGCCGATTTGTTTTCTTTTTTTGTCGATTGATAGATACGTGATTGTGTTTTCTACGGAGAGCCCTGTTCTCTCGTGGAGGTCAGTATCATCGACTTTAAATGTAAATAAAGAAGGGATAGGTGTTTCAATAGTATGTCCTAGGTTTATGGCGAACGTATGGCCTCGCCGGCTACTTCCCGTCGCGAGTACTAGTTTTTGGCAGATGTGGTCCTGCCCATTGGTAAGCGATACAGAAAATGTGTCATCGGACTTGGTGATCTGGGTCACTTGGCAGTCTGTCCATAAATTGACCCCTAAATCGGCGGCGGTACTCATTAAGCAGTCAATAATGGATTGAGAGGTGTTAGATGTCGGAAATACTCGGTTGTCGGATTCAATCTTGAGGTGAACCCCATGAGACTCAAACCACTGCATGGTATCTCGGGGTTGGAATGAATGAAAGGGGCCTCGAAGTTCCTTGTGCCCCCGTGGATAGAAGTCGCAAAGTGTTTTGGGGTCGAAGCAGGCATGAGTAACATTGCAGCGTCCACCACCGGAAACTTTTACCTTGGCCAAGACCTCGGGGCTTTTTTCGATGATGATGACAGTGCTGTCAGGGTTGTTTTTTTTGTTGTGGATCGCTGAAAAAAAGCCTGCTGCGCCACCGCCAACGATGATGATTTGATGCGAGTTAGTTGTCATTTGTCTATGACTATAGCAGCCTTTCGGTGCTTACGCAGGATGTGCCTTGTCTTAAAACGAAATGTTTAAAATACGTATTTATGTCGTATTATAGAGAGAGAATTCCAATTATAGAGAATTTCAAACTGGAGGATGAGTACTATGGGAAAAGAGAAACCAGGACGCGCAGAGAAAAAGAAACCTTTAATGAGTGCCAAAGAAAAGAAGCAAGCTAAAATGGAAAAGAAACAAAACAAATAGGACTCAAGTAGATGGCTAGATTAAGTGGATGGAGCAGGCTTATTGTCCTGCTCCTTGTTGTGTACCTGTTAATAGGCGCTGGATTAGGTGTTTTTTTTCGTACCAAAATTTATAACTATCGTGTGGTCCACGATAAAGAAGTGCGTACGACAATGGAGATTTTAACGCGAAGAGACTTCTTTGATAATGAGAATGGGATGGCGTACGTCGCGAAACAAACGGGCCTGAGCTTTGATATTCAGGAAGAAAATGGGTTTGAATATTACAAAGTCGGGGATAAAGGCAAATACATGCGTTCTACTCCTCGGAACTTTAATGCCTTTTTGAGATCTATTGCCAGAAGTTCCGATGGGAACCTTGTTTATAATGATCCTACTCTTGCAGGGACTGTGATCAACCTTAAGACCTTTATGGCGGATATGACGGCCTATGAGTCTGGGGCGTTGCGAACGGATTATCGAGAAGCGCGTCAAAAGTATATATATATATGTTTGGCACTATTATTTGCGCCACCATTGATTTTGTTTGTGTTTGGATTTGGGGTTTCTTGGATCGTGGCTGGGTTTAAGAAAGCCGATTAAATCAATTCGGGGTGAGGCTGTGCTATAGTACCGCGATGTCCTTACTCTCTGTTAACCAATTAACCTGTGTTCAAGTCATTAAGACTTTGTTCGAAGACGCTACCTTTAGCGTTAATGAAAAGGATAAGATTGCGGTCGTAGGACCGAATGGATGTGGGAAGACCACGTTGTTATCGATATTGGCTAAGTCTGTTGAGACCCCTAATGATAATATTTCGGTTCGAACAGGCTTGAGACTTACGTCATTGGACCAAAATCCAGAGATGGATCCGGAGCATAGTATTTTGGAACATCTATACCGCTCCCCTACAACCGCATCTTTGGCGATCAAAGATTATCATGATCAAGTGCAGCGTTATAACTTGGACCAGTCGGATGAAATTGAGAAGGCGTTTACGGCGGCCTCCGAAAAAATGGATCATTTGAATCTGTGGGAATACGAAGATCGGGTTAATTCCATCTTACGTGAGTTACATATCGATGATCTCAATCAGAAAATGAAGGATCTATCGGGTGGGATGCGGAAGAAGATCGCATTAGCGCAATTGTTTTTTGATGAAACTGAGGTGTTGGTTTTGGATGAGCCAACCAATCATTTGGATATAAATACGATTGAGTGGCTTGAAGGTATGCTAAAAAAACAAAACTCTGCGATTGTGATGGTGACACATGATCGATACTTTTTGGATAATGTTTGTACGAAAATTATTGAGATCGATCAGCAAGAAGTGTTTGTTTATGAAGGTAATTACCAGACCTATTTAGAACAACGTGCTCAACGTTATGCGGCACAAGAAAAGCAAGAAAGTCGTGTTCAGTCGGTGCTTCGGGTGGAGTTGGAGTGGCTAAAAAGAGGGCCTAAGGCCCGCTCGACTAAGCAAAAGGCCAGAAAGGATCGAATTTCTACCATGATGGATCGAAAAGGATTGGATGTAAGTGAGGCTTTGTCGCTGAATGTTACTGAACGACGCATGGGAAAAAAGATTTTGGAGCTCAAGAATGTAACCAAATCCTTTGGAGACAAATTGGTAGTCAGCGATTTTTCTCATGTGTTTGAAAAAGGGGAGAAGATCGGTATATTGGGGCCAAATGGTGCTGGAAAGTCGACTTTTTTAAATTTGATTATGGACAAGTTAACGCCGGATTCGGGAGAAGTAGACCCTGGGGTTAATACAGTTTTTGGGTATTTTGATCAACACAGCAAAGACTTTGACCCAGAGATCTCGATTTTTGAACATGTTAGTGAGATAGGGACGCAGTTTATTGCCCATGATGGGACTAAGTTGTCTGCATCGAAGCTACTCGAACGATTCTTGTTTCCGAGCAGTATGTTGAAAACGTTAATCGGAAAATTGTCAGGGGGAGAACGACGTAGGCTTCATTTGGTTTGTTTGTTGTTATCCAATCCCAATTTTTTATTATTCGATGAGCCTACCAATGATTTGGACATTCAGACGTTATCGGTTCTCGAGGACTTCTTATTAAACTTTACAGGATGCGTCATTATTATCTCCCATGATCGGTACTTTATGGACCGTGTGGTAGATAACTTACTGGTGTTTAGTATCCATGGTCAGATTGACCGGTTTCAGGGGAACTACACTGACTATATTGATACGATGAAGGTAATTGAGTCGCTTAAAAAGAAGACTAGCTCCGTGAAAGAAACGGTGTCCACGCCACCTAAACAGGCTAATGGAAAGCTTAGTAATCGGGAAAAAGAAGAGATGTCCCGTCTTGAAAAAGAGATGGAAGGCTTCGAGTCTGAGAAAGCAAGTTTGGCGAAAGTGTTTACGAATCCGTCTAGCAATGACGCTAACTTTGAAGATGCTGGAAGGCAGATTAAGGAGATCGATGATCAACTGGCCAAGTCGATGACTCGATGGGAAGCGTTAGTAGAAAAAGAGTAAGAGGCTAGTCTTTTAGAACCCGTGCTAATTGAATCCGTTTTAGCTTGAGATCTACTTGGATGACTGTGACAGATACGGGTTCGCCAACTGAAATGACATCCTGAGGGTTTTTGATAAAGGCATTACTCAGTTTGGAAATATGAATGAGTCCATCTTGGTGGACGCCAATATCAACAAATGCACCAAAGTTTGTGACATTAGTTACAACTCCGTTTAATGTCATTCCTTCCTTTAGATCTTCAATCTCATCAATAGCATCATCAAATTTGGCATAGGTAAACTCGTCTCGGGGATCCACACCGGGCTTTAATAGTTCAGATTGGATGTCTTTTAATGTTGGGAGGCCAATTGTGTCTGTTACATAATCCTCCAAAGGGAGTTGATTAACCGACTCGGGGTTGCCAATGAGGTGATCCAGTTTAATTTTCATATCATCAGCCATTTGTTGAACGATAGTATAGGCCTCGGGGTGAATCGATGTATTATCCAAGGGGTTCTTTGCCTTTTTGATTCTTAAAAACCCTATACATTGCTCATAAGCTTTGGGGCCTAGTTTGGGAACCTTTAAAAGGGTTTTTCGGCTAGAAAAAGCGCCGTTTTGAGACCGGTAGGCGACAATGTTTTTTGCGATAGTGGGGCCAATTCCTGCAATATAGGTTAGTAATGCCTTAGATGCGGTGTTGAGATCTACCCCAATGGCATTTACCGCGGTTTCGGTTGTAAAGGTTAGGGCTGCTTTTAATTGGGTTTGGTTTACGTCATGTTGGTACTGTCCGACGCCTATGGCCTTCGGGTCTATTTTGACGAGTTCGGCTAGTGGATCTTGTAAGCGGTGAGCAATGCTAATGGCGCCTCTGACGGTCACATCCAAGTCGGGGTACTCTTCAACAGCTGTTTCGGAGGCCGAATATACGGAAGCTCCGGATTCATTCACAATGACAGGGATTACATCCAGAGTGTTGGTTTTGATGACTTGTTTGATGAACTGCATCGTTTCCTTGGATCCGGTGCCATTTCCGATGGCAATAAGGGAGACATTGTACTGTTTGATCATGTGGAGGACCGTTTTTTCAGCGGCTTCAAGTTTGAGCATAGGGGGCACTGGAAAAATAGTGGCGGTGTCTTGATATAGTCCTGTTCGATTCACAATGGCGATTTTGCAACCTGTTCGAAATCCGGGGTCGATTCCCATGATGACCTTTTCGCCTGCCGGAGCGGCCATTAATAAGTTGTGGAGGTTGTCTGAGAATACTCGGATGGAGTCGCCTTCGGCCGTTTCGCATTTGAGATTAAAGCATTCGGTTTGTATAGAAGGATGAATGAGTCTGGTATAAGCATCTTTTATAGCCGTTTTTAGTTGGTCAGTTAAGCGGAATTGAGTGGTCTTAATCAGTTTTTTTTCTAGATAACCCAGAGTGGTATGCTCTTCTAACTTTATTTTCCAATTGAGGACGTTTTCTTTTTCGCCCCGACGAATGGCTAATAATCGATGACTCGCCGCTGTTCTTAGTGGTTCTGAAAATTGGTAATACATGTCGAACTTGGTACGTGTTTCCTTGAACTTGCTGGTGACTTTTGTTTCTAAAACGCCAGACTGTGTCATTTTGTCGCGAAGATGAGTGCGGAAGTTAGAAGTGTCTGCGATGGTTTGGGCAATTATGATGCGTGCCCCTGATAGGGCATCTTCTTGAGTGGCGATATCTGTTTCTGGGTGAATAAAAGGTGCGGTAATGTCTCTGACAGAGCCAACCGCTGTTTGTTTAAGAATGATTTCAGCAAGTGGGCCAAGGCCTTGGTCTTTTGCCAAGTCGGCTTTGGTTTTGCGTTTAACTTTGTAAGGGAGATAGAGATCCTCAAGATGTTGTTTGTCCGTCGTTCTTTTGATTTGAGATTCTAGGTCTGAGTTGAGTTTACCTTGATCTTGAATGCTCTTGAGGATGGTCTCTTGGCGTGCAAATAGGCTTACATAATAGTCATAACGGGTTTGGATGGTTCTTATTTGTGTTTCGGTGAGGCCACCCGTTTTCTCTTTTCTGTATCGTGCAATGAAGGGAAGTGTGGCGCCGTCATCAAAAAGGGCGAGTGTGGCGGTTACTGGGCCGGTTGGGATGTCGCAGTCAGCAGATATGTACGTGGTTATATGAGGATGGATCATTGCTTAATACTAAATTAGATAGTGTTAAACTTACAGCTTAATGAATTCAAAAAAGATTCAAAAGGAATGCCCTTGTCAGAGTGGGCAGATATATCAGTCCTGTTGTGGGCCTTTTCTAATGAAAATAGCTACTCCTCTAACCCCTGAACAACTAATGCGGTCTAGGTATACTGCGTTTGCAAAGGTGGATATTGATTATATTCAAGCGACAATGACTGGGCTGGCTTTGGAAGGGTTTAATTATGATGATCTCAAAGTCTGGGCGGCGTCTATTGAATGGGTTGGTCTTCAAATCATATCTACATCGACTCAGTCGGATACAGGAGAAGTGGTTTTTGTCGCTTCGTATCTAGATAATGGGGTTGCTGGAAAGCTGCAGGAAAAAAGTCAGTTTGTTAATCGGGGCGGTACTTGGTTTTATTATGATGGCGATGTTCGTTTTGATACTTGATATAATGGGTGGCATAAAGTGTCTGACATGGTTTCGAAAAGTAACTTAACAGGAGTTAAATATGACAAATTTTGGATTGAGCGACCTCGTGAACGACGATAAATTTACCAAAGTTAATCCTTCCGATACATTGGCTATTAATGAACGCATTAAGGCGATGAGGGCTGAAGGGATGGATGTCACTCACTTTGGGTTTGGACAATCCCCATTTCCGCCTCATGCAGAAGTAATTTTAAGTTTTCAAAATAACGCACTTCGATCAACTTATGATCCTGTAAAAGGAAGGCCTGAATTATGTGCCTTATTTGAGTCTCGTTTTGAATTGGGGGCTTATTCCGGAACATTACTGGATCGTATTTCAACACTTTATGTAGGTAAGGATGGGACGAGAAACCCTTATCAAGCGTATGTTGCGCCTGGGTCTAAGACCTCGCAATATGCGTTGTTTAGTGCGATTGCCAACTTGCGACTTTTGTTGCCAGAGGCGTCATGGGTATCGTATCAACCCGCAGCTAAATTGAATGGCGCGTCTATTACATCCTTGCCTACAGGTTATGCGAATGGGTGGAAGTTGAAAGCGGCTGATTTGGTAGAAGGTCTGAAAGACGTTACAGAAGATGAAACGGCTTTGTTAGTTTTGAACTCTCCTTCGAACCCCACAGGTGCGATCTATACGGATCAGGAATTGAGTGACATTGCTGATGTTTGTAGGAAAAACGATGTCCTTGTATTAAGTGATGAGATATATGCAGGATTGAGTTTTTCTGGAGAGTGTCCTTCGATTAGTAGTCATTATCCAGAAGGGACGCTTGTGTCTTCGGGTATAGCCAAAGAAGTAGGGGCGGGTGGATATCGGTTAGGGTATCTGCTTATCCCGGATAATTTGAAGGCTCTACAAACATCTTACTTGGGGATTGCGAGTGAGATGTACTCGTCAGTGGTTTGTGCCTCACAGGAAGCCTCAATTGCGGCGTACACGTCAAAAGCGGTTCAGATTGATATCCGCCAGAGAGCGGCGTTCTTGGACCACGTGAGCCAGGTTGTTTTTGATACCCTTCAAGAGGCGGGCTTATTGTTAGTTAAGGCCGAAGGAGGCTTTTATAACCTGGTAGATTTTTCACCATACGCCAAAGCACTTGAGGCCAAAGGGATTACAACAAGTAAGGACTTATGTGCGCTTCTGTTGAAGGATGCTCGAGTGGCGTTATTGCATGGCGAGCCATTTGGTGTTTCAGCGGCTCATTTTTCGGCCCGGTTGGCGTATGTCGATTTTGATGGCAAAGCAGTTTTAGAGAGCATGGTAGATGGAATGTCTGTTGAAGATGCCTATGCTAAGCACTGTGGATCTATGAATGATGGGCTTCAGCGCTTGGCGGATTACTTCAAAGATTTAAGCTGAAATCGAGGCCGCTCTTTTCCATCGATTGTTACCGTTTCAGCAAACATTGTGGCGGGTCTAACCCAGACGTCTTGGTTTCCATACAAGGCACGATAGACGACCATAAGAGATAAGTCCTCGCTGTGTTTGGCGGTATAGAGGACTTCGTAGTCGTTACCTTTGTAGTGGTGATAGATGCCTGGCGAAATGGTCATGGTGTTAGTTTTTTGGAAGGTTTGTTAATAATGTAGACACTTAATAGGGCGGTGATCCCTCCCGCGATAGTGGTCCAAACAAGGGGTTCTCTCAAAAAAATCATCGCAATAAGCATCGCGAATGTGGGGACGATGAAGATAAACGATGAGGCGGCCTTAGGGCCTTTTACTTTTGCGTAATAAAAAAATGCGGTCGTAGAGAAAACCGTTCCGAATGTGGAGAGATAGAGTAGGTTTCCCCAGAATAGGGGGCCTAAAGATGAGAGTGATTGGATCTCTGTAGGAGATACTCCAAATGCAAACATGAAGGGGATGGGGAGAAATAAATAGAATATATATAAGATGGCGGGGGCATCAATTTTTTCTCGCAATACAGTTGTGCAAGCCCACAACAATGAGGCAGTTAAGAAGTGGAATGTGCCAGATACGGCTAATTCGGAGAGATCAAATTGCCAGAGTTTGAGGAATAAGATAGCAGAAATGAGCCCCAGGATAAGCCCCAAGATTTCTTTTTTTTGAAATCTTTTTTGGTATAGAAGCGCTACTAATACGAACGTAATGATCGGGTTGGTAGTGGTTACGAGGACGCCGCCAGAGCCTGCTAATCCTGTAGAAACGCCTTTTATGAATAGTGTGTGGTAGGTGGCCATGATTAGAGTTGATAAGAAGATTAGGGCGGTGTCTTTTTTAGATATTCGAAAGGACGTTTTTTGCCACAATAATAGACCTAAAAATAGGAAGGACACGATAGTAAATCGTAGCGTGTTAATGGTTGCGGCAGAGGCAAACTCAGTAAGAATTTTGGTTGAGGTCCAGTTGGCACCCCAGAAAAACATCGCCGTTATTAATAAAATGTTATGTCTCATAATGTAAGTAGGATAGATGATATTATGAATTGTATGAATCCTTTATCACCTGAAAGTGTCATTATTGTGCTTCAGTTTGATCAAACGTACTTCAAAAGGTATTGGCGGATAAGTGGGTAGGCTCTATATTGCACTTGAAATCGGAAGGCGATCCAATTCCTCAATGGGAGTGGTTATGGGATCAATATACTTTGTATAAGGTTTACCAGACGTTATCCGAGTAGAGTGTTATTTGCTCAATTTCTCAGTCTGACTATTTGAATGTTACGCTTCAAGAATCGGCTGTTTTGTGGACATTTTTACCTGGAGATAAGGATGTTGTCTATGAAATCTTTTATCAGGAATACTTGGGGGATTCGCCAGAGTTTAGTATTGAAGAAGTCGGGCGTTTTTTTTGACATAGGGGCTCATTCAGTTGATGTCGCCTATTGCCAACGTATTCTGAAAGAAGATCCAGATCAAGAGCAAGCATTGGAATGCCTAGAAGAATCGCTTAAACGGAATGAGTATAGTGACTCCTCTGGAACCCGAATATCTAAACTAAGAACGAAGTAGTTTTGGTTGTTTTAATTATGAGTTGTTCACGACAGGCCGGTCTGATACTATTCAACTTTGAATAGTCAAACTTTATTAGTCCAAGTTGAATAAGAGGGTTGTGCGAATGAATATTTCGGATTTTGTAACAATAGGGGTTATTGAACAACTCACAACAGCGAGTGGCTATGACATTATCCAAGAGGCGGAATGTCGAAAGGTTCAACTATGGACCGGGCTCAAGGTTGGGTCTATTTATCATTCGATTCAGAAGCTAGAGAAGAAGGGGTATATAGAAGAAGTGTCTAAGACTCAGTCTGGACAGCGCCCCACGAAGACGTCTTATTCGGTGACTGATACCGGGGAAGTCTATTTTGATACGTTGCAGGAAGAATCCTTTCAGGGGCTTTTCCCCCATTTTTATGGGTTCCTTTTGGGGCTCGTATTTAATACTAGAAAAACGCCCGAAGAGATTCAATTGTATGCTCAAAACTATGCCAATATTTTGGATGAGAAGCTAGAGGCTTTTTCTGAGCACAAGTCAGATTGTGTAAATCTTCATTTAGACCCACCGGAAATTTTAGTGGGCCGAATTGAATTGTATATGGGACAAAGAAAAGGTTTATATCAAGCCGAAAGAAAATGGATTGATCAGGTTATAAAAAAATCGCAAGTATTTGATAATAAAGTATTGAAAGAATGGATGGAGGCAAATCATGGTTAAGGTTAGAGAGACGTTTTGTAAAGTAGGAGTGTTAATGGCACTAGTACTAGGGATGAGTATGGTGACTCCGGCAGCGGCACAGTCTCCAGCGCTACAGGCTCTAATAGAAGATGCATTAAAAACACACCCATTGGTTGAGCAAACCGCTTTGGAATATTGGGCTGGATCTGAAAAATATTTTGCTGCAAATGGAATAAATGATTGGAACTTGTTTTTGTCAGCCTCCTTAAAAAAGGGGTTGGGCTCTCAAGGGTTTAATAGTTTTAGTGATGATGGTCAGTATCATGAGTTTAGTACTGGTGGATCGCGGGTGTTTTCTGCAACAGGAACACGCCTTAAGGTAGCTGCTGGATATACAGCACTCATTGATCAACCGGCTTTTGGTGGGTTTGAATCCCCAAATACGTATAAACCGAATATCTCTTTTACTATCACGCAGCCACTTTTAAAAAATGCGTGGGGCTTGATGGATCGATATCCGATTCAGTCCGCAGGGATTGGGCAACGCTTGGCGTTGATCAAATATCATGAAGACTTAGAATCGCTGGTAGAAGTGCTGGTAGGGGCTTATTTGGATTGGCAGTTAGCAGAGGTTAAGACGGACATATTTGAGAAGCAGCTCCAAGCAGCAACTCAGCAGAAGGATGTCACAACAAGACAATTTAATCGGGGTGCCGCTGAAAAAAGTGACTTGATTTTAGCTCAGCAAAACGAAGTGTCCAAGCGAATGCAGTATCTTCAAGAGAAGGTTAATCTTAATCATCAAATTTTGCAGATTGAGACCATTATTAATCGAGAATTGTCTAGCCTGGATGTTGATCCCAGCTCATTTCTTACGCAAGTCAATTTGCCGACACGTAACTTAACCAGCTCATTGGCCCATCTTGTTGGTTCTGGAAATATTATCGAAACCTTTCGCCTCTCGGCTGAGTTACAGGCGTTAAACGTATCTGCTAAGAAGAATCAAAGGGAAGCAGACTTGTCTGTATTTTTGACTAATGAATCGGGTGCCTCGAATACAACTTGGGATACTTCGGTCAATGATGTTGGGGCGAATCAATCACTCACTACTGGGGTTGCCTTGAACATTCCATTAGAAAACAATGTGGCCGTAAGTGATTACAATACAGCTGTGCTCAATTATGATTCTTTGATCATTTCTCAGAACAGTACGCTCTCTACCTTAAAAGGCACCATCACAAGTCAATATTATCACCTAGACTCACTTGAGTTGTTGTTGGGACAAGCGTCTGAGTTAGTTAAATTGGCCAAACAGACGGCCAAGATTGAATCGACTAAACATCGGCAGGGACGAACGGCGTCCCTCTATGTTGTATTAGATACGCAGGACAAAGCTTTGTCGGCTCAGCTTCAGTTAGAAGAGATTCGGTTTCGTAAGCTTCACCTAGAAAATGACTTAGCTGTCATTAATGACGATTATATCCCTTATATCAAAACACTATTAAAGGAAGATTATGTTAGATAACCTTGTTAAATTTTTTATAGATAGACCCAAAGTGGTCAACCTGATTCTGGTATTTATTCTGATATCAGGTGCAATCAGTATGAACAATATCCAGAATAGTGGTTACCCGACTGTTGATTTTGGGGCGATTAATATTACGACGACTTATCCTGGAGCTTCTCCAGAAGATGTAGAACTCAAAATTACGACTAAAATCGAAGAAGAATTAAAGGGTGTTAGTGGGATCAAAACTCTGAACTCTGCATCGCTTGAGAACCTTTCTTTGATTAGCATTTTGATGGAAGACTCCGCGGATTATGACCAAGTCGAGTCTGATATTCAAAAGGCTGTCGATCAAATTGATGATTTTCCGATTGAGATATTGAACGCACCTTTAGTTAAGGCTGTTGATAGTGATCGTATTCCGGTTATGGAGATTGCGATTACTGGTGATGCGCCGTATTCAGTTAGGCGTCAGTATGCGCAGACACTTGAAAAGTTGTTTAGAGCAGAGCGATTGGTTGGGACCATTACTAAGGTAGGGTATCTCAAACAAGAAGTGAAAATTGAGGCTGATCAGGACTTATTGGATAAACACTACCTATCACTTAATGATTTAGTTGTGGCTATTCAGAACCATAATGTTCGTATTCCTGGGGGCGACTTGAAGACCCAAAATAACGAGAAGAAAATCGTGGTTATGTCTGAGTTTGAGCAGCCAATGGATGTTGGTGCTGTAATTATTAGATCTGGATTTGAAGGAAATAGTGTCCGTATTAAGGATATGGCAAACGTGATTAATAGTTATGAGCCTGTAGATCAAGTTATCCGGATGAATGGTAATGATGCGATTAAGATTCTTGTTCAAAAGAAGCCTAAATCGGATGTGCTAGAGACGTCTGATGCATGCAAAGCAATTCTAAAATCATTTGTAGAAAAGCTGCCTGAGGGGGTTGAGGCTAAGTTAATCGTTGATTACTCTGTTGAATCTAGAAATCTATTAAGTATGGTCAAGAAAAATGCGTTGTTGGGCTTAACGTTGGTGTTGATTATGTTGATCTTTTTTCTAAATATCCGGGTGGCCTTTTGGACGGCGATGGGTATTCCGATCTCAGTATTGATGGCATTCTTAGTGTTGCCTCAATTGGGTGGGACGATCAACTTTATTACTATGATGGGAATCATTATTGTTCTGGGTATGTTGGTTGATGATGCGATTGTGGTTGCAGAGAATATCTTCCGATACCGTGAGCAGGGCATGTCAGGCAAAGAAGCCGCTATTGTTGGGACAAAAGAAGTCATGATGCCTGTGATTGCGACTGTTTTGACGACTATCGTTGCGTTCTCACCATTGATGGCAATGACCGGTGTGATGGGCAAGTTTATGTTCTATATGCCTGTCGTTGTGAGTCTTATACTGATAGGGTCATTGTTTGAAAGTCTTTTTATTCTACCGAGCCACATGGCGAGCGTTAAGGTTCAAAAAGGCAAAGAACGACGGTTTCGTCCTTTTAAGGCCTTAGAAAAATACTACTACACAGGGGTTGTTTGGACGCTTAAGAATAAGGTCAAAACCTTATTGATATTTATTGCGACCTTTATTTTCTCGATAATTCTTTTGGCGACCTCAATGGACTTTATCCTATTTGATTCGTCAGATGGATTGTATGGGATTATTAAATATGAAACTGCTAGAGGGACTTCTCTGGGAGAAACAGCGGAAAGAGCTAAGCAATTTGAGGCGATTCTTAAGGCCCACCCCAAAGGCGAGATCTTTTCTTTTGTGACTACTACTGGTGAAAAGGCTCCTGTTATTGCGAGTTTTGGCTCTCAACTTAATCATAGCGGTGTAGGTAATATTCTGATTCACCTTACGCCTATTAGTAAGCGTAATCGAAGTGCAAAGACTATTATGGCGGATATTCGTGAGAAGGCGATGTCAGTGCCTGGATTCAAGACGATTGAGATTGATGTAGTTCAAGATGGACCACCAGTTGGGCGAGCCATTACGGCGTCTTTGGTAAGTAATAACGATGAAATAAGAGAACAGTTTCTGACGGAGTTGGTTGCGTTTGTTAAGAATCAACCGGGCGCTCAGAATGTGGTTACTAATGAAGGCGAAGGTAAGCAGCAGTTGGAAATCAACTTTGACTACGGATTAATGGCACGATTGGGTGTTAATCCGGTTGTTGCTGCACAAACGGTTCGGACGGCATTTGATGGAACTCTAGTGACTAGTATTCGACATAACGGAGAAGATCTCGATTACCGTGTGAGCCTCAATGAAGGACATAAGACGAAGCTTTCTACATTGAAACGTATTACTGTGGCGAGTGGGAGTGGCAAACTGATTCCTTTGGGACAGCTTATTACGACTAAGATTACGGATAATATTTTGATGATCAATCACTATGACGGGGATCGCTCAGTGACGATTTATGGAGACTTGGATAATACTAAGGTCAACACCTCGGCAAAGGTAACAAAGGCGATTGTAAAGGAGTTCTCAGAGCGAATTGATGCCAATCCGGATATCCGTCTGATTTTTGGTGGAGAAGAGAAAGATACCCAAGAAGCGATGGCGAGCTTATTTCAAGCCTTATTATTGGCCTTGTTAGGGATCTACTTTATCTTGGTGATTCTGTTCAATTCATTCCTTCAACCATTCTTAGTGATGGCGAGTATTCCTTTTACATTCACGGGGATAATCTTTGCCTTCTTCTTGCATAACATGGCGTTTGGGTTCGTGGCGATTATTGGATTGATTGGCTTGATGGGAATTGTTGTGAACAACTCATTGATTATGATCATGTTCATGAACTACTCCAAAGAAAAAGGTGGTGTGTCGATTGAAGGCCTTGCTGAGTCAGCGTCTAAACGATTACGACCGATTGCCTTAACGACACTAACTACTGCGGCGGGGTTATTTCCAACGGCGTATGGATTTGGTGGAGATAATGCGTTCTTAGTACCGATGATCATGGCGATTGCCTGGGGCTTAATTTTTGCTTCTGTTGTGACGTTGTTCTTAATGCCGCCGTTGTATTTGATGTTAGATACGTCATTGGGAAAATGGGCTGTTCGTAAGGCACGTTGTTCCAAATGGTTATCCGAAAAAATAGGAGCGAAACATGTCAAATAAGCCTGAACTTATTAGTTTTGATATTTGTCCCTTTGTTCAGTGATCTGTGATTACCTTATTGGAAAAAGGTCAGGATTTCGATATCACATATATCGACTTGGCCAATAAGCCTGATTGGTTCCTTAAAATCTCTCCGTTTGGGAAGGTTCCGGTTTTACGCATCGAGGATGAGGTTGTGTTTGAATCTGCCGTAATCAATGAGCACTTGGATG
Source organism: bacterium (assembly GCA_018700055.1). Taxonomy (GTDB): domain Bacteria; phylum Margulisbacteria; class Marinamargulisbacteria; order UBA817; family JABISL01; genus JABISL01. The sequence goes on along the minus strand of JABISL010000005.1, from coordinate 97,038 downwards.
AAGTGACGCCGCCGTCGCTCCATCCTCAGGATCCCCTTAAGAAGGCTCAGAATAGATCTTGGATCGAGTTTTCTTCCCAACTAAATATGGATATGTTCATGTGGTCGTTGGCTCAAGATGAGGCGTCTCATGATGAAAAGTTCGAAAAGCTAATCGCTAACTTACAGAAGCTTGAAGATCAATTGGGAGACGGGCCATTTTTTAATGGCACAGAGTTCATGTTAGTGGATGCGGCTTTTGCACCTTTCTTCATGAGACTAGTGTTCCTTAGTGATGCCATGGGGACTAACTATTTAGAATCATTCCCTAAGTGTTCCGATTGGAGTACTGCGTTGTTAGCGAAGGATTCCGTTCAAAAGTCTGTTATTCCGACTATAAAAGACAAGTTCTTAACGTACATTGATGCTAAGGCGAGTGTGTTGGCTAAGCGGATTTCTGAGGTGGGGGCTTTGGGTTAAGGGGGATACTGATACTCAAGTTTTTTGTATACTATAGGATATGACAGATATCCTGTGGGAACCGAGTATCGATCAGATTGATAAGACGACGCTAAAAGCGTTTATGAATCTTGTGAACCAAGACTTTGATCAATCGTTTGAAACGTACCAAGACCTCTATCAATGGTCTGTTGAGTCCCCGGCTCAGTTTTGGGAAACGTTCTGGTCGTTTTCGGGATTGATTTCTCATGCCCCCTACCAAAATGTGCTAACTGAAACACCCGAGATGATGGGGAGTCAGTTTTTTGAAGGGGCGACGCTTAACTACGCTGAGAACTGTTTGCAAGATCGGGACGAAAAGACTGCGATTCTATTTAAAGATGAAGCGGGTGTTGATCAGGCTTATACCTACCAACAGTTAGCGGAAGAAGTGCTTAAGTATCAAGACTATTTCAAGAAGATTGGTCTAAAGAAAGGGGATCGGATAGCGGCGGTTACGGCCAATATTCCGGAGGCTATTTTTTGCTTCTTGGCAGCGGCTTCACTGGGTTGTATTTGGAGTTCGTGTTCCCCTGATTTTGGATTAACCAGTATCCTTGAGCGGTTCACTCAAATTGAACCCAAACTTATATTTGTTGTGAATGGCTATCGTTATAACGGGAAGCTAATAGATCTGTCCGCTAAGTGGGAGGCTTTGATTCCGAACTTACCGACGGTAGACCATGTTTTGATCCATTCGTATCAAGAGGATGTGGCCTTTCCTAATCTAGATGTTCCTATTCAAGATACGATGCAGTTAAAGGCTGTTTCGGACGACTTGAGCTTTGAACCCGTCCCTTTTAATCATCCTCTATATATATTGTATTCGTCTGGGACAACAGGGAAGCCCAAGGCCATAGTCCATGGACATGGTGGGACTTTGATCCAGCATCTGAAAGAGCATCGTCTGCATTGTGACCTGAAGCCCAATGATCGCCTTTTTTACTTCACCACTTGTGGGTGGATGATGTGGAACTGGTTGGTAACAGGCTTGGCTAGTGGGGTTGCGATTGTGTTGTATGAGGGCAGCCCCTTTTATCCAAACGAGATGACGTGTTGGCAGTTGATTGATGACTTGTCGATTACTCACTTCGGGACAAGTGCCAAGTTTATTGCCGCTTCTCAAGAGAAGGGTGTCTCTCCCAAATCAATGTTGTCCTTAGAATCGTTATCAATGGTGCTTTCTACCGGATCACCGTTGTTGGACTGTCACTTTGATTACTTAATGACGGATCTCAAGAAGGATCTTCATATTGCCTCTATTTCTGGCGGAACAGACATTGTGTCGTGTTTTGTAGGTGGGGTCGCTACTTTGCCGGTTCGTAGAGGGTTCTTGCAAGCTAGGGGATTAGGGATGGCAGTAGAGGCTTATACAGATAGTGGGACGCCTGTGATTGGCGAACAAGGGGAATTGGTGTGTACCAAGCCGTTTCCATCGATGCCTGTTTCGTTTTGGAATGATCCCAATGGAGATCGATATCGCGGGAGTTACTTTGATCGGTTCAAAGGGATTTGGCATCATGGGGATTACATCCAGATTGAAGTGGATGGCAGTGTCAAAATGTTGGGTCGCTCGGACGCAACACTCAATCCAGGTGGTGTTCGAATTGGGACGGCCGAGCTCTATGAAGCGTTGGCGTCATTACCTCAAATCAAAGACTGTATTATCGCGGGGCGACGTCTTCCGGATGATGAGGAAATTGTGGTCTTTGTTGTTATGGCAACGGGGTGTGAACTGGACCTAGATCAAGCCAAGTCGATTAAGCGACATGTTCGATCTGCTTTGAGTCCTCGCCATGTTCCTGCGTATATATTAGAAGTGACCGACATCCCACTAACATTAAATGGTAAACGGTGTGAGATTGCAGTGAAAAAGATCCTTAACGACACGACATGCGACGTCTCTCATTTTAGTGTTGCTAATGAGGCTAGTTTGATTGAGATAAGAGCGGTTGTTGATCAGTCTTTTGATCTAGTGTCTTAATAGCTTATTTTTTTGCGTGTAGTATCCGTAAGATATGAGGCAATTAGGCAGGCAAGAGCTACAAGTGCTCCGTTATGTTCGCCGTCACCAATCGCGATGTGAGCACTAGCGGCGAGTAAGAAGTTGAAGAAGAATCCAGCATAGGCCCACTCTTTTAATCGATCGGATTTTTTAGTGAGAATGGCGATAATCCCTAGGACTTTGGCTAATGCCAACGGGTAGATTATAAATGTTGGGAATCCAAGTGTTCCAAATACAGCGGATACCATGTCATTTTGAATGACATAGAACGAGGCGGCCATGATCATTTGAAGACTTAATAGTCCTGTAGTTATTCTGTAAATCCATTTTTGTTTGGTCATAATAGCGCTCCTCAGGTAGGGTTTGTAGATAACTTAATAATAACATTGATTTGGTTTTTCAGAATTATAAAAACTTGAGATAATGGTTGGAATATAACTTTGGTGAAATGAAGAGGAGCTATTATGAACGTTATAAAAGAACTTGTAATTAATAAGGATATCGAGTCAGTTTGGAACGTGATGGGGACTCAATTTGCAGATGTTCATTTGTGGTCTAGTAACTTTCAGGACTCCAAGCCTGGGGGCACGCAGAAGTTTGAGGGTTTGGCGTATTCTAGCCGAGTCACATTAACGGGTAGAGGCGAGACTATTCAGGAATTAGACTCCTTTGATGCCACAAATCATCGATTTTCTTATCATATCTCAAAAGGGATTCCGTCGATTGTAAAAACCGCAGTAGGAATCTGGGCTCTCGAGCCTATTGGTGACATCCAATCCAAGCTTGTTTTGGAGTTTCAGATGGAACCCAACGGTTTGTTAGGAACGTTACTAACGCCTGTTATCAAAAAGAAGTTTGGAAAAGTTGCTAGCGACATTGCGGAAGAACTTAAATATTATGTTGAAAATGGGACGCCGCATCCACGAAAAGTGGCGGCTAATTCCACCACTGGGTAATAGATGATGGGGGGGGGTAGTGGTGTGTATTAAGTAGGTGGAGTCCTAGGCTAGCGATTCCCGCTAGGAGCAGAATTATGCCGCTTAGTTTGGGTAAATACCGGTGAATGGGTTGTAGGACCTTCTTGATGAGAATAGGGGAGAGTAGAAGGGCCGGTAAGGTGCCTAGCCAGAAGATGCCTAGGATTCCGGCGCCTATCAATGGGTCTTTAACTTGAATGGCCCCTAAAACGAATCCATATAGCCAACCGCAAGGTAGAAACGTGGATCCAAACCCAACTAGGGCGGCGTGCCGATGGGATAGGTGATCTGGGTTTCTATTTAACACTTTGGAGAAAATAGCATTAACAATGGGGTTGTTGAAATGAACCGCGCTGGATCTTCCCATTAATAAGTGGATGCCCAAATAAATAAAATAAGCAGAGATTAATACTGTTGCAATGAGAGGTAGTATCGATGGTGTTTGTGGGAATAAATAGGACCCTACGAACCCCGAAATGGTTCCAACTAGGAGGTATCCGAAGAGACGAGACACGTGGTATACCGCAATCGATAAAGGCGACCGAGTAGCGGTTAATATTAATCCGCCGCACATACCCACACAGTGCCAGCTGCCTAATAGGCTTGCGGTTAGGATAGCAGATGGGACAATCATATTAATATGATTAGCGTGGTCCAATTAATGTGATCTCCTGTGGTTCGGAATAAGAGGTGTTTTGATGATGCACGTTTTTGGTTAGGGTGATAATTTGTTGTCCGATGTTTAATAGGTCTGGATTAAACTCTATGAAGACACTATAAACACGACTTGTTCCCGATTTGATACGAAGGGTCTGGTTAGGGATAATTAGATTGGCTGAATGACGTAATTCTTGTGGCAGGCTGAATTCGACGTAGATATCATTAAACTGTTGGTTACGAACTGTTAAATTGAATTGGTTGCGAACCCAGTGGCTGGCGGTTGTTGTATAAGGTGGGTTGGCTAACCGCTTTACGTGAACCGGGACCATGTTTCGTGTTTGGACCAAATAGGTTAGTGCTAAGGCAATGATGAGTATTAATCCGCTATAGATAAGTGCTCGACTTCGATCGGTGTTTTTTTTGTTGTTCAAGAGTGTGTTTTCGGATTGATATGAGATTAATCCTTTAGGTTTATTTGTTTTTTTCATGACGGTATTGCATGCATCAACACAAGCTGTGCACATGATGCATTCCATTTGAACCCCTCTACGAATGTCTATCCCTGTTGGACAAACAGCCACGCAGCGGAAGCAGTCGATGCAATCCCCAGAGCCTGGGTTGCTGGAAGGATTTTTGTTTCGTGGTTCTCCTCTGTTGCTGTCATAAAGGATGAGCTTGCTATCCTCATTCATCATGACGGATTGGAGTCTTCCATAGGGGCAAGCAATGATGCAGAATTGTTCCCTGAACCATCCAAAATCAAAAAGGATGATCGCAGTAGAAAAAAGGATGACTGTAAATGCAGTGAAATTCTGAGAAGGGGGGCGTTGGATAATCTGTAGTAATCGGTCAGACCCAATGAAATAAGCTAAAAAACTGTGAGTGATCATCAAGGACACCACTAAGAAAATGATCCATTTGAATCCCTTTCTGAGTACTTTGTTTATGGATAAGGCACGTTTGTTAAATCGTCGTTGAGAGATGCCAGCGCCTTCAATCCAGTTTTCGATACGGCGAAACAGAGTCTCGACGAAGACTGTTTGAGGACAGGCCCATCCACACCAAACACGTCCATAGAGCGCGGTAAGTAGTCCAATGCCAAGTATGAATCCAGCAAAGACCAAGAATAGAATGGGGGCTTCGTGCGCCCAGAATGTTAAGCCGAAGATCGAAAATCGTCTGTGCACGATATCAAGTAATAGGACTTGTTGGTTATTAATCTTAATCCAGGGGAGTATTAAAAAAAATAGAATGAAGCCAAGGTGTAGTACCCAACGGAAGTTGTGGATGGGGCCTTTGACTCTGGCTGGGTAAATGTAGTGTCGCTTACCGGAGGCTTCCGTTGATGCTAAGCGATTTTCGGGTAGTTGGAATGGATTGGGAGTATCATTCAACTAAATTTCCATTGGGCGGTAACCCGTCTGCAGGGTTAGATCCTTTTATAGATTGAATGTAAACAACGAGGTCCGCGATCTCATTCGCTTTGACTAAGTCTTTCCAAGCGATCATTCCTTTTGCAGGGACGCCCTCAGAGATAACGTTAAAGATATCCTGGTCCGTACCTTTTCCGGTGATCCAGTAGTTATCAGTTAGGTTTGGTCCCACGAGACCGCCACCGGATGCTTTGTGGCAAGCCGCACATTTACTGACGAATAGTTTTTTTCCGTTTGTGATGCTGTCATCAGAGTGGGTAAATGTTATCGCAGAAGGCGTAGCTGTTTGCTGTGTTTCTTGATCTTGTTTCATGCTGGCTTGAAACTCTTCTTCTAGTGAGGGGCCTGTTCCGAATACGTAGTATCCGAAATAGAAGACACTAAAAATTCCGGTGATATAGAATAGGTTAACCCACCATTTAGGTAATGGATTATCTAATTCTTGGATGCCGTCATAGTTGTGATCTAGAAGTTTGTCATCTTGAGGTTGGTCGTTAGTGCTCATTAGTTGTCCTCCAGAGGAAGTTCGGAGATACGTTGAAAGGTTGGTCGCGCAGATCGCTTAAATGTTTGTATCGCAACTGCTATGAAGCTTCCTAAGAATAAAAGCATTGCAAACCCTGTTAGTTGGATATGAGGGAACTGTTGAAGTACTTCTGATTTCATTAGATATCCTTTTTCAAATGTAGTTTTTGAAGGTATGCGATTAGCGCAATAATGTCTCTCTCTTCTAGTTTTTTTGGTGGGGAGGCAAGATTCATCGTCATCACGATGGATTTTGCTTGGCGCCTAGCATCTTGAGCTGCATTTTTGATTTCGTCATCCGAATAGGGGACGCCCATTAGTCGCATTACCTTAAGTTTTTTGGGTAGTTCAGCGAAGTTAACGCGGCCTTTGGTTAACCAGGGGTAACTAGGCATGATAGATTGAGGGACCATTGATCGTGGATCGATCATATGGCGATAGTGCCAAAGGTCAGGGTACTTCCCGCCAACACGAGAAACATCGGGGCCCGTACGTTTAGATCCCCACTGGAACGGATGATCATAGATGTATTCTTCTGGGACGGACTTTGTCCCATAGCGAAGCACTTCGTTTTTAAGTGGCCGAACTTGCTGTGAGTGACAGTTGTAGCATCCTTCACGGATGTAGATGTCTCTACCGACCAACTCTAGAGATGAGTAAGGTGTTTTTTCAGGGATAGGTTTCATGTACGTATGAGCTGTAATAGCGGGTAAAATCTCAATAACAGACCCTGCCAGAACGGCGACAATCACCAGTGTTGTGAATGTGCTGGCAACGCCTTCTACCCATCGGTGTCCGGACTCTTTGCCGGCATCCAACGTATTGGTGTCTAAGCGAGGGGCTGTGATGATATCTTCTTCTACGTTTTTGGGTGCGGAGATGATAGTTTTGGTAAGGTTGTAGATCATTACGATATAGCCAACAAAGTAGAGCAGTCCACCAAATGCACGAACGTAATAAAGCGGAATTATTTTGGTAACGGTCTCTACAAAATCAGGATAAACTAGACGGCCACCTTCTACGGCTTGCCACATAAGTCCTTGTGTCACACCGGATGCCCACATAGATAAGACATACAGAACGATTCCTACAGTAGCTACCCAAAAATGAGTCGTCGCAAGTTTGTCGCTATAAAGTTTAGTTTTCCAGACCTTAGGGACGGTGTAATAGAGCAACGCAAAAATCATAAACCCGTTCCATCCGAGTGCTCCTGAATGAACATGTCCGACGATCCAATCGGTGAAGTGGGCTAATGAATTGACGGATTTGATAGAGAGTAAGGGGCCTTCAAATGTGGCCATTCCATAAAGGGTAAGTGCGGCTACAAAGAACTTAAGAATAGGCTCTTTTCGAACTCTGCTCCAAGCGCCTCGCATTGTAAGTAGACCATTGATCATTCCTCCCCAACTGGGTGCGAGAAGGGTGATACTAAATACGACACCTACGGTTTGTGCCCATTCAGGTAGAACGGAGTAGAGAAGATGGTGTGGCCCGGCCCAGATATAAATAAATACAAGCGACCAAAAGTGAATAATAGAAAGACGATAACTGTAAATCGGTTGCTTGATGGCTTTTGGCAGGTAGTAATACATCAACCCTAAGAATGGGGTCGTTAAGAAAAATGCGACGGCGTTGTGACCGTACCACCATTGAACCAATGCATCTTGAGCGCCTGCAAAAAGAGAGTAGCTTTTAAATAATGAGACAGGAATAGCGAGTGAGTTGACTACGTGAAGGATAGTAATCGTAACAATAGTGGCAATATAGAACCAGATTGCGACATATAAATGGCGTTCTCTACGGACTTTAATCGTTGCGAAGTAGTTGAATGCAAATACGAGCCAAACAACGGCAATTAGGATATCGATTGGCCATTCTAGTTCTGCGTATTCTTTGCCTGAGGTCATGCCTAGGGGTAATGTGATCGCGGCGGCAACAATGATTAATTGCCAGCCCCAAAAATGAATTTTACTCAGAGTGTCGGAGAACATTCTTGTTTTGAGAAGTCGCTGACTGGAGTGATAAATCCCTGCAAATATTGCGTTGCCACAGAATGCAAAAATAGCGGCGTTGGTATGAAGTGGTCGGAGTCGGCCAAATGTTAGCCAAGAGATTCCAAAGTTGAGTTTCCAATGGGCTAGTTGAGACGCGATGACAACACCAAGTAGTAAGGCCACTGCTCCCCACACAATAGTTGCCAAAAGGAACGCTTTTACGATGCCGTTATCAAACGAAAATCGATCGATAACAGGTGTGTTTGTATCATTTGTCATTTAATTGTCCTTTATTGCAAAAATAAACTCATAGATAAGCGTATTTTTTAGGGGGGCAAATGTCAATCAACCTTTGGGGTTGATTCCGTGCCTGTAAGTGGCTCTTTTTCGTCGTCTAAGAGAACCCGGTAAGCTGGGGTGTCCATGTCATCATACTGACCGGATTTAACCGAATATACAAACCCTATAACGAATATTGAGGCTAGGATTAGTGATAAAGGGATTAAGAAAAATACAATATTCATAGGATTAATTTTTGTTGTTGGAGAATTGTGTTTAGTAGCACGCTAAGAGAGCTAAGAGGCATTAATATTGCGGCGAACAGAGGGGATATATACCCACCTATGACTAAGCCGATTCCAATAATATTATAAGTTAATGATATCCCAAAATTGAGTCTGACTAGGTTACGGGTTTGTTTTGCTAATGTGATAAGGGCTATTAGTTTGTTGCCTCCGGGAACTGTGAAGTAGGTATCTGCTGCAATGAGGCTAATTTCCAAGCTGCCTTGAACTGCGACAGACGCGGTGGCATTCATTAGCGCTTCTGAATCATTCGCCCCATCTCCGATCATAAGTGCTGTTGGATGGGCTTTGATAAAGGTGTTTTTTTGTTGAGGGGATTGATTGGCATAATACTCATCGATCCCTAGTTCGGTTGCGACGGTTTGGGTTGTGACGGTTTGGTCTCCGGAAAGAAGTATTGTAGTGAACTGAGCTTTTTTGAGTTGTTGAATGGTGGGGTATGAGCTGTTGAGAATAGAGTCGCCAAGTGTAATTTGGACTAGGCATTGGTCGTTTTTGAATAGACCTACACTCGTGATTGGTGATTTCTGAGTTTGCTTGGAATTACAGATATAACTTTTTATTTCGAAGGCGTCTCCGTTTAGGTTTCCTTTTACGCCAACACCTGGTGTCTCTTGGAGATTGGTCATTGGCAGCCCCTCGGCTTGGAATGTTGTCTTTAAGTGTCTAATGATAGCCTTTCCAATCGGGTGCCGTGCGTCTTTCTCAAGTGAATAGGCGACATCATACATGGGAGGTGAGTTGTTCAGGATGTTCCAGTCCAAAACGGTTAATTGCCCACTGGTTAGTGTGCCTGTCTTATCAAATATGATGGTGTCTATTTGGCGGAGGGTTTCTAGGATGTTGGGGTTTTTGAGGCAGATTCCATTTTCGGCGGCTTTTTTAACACTCAAGGCATAGGAGAGAGGGGTGGCTAGGGATAGTGCGCATGGGCAGGCCAAAATAATGAGTGCCAAACTTCTATTAAACCCTTCAGCGAGAGTATGAAGGTGAACCCAGTCCCAGCCGAGTAGCGTCGCCCCAATGATAAGTGTGATGACCAAAAACCATTTGGACACAGTGTCTGCAAGTTGGACGAGATGCGGTTTTTCTTGATGGGTGATTTGGTGGATCAGAGTACCGATTCGAGAGTTTTTTCCTGCATGTGTCACTTTGATTTGAATTTGATCGCCGATGTTTTTCATTCCTGCAAATACTTGTGTTCCTGATTTGAACTTAATGGGTAGAGACTCACCCGTAATGACATGCGCATCGATGCGAGCGTCACAGTTATGAAGTACACCATCTGCGGCAATGACCTCATTGGATTGGATAGTAATAAGATCGTTTTTTTGGAGAGCGTCACTAAGTACTTTGACGAGAGTGTTTTTGGTCGTGATCTGGGTGGCTTCGACAGGGATTAATGAGGCTTGTAGTAAGCGATCATGATCCAGTTTTTGGGTCGCATACTTGAAGAAATGTCGGGTGGATAATAATAAAAAAGAAAATGTTGAGATGGAATCAAAGTAAATGTGGGGGCTATTGGTAATTAAGTTGATGTAACTCAAAATAGATCCCAACCCAATGGAAATAACGACGGGGACATCGATGCCTATTTTTTTGGTGAAGAATGCGCTTTTGACCCCTTTATAGAACGGAATGTTTGTATAACTGATAATGGGTACTAAAAGAAGGGCTGACCCCCATCGGAAGACTGTTTCTAGTGTGCCATCTACACCAAAGTACAAGGCCAGAGAAAAAATCATTATGTTGGAGGTGCAGGCTGCTGCGATGCCTAGTCGAATGAGTGATTTGCGATGGTCTTTTTTTTGGATAGTGGTTTCGCCCGTCTGATCGATTGGATGGGGGGTGTAGCCTAGTTTGTTTAACGTTTTGGCAATTTCTGAGAAAGAGCCGTCAGGTGTTTTTGTGATAATGACATGTGAAGATCCTATATTTAGCCGAGAAGAAACAACTCCCTCAACTAGCGTTCCTAACTGTTCTATAAGCCAGAGACAGGCAATACAATGGATGCCTTCTAAGTAAAAGCTCATGGTGTTAGGAGTATTAGCGCTGAATTTGGTGATCGAGATCTCTTGATCTAAATACTCAAAGGCGTTGCTGCTTGTTTTGATCGGTGCTGCGGGCTTGAAGAATGTGCTGGATTCCTTGAGATCGTAGTACTGCCCTAGGTTGCTTTTGTTGATGATGGTGTAGACGGTTCTGCACCCCAAACAACAGAATAGTTCTTTTTCTAATTTACTTGTGGGCTGCACAGGGGTGCGACAGTGAATACAGACATTTGTCATGGCGGGGCCATACTACAGTGTGGTTTGATAAAGTGCCAATAATGCCGTTTGAATGGCTGGTTTTTAAAGAGAGAAAGCCCCTGAAATAACAGATTTCAAGTTATTCTCCATTTCTTTTGATGATCGTCCATTTTGAATGCAAGTTTCCAGATGTTCTGACATATAAGCTTCACCAAATTTCTTCAAGGCATTAATACTGGCTTTTAATTGTTGAAGCACTTTAAGACAATCATCGTCTTCTGTAGAATCAATTTGTTTTTTGATGGCTTCGATTTGGCCAATGGCTCTGTTTAGCCGGAATGTTAACTTTTCGGTGGTCATGTTTTTGCTCCGCTTATATTATACCCCCTATAGTATAGAAATTTCTTTTTTGATGCAATTGCGTGTTTACATTATATACCATAGGGGGTATAGTATTTGTGTAGATTAAGGAGATGATGTTATGCAAACAATTACAGTAAAAGATCTTTTTGAAAGGATAGGGAAGGATTCTTCTCTTAAACTTGTTGATGTTCGTACTCCAGCAGAGAATAAATCGGTACGTATTGAGCATGCAATCAATATTCCTATTGAAGAGATTATGGCCAATTTAGATGACCTTAAGTCGGGGGGTGAGGTTTATATTTCGTGTAACAGTGGTACTCGAAGCCAAATGGTCTGTGAGGATTTGGCATTGCACGGACTTACTAATCTTGTGAATGTTGAGGGTGGGATTCAAGCTTGGATCAAACAAGAATTACCTGTAGTGCGTACCAAGAAATGGTCTATGCCGATTATGCAACAGGTGATGGCAATTGCTGGGACGCTTATTTTGACGGGTGTTATTTCGAGTGTCTATGTGAACCCGAACCTAATTTGGCTTTCAGGTGGAGTAGGTGCAGGACTTCTATATGCAGGGTTGAGTGGAAACTGCTATATGACAAAGGTTTTGGCAATAATGCCTTGGAATAAATAATGGAAACGTTAGGGTACTTTTTAGCCGTCGTAATGGGGATGGTTTTGGGCTTGTTAGGTGGCGGCGGATCTATTTTGACGGTCCCAATTCTCGTATACTTTTTCGGGCTGCCAGCAGCTATTGCTACAGGATATTCATTATTGGTTGTAGGTATTACGAGCTTGGTAGGGTCAGTTAAATACTACCGAGAACGGCTTATTGATTTTAGAATTGCTCTGCTTTTTGCGATTCCATCTATGATAGGCGTTTTGGTTTCTCGAAAATATTTGTTGCCAGTTTTACCTGATAATATGTCAGTTTTCTCACTTGGTGTTACTAAGGATCAAGTAATCATGCTCTTTTTTGCAGTTTTGGTTTTAGTGATTTCAGTTTTTATGTTCAAGGCAAAAGAAGAAGATGCTAATAAGGATTCCCAGGCGAGTATTTCCAAAAACAAACTTTATTGGATTGCCCTAGAAGGGTTTTTGGTGGGAGTCATTACAGGGTTTGTAGGTGCGGGTGGTGGATTTATGATTGTTCCCGCCTTAATGCTTTTGGCAAATGTGCCACTGAGGAAAGCGATTGCGACCTCGTTGGTTATCATTTCATTGAAGTCGTTAGCCGGTTTTGTTGGCGATTTGTCTGAGGGGTCTCAGTTTGATTGGTATTTTTTAAGTGTATTTGTAAGCATTACGATGATAGGTGTTCTTTTGGGGACAGTACTGAATAAAAAAATGCCTGTCTTGGTATTGCGTAAAGGGTTTGCTTACTTTGTTTTTGGAATGGGGTTACTTATTGTTGTGAAGGAATTACTCTAGGAGGACTATGATGGTTACTATAAAAACTTTTTTTGATAAAGATACGGCAACATTAACGTATGTTGTTTATGATGATGTAACTAAGGATGCGGTAATGATTGATCCTGTATTGAATTATGATCCGGCAGCATCGAAATACTTTACTGAGTCGGTGGATAACGCAGTAAGTTTTTTGAAGACAAATGAATTGAACTTGTATTATGTGTTTGAGACACATGCCCATGCAGATCATTTGTCGGGTGCTCAGTTTGTTAAAGCTGAGTATCCGGAAGCTAAGATTTCAATTGGTGCAAAAATTAAGGATGTTCAAAAAACCTTTAAGCATGTGTTTAACTTTAAAGAGTTTAATGAAAACGGGGTGCAATTTGATGTGCTCCTTAAGGATTCTGAAGTGTTAACGGCAGGGTCGTTATCAATTAAGGTCTTGAATACTCCAGGGCATACCCCTGCATGTGTATCGTATCTTATAAATGATGAAGTAGTATTTACAGGAGATGTATTGTTTATGCATGACTATGGAACCGGTCGATGTGACTTTCCCGGAGGAAGTTCGGAACAGATGTATGACTCTGTTACAGAACGGTTATATACACTACCTGATCAAACACGGGTATTTGTTGGTCATGACTATTTGCCTGGAGGAAGGGAAGTTCAGTATGAGTCAACAATAGGCCAGCAAAAGAGACTTAACCCTCAACTGAACGGTACAATTTCGAAAGAATCGTTTGTGAAAAATAGAGATGGTCGTGATAGAGCCTTAAAGGCGCCTCGTTTGTTGCTTCAAAGCTTGCAGGTTAATATTGATGCTGGAATTCTTCCTGATGAAGAAGATAATGGATCACAATATTTAAAAATGCCAATTGGAAGACGAAGGGACTAACGTATTGATCAAAGTAATTAAATTCAATGATTTGGGGTTTGCCAACCACGGATGGTTGAAGGCGAGGCATCATTTTAGTTTTGCTAGTTACTATGATCCGGATCGTATGGGGTTTGGGGCTATCCGTGTGATTAATGATGATGTGATAGCGGCGGGTATGGGATTTGATACGCATCCTCATAGGAATATGGAAATTATTACCTATGTCAAAACCGGTGCCATTACTCATAAAGATAGTCAGGGGAATGAAGGGCGGACGGCTGCGGGAGATGTCCAGGTTATGAGTGCCGGGTCGGGCGTGTTTCATTCAGAGTTTAATAAAGAAGGTGAGGCGACGACGCTTTATCAGATCTGGATAGAGCCAAATGTTACGGGTGTAACACCAACTTGGAAGGCTCATTCTTTTCCCAAAGGTATGGTGACGGACAAGTTGAGTTTACTAGTGTCTGGTGAAGGCAGTGCGCCACTAACGATTCATCAAGATGCGTTTATTTATGCGGGATCGTTATCTAAAGGGACTACTATTATTCATCAAATCGTTAATCAAGCTTACCTCTTGGTTGTAGATGGCGCCCTAGAAGTAGATGGCGAACGTATTGAAAAAGGGGACGGGGTTGAAATTGTGGACTTAAAAGAACTTACTTTGACGGCTGTTACTGAGGCTCAAGTGTTGTTGCTTGATGTGCCAGATGAATAATAATCCCATGCAAGGCGTAACGTTAGAAATGGTTGTAACTAGCCTTGTAGATCGCCTGGGTTGGGATACGTTAGGGCAACGGATTGATATAAGGTGTTTTACAAATGACCCGTCAGTAAAATCAAGTTTGAAGTTTCTTAGACGGACACCCTGGGCACGAAAAAAGGTTGAAACGTTATACGTGTCGCTCATGAAAGACTGAGTAGTGTTCGTTTTTGAAATAAATTCGGATGCAAGAATTTGTTGAGAATTATCGATACTGTATATAAGCGGGGCATTAATTTAACAATTTAGGAGTATTAAAATGGATATGAATATAACGGCAAGTATGATGGAAATACAAAGCGTATCGGGTGTTAGTGCAGGCTCACAAGTTAATAATGATATGTTTGGCGAGCTATTTCATGGTGAAATGAAAAAAGGCGGTCTAGATGGTAGAAGTGCGATTCTAACGATGCGACTAGAGCATATGACGGCCTTGCAAACGCAACTTAATGAATCGGATTTAACTGTAGAAGAAAAAGATAAATATTCTACCTTGATAGAAAAAATAATCGCTCGTATCCAGGATCGTTTGGATAAAATGGAAGATAAAGAACCGAAAGAGCCAAAAGATGTTTTGGCTTTTCTAATGCAAGTTATTTCACAAATTGGGGTTAACCTTCAAGGCATGAATGCCGATTCTGATTCCGGTGATCATTCAGACTTAGACCTTGCCATATTGGATGCTCAAGATAGTCCGTTTATGCAATCAACGGATGAGAGTGCTTCAATGTTTCATAGTTTTCAGGCGATGATGACGAAAACGACCTTTCGTCCCCCTCATGTGTCTCAGGATGATATCGACGAAATACATCAAGATATGACGATGATAAGAGAGTTAAAAGAAAAACTAGCTTAACTGTCAGGTAATATAAAAAAGCTCGGATAAAACTGAACGGGATAACACCCTTTTTTTGTTCCGTGAAATATGTTTAATTTTTCTCATTTATGGGCATAAATCCTTAGGTATATTAAAGGTCGCTCATTTTGAGGAAAATTATGTCTGCATTAGATCAAGAAAAAATAGATGAATTGATGACCGTTTTAAGCGGTAATAATGGGGCCGTGACAATTGTTTCAAAAGAAACAGCTCCGTTTCAGTTTGGTCTTGATTTAAGCCCTGACTGTATTGTTCTTGAAAAACG
Source organism: bacterium (assembly GCA_018700055.1). Lineage (GTDB taxonomy): Bacteria > Margulisbacteria > Marinamargulisbacteria > UBA817 > JABISL01 > JABISL01. The sequence goes on along the minus strand of JABISL010000005.1, from coordinate 81,580 downwards.
GGAGCCTGGGTGTCCCAAAAAAAAGTTTGTTTATGATCTAACAAAGAATTTGTTGCAACTTAACGATGGTCTTCAAGATAAAGACAATCACTATGACTTTTGGGTAGAGATTAAGCATATTTCTACACTTATATTGGAAGGTCACGGTGTCGTTAGGTCTAATAGTGGAGCCTCTTAATGCAAAGCTTTGATCCAGGATTGAGATCCGGCCAGCCAGTAAGGTCCTCGAATGTGTCTAAGAGCGACCCAGGGCCAATAAGCGTTAAGCCAAGCTTTTTGAAATCCGTATCCGTAGGGTTGAATGCGTTAGCCAACAAAATGATGGATGGGGCAACTAGTCTGATGAGGAGTTCATCAAAAATGGCACCTGAGACTACGAAGGGTGATCCAAAGGTGACGTCTACAAAAGAAGGATTAAAAGCACTTTCAGAAGAGGTGTCTAAGGGTGAGGTCTCTTTCGATGAGTTTAAATCCAAGGTCCAAGATATGTCTGATCAGATTGATCGTTTGGATCAAAGCGGTACGGCGTCGAAACCTGAGCTAAAAGAACTAAGGGTTGAGCTCAATAGGGTTGTTAAGAATACGATGAAAGAGTTGAAGCAGATTGTGGGCAACCCTGATCAGAGTGTAAATGATTTTTTTGAGACGTATGAAGCCGTTCAGCATAGCAGAGAGTTTTGTGCGGCTAAGTATATGGGGGCGAATGATAAGTTTACTTCCGTTAGTGGTTCTTTTTTTGATGGAAATGAAGCGCCTCCAACGATGTCCGATAACAAGTCAGTGAATAGAGAAAAAACGCAATTATTGAGGGAGGCTGCTTATGGAATGGTTACGGAAAGAAGCCTGCCTGTGTCCTCGAATAAAGGTGGGGAACGGTTGTTGCCGGATCAATTTGTTGCTTTGGGAGATCAGTTAGTAGATTCTGGAATGGCTCATAGACTCCCCGATGGGCAACTCAAATTGAATGCGACAATTTCCAATAGTGATATTGATGGATTTGTACCTGATTTTGACTCGGGAGGTCTTCAGTTTGTGACGGAGGGCGATCAAAAAGGGGTAGTTCAATCGGTAAGGCAATCGCTTCATGAGTTAAAAGATCATCGTATCGTGGCAATTGCTCTAAAGTCGAATCCTGGTAGCGCTAAGGTTTTTTTGCCTAAGCTGGATGAGGCGGCGGTTCGAGAAAAAAAGATTGAGCTTAAACTTCACCCAGAATATTCGCGGGCTACAGATGATCAGCTGACTGAGATAGCGGAAAAAGAAGTTTTGAAGGAAAGTTCTTCTTTGGTCCGGACGCTCACAGAGGCAATTGAGATGCCGCACCGGAAAGGGGCGGAAAGTGCTTTTGGCGACTCTTTTTCGATTCCAAAACCATTAGAGTCTTCGGCCAAGGCATTATCTAAACATGCTACCTTGCACCAAGCGTTTAATGTTGAGGAGGGTTTGCTTAGAGGGGCTCATACAGATATTTTGTCGCAGCGAGATGATCTTAATGCATCATCTGATGTTATTCCCTCATTTCGAAATTTAGATGAAGCGGTTACCTTTTTGAATGACTCATCTAATAAGTCGGTTTTAACCTCAGCTATGCGAGTTAGTAATACGGTGCATTCGTCCAAAACGAAACAGACATCATTGGAAGATAAATATGGGGTTAAAGCTAAAACGAATAGGGAATGGGCTAGAAAAGCTGTTTTTGATGTGGGGAATGGGGTTTTGAGCCCTATAGGATCCCCACTAAAGAGTATGATGGCTATTTTGGATAGAGGTGCCGCTCGTGCTGCGTCGCCGACATCTGTAGTTGATGGTGACAACTCAACAGAAAATGAAAGTAAGAGTATGTTAAGAAAGGTGACTGATTTTTCTTTGGGTGTTGGTGAAGGGACATTAGAGAAGTTGGGTCAAACATTGAAGTGGGTATCAGGCCCTATTGGTGGTGGACTAGAGTTTATCGATACACATAAAAAAGATGGGGATCTCTCCGAAGCGTTGGGGCGTTGTTGGAATGACGTGGCGGATATAGGGCAATGGGGAAAGCGGGTTGAGGGGCGTGTTGATCATACGGACTTTGCAGGCCTTCCACCGCTGGGTGGTCAGGCTAGAGGAAGGGCTATGTCCGAGGCACTGTACACTATTTTTAGTGAGAATGGGGTAGTTAGCTTGGGTCAACCGGTTGATCATAAGCAACTTTTTACAAAAGAGTTTAATTGGGATCGAATGGAGTCCAAGTTGTCCGACGCCTTTTTTGATTATTACAGTGGGGGCAGTGTATCGGATAAAAAAATGAAGCAGATGAGTCCAGAGGAAAAAAAATCTTTGGCAGATGCTCATGCTAAAAAGCTATTTGCGAACGCTAAGTCAAAGTTGGTAAGGGTTGCAACTGTAAAAGGGAACTTATATAAGGCGGCGGTGGCTCAAGAGAGGTTGGATACGCTCAAGCATACAGCGGGATGGATTTCGGCATTGGGTGCTGGTGCTGCCGTAGCAGCTTTTCCTCCTAGTATTGTTGTTATTGGGCTTGTTTCTGGTGGGGTTTCGATGGCAACTGCAGCGACTAAGGTTGTTGGGGGGATGGCACATGTTCAGTTAGCAGAAGATCGGCACAATGACTTGTTTCGTGATATTCCACAGACTACGCTATCCGCTCTTGGAAAAGAGGCTCATGCGGAATCAAGAGCCGGGATATTATCTCTTCAAGATCAAGTTTTAAATGATTTTTCTCACGGAGTAGCTATGGTTGCTGCAGCTGGGACGGCAGGGGCAGCTAGTACGATCTCAACTGCTGTAGATGGTGGTAATGTATCCGTAAGAGACGGGGCTGCTAATTTTGATCCTAGAAATGCCAGTGCTAATTTTGAAGGGACACAATCTCAGAGCGGTCAAGCGAGTGTGTCTGAGGGTGTTGCCGCGATGAAGTCGGCACATTTGGCTGATGAGGAACAACAGAATCATTCGGACAGAGGGGGTGCGGGTCATAAGGGTGTGACGAAGGCATTCAAAGCTCAGTCGGAAGATAGTTTGTTTAATCGTATAGACTCGAAATCACGATGGAAAAAAGTGCTTATGGCTATGAATTCTGAAGGTCGCACGACCTCTATAGCTATAGATCACGAGTTGTCAGATAGTACTAAGACTACTGACTATGTGTTGCCAGGGTTGTCACAACCTACCAGTTTGTGATTTTTAAATATGTTTAGTTTTTTGTAAAAAAATGGTGTAGCTATTTTTTATTAATTATTTGTGTAGCCGGCTGTGCTGCGGTTATTGATGAGGTCGATGATGAAACAGATATCAATGACTTTCAATTTAGCCTCATGTCGTCTTATCGACTGTTGGCTCCTGGTACAGAGAGCGTTACTGCTAGTGCTTCTGCCAACAAGAGCGGGTTTCAAACCTCTGCTTCAGCACCTGTTTGGGATTCTGTTGGGCGTAGGCTTCTTGATAAGGATGTTACCTATTCTGTTACCGGTTACCCTGAGTTTGATTTAACATCCGAGTGGACCTATAAGGATAAGTCTGGCCCGGAGGAGATCTGGGAGGTAAATGTGACTTCGTTTTTCCCAAATGACCCTTGGGTTGAGAAATTAGAAGAACAATACTATATTCTCGACCTTGCTGGGGATGATTTTGGGTATCATGACCAAGATGATACTTACGTTGATAATCATGGGGACGCATCGACGACATATCGGAAAAAATATCGAACGCGCTTTTCTGACAACTCTGAAAGACGGGATGAGATAGAAGGCGATTCCACAGCCGTGGCGTATCAGTATGCCTTGTTTGATATTGATTCAACCTTGGCTTATGACGAAACCCCAGTTTTGGATGCTTTTGCAGACGGGGCGGATAGATGGTCTAGTAAAACGGTTTATTCTCACAATTCGAAAAAGAATGATGATTGGCCTTGGTGGGGAGTTCTTGATGATGTGTCTGTGGAAGGGACACAATATTATTCACGACAAGATAATATTCAAACCACGCTTATCGTTGAGTCTGGCGAGGCCAAAGAAGTTAATTGGTCTCTAGATGATACCTCCGAACCTGAAGAGAAGAAGGGTAAAAAAGAAGACTATTTGTTTGAAGGTGTTATTAAAATTCATATTAATGACACAACACAAGTTCGAACCATCAAAGGGCGTTATATTATCTACAAGAAATCGGGTGAGACTTTAGAGTTCTTAATTGATAATGGGACGATCACAACTATTTAGAAGATATTCTGTTTTAGACTATACTCTTTGTAAGATGAGTCAGATTCTAAGATCACTTTTTTCAATAGGGTTTCGCCCTTTTTTCTTAGGGGCGAGTATCTATTCGGTCGTATCCATTTTATTATGGATGGGGATTTATGTGTTCTCTTGGTCGATTAAGCCTACCGACTTGGTGCCAATGTATTGGCATGCCCACGAGATGATATTTGGTTATGCCGTAGCTGTAATTGCGGGTTTTTTGCTGACAGCTGTACGTAATTGGACTGGTCATAGTACCCCTGAAGGTGGCTCGTTGTTTTTACTTATGCTGCCGTGGTTGATCTCTAGAGTAATAATGGTTTCCGGTTGGGGCGACTTGGTTGTTTCGGTTGGATTAGATACGTTGTTTGTAGCATTACTTCTCATCTCATTACTGATACCGATTATTAAGGCGAGGCAGTGGCGTAACTTTGGGGTTGTTATTAAGCTTCTTTTTTTAATGGGAAGTAACATTGTGTTCTACCTGGGGGTTATTGGGGTTGTCCCGGATGGTATTCGATTGGGACTATATTCCGGGTTATACCTGATCGTTGCGCTTATTGTGATGATTGGTGGCCGGGTGATTCCATTTTTTATTCAAAAAGGTGTGGATGGGGAAGTTGATTTAAAAACGTGGCCATTCATTAATATCGCAAGCCTAGTTTTGTTTATAGGTTATTTTGTTGCTGAGTTATTGAATCCTATGGGCCTAAGCACAGGGTTGTTTGCAGGGGCAATTGCCGTTGTTTTGAGTCTGCGGTTGTTGGGGTGGTACACGCATAAGATATGGAAAAAACCGCTATTGTGGGTGTTGTATATTGCCTACGCCAATATTGTATTAGGGTTTGTATTGAAGGGGTTTGCAATACTAGGACTTGTTTCATTGAACCTTTCCTTACATGCGTTTGCATATGGAGCGATTGGGATGTCTACGCTTGGGATGATGTCTCGTGTTTCTTGGGGACATACGGGCAGAAACATTAAGTGCCCTCCTATGATAGTGGGGTGGTTATTTGCAATGTTGGTGTTGGGGCTGATTTTTCGGGTGTTATTTCCTTTATTGCTTCCGGGACAATATGTCACTTGGATTCTATGTTCTCAGCTGTGTTGGGTTGTTTCGTTTTTAGGGTTTATTTGTACCTACACTTCAGTTTTGATTCGACCGCGAGTGGATAACTGATCGAGAGACCGGTTAACAGATGGCTGTTTTTTTGGTAGCTTATATGCCTGATTTGATAAACGTGAAAATTATTTAAAAAGGAAATACGATGAATTCTCATCCATGGCATGACGTTGAAATAGGCGAAGGCGCTCCCGATAATGTTCGGTCAATAATTGAAATCCCTAAAAATTCTAGGGCTAAATATGAACTAGATAAAGACTCCGGTATGTTGGTTTTAGATCGTGTGTTGTACTCGTCTGTTAACTACCCTGCTAACTATGGGTTTATCCCCAAAACATATTGTGACGATGACGATCCACTAGATATCTTGGTGATCTCTCAAATTGAGATCGTCCCGATGTGTATTGTTGAAGCAAAGATCATTGGTGTTATGCAGATGCTTGATGGCGATGAAAAAGATGACAAAATCATTGCCGTTGCGACTCATGATATGAGTGTGAATCATATTCAGGATATATCTGAATTACCCAAACATCATCTTCGAGAGTTACGTAGCTTTTTTGAAGATTACAAAAAACTTGAGAATAAGACGGTCGTTGTTGAAGACTTTCAAGGGCGTAAGGAAGCTATACAGATTCTTGAGCAGAGTATTCTTGATTATAACGAGAAGTTTAACAAGTAAGCCCACAGATCTAAGGAGATTCGCGTGGCGTATGAAGTAACTTTTGGGATTCAAGTAATGGATGAAGTGATGTATGCCGACTATAGAAAGGGCATAAGCGCACTTTTACGTGACCATGGTGGCAGGTTCCGATATGATTTCAAAGTCAGCGATGTCTTAATTTCCGAAAGTGATAGCCCCATAAATCGTGTGTTTATTATTGAGTTTGAGACAAAGGCCCAAAAAGAGGCGTTGTTTGCCAACCCTGAGTACCTGGCTATTAAAGCGAAATTCTTTCATCCATCTGTTGGTTCTACGGCATTGCTTTCTGAAAAAGGTTAGACTGAGTCACTTTTTAGTTAGCGTTCAAGCGTAGATAATATCGTCGTTGCGCCATTGGTAAGTGTCCCGTCATGTGTGCCCGGACTAACGATGTTTTGCACACTAGTTCCACTTACAGAGTCGGAGTCAAAATTATAAAAGGCCACTAATCCATCTTCTGTTCCCGTCATGGTGTCTTTCAGTGCGAGTATTTCAGCAGGTGTCTTGGCGACATTCCAAATAGCAACGTCATCGATCAACCCTGTCACATATTCTCCTGTGGCAATTAATGACCCAATACTGAGCCCACCACTAGTGTTAAGTGTTACTGCCGTATTTGTTGTCGATTGTATTTCAATACCGTCTATATATAACTTAAACTCTGTTTCGCCATACACAAACGTTAGATGAACCCATTGGTCGATCTGTTCAGAATGATTTACAGGGGCAACCAAAGCTTCCCCATCTGGCTCATTGTTATCATCATAAATGATCCAGGAACTAGGATTGCTAGCATCGATACCCAGTGCTGGGAGGTTTCCGTAATCAAAGAGGGTGCTGTACTCTTCGTCCGTATCAGTATGATTTATGTTGACCCATGCGGAGACAGTATATGTTAGGTTTGCATGGAGGCTAGGTATTAGAATATTATCATCTACCCCGTCTAAGCTTAATGCGTTTCCGAAGTCTTTGGCCGCGGGACCATCTGATCCATTTAGGACGAGTCCACACCCTCCAAGTAATAGTCCAACGCATATAAAAGCGCCCGCACAATAGGTCTCCATGGCTTAGTCTCTAACGGCTTCATTTTAGTTCCTTTTTTAAGTAAATATCAATTGCTTATGTAAGGACTTTATCGATGAAAAGGTAGATTTGTTTAGTTTGGGAAGGTTACTTTATCTTCCAATGTCGCTGCATTTCTAAGAATAGAAAAGAGGCAGTCCAGGTAATAAGGACGATGCCGGTTAATGATTCAATTCCAGATAAAAATCGGATTCGGCCCAAGGCTTCAATATCGCCAAAGCCAACGGTTGTGTAACTGGTATATGAAAAATAGATGCAGTCTTCAAAAGTTCCGGAAAAGTTACCGCGTAATTGTCCCCATTTGTTGGCGTGATGCATATAGTAATAAGCACCGCCGTAGATAATAATCTCTATAGCATGTGCTATTAGCGCGCCAAATACACCAAATACAAGCTTTAATCGATTTTTGATCTTAATTCGAGTTAGGTTACGTGTTAAGAAATGTAATGATTCATAATGAATTCCTACAACCAAGGCAACCATTAGAATGTTAATGAAGAATAGGGAGAGCATAGTCACTTATGATACCAAAGAATGGTCGTTAGTCGACCACCATGTTTAGTCTAGGGGGTCTTTTTGTTTAACCGTACAGACTTCAATGAAGGGCATTTTTGATACATGTGATTGAGATGCGTTTTTAAGGTTGCTTTTGTGATGAATAGTTTTTCTTGAATATTAAGATTGGTCTTTTTCTCCAGAATTAATAGGCCAATTTCTATTTCTCGTGGAGTGAATTTTTGTTCTTTTAGGTAGTGGTAGTTAGTACTTATTAGTTTGTCTACGGGATATAGGATTGTGAGATCTTTTTTGTTTTCTTCTTTGTAAATATAGATATCACACAGTTGTTTGGCGATGTATTGTTTTTCGCCAACCAAAGCGGTTGCTTTGGAAGTAATTGGAACTAGGTGATGCTTCGTCTCTTTCAAAGAAACATCTGCGCACAAATGACAAGTTTTTGAAAGTTGATCTCCACAAATATCTTTGCAGGCATCATTTTGAAATAATATTTTTTTGTGAGGTGTAGAAATACAAATTCCCATTTCCTCAAAATCAAAAACTGAACTTATGTTATTTGTATCGCTCATGTATTCTTGTCTCCTTATCTGTTTCCGAATTATAGGTTATGACCCTATTTTTTTCCATTTATATCACCCCCGAATAGAAGGGGCTTCTGGGGCTGGCTGATGTTCGAACAGTCTTTACTGCAGTAATATACTCATTATGAAGATATCCATTGTTATGTGCTTCAAGAACGAAGCGAAACATCTTGATGACACAATTCAATCGATCTTATCTCAAAGTGAACCTGATTTTGAATTGATCGCAGTGGACGATCATTCTGAGGATGAGTCGGTTCAGTTACTAAAAAAATATGCGCAGCGGGACTCTCGGGTTAGCCTGTTAGCAAATCAAGGTCATGGCATTATAGATGCCTTAAAGACGGCGTATTCTGCGGTATCAGGAGACCTTGTTACTCGTCATGATGCAGATGACCTAATGCCGGACCATAAACTGGCAACATTGAAAGAGCTTTTGTTAACCCATGGGCCAGGTCATGTTGCGACGGGGTTGGTGTCGTATTTTAGTGAGGGAAATCTTGCAGAGGGCTTTATTAAATACGCGGATTGGCTTAACGAGTTATGTCGGACCAATAGCCATGCCAAACATGTATTTAAGGAATGTGTCATTGCATCTCCTAATTGGATGGCTTATAAAACAGACCTAGAGTCGATTAATGCGTTTCAAGACGAAGATTATCCTGAAGATTATCACTTAGTGTTCAAGATGATTGAGAAGAAGCTTAAGGTGGTTTCTTCCGACCGTATCACCCATTTATGGCGAGATCACCCTGCTCGTGTGTCGCGGACAATGGCACATTGTAAGGATCAAAAATTCTACGTGTTAAAAGTGGCGTATTTTCTGAAGTTTTATGGCAAAGAGGATATTGTGTTGTGGGGTACAGGACCATCAGGTAAAAGTTTGGCTAAAGAGTTAGTCGCTCAAGGTGTTGAATTTAAGTGGGTTAGTAATAATACTAAGAAAATCGGTAAGTCCATTTACGGGATCTCTGTGGAACACCACGACTCTTTGAATGCGCGTAAAGATGAGAAGGTTGTTATTGCCGTTACGCAAAGAGGGAGTGCAGAGGAAATTACAGGTTTTTTGGATGATGTGCCGGGATGTCAGTATTTTAACTTTTAGTCTTGAGGAGTGTTTATGTCGTTAAAAGTATCTGTGTTTATTGCAACAAGCTTGGACGGCTTCATCGCTAGAGAGGACGGTAGCCTGGATTGGTTGGATGAGGCTAATAAGCTTGTGCCTCAAGGTGAAGATGCTGGCTATCAGGCATTTTTTGATTCAATTGATGTATTGGTAATGGGGCGTAACTCATACGAAAAAGTACTATCGTTTGGTCAGTGGCCTTATGCCGATAAGCGCGTCATTGTGTTGAGTCGTAAGGTGCTCAAGATTCCGGATAATATATCTGAAACGGTTTCGCATTCATCGGAGTCGCCAAGTGAGTTGTACTCTAGATTAGATTCTGAAGGGGGTAAGCATTTGTATATAGATGGTGGAAATACGATTCAACGATTTCTAAGTGATTGTCTAGTTGATCAGATGATAATTACCACAGTGCCTTTTGTTATTGGCAGTGGAATTCCTTTGTTTAGGAAGACCGAGAAGGATGTTCGTCTTCAACTTGTTTCATCGAAAGCGTATGAGTTTGGGTTTGTTCAATCCTGCTATGTCGTTGTTAAGTAGGTTAAGAGTATCTGTATAATGTTATCATTCACCCGAGTAATGAATAAAAGGACGTAATATGAAAATCATCTTGTTTAGATTTGAAAAAGAATTAATTAATTTTTTGGAATGCAATATAACTGACAAAGGGTTATTCATTGATAAAAAAGAGAAGGTGTCCTTAGAGTTTGCTAAAACTAGAGGTCAAAAGTATCAACAAATATTAAATGAATTAAACCAAATAAAACGTAACTATGATTTTAATAGTTTTGCGTATCAATCACCTCAAAAGTATAAGGGGGCCATTAAAGATGAAGAGAGTTTTGCGAACACGGCGATCCTTCATCTTTTTTGTGAACAACATAATATTGACTTGCTAGAATTAACGCCGCCTATCGTTAGAGACAAATTAGCACTTCAAAATAAGGATCTCAAAGGTCTTTTAGAATATGAAAAGAAAACCCTTTCGGAAAATCATTCGATTACTAAGTCCGATAAACTTATCGATGGATTGGCGTTGTTGTCATTAGTAAAAGACCTGTTACTGTCTAATTCGTTTCGTTAAAAAACGATTCAATTGATTGGCAAATCGCTCTACGTCTTTTGGCCCAAATGGGTCAGGACCTTTGGTTGTCTCGCCACTATCACGAAGCGATTGCATCAAGTTACGCATGGCTAGAGCCCCCTTTATATTGGTGTCATCTAAGACATGACCTCTATGATCGATAACGTATGCGTTTTGGGTTATTATCCGGTCTGCTAATGGAATATCAGACGTAATAACAAGGTCTTCTTCAGAAACTAACTCGACTATGCGGTCATCCGCTTGGTCCGCACCTGCACCCACGATGAGATACTGAATGTGTGTGGATGGTCCAATCGTTATTGGCTTGTTTGATATGGCAATGGTGGTTAGTTCGAGTCGATTAATGGCCGACAATAGGATTCGTTTAAGCGGATTCGGAAACGCATCGCCATCAATATATATAGTGAATAAGCTTTCTTCAGTCATAATGTAATTATATCTTTAATCACACTTAAAAAGTGTCTGGTGTGGTTAAGCGTTGGGAATATAGGTAGACTAAGGGTAAAGAGACCGGAAAAATAAGGAAAAAAATGGACGATGATTCTGAGTATTTGAAAGAAACCGTTGAGCCGGGCGTTTTTGCGCCATGGCAAGAAGTAGCTGCTCAGATATATGAGTTTACTGACTTGGGGATTGTTGTGTCGATTAATGATGAATATATCGGATTGGTTTATCGCAATCAGGTGTATACCAAGTATGAAGAGGGCGACACTCTCAAAGCCTATATCAAATGTGTTAGAGAAGATGGTCGAATAGATGTGTCGTTGCAGCCGAATATAGGCAAGCACCTTATTTCAACTGCGGACAAAATTCTTGAGCATCTTAAGGACGCTGGTGGGAAATCTAGCTTTAGTGATAAAAGTTCTCCCGAAGATATTAAAAAAGAGTTTCAAATAAGCAAACTGGTGTTTAAGCGTGCTATTGGAAAACTATATAAACAGAAAAAAATTATTATTACGGACGATGGGATAGAGCTAACATAACAATGACATTTCAACGATCAATTTTAAAAGATGAAATCAATGAGCTGCCTCTATATAGATTTGATGGGGACGTTATGCTTATTGAATCAGTAAAAGATGCGTTGAGTGCCATTGACGACTTGAAAAAGGAGTCTGTTTTGGGCTTTGACTCAGAATCCAGACCTTCTTTTAGTAGAGGCGAAAGCTACCCGGTGTCGCTGCTTCAGCTTGCCACTAATAAAAAGGCTTACCTTTTCAGGCTCAATAAATTCCCTATGATGGTTGAGCTTGCCGATATTTTGGCTAATCCCAATATTGTAAAAACGGGTGTTGCTGTTAGAGATGACATCAGCGCCTTACAAAAACTACACCCATTTACGGCAAATAACTTTGTTGAGTTAGCAGAACTTGCTAAGCAAAAGAATATTGAGAATTTTGGGTTAAGAGCACTGACAGCAATCGTTCTTAAGAAACGGTTATCAAAAAACGCAAAAGTCTCGAATTGGGCCCGGCAGATACTTTCACCAGGACAAATTGCTTATGCCGCCTGTGATGCGGTTGTCGCGTTTGAGATTTATCACGCGTTTATTAGATAAAATCGCGTCGTTGGGCTTTTTTGTCTGACTGGTGTTTTTTGTCTTCTAACATGCGTTGTTTGGATCGCATGCTTCGTTTTCGATTTGTGCGGCGTGTCTTCTCTGAAACGTGTCGTTTAGCATCTTTTTTTGCGGTAGATTGGGCTTCGATTTTTTCTGCCAACATCAAATAAGCCCAGTATCGGTTGAGCCCTTGTTGGCGGGTGCGACTGCATTTGATAACGATGCCAGTTGGCTCATGAACAAGTTGGACACAGGTGGCCACCTTGTTTACGTTTTGCCCACCTTTTCCTCCAGAGTGGATAAAGCTTTCCTTGATGTCTTTATCAAGAATGTTTAATGACTTTAGTTTTGCTTTCAGTGCAATTTCTTTGGGGGTGCTTGGTTTCATCTTGGCTGGGTTTTGATCGCGATTAGTCCTTCGGAGTATACGTTAGTTGCCCCACAGTTAGGACGATAAAAAAAACTAGTCCAAGCGTGGTCACGATGGATGCGCCTGTTGGAAGGTCAAACTGTGCAGACACATAGATGCCAAGTACGCTGCCTAAAAAGCTTAAGGTCCAAGCGATTAGTAACGATGAGGCTCTAGTGTTAAATATCTTACAAAAAATCTGTGCCGCTATGGCAGGAATGATTAAAAAAGAAAATATTAAAAGAATTCCTGCCATTTTTACAGAATAAGTAACAACTAATCCAAAGCTAATATAAAACAAGAAATCCCATTTTTTAGACCGGGGAACTCCGCGATTTGTACCGTAAGAAAGTGTGAGTTGATTGAAGTTATTTCTAAATAAGTAGTGAAAGACTCCGATGCAGGTACACAGTCCCCCTAAGATGAGAACCTCAGTTACAGAAATAAAAAGGATGTTGCCAACAAGCATCTCCTTGATCGATTCTGCTTCGGCTGTCGACTTTGAAACCATCAATATGGAGCATGCGGCTGAAATGACATAAATAATCCCAATAAATGCCTCCTGATGAATATGAAATTTTTTTAAGTCTACTGACGAAAATACCCAGGACCCTAACCCAATAAAAAGAATGCTAAGTCCGTATGAAATGATAGATACGTTTTCCCAACCAAATAAGTTTGGGACGAGGCTCCCGAGTACTGCAATCTGAGCAAGGGCTAGATCAACAAATATAAGCTCACGTTTGACTATGTGTGTTCCAAAATAAACATAGATGCCGGATAAGATTAAGCAAGCAATGAAAGGGAATAACATGAGTGAAATCATGATCAATTCTCCTTTTGTTCTGCGGGATTAAACTGACTGGTTATATAATCGATCAACTCGATGTATGAATTTACAGACGAAACCCCTCCTACATAGGATGGGACATTGGATACTTTGATTTTACTCTGACTAGCCAGCTTATTTGGAATGGATTCTGGGAAATAGGGTTCCTTAAATAGAAGTAAAGTATGAGATTCCTTTATTCGTTGGATGAGAGTGTTAATATGCTTGGGAGATGGGCTCACCCCAGGCTTTGGCTCCATATAGCCCCCAGACTCAAGGCCGAACTCTTTAAAGAAATATTGCCATCCATTATGAAATGTAACGATACGAGTCTTTGAAAAAGGCTTCATGCGGTTTTTCCAGGTAAGTATCTTTTGATCCAGAGTATTTAAATAGTCTTTAGTATTCCGGGAAAAGTCATTCGCCAATAAAGGGTATTGTGATGACAATCTCTTAGAAATCAACAGTACTACCTTACGCATTTCAGTGGGTGAGAGGTTGTAGTGTGGGTTTCCATGTAAGTGAATATCGCCACTTGATCGGTCCACTTTTCCCTTGGGTATATCGAGAATGCTTACCGCAGTTGAGGCATTAATATAACCCGGGGTGCCTGATCGGATACGATTGTTTCTACTTTTGTTTATCAGAGGATTAATCCAATCATCGATCCCAAGGCCATTGATGATGAGGATGTCCGCCTTTTTGACCTTCAATATGTCAGAGGGCTTGATCTGCACATGATGTGGGTCTTGATTGCCTCGAGTCAGTGAGATCACCGAAACGTGGTTTCCTCCAATGCGTTCAGCTAAAACTTTGAGGTCGGTAATGGTTGTGACAATCTGTATGTTTTTCTCTGCCGCATTGACTGACGAACAAAGAAGCGTAATTGCTAGGCCCATTAAAATTGTTAGGTATTTCATTTGATGCTTCTTAGAATTCATGGGTTTTGTGGGGCCCTATCAAATAGGTTAAACCAGCAAAAATTGTTTGGTTTTCGTTATTATCTTTAGAGTATTCAAACTTGTAATGCTGAAATTCTGTCCACTTGTATACAACAGAGTAGAAATGGTTGTTAGTTGTGTCTAAACTAGTGGGTGATTGACTATGGTTAAACCCAAGTCCTACTTGCCACTGTTTATCCAAAATAAAACCTAAATAATGAAAAGAGCCTGTTGTTGTCGTTTTGTTTGTACCGGTGTCGTGTTGCCCAAATAACCATTCATTCGTCGTGATTAGGTATTTGTTTAAACCGATTCCTTTTTTGACTCTTAGATCAACCCCCGTGATATTAGTTTGATAGCGATTATCTGTTGTGCCGTTATTATTTATCCCGCTTAAATACGAGGCGCCAAAGTCAATGCCCCCATTCGCTCCTAGGTCAAAAAAACTTCGCCATTTTATGCTTGTGAGCAGCTGCTTGTCAGAAAAACTGGTGTCCACATTACCGGAATACCCTCCAAATTTAATTTCTGAATAAATAGAAGTTGGAAGAATGTAGCTTATCTCGACGCCATCTTTGATGAGGCCGGCTTCACTAAAATGTTGGCTGAGATAGGTTGGCAGTTCATTAAACGGAAGAGCATCCTTGTGAAACTGGTTTATTCGGTTAAATGAAAGCCTCATTCGGCCAACTTTTGCTTGGAGTTCAAAGGGGAGCTCTGTGATATTTAAATACCCTTCTTCAACTTCGGCTCCTTCTTCTCCAAATGCAATCGTCAATATGGCGTTTGAGTGTGGGTCAACGGCAGCTTTTAGGTTTAATTCGATTTCACCCAAGTCTGATTTAAGTTCATTTCCAGATGATTTATTTAGGTTAAAGTTTCCAACAGCACCAATATCTGGGTTTAGTGATGACGTTTGTTGTGCCTGTAAACTTAACGTACAGGTTAATAGCATAAAGAAGCAAAGTAATGCTTTCATGATGATCTCCTAAGATTATTTTAATAATTTGTTTTTAAAAAATTAAGATGTCTTAGGTGGGGCTCTAGAAGCTGTGCTTTTGGAGTAGAAATAAGTTGTTAAGGTTGGTTTTTTAGAATCGAAAGGTGACTCGGTCGCGTTAACTTTAAATGATGTTGAAGCACTGTTCCCTGATGCTATTGTGTTTTGATGCTCACAAGTAGTACATGAATGGTGATTTGTATCATCATGCGAATGTGTGTGAATTAGACTTACGCTCAGTCCTAAGACCACTACTATCCCTAAAATACATTTAAGCGCTTTTTTCATGGGGGTAGTTTATCACTTTGTGCTCATAAAGTCGTTGAAAGGTGTAAACGGTGACCTGTTAAAATGTACGATATGGAAAAGACCCCGAAGCCAATTATTGAAACACAGCGACTAATGCTCCGGTGTCTAACGGATGACGATTTGCCTGCGTTTGCGTTGATGAATAGTGATCCTGAGGTAATGACGTATTTTCCTAGTACCGTAGATGAACAGACTACAATGAGCATGATCAGGAGCGAGCAAGATAACTATCGGCAAGAAGGCTACTGCTTGTTTGCTTGCGTACTAAAAGAGACCGCTGAGTTTATAGGGTTTGTTGGGCTACATAAAGTTGGCTTTGAGATACATTTTGCTCCTGCAGTAGAAGTGGGCTGGAGGCTTGTTAAGGCTCACTGGAACCAAGGTTATGCTACAGAAGCTGCCTTAGTAGTGATCGACTTTGGTTTCTCAGAGATAGGATTGCAGGAGATCGTCTCTTTCACGGCTCGTCAGAATAAGGCTTCAATAAGAGTAATGGAAAAATGTGGGCTTACTCGAAGCTTTGATGATGATTTTCTTCACCCCAACTTAAAAAGGACAGACCATTTAGCACCGCATGTTCTATATCGAGTTGTGGTGCCTGGGTAACTATTGGGGCGTTGTAGTTGGCTCTAAGTAGCTAATTAGGACCCAAAACGTTCAGTTAAGTAGTTGTTAATCGCTACCGATTCGTATAACCAAGTTACCTTGCCATTGTCTTCGATGCGTAAGCAGGGCACTTTTCGTTTTCCGCCACCCGCAATCAAATCGGCGTGATGTTTTTCATTTGATTTAACGTCACGGCATTCGATTGCTAAATTTAACCGAGTCATCATCCGTCGGACCCGAATACAAAATGGGCACAAATAGAATTGATACAAGGCTAACTTTTGAGTATCTTTGTTGACCTTTTCCTGCTCTGCTTGGGATCGTTTTTTTCTGCGTGGCGGGCAAGCAAAATTAAGAAACACAATTAATCGGCCTAATAGTTGTCGAATTATTTTTAAAATCATAGTTATTAGTCTTCGCCAAAGACAAACTTTTTGGGTTTATCGATAATAGTTGTCCAATCAAAAGCGCGGACAGCTTCTACCGAGTCTTTCCAAAAAAGCGTCTTTTCTCGACCTGGCTTTCCGGTATAAAAGGTCTTGAAAAAATCTGAGCTGGGTTTTCCAGATGCTTTTAGGACAATAATGGCAGTAATAAGTGGCAAGTCGTTTGCTTTGATCCACTCAACCAGAGGCTCTATTCCCGGAACGTTGCGAGGGTCCATGGGACTCAGGTCGCCATAGCTCGGCATATAGATGTCGATACCCGGAAGCCAGTTGTAGACCAACTTACGTAATAAAACTTTTGAATGTTGAGGAAGAGAATCAATTAATTGTGTCATATAATTCAGTCTATTCTACTGGCATCAATCGTTCAACAGGGCATGGAAGAGTGGTGTCGCAAGAGCGGGTTTCGGGCAGATAGCAACTCGATAGAAATTATGTGAAGACAGCTGTATCATATTTTGCAGAAGACTGGACTTGTCAGCTTTACATATGGGGAGTGGCATTTTTCAAGGAGAATTGAAATGAAAATGGAACGAATAAAGAAGTTGTTTGAAAACCATGGTAAGCGTGTAATTAGTTCTGGGGCATTTTTCATGTTTGCGTTACGAGTTTTTTATTTTTATTTTTTTAAGAAACCTTTAGTCCTTCCTTGGGATGTAGACTTAACGGTAATTGTCATTAAGTCAATTCTGAAGATTTTGTCATTTTCAATTTCTTTTCCTGTTTGGGTACTTGTATTACTGATGCTACTAGCAGGAATTACAAGATATTGTTTCAAAACATTTAATGCTAAAAGCATTGAAGAAAACCCGGAATATTTCAAAAAATGGAAAGACTGTTATTGGAAGGTTACCTGTAGGCGGTTGGATAGCGGTAAACTTTTGATAAAGGAGATGGAGGGGCCTTATTGTCCTGACCATAAAATTGCAATGCGCGTGTCTTATAAGCAAGGGTTATATAAAATTGATATATATAAATGTGACATTGATGAATGTGTGCAAGAGATCACTAGACATGCAGGTAATATGGCAAGGGAGAGTCTTTATAATTTCAGCGATTCTAACCCCATAAAATTTCTAGATGATGATTGCAATTCGTTTTGACAAAAATATATGGAGGAAATATTAATGAGCGATGAACTTAAACAGAAACATATAAAAGAATTGAAGAGGCATGGTTTTGTTTGTCACCCAGGAGTGGGCACTAAGTTGTGGGTTAACAATGAACGTAAAAGTGCAATTCAAGATAAAGTTCTACCTTGTAAGGTTAATAATTGGGATGATGTTCTTAGGGCGCACGAGAGATTCAATTTGTATACTGACAATACTCCGGAATATAAGGATAAATACCCAGTTGATTTAAAAATTTATAAGGACTACTTGAGTGGTGTTTGGGGAATTCCTTCGATTGATATATGTGTGATATCAACCATGAATGAGTGATTGGTATGAATAGATTCTCTAAATTATGGATTAAGGCGAGCTTCTTACAATTATTGTTGCTTTCAATAATAATTTTCTGGGGATCCGTATTTTTGATTTGTTTCATTGATTTTATAGGTGAAACCTTTTTTCATGTGACTTGGCCTTCAGGCCCAGACCTTTTTCCAAATCAAATTCTTGGGTATCCATTAGCGATGTTACAGTTTGTAAGCCTTGGCTTTTTATTGGGGGCCGGTTCCAAGTGTTTTTTATCTGACATGACATTAACTAGAAGAATGTTTTTTGCTATTATTGTTATTTTTACGGGGCTTTTTTGCCTTGGTGCATATGTCGTTATGGCTTTTTGGTACCAATTTGATTTTATGGCGCGGTCGATGTGATGACTTTGATATTTTAAGTTGATATTAATCTAGGGGGATTTCACTCTTAAATAACCCCCGAGACCACCTCCCCGATTTCCATCTATGAAAGCGTGCCACAAGGGCACCCGTTCATGACCGATGGAAATGCAGGTATGTGGTTGCTAGCATCGTGCGAGGGTTGAACACTCTAGAGTGTAAATGCTTTGAAAATGTTAAGTATAATATTCGCTTGGTACAAATATTTGGCTGGGGCTAGTGGACGATCTTAGAACTAAAGTAATGTCAGTTTGAGTCTCATTTGATATACTGCGGACGAGAATATTATGGCAAAAAAACAGAAAAAAATTATTGGTTCAGAAGAATGGTGCAAGCTGACTAAGTTAGGGGTGCCTGCTATTAAGGCTCGGATAGACTCTGGGGCTAAAACATCAGCTATTCATGCTTACAATATTCACACCTATCGCAAAGACAAAGTTCTTTGGGTTAATTTTGAGATTCATCCCTTGCAGGACGATCGAAGGACTATTGTTCGTTGTGATGCTGAGGTAATAGATCGTCGAGACGTCAAAAGTTCCTCGGGGATTAGTGAAAAAAGATATGTCATTAAGGTGATGATCTCATTAGGTGGTTCCAGATGGGAAATTGAGCTAACCCTGACTAACCGTGACGCAATGGGTTATCGTATGCTTTTGGGGCGAGAGGCTATGAAAGATAGGTTTCTTGTAGATCCTTCAGAAAGTTTTATGGATGGGGATATTTCAAACGAGGATATAGAAAAACTGTATGTAAAAATAAAGAAACCCGCTACCGGATTAAAGATAGGTGTTCTGGCGAGTAACCCTGATTTATACAGTAATGAAAGAATTATGGCGGCGGGTGAAGAAAGAGGCCACGACATGCAGTTTCTTAATATTAAACAATGCTTTATGAAACTAGATGCTATTGAACCAGAAATTCATAACAGGGGTGGAAAGGTTATTGTAGGGCTGGATGCTGTTATCCCTAGGATTAGACCTAGCATTACGTTTTACGGTGCAGCATTGACGCGACACTTTGAAAGCATTGGTGTTTATACGCTTAACTCCTCTCAAGCGATAACACAATCTAGGGATAAATTGTTTAGTTTACAGCTTTTACTTAAAAACGGACTTGATATTCCAACCACAGGATTTGCAAACTCTCCTATCGATACAGATGATTTGATAGATATGGTTGGTGGTGCGCCATTAATAATAAAGCTTTTGGAAGGAACTCAAGGGACAGGCGTTGTTTTGGCCGAAACTAAAAAAGCTGCAGAAAGTGTTATTAATGCGTTTAAAGCACTTAAGGCGAATCTATTGGTTCAAGAATTTATTAAAGAAGCGTCTAGTAAAGATATAAGATGCTTAGTTGTTAATGGCAAAATCATTGCGAGCATTATGAGAGAAGCTCAACCAGGGGAGTTTCGAGCAAATGTTCATAAGGGCGCTTCGACCAAGAGTATAAAAATTACACCAGAAGAACGTAAAATGGCCATCAAGTCAGCTAAAGTCTTAGGTCTTGATGTTGCAGGGGTTGATATTATTAGGTCTAATAAGGGGCCTCTCTTGCTCGAAGTTAACTCGTCTCCAGGTTTAGAAGGTATTGAAGAAGCTACTGGCAAAGATATTGCTAGAGAAATTATTATTGCCATTGAGAAAAAATTAGGCTGGAAGATTCCTGTAACTGACCCTGCTTAGTACTTTTTCAGTGTAGCTGGATTCGAACTGGTTTTGAGCTCAACTCTATATTTAAAGCATAGGGCTAATTATAATTTTGTGCTCAAAAAGTAGTTGGCTGGGGCGGCTGGATTCGAACCAACGATCACGAGACCAAAACCCGATGCCTTGCCGCTTGGCTACGCCCCATCAAATTAGTTTCAATATTATAGGTAGGAACGATGGGTGTGTCAAAGTCAAAATGGGAATGTGATATCCTGAGGCAATGAGATACTTAGCTGGCTGTTTATATATGGGCCTATTTTGCTTTTTGATGCCCCTAACAGACGTGATTGCGCGGATATTGGTTGAGGGCGGATTATCGGCTACTCAGATCATTATGTTGCGGAGCTGTGTGATTATCTCTGTGTTGCTTCCATGGCTCTGGATACGAAAAGAGCTGGCTGTGCCAAGACATCTATGGAAGTGGTATGCGATGCGGAGTCTATTCTTTTTTTCAGCCGTATCCGTATGGTTGTCTATTTTGGAATACGTTCCATTAGCTGATTTGTATGCCGTTGGATTTTCGGCGCCAATTTTTGCGGCATTATTGAGTGTTATATTCTTAGGAGATCGACTCACTGGTCCACGGATAGTTGGTATTGTGGGTGGATTGTTAGGCTCGGTGATCGTAACGCGACCTGGGTTAAGAGAGATTGATCCTCATATTTGGTTGGCATTCTTATGTGCATTGTTCTGGGCTGGGGGAATGGTTGTGTCTAAGCATTTGTCTGGGAAACAGTCTCACGGTGGGTTAGTGTTTTATCTGTCATTGAGTTTTATATTCTTATCCGCCACTTGGGCACTTCCTGATTGGACCGTTCCTTCAATGAGTCAGTGGGGATTATTGGTGCTTATTGGCTTGATGACATTGGTGGCGCACTTGGTTTTACTCGAAGCCTTTGAACGAGCACCGCTTACTGTGCTAACGCCGATAGACTTCAGTACGTTAGTCTTTTCAGCTATTTTTGGCTGGATGTTTTTTCAGGAAGGTCTGGATATGTACACAGCGCTTGGGGGATTGGTTATTTTTGCTAGTGCAACGTATACCACGTTGCGAACAAAAGCGGCCTAGTTTATAATCTAAAAGCACCTTATTTAATTGACAGATTAATTGCTGTTGGGGAGCTTGATGTATGACTTTAGCTGTTTTTGATGAAGAGACGATTGTTTCGCAAATTTACATTGTTCGGGGGAAACGGGTTATGTTGGATAAAGACCTGGCTGACTTATACCAGGCAAAACCCAAGGCTTTAAGGCAGCAAGTGAAGCGAAATATTGAAAGATTTCCTGGGGACTTTATGTTTCAGTTAACGAAAGCAGAGGCTGAAAGTATGGTGTCACAAAATGTGACCCCTTCGATGCAGTACTTTGGAGGAACTATGCCATATGCCTTTTCTGAACAAGGTGTTGCGATGCTTTCGAGTGTTCTAAAAAGTAAAAGAGCTATTCAAGTTAATCTTCAGATTATTCGAACTTTTGTGAAGCTTAGAGAATTGTTAAATAATCATAAAGATTTGCGTGACAATATTGATCGAATAGAACGAAAATATGATCAACAATTTAAAGTAGTATTTGAAGCCATAAGGCATATGTTTGAAGTCGATGACACGAAGAAGCAATTTGGATTTGTGAAAATAGAGGAAGGCCCCACCGAAAACTAGAAGGGTAGTTTCAGACAGGAGGTGGTTATAGCTCTACCGTCACACCAATGTGGGTGTAGGTGGTGTCGATGTTAATGCCTTTGAGCTCATAGCTTGAGGTGAATTGGTTGAGGTCGTTGTAAGGGAAGTCAATAAAAGACTGGGAGCCAATTGCTAGGTAAGGGCCAACGACCATGTTGTCTACAGGTATCAGTGCTTCTACACCAATTTCCCAGCCCCTAATATTGACGATGTTACTGCCGCTAGGACAAATTACGTCAGAGCAACTCTCGGCTTCCTGTATTGTATCTGCCCAGCCCATATTGTAATTGAAGTGGGCTAAGACTTTGCTAGTACCGACTTCTACTTCTAGGATTGGGCCAAATCCAGGGTTAAATGCGTCCAAGCTGTAGACATCGCCTTCCATGGTATTCCAGGTGAAGTTAAAGTTGCCGCCCCATTTGATCCCTTCTGATAAGGGGAATAAGACTGCATAGCGTCCGCCAATTCCCCAGCCCGTATCAAACTCACCTATATAGAGGCTGTCGGCGCTGTCACTTAGTGAAATGGTACCCATATCGAAATGAAATCCCCAGTGAGTAGTCGATCCTTCAGGCTCTAGGAATGAGAGAAGATTGTTGGGCTTACTTTCATTATTCGCTAATGTTCCTATAGGCAATAGGGCAACGGTTGCGATTAGTAATAGAAAACGAAATTTGTTGAAGGACCCCATAGACTTAGTATACACAGATGCCGTGCCGGTTCTCAATTAGTGGGTGAGATTAAGGCGGTAATTTTTTGCGTTAAAGGGTCTGTAATTGTCTTTTCTAGAGTTGATTTGTTTGTTACTTGTTTGATTGAAATGGCAATAGTCTCTAGCGGTCCGTTAAACGTGTTTTGATTGAGGTTAATACCGATCCCGACGATGACGTAGTCAGGTTTTTTTGCGGTGCCATTGCTGGATGATTCAAGTAATATTCCTGCGACTTTTAGTCCATTTAACATGACGTCATTAGGGTGTTTAACAGTCGTTTGGACCCCGGATACGGTATTAATGACTTGGCTCGTAATTGCCGCTACCTCCAGCTGGATTCGTTCGATGTCATCCCACCCAAAGTTTGGTGATTTGATTAGGAGTGAATAATACAGGCCGCCTTTTTCAGTAGAAACCCACTTCTTTCCCATACGACCGCGTCCATTTTCTTGTTGCCTTGCAATGACAACAATAGGGGTGTTGATCTTGCCGTCTCTAGACTTCCAAATATCTTTGGCTACATTCATTGTAGAGTCAGTGGCATCTAAATAAATAATTTCGGTAGAAATGGGCATCATTTTTCTTTGAAGAGTCTATGGGATAAGTGTGTAGAATGCAAAAGTATGGTTAAAACGGGTGCTTACTGATTAAATGTTCGTATGCAATCCAAGTATATAGGTCCATTAATATTGCTCATGGCGAATTTGTTTTTTATGGGGAGTTTTAGCTTAGCAAAAGTGTTGAGCGGCGTAGTGCCAGTTCCCATGGTGATGATGGCTCGCTTTGTTGCTGGGCCATTGTATTTGATACCGTTCTTTATACTTATGCGGAAGTCTTTTTCGATAGACAGGTGGGGGGTGTTGGCGGCACGTATTACCTTTGGATTGTTAGCGATGTTTTGCTTGTTTAATGCGTTTCGATTAGGTGATGTAGGGAAGTCCACATTGATATTTGAATGCTCTACACTTTGGGCGTTTATCGCCGCTGCTTTTGTATTTAAGGAAAGACCTCATAAGTGGTCCATAGCGGCGGTGCCATTGGCGTTTGTTGGTCTATATTTTGTGATTCAACCGACTAACCTTTGGGAGATATCTATAGGTGAAGGGTATGCGTTATTGGGATCGTTTTTTAACATGGGGGTCTACCTGACACTCAAAGAGCTCAGGCGAACAAATGATACGTATTCGATTGTGATTGCGACCTATGCTGTAGCAGCTGTGTTGACGGGGATTCCAACAGTGGCGATAGGTATCGCTCCAACAATGACTCAGTTGGGACTGTTGTTGGTAATGGGGTCTGTGGGATTGTGCGGACAGCTTTGCTTCACTCTAGGGTTTAAGTATGCGCCAGCAGGTGTGTCTTCCATGATGATGTTAGTGAGTATACCGCTGATGTATATTAGTGGGACGTTATTCTTTGGTGAGGTGGTTAACCTTGTCGGGATGGTGGGTATTCTCTTGGTTGTTTTGTCCTTAGGCGTTATTTCGAGGTATCAATAATCTTATATGGTATTACCTAACCCCCTTCATATTTTGTCCGCTAAAAATCAGTCTGTTTTGGACTGTCTTCAGGATCTACTTCCGGGGATGTTGGATGCCGCACAGCTCTTGGAAGATGGTGGTGTTTGGTTTGGGAAAAAACTTATGCAGGATCCCTCGTTTGAACTTGAGTCTGGGCAAGCCTTGCGTGTGTTTTGGGATGAGTCCCCTGGGGCTCGATATGCGATTACTCAGGATCAGGTGATATTCGAAGATGACAACCTTTTGGCGGTTTTTAAGCCAAACGGGGTGGTTGTTGGACCTACTCATATTAGTTTGTTTAACAATCTGAGCTATGGAGTGGGACAGTATTTAGGCGAAGGCTACTCGCCTCCGCCGATTACTCGATTAGATAAGTTGGTGTCTGGATTAGTCTTGTACCCCAAGAATAAGGCGATTGAGAAAGGGTTGTTTCGTTTAACTCGAGATCGAAAGATTCAAAAATGGTATGTAGCAACGATATGGGACAAGCCTGGATTACCTCAATATAAGCGGGTTAAGACAAGTTTGGACTTTGGGCAGCGGGCCTTTGAGTCTGAGACCGGTAAACCAGCGCACTCGCTCTTTATTCGTCGATCTGGGAATGGTACAGAAGCAGAGTACTCGGTGTTTATTTTTACCGGACGCCGGCATCAAATTCGAGTTCACGCGGCCAAGCACTTGGCGCCTATTTGGGGTGACCGACCGTATGGTGGACGTCGCTGGGATGGTGATGGCATTGCGCTTCGATGTGCTGGCTATAACTTTACGTTGGCTGGTAAGCGGTATCGCATTCGTATAACTTAATTTTAGGATATTGTTTTTCCATTGTCGTAAGGCCATCATACTTTTCCGTATACCATTGGGTTTTCGGTATTGGTCTTGGTCGCCGCCTGTTTTATTGCGGGATGGTTCTGCCAATGGTCCAATGATTTTCGCCCCACCTGATAGATGAGAATGGATTCATCATTTCCAACTACTTTTTTTAGTTGTTCATGGATTTGCATTAATGTGTTTTTGCTAAGGATAACCCACATTCCGGTATGGAGTTTGGATATCGCGCGGCATTTTTTAAGGGTTTTGAATATGGCATAGTAATGAGTTGGGTTTTCCCCATCATAAGAAACAATATAACAGTTCATAATTATCCTCCTTCTGAGATGGCGTTTGAGTCTAAAATGTGGGTTGCCCACTTCTCTAAATCGCCTTTGGAATAGTAGAACAAAACATAGAACAGGTCAATGCGTTCTTGTAATATTTAGGGCTTATGATACGATTGTTTCTGTTATGAAACCTCTAAGTGATGTTCAGCAATCTTTGCTAGCCGTTTTAATAGATACAATTGATGAGCCGCTTACAATTCGTGAGCTGCAAGACCGCTTGGATATCTCATCGCCGAGTGTTGTTCATCATCATGTTCAGCAGTTAGAAAAGAAAGGCTACCTAAGGCGGAACCCGAGTAATCCCCGTGACTATCAGGTGATGGGTGGTGGCGCCGAAAAACAAGTGGCTTATCTTAATATGTATGGTTTGGCGAAGTGTGGCCCGAATGGCACGTTGTTAGATGGCAACCCTGTAGACCGTATTCCCTTTGGGAGTCGGATGTTGGGGTTTAATAGTGAGGAGGCTTTTTTTGTGAAAGCCAAAGGGGATTCGATGGAGCCTCGTATTCATGATGGTGACTATGTCCTTTGTCGCAAGACGCACCATGCTCAAAATGGTGATGTAGTGATATGTGCCGTGAATGGTGAGTCCATGATTAAACGGCTTCAATATGAAGATAAAGGGCCTGTTCTACTATTGTCCTTGAACACAATATACGCACCCATTGTTGTAGACCCTGAAGCGCTTCAAATAGAAGGAAAAGTAAGAGGCGTATTCTCTTACCTGTAGCCTCATTTCTATTTGGCGAGCCGATCAATTTTTAATTAATTTGTCTTCGTATGTGTTTGGGGGCCAGGGTTCCTTTTTTTAAGGGCGGTAGATTAGCGGGGTCCTGGTATGTTGTGTCGACTATGATGTTTTGATAATAAATGGTCATTTCCAACATTTTTTTTAGGAGGATCATGCGGGGGTTTTGATCTTCTGATTTAGCGGATTTGGTTGCTTTTTCTATTGCATGTTCGATTGATTTTATTAGTTGGTCTTTTTGTAATATAAGGCGTTCTAGCTCTTGAATTTTGTCTGTTTGATTGGTTGAGGCCTTGGATGACTTTATGGATGAACAGATGATTCATATACGACAGGGTATGGTTAAAGGTGCGCTACCAAGACCAAAAGGTGCTGATTTAAACGAGCATTCTATTTCTGAATTTTTGAAGTCTGACAAGGATTTTGAATTAGGGGGTGCGGACTCAGATAAAGAGGATGCTGATGGTGCTATAGTCCCTATGGTAGATGTCACACGGCCGCATAATGTTCATATGGTTAACGGCGTTTCTACAGCGACTCCCTCAAGCGAGGGGCTTAAGTTGGTTTTGCCGGGGCATCTGTTTAGGCCTTCGGGCCAACCTAAGGCTACGTTGGAGAGTTTGCTCACTAAACTAGCTGGGCTACCTGATAAGAATCATGATGAGGCGACTAGGTATATTTCTGATGTATTAGGTGTTATGACCGGTGAAGTTAGAAAAGGAGATGAAGGAGACTTGTCTCCTATTTGGGCTCGTGTAGGGAAAGAGTTTGAGGAATATTTATGTATGTATTCTAACCAGACATTGTTTAATGACTCCATGTCTTGTTCTCGTTTGATCGGCAACTTTAGGGCCTTTTTGAACGTTTGTTTGGAATTTGGAAAAGATAGAAAGGGGTTTGTCGGGTTTCTAGCGGCGGATGGGCTTGATTTTGAGAAGTATATTAATACGGACGTGCCCGGGGCTAAGTTTTATGCGCAAGAAATAATTCTGCCCAAGCTAGATGCGGATACCTCGAGTCCAGAAGTTGGGCAAACGCTTCGTCTAGCCATTTCAATACTACATCTGGGCTATGAAGATATACATGAGGCGTCACAGGTCTTTTCTGGATTGAAAATGGCAGAGGTAGCGGATCAAGAAATTCAAGGTGTTTCAAAAGAACTCAATGGATTGTTTGGGTTATACAATGCGGGGCATTTTAAGGAAATTAAGTCTAGGGTAGAAGAGCCGTTATTTAGGGTTGTGGAGCGGTTTGTGAATCGCGTTTTTGGGCTGGGGCAATACACTGTAATGTGTGCGAGTTTGATTCAGTTTTGTGATGAAAATTCTGATTTGGATAAATGGGATGATACTGGCAAGGCGGTCGCTGTAAATTCAGAACAAGCATTGATGGATAGTTTGTTGGATGTGGGTGCTTTAGTAGAATCGACTAATTCTTTGATGCGTTCGCCAGGACAGGTGCAGTTGGCCTCTTTATATGACGGTGTTCCGTCAAAAGAGCTTTCTAACTTTTATAAATTCCGACGAAAGGAATACGACAAAGGTGTTGAAGATACGTTGGCTAACATTGTTAATGTTTATTTTGAGAATGAGTTTGGTGAAAATGGCCATGAGAGGGCCATTCAGGTTTTGAATGCATTTCTTGAAAATCAGCTCTCGGTGATCAAGGACGTTTGTAATGGAGATGCTACGCGGATTGCTAAGCGAAGTGTGTTTTTTTCTGGCCGCATTCTTGCGAAGTTTGGTGAGCTTGGTGTTCCGCTTGAGGACATTACGCGTCTTTTAGAAGAAGTGGGTGTTTCGGGAGGCGTAATAGCGGCTTCTAATCAAGACTCTAAACGAAATGAGTATAAAGAAAAGGTAGGGGGGGTAATAAATGATGTTGTCTGTGACTATTTGAGTATGCAAGTCGCCCGGGCAAATACAAAGATAGCGTCCCATATCACGTTAGCAAAAGAGGCGTTTGGGGCGGATTCTGAATTGCTTTGTCATCAACTGGGGTCGTTTGCGTCTAGGTTAAGAGCGTTAGGCTATGAGGTGTTGTGTGAGCAGGTTGTTGGGTCTGTTCTCCTAACAAGTGCACAGCAGAGCTTGGTGCTTGGGTATTCATTCGAGTCGGATGCCCCTGAAGAGGCCTAGGGTTAAGTTCTCTTGAGCCGCTGTTTTTAGACGGTTATAACTGTTATTGAGTTGTTTTTGAAATAATAAATGAAATTATTAATACTATTTAGACGATAATTAAGTATAAGGGTATAATTATAGAATAGGAGAATGTTATGGCTGGTGTTGGAATGAGTAAGACTGGATCAAACGTAACGGCGCAACATGCGGCGGGACAACAGTCTGCTCAGATGAACCCAATGGTGGCGGTTAACGCTGTTAAGGGGCCCCTACAGTCAGGTTCTGAAGTTAAAAGTACGTCTAAGCCGACTATGGTTATGGATGCTAGTTTAAGACATCAACCGTTTAGCCCTACTGCAGTTCAGCAATTGGGGACGACGGTTACACAGGCGTTGGACCTGACAGTATCGAACCCAATTGCGAAACAATCTCAAGTTACTCGTCTCGATGTTAATCAGAAGGTGCAAGAGACACAGCCTAATTCTCATTCAGGGCATAAGCCTGTAACTGCGGATCAAAGAGTAACGGAGTCAATACAGGCAGTGTTTGGGGTGTCCCCAAGCGGGTATTCTAATTATCGAATTCGAGCGGTTTCATCTGGTATAGACTCTGCTGCCGGGTTGTTGTTCACAAACGATCCTTTGAGAAATGCCGCTGGGTCAAAAGGGAGTGCCGTTTCTAGTAGTAGTTCGGAACACCGATCGACGGCTACGTTTCAGAAAGAGAGCATCTTTCAATTTCAACAGGCGTTCGCTAGAAGCACTGTAGTATAATCCCTGCATGGCGATTGCAGATCATAAAGCGGATATTTTAAAAGCGTTTCAGTGCCAAGGTACTGGCAACTGTTGCCGTATTGAGGGCGTTGTTCATGTGACACCTCAAGAGATTGATGCGATGGCCAAGGAATTGGGTATGCTGGGGATCGAGTTTCGTCAGAAATATGTCAAAGAAGATCATGGGTGGCTCAAGATCGCTGATCGTGGGTTTCGGCCAGATTGTTTTTTGACGGAAGATAATAAATGCCAAGTGTATGGGGCTCGCCCTAAGCAGTGCAGTACTTACCCCAACTGGCCTGAGCTTTGGAACACAGATGATGCGTTCTTAAGGGAAATTGTCTTATGCAAAGGTCTGAAGTTGGCCTACGAAAAGGTCTGTAAATAACATGTCAGTATTCATAACCGGTGCGTCGAGTGGGTTTGGGCGAGAATTGGCCAAGCGATATGCGGTGGACGGTCATGTTGTTGGGGTTTTGGCGCGACGTGCGGATGAACTGAAGACGCTTTGCGATGAAATTACAGCGTCAGGTGGTGAGTCCCGATCTTATGTGGGAGATGTAACAGATGTCGATTTTGTTAAGCAAAGTATTTTGTCCTTTGAAGAAGACTGTAACGGGATCGATATTATGATCGCGAATGCTGGGATGGCGGACTCTGTCTTTGCTAGGGACTACTCTACGGAGAAGGTCGCTCAGATTATAAATGTGAACCTCATGGGTGTTGTCGGAGCGATTGCTGCTGTTTTGCCTGGAATGATCTCGCGTTGTCGGGGGCAGGTCGTAGGTATCAGTAGCTTGGCTGGGTTTATTACTTCGCCAGGAAGTGGTCCCTATGGGGCAAGTAAGGCGGCGATGACCCTTTTGTTGGATAGCTTACGTCCGGATGCAGCTCAATACGGAATCTTTGTGACAACGATTTGCCCTGGGTTTGTTAAGACGCCGATGACAGATCGAAATGCGTTTTCCATGCCGTTTCTAATGCCCTTGGAACGTGGGGTGGATCGGATTTATATGGCAATTAAGAAGAAGAAGCGGTTTTATGTGTTTCCCAAGCGTCTGTATGCAATCATTTGTTTGTTTCGATTACTACCGAGGGCTTGGCAGGATCGTTTGTCGACGGGACGTCCGTATATTAAACGGTAATTGTGATAATATAGGGCTTCTCACAATGGGGATTGTAACCTTTTTATGGAGACTTGGAATTAACTATTATGACTACTGCACAAGATCAGCTTGAGATATTAGCGACTACTAATTCGATTGAGTCTTTTTCATCACAACTAAAGACTATGGGGCAATTGCCATTAATGTCTCGTCAGGTAGACATTTTTCAGATGAACGTGGGTAAGCTTTGCAATCTACAATGCAGTCACTGTCATGTAGATGCGGGTCCAGATAAACTTACAGAAAACATGAGTCGTGAAACGTTTGAGACCTGTCTCAAACTGATTGCTGAGTCTGATGTCCAAACTGTTGACCTAACGGGTGGGGCTCCTGAGATGAACCCCAGCTTGGAATGGTTTATTACAGAGGTATCAAAGTTGAATCGGAGAGTGATCGTTCGATCTAACCTAACGGTTCTTACGATTCCTAAATATGCTAAGTTTTATGAGGTTTTTGAATCGAATAAAGTAGAGGTTGTTGCTTCGTTACCCTGTTATTTGGAAGATAACGTGGATCAGCAGCGTGGGACCAAGGTGTTTCGGAAGAGTATCGAAGTATTGCAAAAGCTGAATGAAATGGGATACGGAAAAGCGGGAACTGGCTTGAACCTTAATCTGGTTCATAATCCGGTGGGAGCCAATCTTCCTCCTGAGCAATCTCAATTGGAAATCGCTTATAAAAAACACCTGAAGGACCATTTTGATGTCGTCTTTAATAACTTGTTCTGCATTACCAATATGCCGATAAGTCGCTATTTGGATGCGTTACGTCTAGAAGGTAACTATGAAGCGTATATGATGAAGCTTGTTGCTGCATTTAATCCTGCTTCTGTGGATAATGTAATGTGTAGAAATACGATTTCAATTAGCTGGGATGGCTTTCTTTATGATTGTGACTTTAATCAAATGTTAGGGCGTCCAGTTAAGGGCCGTAGTCAACATGTAAATAATTATGATGCGGCAATATTAAATGATAGAGAGATTGTGCTTCAGAACCATTGTTACGGATGCACGGCGGGTGCGGGATCTTCTTGTCAGGGGACTACATCATGAAGCGTTATTTAATGAGCTTAGTCTTATGTGGGGTATTGATGGTTAGTACCTCAGCGTTTGCTGCTGACCCCGCATTTATGAAAATTTGGACGGCGATTCTAAAAGATAATGTTAGTAGAGGGGTAAAGAATGATGTGTCTATGACCCTATTGGATTATAAAAAGGTGAAGATGGACCCTAGGTTTTTTAAGGTTTTGGAGGGCTTAACTACGTATGATCCAAGTCAGCTTAAGTACTCCAAGGAAAAGCTAGCATTCTGGATTAATGCGTATAATATTGCTGCCGTGAAGGTTGTTAAAGAGCGGTACCCCATGGAGAGTATCAAGGACATAAGTACATTCGTGACGCCGGTTTGGGATAAGGAAGCCATTACTATTGGGGGTAAAATATATACCTTAGGTGATATAGAACATAAGGTTTTAAGACCAATTGGGATGCCTTTGATTCACGTGGCGATTGTTTGTGCCTCTGTATCGTGCCCCGACCTTAGGAATGAAGCTTATCGTGCGAGAGATTTGAATCGCCAACTTCAGAGTCAATTAAAGCGATTTTTGGATAATCCTAAAAAGGGCATGGTAGTGAATCATCGTCGTAGAACGGTTAAGTTATCGTTGATTTTTAAATGGTTTGCAGAAGATTTTGAGCAATATGGTGGGGTACTCCCTTTTCTATCTAACTCATATGATCGGGATATATCGAGGTATCGTATTGAGTACTTGCCATATGATTGGAGCTTAAATGATATTGTGCCTAAGGCGACGAAGTAATGAAAAGGTCGAAGTTGATATTGGGTGTCGCTCTAGCCGTTATTGTGGGCTTGGTTATTCACTTTGACCTTCATCAAGTCTTAACACTAGCCGCACTTAAATCTTCTATGGGGGATATTTTGGCGTTTCAATCGGAGCATCCTGTGATGTTGGCGTTGATGTATGTTGTTGCCTATATTGCAGTAGCAGGATTTTCAATTCCTGGGGCTACGGTATTAACTTTGGCTGGTGGTGCTGTATTTGGGGTGGCTTTGGCTACGGTATTGATTGTGGTTGGTGCGACTATGGGGGCGACGTTGGCTTTTTTAAGCTCGCGCTTTATTTTGAGAGCGTCACTGGAATCTAAGTATGCGGCAACGTTGAAAACCTTCAATGAAGGTCTTGAGAAGAATGCAATGAACTACGTGTTGTTTCTTCGTATGGTGCCGTTGTTTCCTTTCTTTTTGATTAATTTGGTATTGGGCTTAACACGCCTTCGTGTTGGACTGTTTTTTGTGGCGAGTGCGATAGGGATGCTCCCGGGAATCATTGTTTACGCGAATGCAGGACGACAGTTATCTGCGATCCAGTCATTAGGTGATATTGCGTCGCCTCAAGTATTGGGCGCGTTTGTTCTGTTGGGTTGTTTTTCGCTAATTCCAATTGCATATAACAAGTTAAAAAAATGATCTCTGTTATCGTTCCTGTTTATCATGAACAGCAGATAGATCCATTTTTAGCCCAATTTAAGGGTAT
Source organism: bacterium (assembly GCA_018700055.1). Classification (GTDB taxonomy): domain Bacteria; phylum Margulisbacteria; class Marinamargulisbacteria; order UBA817; family JABISL01; genus JABISL01. Next base: position 49,032 of record JABISL010000005.1, on the reverse strand, counting down.
TGATTTCAAGACGATGGAGTTGATTGTTGTAGATGGGGATAAAGACTCTCCGACAATAAGTGATTCGGCTAGTTTTTCGGGCCAGTATGTTTTTAGTGATCCTGGAAGAGCTACTCAGATGAACCGGGGCGCCGCGCTGGCAAAAGGAGAAGTTCTTCTTTTTTTGCATGCTGATACGTGGTTGCCAGAAGGGTGGCCTGAGGAAGTGTGTCGAATTTTGAGCTATCGATCCGTAGGTGCCTTTGACTTAGGGTTTAGCGATGGTGGGTGGCGTGGCAGACTGCTCGCTCGTGTGGCGTCTTTTAGGTCTCGATTAACGCGGATTCCCTTTGGTGACCAGGCTCAGTTTTTTCAAAAAGAGACCTTCGATAAACTGGGTGGGTTTGATTCAGTTTCGATTATGGAAGATGTGCTAATGATGCAGCGGATTCGCCGCTTAGGTATGGCGATAGAGATATCTCGCCAAGTGGTTTTTAGTTCTGCACGACGCTGGGTTCAAAACGGATGGCTTCAGGTCACGATCAGACACCTTTGGTTACAGATTCAATATTATTCGGGTGTTCCAGTGGCGGAGTTACGTCGATGAGTGCTGATCAATTACCTGCGTTAATTTGGTTTGTTAAGTACCCTGAGCCTGGGGCGGTCAAAACGCGTTTGGCTAAAGGGATAGGGGATCAGAGCGCGGTTGCGTTATATACTCAGTTTTTGAGAGATTTTATAGTGAGTATTCCAACAATAGAGACCTGTGATGTGGTGCCTTACGTGGGGCAGGCGGATCGTGTTGAAGACTTTCGGCGTACGTTTGGCGGGCCACAAGGAGTCGCCCAAGTTCAAGAAGATTTGGGCCAAAGAATACTTGCGGCCTTTGAGGAGCAGTTTGAGAGAGGGTGTGAAAAAGTGCTTGTGATTGGAAGTGACACCCCTCAACTTTCGACTGATGTGATTGTCGAGGCGATTAACGCTCTTGATATAAATGATAGTGTGATAGGGCCTGCAGATGATGGGGGCTATTATTTGTTGGGGTTTCGGCGTAACCGGTTTTTGGAGGATGTATTCCAAAATATGGAATGGAGTGTCGATTCTGTTTATGATGAAACCTTTTCGCGTTTAGTGTCGAATAATAGATTAGTCTATGTTTTACCAGTGTTAACGGATGTAGATACGGTAGATTCATTGAAGACTGTAGTAGAGGAATATCGTGGAACTGATTTTTCAAAATCAAAAAGTTATCAACTAATGGAGGATGTTATATGTCAAAAGCAGATATAGGGATTTTTGGGGGGACTGGTTTTTATTCGTTACTAGAGGATGTAGAAGAAATCGCCATGGATACCCCTTATGGGTTTCCATCTGATAAAGTGGCTTTGGGCACATACAAAGGCAAACGATTGGCGTTTATCGCTCGTCATGGGAAATCACATGCACTTCCACCTCATATGATTAATTATCGTGCCAATGTGTGGGCGATGAAAGAGCTTGGCGTGAAGTATATTATTTCGCCAGCTGCGGCGGGGAGTTTGCAGCGTAATATCAAACCCGGAGAGTTTGTGGTTGTGGATCAGTTTGTGGATCGAACAACAGGTCGCCGAGATACGTTTTATGATGAAGCGCCTGTGACTCATATGCCTGGTGCAGAGCCGATTTGTCCCAATATGAGGGCGTTGGCGATTGATGCTTTGACTCAGCATAACTTACCTCATCACGAGACGGGGACAGCTGTTGTCATTCAAGGGCCTCGTTTTTCTACTAAGGCTGAGAGTATGTGGTTTACTCAAATGGGTTGGGAGGTCATTAATATGACTCTATATCCAGAGGTGATTTTGGCAAGAGAACTGGAAATGGCGTTTGTGAATATCTCATTGATCACGGATTATGATTCCGGGTTTGATGGTGAGTTTCCTCCTGTAACAGCAGAAGAGGCGATTAAAGTGTTTATGGCCAATACGGATAAGCTTAAGCAAGTTGTTTTTAGTATGGTTGATGCCTTAGATATAACTATGGATTCTCCTGCACACGCGGCGTTAGAACTAGCACGGTTTTAGGGAATACTGATGAAATATGATTATCACATTATCGTAATAGGTGCTGGCAGTGGCGGCTTAGTGGTTGCTTCTGGTGCGGCCGGATTAGGTGCCAAGGTGGCATTGGTTGAAGGGCATAAGATGGGTGGTGATTGTCTTAACTATGGTTGTGTTCCGAGTAAGAGTTTTTTGAAGGCGGCCCATTTGGCGGCCGATATTCAAAAAGCAGGTGACTATGGCTTGATGAACGCGGGGTTTGAAACGGATCTCGGAAAGGTCATGGACCGTGTTCAATCCATTATTGACGAGATCGAACCGCATGATTCCAAAGACCGATATGAGGGATTGGGTGTGGATGTGTTGGATGGTCATTATGGCCAGCTTGTTGATCGCCATACAGTGAAGGTTGGTGATAAGACAATTACAGGGAAGTATATTGTGGTGTCTACGGGTGCAGAAGCGTCGATTCCACCTATTCCTGGATTGAGTGAGGTCTCGTATTTGACTAATAAGACAGTGTTTAAGCTTAAAACATTACCCAAGAGACTGATCGTATTGGGTACGGGCCCGATTGGGATTGAGTTAGGGCAGGGTTTTCGTCATTTGGGATCTGAGGTTGTGATGGTGGATATGGCCTCTGAGTTGTTTGGGAAAGACGACCCGGAAGTAGGGCCGTTGATGCGTGATGTTCTTACCAAAGAAGGGGTTGAGTTGGTGCTTAATGCTCCGATTAAGTCGCTCTCTCAAGAAGGGGGGGGGATTCAAGTTACTGTGACAAAAGATGGTCAAAATCAAATCGTTGAGGGGGATGCCCTTTTGGTTGCACTTGGACGTCGTCCCAACACCCAAGGTCTGAATTTAGAAGGCGTTGGTGTGAAGACTGATCGTGGAAGGATTGTCACGAATGCTAAGCTTCAGACCAATGTGTCTAATATTTATGCGTGTGGGGATGTGACAGGGCCTTATCAGTTTACTCATATGGCTGGATACCAAGCCGGAATTGTTATTCGAAACACGGTATTTAAATTAGGTGCGAAAGTGGATTACCGAACCGTGCCATGGGTGACATTTACCAAGCCAGAAATTGCTCATGTGGGAGAGACTGAGCCAAGTGCTCGGGAAAAGGGGACCTATCATGATCATGTGTTGGTTCCGCTTCAGCAAATGGATCGAGCCAAGTCAGATGATGATCGGCATGGGTTTTTGAAGTGTGTATTTGACCGAAAGAAACGGTTGATTGGCGCTACTTTAGTAGGTGAAAAAGCAGGGGAGATGATCTCTTTGGCGGCAATGGCAATTCAGAATAAGCAAAAAGTGACGTCGTTTATGGGCTTAATATTCCCTTATCCTACTCAATCTGAAATTTATAAGTTTGCTAGTTTATCTGTTGTTAAATCTGGGTTTAAACCTTGGATGCAAACGCTCATAAAGAAGATCTTCTTATGATCGATAATAGACTTGATGAAATTATCAAAGGAAATCAAGGGAGTCTATGTTAGTGGCTTAATTATAAGTGTTGTTGTTCTCATGGCAATTCCACATATTATTGGTCACAAAAAAGGGGTAATTAAGGATCAATCCACCATAGCAAATGAACTGGTGTATCCCGTGCCAACATTGGCTTATTACCAAGCGAAGAAAAGACTCGAAGGGCGACTCGTTCCTCATAACTCTTTAATGGGTTATCTGTCTCGAATGGTGCAATTGCCCCGTAATTGGTCTACTTCGCCGTCCTATTCGTTTTACTATACGCCGACTGATCAGGAGCGATCGAAGATTCAGATGCGTATTGGGAGCACGCAGCGGACTGAAATGGCGATACGAGTTCATGCATTAAAGGCGGAGTCAGAGGCTAAGCGATTTGAATTTCAACGCATGGGCTTAAATAGAGATATGGGGATTCGCTTGATCCAGTGGCGAACTATTAAATCTAACTATGATGACTTGGTAAACAAGACAAACCGGGTGACTTATAATCTCTTTTTGTCGTTGTTCTTTTTTGGGAGTGTCTGCTCTTTGGGATTAGGGGCGTGCTTTGTTTCGTGTGAGGTCTCCTTGAAAAAAGCGGCTCAAGGAGTGGCTACATTATTTGTCTTATCTGTATTGGTAGGCTTTCTGAGTGCGAATAAGTTTAGTCTGGATATGAATATTAGCTTTGCTTTTTGGGCGGTGTTAATAGGTCTGTTTATTAGTCAAATGCCTAGTGTCTTGGCGATTATTCGTCCAGTTGCTCAAGTGCCTTTTTATTTTAGGGTCGCATTGATTCTTTATTCATTGCAGGTCATAGGAAATCCTCTTTTTCAACTCACGCATCCAGCGCTTGTTGTGATGGTGCCTGTTTGTTTGGTTTTGGTAGATTATGTACTAAGAAAGGTCTGGCAGGTTCAGCCTCGTCGCCTTTACTCTTTGCTTCCTTTGGATATCCCTGTCCTGGTTTTTGGAATTACTATTGTAGTTGCGATTGCAACACATCTATTCTCGGCAACCGCTTATGATGCCGTTGTGGATTTGAATCGATTGCAACATATTTTGTTTGTCGTGATTGCATTTGGGATTTCTTGTTTTTGGAAGATTGCCGTGGAAGATGAGGGGCGTGGTCGACACTTGTCTCATACTCAACCGTTTCTGTTGTCTGCTGTATTGGGTGTTATTGTCGTGACACTGATTTGGCTTTTGGCCGGTAAATCGGTTTATCAAGTGGTGATTAATCAGTTTATGGTAGATTCCGTTTTTCAGCCGGTAACGCAGTGGTTTCTTACCTTTGGCTTACTAAGTGCTGTGGCAATGATTCCCTATAACAAAATGCGGAAGCGTATTCCCGCACACCTCACCCCAGTTAACTATATTGCGATCCATGCAATCTCTTTTGTGGCGATGGTCTCCGTGATGGTAGCGCTATATTTCCAAGTAACGATATAGGCTAATGCGTTAAGTTTATTCTAGGGGCTTTTAGACTTACGGCATACGGAATGATTGCTAGTATTAGTATGGCAATGCCTGTGATGATTAATACCTTTGATAATGACGTGCCATGATCAATCGCTAGAGCAATAGGGAGCGGTCCTAGGGCGGTAAACCCATTCCTGAAGGTGGCAATGAACCCTTTTATGCTACCGATGTGCTGAGTTCCATATAGGTTGGCCCAGATGACGTTTTTGACAGGCGCAGATATGCCTAGTGCAACCCCGATGAGTCCAAAGTATATGGCAACCGTCCATGTCGCGCCGCCAATGCCCATAAAAATGGTTCCTGCACCTAACATGAGGATGAGACTGATGAAGGGGTAGAGCGGTCCTTTTTTATCGATTATTGGGCCGATGACTAATGCCCCGATGGCCTTTGTTCCGGCGTAGGTTGCCAGTCCAATTGCGGCCCAGTGTATGGGCCAATTATGCCAGTCAAAAATGGCTTTTTGATGAAATAGAATCCCTGTCATTACGACGGGAGGAATGGAGCTTGCGATTAGGATTAAATAAAAAGCAGGGTCTCTTAGGGCGTCTTTTAGTCGGTATTGGTGGATTGCTTTTGTAGTGGTCGACGGGGTGTTTGGTGTGGCTTCATCCGGTAGAATATGGGGGGTGTTAATCTGGGCATTAGACAGTAAGTAGCGTAAAAGAGGGTACATAAACGCAATGGTTATTGCGCCAAAAAACCAATAAGTGTTGCGCCATTCTAGAGTGCTTAATAAGAGTAATGCTAAACTGGGATATATGGCTTCAGAAAGTGAGAATCCGAGTGTAGATATAGCCAAGGCCTTTCCTCGGTTTTTTTGAAAGCACTTGGTGAAAGCGGTAGAGGTTGTAAGTAAAAATATACCTTGTCCAAAGTGTCGAAGTATTAGAAAAGCAGCGAAAAGCATTAGGGTGTTGGTTGCAGAGGCTAATAATCCACAACCCACAGCCATTGCCAACGTGTTTATTCCAATGATACGAGGCAGTGGCCACTTGTCTAATAATGGCCCCATTGGCGTGAGTAAGAGTGCCGCACAGATGGTTGCAACGGAGTAGATGCCAGCAAACTGGCTGATACTGATCCCCAAGCTAGTGTAGAGTGAGGGGACAAATAAGGCGATTAAAAAGGTTTGGCCGGGGGCAGAAAATGCGATTTGAAAAATACCGAAGCCAATGAGGGCCGGGTATTTCTTGATAAGCGCGATCATAGATATGCTTTTTTGAGTTTGAGGATGCGGCGATAGGCCGTTTCGATTTGGGTTTCTGATAATCGTCCTTGTTTGATTGCCTCACGAACGATTGCTTGGAACCGTTGGGGGAGATCGCCACTTCGTTTATGGGTATTGCCATAAATAAGGACGTCATTCCCAGCTTGGATGGCGCGAATAATGCTTTCCTTAAACCCATAGGTTTTTTGGATGGCACCCATCATGAGGTCATCACTAATCACGACGCCTTTGAAATGCTCTTTGCCACGGAGGTTTTGCCTGAGGTGTATTACAGACATGGATGCAGGGTGACGGCGATCAATATGGTCGATCATGATATGGGCGGACATAATCATATCGGCTCGTTTGTCCTTGATTAGCCAACGAAAAGGGAGAAGTTCAATAACCGACCAAAACAGACTGCTGTCGAGCGCGTCGGTATGGGGATCTATTCGGGCACTTCCATAGCCAGGGTAATGTTTTATGGCGCAAATGACTTTGTGGATTCTGTGAGCATCAATCATTAGTCCTGCGTTTTTTCTGGCAACATAGGGGTTGGCGGAGTAGCTTCGGTTGAGTTTTCCAATCACAGGGGACTTGGGATAGAGGTTAAGGTCAGCCATTGCGCCGAGGTTGAGGTTAAATCCTGTTTCGGCTAGTTCTTCTGCCATCGTGTCGTAGAGGTGAGTGGTTTCCTCATCACTGTAACTTGTCGCAACAATGCGGGGGCTGGGGGCTTTCGTGAATCCTTTTTGCTCAGTTAGGCGCTGAACATAGCCTCCTTCTTGGTCAACAGCAATGAATAGAGGTAGGTCAGAAGGTGTGTTTTTTAGAGCGGTGAGGAGATCTGTTGTTTGTTGTTTGGATACGATGTTGTGTTTGAATAGGAGCACCCCGCCCAATTCCCCTTTGAGGATGTGGGTTTGTAGTAGCTGGATAGACGGTTCAGAAGGGTATTGTCCGATAAATCCGACCATTAATAATTGACCAATTTTTTGGTTCAAAGTGATCGAGAAACTGGGTTGGAATAGTATTACTGCCCATAGGAAAAAACATAACAAAATGGATTTGATTTTCATTAGACCTTTTAGTGTAGCGGGTTATAGAGATTTTGAGAAAGGGGACTTGTTTATTTCTTGCCTAAAAAGGGAATAATTTAACTGTGAGGACTGTTTGCTTGAGGATAGGTGTAAATGAACATTAAATCGGGTCTTGGATTGGTGATGATTGTAGTTGGGCTATTACTTAGCCCTGTTGGGGCGTATGCCGATTCGATAATCCCTTCATTTACGATTGATCCTTATATTGTCTCTCAGACATCACAGGCTATCGATGATGGCATTAGTATCACGGCAACGTCGGTTAGCACTGTCAAAGTCCAGATCACAAACGGGTTTAACGCAAGTGAGGATAGTTTTGCTTTTAACAATGTCCCAGGCTTAGTTCTTTCATCTGCCAGTATTAACGCTAATGGTGATATAGCAACGTTTACAGGAACGGGGACAGTGGCTCAATTTGAGCAGCTGCTTCGTAATATTGCCTATAAAAATTCTAATGTGTCCCCAGCAACGATGTCTCGAACTTTTTTGTTTTCTTTAGGGACGTCTCCGCCTGCTTCTGCTGCGACTTCAGTAAGTGTGACGAAGCCGATGCGGTTTCTTGTAATTAGAGGGATGTCTACGGCTGGAGGGACTATTTCACCAAGTGGAGACACTGATACTGTAGCGTTTACTACTCCGACTTATACGATGACTCCCGATGCAGGGTTTTATTTGGAGGATATTATATTTTCGGACTTTGCCGGGAATAGCGCTTCTTTGTCGTCTTTGGGCCTTATGGAAAACCCTTTTACATTTCCTTCGGTACTAGTAAATGGCGATCGGATTTTACATGCTGTATTTGAACCTTTCGCAACGATAACTACGTCTGGGGCGAGTGGGGTATATATTCGTGGGACTACGCCTCACGTGGTCGACTCCGGGGTTGTGGTGTCTGCAGGAACGATTACCGCCGCCAAGGTTAGTATTGGAACGGGGTTTGATTCAGGTGAGGATGTTCTTACGTTTACACCGACGGGAGGGATTACAGGCTCATATGACGTTAGTAAGGGGATTTTGTCTCTTACAGGGTTGGGGACCGCGGCGGAGTATCAAGCGGTGTTTCGATCGGTGCTTTTTAGTAATGCTTCAGCGAGTAAGGTTCCTCAAAAGCTACAAGTTTCTTTTTCTTTGGGAGACTTGAATGTAAATCCTGATAATGGTCATTTTTATGAGGTTATTGATAAGGGCGAGAGTATCTCTTGGACAGATGCGAATACCGAATCTGCAAGGCATTATTACTTTGGGATACAGGGGTATTTAGCAACGATTAGGTCGGAGCCGGAGAATGCCGTTATTAAAAACATATTGAGTACTACCGCATGGATGGGGGCGTCGGATGTTGCTGTAGAAGGCGTATGGCGTTGGGCAACGGGTCCCGAGACGGGGGCGCATTTTTTTGGCGCGGCAATAACGGGTAATTGTCGCAATAACCTTGGCGGGGTGGTTGATGGGTATTACATAAATTGGTCTGGCGGTGAACCGAATAGTTGTAATGAGGATCATGCAACTATTACTTCACAAGGGTCGTGGAATGACGTTCGGGATGACGCGGGTCAGGTAGATTCGTATGTAGTGGAGTATGGTGGCATGGGAGGGGATCCGCCTCACACATTGATTGCGACAACTGATTTCGATGTGACCAATTATCATGTGACAGCCTCAAGTGGTGCTAATGGATCCATAACGGATCAAGGGCTGACAACTTTTTTTGTCACTGGTAGTTCGCCCGTATATACAATTACGCCAGATGCTAACTTTCAGGTTGCGGATGTAATTGTGGATGGGGTTAGCCAGGGCGCAGTTTCTGGGTTTGTCTTCAGTAATATTGATGATGACCACACGATTAGTGTTACGTTCGAACGTATTGTTCATACGATTACTGCGACGCTTAGTGGGGATGGCCAGGGCACGATTAGTTCGCCTGGTGCAACAACGTATCGTCAGGCTATTGATTCTGCGAGTTACACGATTGCATCTGACTCCAATATGTTTTTTATTACCGATGTGATCGTCGATGGGGTGAGCCAAGGTCAGATAGATTTTTTTGATTTTGGACCTGTGATGGCACCTCATACCATTGAGGCAGTGATTAGTACTCGCCCTCAACTGGATTCTAACTTCTTTGGGACTGGGTTTTGAATATGAATATTAAATCTAGTTTTGGATTGGTGGTTGTTATCGTGGGACTGTTACTTGGTTCTTCTGGGGCGTATGCGGATTCGGTAACTCGCTCCATTAGTAATAGAGAGTATCTTATTTCTAATGGGGTTTATCAGATTGTAGATCCAGGAATTAGTATCTCAGCGAGTTCAATGACTGAGTTTACGGTTGAGATATCTCCATATAATGCCGCGGAAGATTTTTTGGGTTTCGTACCAATTGCAAACTCTACGACAACAGCTATCCATCCTGATGGGTCGGGGGTTAATACATTTACTATAACTCTTGATTCTGGGTTGCCAGTGACGGTTGCGCAATTTGAGCAGGTAATGCGGTCAATTCATTATAAGAACCTTAATACGAACCCTGGGAACCTATCTCGAACGTTAATATATTCTGTAGGGGCTGCGTCTACGAGTATAGATATTAATATGCGATACCTTACTGTTGAGGCGACTTCCGACTCGAATGGGACTATTTCTCCCAGTGGTGTGTCTGACCAGTTATATCTTGGCTCCCCAAGTTACTCTATGACTCCAAGCGCAGGGTTTTATTTGCGAAACGTTCAGGTTACACATTCTGATGCGAGTTCGACTTCGTATGGGATCATCAATCCATTTCAGTTTGGTGTGGATGATAACTTGTTTGGTGACCATATTATTCATGCTGAGTTTAGTCCTTTTTCTTCCATCACTACGTCGGTGTCGGATGGGGTGTATATTCGGGGAACTGGGAACAAGGTGGTAGATCCTGGGATTGTTGTTTCTTCAGATTCTCTTGATGGTGCCAAGGTTAGTATTGTCGGGTTTATTGCGGGAGATTTTCTTTCATTCACCCCAAGAGGGGGGATTTCGGGCGCCTATAATGGGTCGGATGGGATATTATCCCTTACTGGGACGGGTACCGCGGCTCAGTATCAAGCGGTCCTTCGATCCGTGGCTTATCAAAATAATTCAGCGACCCTTGTTCCTCAAACACGAGAATTTGTTTTTTCCTTGGGCCGTATGGATGTTAATCCGGATAATGGTCACTTTTATGAGTTTGTTGATAAAGGGTCCCCTATAAGTTGGACGGCGGCTGTCGCTGAAGCTGATTTGAAGGCTTATTTTGGGATGCAGGGGTATTTGACGACGGTTACTACTGAAACTGAGAATTTATTTATCAAAGATAAACTGGGTGGCGTCGGATGGATGGGGGGATCAGATGCAGTGGTAGAAGGCGAGTGGCGTTGGGATTCGGGTCCCGAATCTGGGATACAGTTTTCGGTGCAGTCTTTAACGGGAGGGTGTACTGCTAATACGGGCTCATCGTTTAATAGCTCTTATACAAATTGGCATGATGGGAACCCGGATAATTGTAGTTCAAGTGAACACTACGCCTATATGCTTTCAAGTGGTAAGTGGAATGACATTACGGAGTCCCATGGAACTTTGAAATCGTACGTAGTGGAATATGGTGGAATGGCGGGGGATCCACCTAACATTTTGACGGCATCAGTCGTTTACGAAGTGACCAACTACCATGTGACGGCTAATAGTGGCTTTAATGGCTCAATCACGAATGGAGGGTTTACGTTTTTTCAGGCGAATCAAGATGTGGCGGTCTTCCATGTTACCGGGGCGTCATCTTTACATACAATGACACCAATCCCTAATTTTCAAGTGGCAGAGATAATTGTTGACGGGGCCCCTCAGGGCGCTGCGGATAGTTTTACGTTTGATGATATTCAGGCAGATCATACAATCAGCGTTACGTTCGAGAATATTATGCATACGATTACTGCGACGATGAGTGGGGATGGCCAGGGTACGATTTCCTCACCTGGCGCGACAACCTATCGTCAGTCTTTTGATTCTGCAAGTTATACAATCGCCTCTGACTCCAATATGTTTTTTATTACCGATGTGATCGTCGATGGGGTTAGCCAAGGTCAGGTAGACTTTTTTGACTTTGGGGCGGTAATGGGTCCTCACACTATTGAAGCGGTGATTAGTACTCGGCCGCAATTAGATTCTAACTTCTTTGGGACTGGGTTTTGAATATGAATATTAAATCTAGTTTTGGATTGTTGGTTGTTATAGTGGGACTGTTTGTGAGTCCTGTTGGAGCCGTCGAGACTATTTCTGTTTCAGTTACGAATGGGGATTATGTGGTCTCTAGTGGATTTCAGACCATTGATTCTGGGATTGTGATTACGGCGACTTCCTTGGATGGGGCAAAGGTTAGTATTTCCTCAGGGTTTACCTCCGGCGAGGATAGGTTCGGATATAGTAATGTTGCTGGCATTACAGGGAGCTATAACTCTTCAACCGGGGTGTTATCTTTTTCTGGGACGGCGAGTGGGGCCGATTATCAAGCTCAGTTACGCTCGGTTCAATATAAAAATACTAGTTCAAACCCTACTAATCGATCGCGGTCATTTTTTTTCTCTTTGGGGGCTGCGTTGCCTAACCCCGAGAATGGCCATTTTTATCAGTTTGTAAATCATGGAAGTCTTCTTAATTGGACCACCGCGAAAAATGCCGCTGCTTTGAAGACGTATCATGGATTAAAGGGGTATTTGGTGACAGTGACTTCAGCGACAGAAATGAGTTTTGTTAAATCGAAGCTTAGTGGTGTAGGCTGGCTAGGCGCTTCGGATTCGGGAAGTGAAGGTACTTGGAAATGGATGACTGGGCCAGAAACGGGACTTCATTTTTATTCGACCACTGGGTCGTGTGCCGCTACTGATGGCGCAGCTGTAAGTGGGCGATATCATAACTGGGACCCAGGTACAAACGGATGTGGTGAGCCGAATAACAGTGGGGGAGAAGATTATGGTCACTTTCATTCGAATGGCAAATGGAATGATTATCCACTAAATGGTCATAACGTTGTGAGGAAGTACGTGGTGGAGTATGGTGGGAGTGTCGGGGATCCAACGCCGATTTTAACTGCCACGGTTTCAGTTGATATTATTGAATACCGTATTACAGCATCGTCAAATAATGGCGGCGGAATATCGCCTAGCGGTGTTCAAGAGTACCCTATGAACAGTACGCCAACTTATACAGCAACGCCTTCATTGGGATTCTATTTGTCGGAGTTTCAGGAGAATGGGGTGCCGGTTGGTAGCGTTAATCCACATACAATGGCTCAGATTACTAGTGATGGGACGATACGTGCTGTATTCGCCCAGGCCCCTAGAGTTACAATCGCTTCTGGATCATTAAATGGGACGTTATCTTCGGTCGGGGACAACTATATTCCTCATGGCGATAATTTTACCGTAACCATAACGCCAGATACCCATTTTCAAATTAAGGATGTTTTTGTTGATGGTGTTAGCCAAGGGGTGGTTTCCAGTTTGACGTTAAGTAATGTTCAAGGCGATCATACGATTAGCGCTACGTTTGAAAACATAATGCATAATATTACGACGACACTCAGTGGGGAGGGGCAGGGGGCTATTACCCCACCGGGCACGTTATCATTTCGTCAGTTTTTTGACTCTGCGAGTTACACGATCGCTCCGCAGTCTAATATGTTTTATATAAGCGATGTGATCGTCGATGGGGTGTCACAAGGGATACAGACCTCAGTTTCTTTTTTCCCAGTAATGGTGCCTCATACCATTGAAGCGGTGATTAGTATTCGCCCTCGATTGGATTCTAACTTCTTTGGGACTGGGTTTTGAGCAATATAGACGAGTGTAGGTCTACTCGTTACAATGCAGTGGATGTTACGTATATTCCTTTTGTCTATCGGATACCGAAGTTATAGATCCTTTTTAAAGGGGCTGTCATACATAGTTCAAGGTGTGAATCGCCAACCGAGAGATTTGGAGACTGTGATTGGGTGGGGGGCTTCTCAGATTGCAGGAATTCAGAAAACACCGTTTGTGGCACCCCTGTTTCGGTTTTCGATGCCATCCAAAGATGTGTACTCATTGTTTCATTTACGTTTTGGCACGCCAATAACATTTGCTGCATTCGAGTCCAAGACTCCGATGTTGGAGATGTGGTTGTCCATGGGGATTGGCGGGGGGATTATTAAGACGATGATGGCCGAACCTCAAGAAGGGAACGCGAGGCCTCGTATCCAGGAGGTTCGCCTGGCGGATGAGGATTGTTTGATCAACGCAATGGGGTTGCCCGGACCGGGAATGAGCGCCATGTTGTCTGCCGTTGATGAGGCCAATTTGAAACGGTTTAATCGACCAATTGGCGTGAGTCTAGGTGGGCATTCTATATCGGAGTATCGTGCCGCCTGGGATCAGTTTTTGCTTAGTAAAATGGCTCAAGAGACTTCGCGGACTTTTGTCGAATTGAATATTAGTTGTCCCAATACTGAAGACGGGCAGTCGCTAATCGATAACCCTTATTTATTGGCTGAGTTGTTAAAAGACTTACGGTCTCAATCAGATGTGGTATTGGGGATTAAATTGTCCCCAGACCAGTCGCATGAGTCGGTGATGACGTTTGTCGAAATTGCGAGGTCTATTTCATCTTGTTATATAAATGTCGGGAACACCGTGTCTAAGCAGTGTGCTGATGTAGGATTGGCTTCGGATGCGATTTCTATAGGCAAGGGAGGGCTAAGTGGTCCTGTACTTTTTTCTAGGACATTAGAAAGAGTTCAGGCATTGCAAGGTTGTGGGGTTCCTTTGATTGCCACTGGTGGTGTGGACTCTCTCGATAAAGTGGTAGCTTGTTTGGGCGCCGGTGCTAGTTTGGTTGGTATGGCGACAGCTTTGGTCATTAACCCGACGTGTATTCCGAAGATTAACGCGGGTTTAAAACGGATTCACAGCGCTGAATTATAATTTTTTGAGTCGTTAATTGACTGTAAAAATCATTTAGCTGGATTTGGTTTGTGGATTGGTTATTGGCATCCATTCGGTAGTGTCTAACTTGGCGAAGAACATTTTTGAGTTCGTTTTTAGCTTTTTCTAAGACTTCTTCATAGTATTGACGGTATTTTTGATTGATCTTAACGAGCTTGTCTTCCTGAAACTCATAGTAGTCACGCCATTGAATGTTATGCTTGTTGTCGCCGCCTTCTGCCTCATCATAAGGTAGGCCATACGCGGAGAGGGATGAGGTGTGGCGGATGATAGTGGGGGATATAAAGTCATAACTTCCTTTATCAAAGTGTTCCTTGAGTTCTTTGAATGTTTCGTTTTGATTGATAAAAAAGAAGCTGTTTGTTGCTTCATAGTAGGAATCTCCACGCTCGAATATGTCGATGATTAAATCATCTAATCCATCTTGGTTAAGGTCCTTTATTTCGACATTGTTGATGAATGCTTCTTGGTTGGTGTCTTGATAATAGTCTCTTTGGAAGACCGGTAGTATGAGTTGACCTACGTTGTTAAACAGACCAAGGGTGATGGTTGCCCGATCATCTTCATAGTCCGTGTCTTCTTCGGTATCATCGGATTCAGACTCAGAGGCTGTTTTTTCAGTAGGTTCGATATAACTCGATACCTTGTAATGCACATCGTCTTTAAAAAGGGTTCCTTCAGCATAGACCTTTATTTGTTTGATTTTGGGGTCAGCAGTTGTCGTCTCGGCGTTGGCGGAAACAATGGCATTCGCAGAGACAATGCGTTCAGGCTGAGTTTGGATTGATTGTGTAGGGATTGATTCTGCCAAAGCCAATATAGGCGATGGTATGATGAACAAAGAAAAGCAAACCCCAATTACATATATATGTTTCATACGACTTCATTATTATTGGGGCACGCAGTTTTGTAAAGGTTAGAGGAGAGAGTTTAGTGGCTGTTCGCCCCGAAAAACAAAAGGCTTTGACTGAGCGTATGGCTCAAATAGGGATAACTGCGTCCGATATAGAAGAAAAGTTTATTATAGGGAGTGGAAAAGGGGGCCAGAAGCAGAATAAAAGTGCTACAGCGGTTCAGCTTAAGCACTTGCCATCTGGCATTGTGATTAAGTGTCAGTCGTCACGGTCGCGTGAATTAAATCGGTTTTTGGCGCGCCGATTGCTCTGTGATCGATTGGAAAAGGGGGACGACTTGGATGTGTTGACGCCTAAGCAGATCAAGGCGAGGAACCAAAAAAAACGCCGAGCTCGACGACACAAGAAAAAAGAAAGCGACAACGCTAGCCAAGTGAGCCTGAATTGATTACAATAATGGCGTCAATATTTTAGCTAGATTTGAGGCGCGTTTTTATGGATAAATTTTCCTACATCAGTAATGCCAATGGGGCATACATCGAAGACTTATATACCCAGTATAAAGAAAACCCTGACCAAGTGGATTCCCTTTGGCAGAAGTTTTTTGAAGGCTATGAGTTTAGCCAAGTAGGAGGCGCCGCTGGCGAGACTGTTTCGGATAAAGAAGTGTCTGTAATGAAGCTGATTCATGCCTACCGTTCCAGAGGGCATTTAATTGCTAAAACGAACCCTGTTCGAGATAGACGTCACCATAAATCTGATTTGTCATTGGATTACTTTGGATTGTCAGAGGCGGATTTGAATGAGGAGTTTGATGCCGGTAAGGAAATCGCTATTGGACGCGCGACACTTAAGCAAATATTGGCTCACTTAGAAGCGACATATTGTTCTTCTATTGGTGTGGAATTTATGTACTGTCAGGACGAAAAGTTGCGACAATGGCTCTATAAGGAAATGGAGCCTAGAGCTAATACACCGAAGTTTTCGAAAGACGAAAAACTACATATATTAGATAAAATTAATAAGGCGGTTTCGTTTGAGAACTTCTTGCAAATGAAGTTTGTTGGAAAGAAACGATTTTCGCTTGAAGGCCTGGAAGCCTTGATTCCTTCGTTGGATGTAGCGGTCAATCTAGGCTCTAAAATGGGCGTTCAAGAATTCGTGTTGGGTATGGCACATCGCGGTCGTCTTAATGTTTTGGTGAATGTATTTCAAAAAACTTACGAAACTGTTTTTTCAGAGTTTGATGAGACCCCATTAGCGGATACGCATTGGGCAGGTGACGTTAAGTATCACTTGGGTCAATCGGCGGATATTGTGACTGCCAATGGCAAGAAGGTGCATTTGAGTCTTCTCCCTAATCCATCGCATTTGGAAGCTGTTAATCCGGTTGTTCAAGGACTGTGTTACGCCAAATGCCGGGATCACTATAAAGGGGATCCCAAACAGATTATGCCGATTCTTATTCACGGTGATGCGGCTGTTGCTGGGCAAGGGGTTAACTACGAGATGGTTAACATGTCTCAGTTAGAAGGCTACGGAATCGGAGGAACGATTCATATTGTATTGAATAATCAAATTGGATTTACAGCAGACTACAAAGAAGCGCGTTCCAGCGTGTATTGTACGGATATCGCAAAAGTAACGGAGTCTCCTGTTTTTCATGTGAACGCCGATGATCCAGAGGCGGTTGCCTATGTGGTTGAGATGGCGGTTAAGATTCGTGAGAAATTTGGAATTGATGTCTACGTGGATATCTTGGGCTATCGTCGGTATGGGCATAACGAAGGGGATGAACCTCGATTTACTCAGCCTGAGTTATACCGTTCTATTGATAAGCACCCGAATGTCTATAATTTGTTTTTGGAAAAACTAGTCGCGGATAAGGTTATTACTGAATCTGAAGCCAAGTCCAAAACCAACTTGTTTAAACAGTCGCTTCAAGAAAGTCTTGAGGTTGTTAGAGAAAAGAAAGACGGATTGGGAGTCGATTTGTTCAAGCGTAACTGGACGCGTTATAGAGAAGCTACTCAAAAAGATATTGATAAGTCTGTAGACACAGGTGTATCGGATAAGGTCCTTACGAAGATTGCCAAATCTATTTTTTCAGAACCGACGGATGTTTCGTTATTTGCCAAAATGAAAAAACTGCTTAAACAGCGTTATGCAATGTTTATGGATAAAGGACAAGCGGATTGGGCTGTGGCCGAAGCTTTGGCATATGGGTCGTTGGTATTGGAAGAGCATCCCGTTCGATTGAGTGGGCAAGATTGTCAGCGTGGAACGTTCTCCCATCGTCATGCTGTGATTAAGGACTTCGAGTCAGAGTCTCTCTACACACCAATTAATAACATTCAGAAAAAGCAGTCTCGTTTTCAAGTCTTGAATTCTCACCTTGCTGAATATTCGGTGATGGGATTTGAATATGGTTATACATGGGCTAGCCCGAAATCATTAGTTATTTGGGAGGCTCAATTTGGTGATTTCTCCAATGGCGCGCAGATCATTATTGATCAGTTCTTATGCGCAGCGGCTACCAAATGGCAGCGTATGAGTGGATTAACCTTGATGCTACCTCATGGTCATGAAGGACAAGGGCCCGAGCATTCTAGTGCAAGACCTGAACGTTACCTTCAACTTTGTGCAGAGAATAATATGTACATGGTTAACGCTACGACTCCGGCGAACTTATTCCATGCATTACGACGACAGGTTCATAATCCGTTTCGTATTCCATTGGTAATCTTTACACCGAAGAGTCTATTGCGTCACCCCAAGGTTGTTTCGGATAAGTCGGATCTAATCAATGGTCGCTTTCAAGAAATATTAGATGATGACCGTGTGACGGCCAAATCGGTTACTCGTGTCGTCTTGTGTACTGGTAAGGTCTATTATGATTTGTTGGCGGAAGCTGAGGAATCTAGAGTGACTCATGTGGCGCTTGTTCGTATTGAACAGTTGTACCCCTTGTCACAGAAGCAGTTAACGGCATTGAAGGCTAAATACAAGCATGTTAAAGACTGGGCTTGGGTCCAAGAAGAGCCAGAGAATATGGGCGCTTGGTCTCATATCATGCGTCATTTATCCGCATTTAACTTGAGATGTATATCTCGCCCCGCTTGTGGAAGCCCTGCCGGTGGAAATTCCAAACATCATCAAAAAGTCCAAGCAGAACTTGTTAAGTCTGCACTAAAGAAATAAGGAGAGAGATCTATGAGCCTAATCGATATAATTGTCCCAGCAGCCGGTGAATCCGTTACCGAAGCCGATATTGCCGAATGGAAGAAAGCGGATGGCGAGTACGTAGAACTCGACGAAGCGTTTGTTGAACTTGAAACAGATAAGGCCTCCATGGACCTTAATGCAGAGTCTGCAGGAACCCTTCATATTAAAGTTGAAGAAGGTGAGACGGTTCAAGTTGGTGATGTGATTGCTCAGATTGATACGGCGGCGGTTGTTCCTTCGGGATCTTCTCCTGCGCCTGTAGAAACGCCTGCCGCAGCACCTGTTGAAGTACCTGTTGCTGCCGAGCCAGCGAAAGTAGAAACGACTGGTTATGCAGCCGGACATCCTTCTCCTTCTGCTGCTAAGGTATTGGCTGAAAAAGGAGTGGATGCATCATCTGTTTCTGGATCAGGTAAAGGCGGTCGTGTGACTAAAGCGGATGCAGAGTCTGCTAATGCGGCACCTGCCGTTTCTGCACCAAAAGAATCAGCTGCGCCAGTAGCACCAACTGTTTCTGGATCGCGCGAAGTAAGACGTGAAAAAATGTCTCGCTTGAGACGTACGGTTGCGACTCACTTGGTGAATGCTCAGCATACACAAGCTCAGTTAACGACGTTTAACGAAGTTGACCTAACAGAGATTATGGCGATTCGTAAGAAATATAAAGAAGATTTTAAAGAGAAGTATGAAGTGGGCTTAGGGTTCATGTCCTTCTTTACGAAAGCAGCTTGTGAGGCATTAAAACAATTCCCTATCATTAACGCACAGGTTGATGGCGATCATATCGTTTACAACGACTTCTGTGATATTGGTATTGCAGTTTCTTCCCCAAAAGGGCTGGTTGTTCCGGTTATTCGTGACGCTGAACACTTAACGTTTCAAGGCATTGAAGGCAGTATCGTAGGGCTTGCGAAGAAGGCTCGATCTGGATCACTTGGCTTGGCAGACTTAGAAGGTGGCACATTCACAATTACTAATGGTGGGACGTTCGGATCTATGATGTCTGCGCCGATTGTAAACTTCCCTCAGAGTGCGATTCTTGGAATGCATAACATCATTCAACGTCCTATGGCGATTAATGGTGAAGTGAAAATCAGACCAATGATGTACTTAGCTGTAAGTTACGATCACCGAATCATTGATGGCTCTGATGCTGTACGGTTCTTAGTTGCGATTAAAGATCGCTTAGAAGATCCTACAAAATTGTTAATCGGGTTATAAGGAAACAACTATGACGAACAAACCATTTGATTTAATTGTTATTGGCGCAGGACCTGGTGGGTATGTGGCTGCTATTCGTGGCGCGCAACTCGGTATGAAGGTTGCTATCATTGAGAAGCGACCGGCTTTGGGCGGGACTTGCTTGAACGTAGGCTGTATTCCTTCTAAGGCATTGTTGGATTCGTCAGAGCACTTTCATAAGGCGTCTCATGGATTTGATGTGCACGGGATCAAGACCGGAAAAGTGACAATGGATATTAAACAAATGATGCGTCGTAAGGATGATGTTGTTATTGCTACAACTAAGGGCATTGAGTTCTTAATGAAGAAAAATAATATCACTACGTTTACTGGAACGGCATCGTTCAAGGATGCGACTACGCTTATCGTTACAAATGGTAAAAAGACAGAAGAAGTATCTGGTGCGAAGATTTTAATCGCGACTGGGTCTGAAGTGACCCCTCTTCCTACTGTTAAGCAGGATGGGAAACGTATTATTTCGTCTGATGAAGCAATTGCCTTAACAGAAATCCCTAAGAGCCTTGTGGTTATCGGTGGCGGTGTCATCGGTGTTGAGCTTGGATCTGTTTATGCCAGACTAGGCACGGAAGTAACTGTTATTGAATTCCTCGATGGATTAATTCCTACAATGGATAAAGAGCTTGGAAAAACACTTCAACGCTCACTTAAGAAACTTGGATTTAAGTTTCACTTTGGGACCAAGGTAACGGGTGCGAAGGTCGTTAAGAAAGGTAAGAAAGAAGTTGTTACTGTTACAGCTGAGACTAAGAAAGGGAAAGCGGTTGAAGTAGACGCGGATTATGTTTTGGTGTCTATTGGACGTCGTCCTTATACGAAGGATCTTAACCTTGAAGCCGCTGGCGTTAAGCTAGATGAACGTGGCCGTGTGGATATTAATGAGTCATTTCAAACAAATATTCCGTCAATTTATGCGATTGGGGATGTGGTTAAAGGGGCAATGTTAGCGCATAAAGCCTCCGAAGAAGGTGTTGTTTGTATTGAGAAGATGGTTGGTCAAAAGCCTCATCTTAACTACAAAGCAATTCCCGGTGTTGTTTATACATGGCCAGAAGTTGCGGCTGTAGGTGATACAGAAGAGCAATTGAAAGACGCTGGAACTGATTATAAAGTTGGTAAGTTTCCTTTCAAGGCAAGTGGTCGTGCAAGAGCTTCCGAAGATACGGATGGGTTTGTCAAAATATTGGCAGACAAGGCTACTGACGAGATCTTAGGCGTTCATATGATTGGTCCTCGTGCCGCTGATATGATCGGCGAAGCCGTTGTGGCTCTCGAGTATCGTGCCTCTGCAGAAGATATCGGCATCATGCCACATGCGCATCCGTCATTTACAGAAGCGATTAAAGAAGCGGCACTAGCAGCAACCGAAGATAGAGCCCTTCATATATAGACTACAGTCTTATTTGGCGAATTGAACAATTTTAGCTCCGCCTTTTGTCCTCGACGTATAGTAATACGCCTGCGGAAAAGCCGAATCTAAAAATTGCCCACTTCATCCAAATAAAACAGCAGGTGGGGGAGATTTTCTTTTAATTATGTCTTTTGAGACTTTGTTGAGTTTGACGTAGATGTCGTATTAGTTTGATTTTTAATTTGTGGAGATACAAGCTCTTCTTCAATAAATCGGAAGGTATGTTTGATTTGAATTTTACTTATCATTAAAATTAAGTTGGAACCTCCCCTCAATAGAAGGCTTTCCTTTGATATTGAAAATGCTGAGATAAATATCGCTAATATTGCTATTACTTTCCAAAAGCCAAGAGTTTCTAAATATGAGTGCCAAAAATACCGCCACTCTATCATTCGTTTTCCATCGGGCTTGCTTTTTAAAGTGGCTTCTGAAGAGGGGGTATAGATATCTAACCAATTATCTGATTCACAAGCTTTTATAATATTTTTGCATTTTTTTCTTGTCCAGTTGTGTTTGGACATGAGGGCCTCAATGAGTTTTTCAGAATCTATGTTGTTTGGAGTTAACAAAGGGGTGTCTTCCAAGAAGGACAAGTTTTCCATTTTACAGAGCTCAAGCAATAGTTTTCTTTGATCTAACATTTCGTTATTTTATCTCTAATTATAGAAACTGAAAATATAGGAAGTAAGAAATAATATTGTCTTTCGAAAATTAAGAGGCTGTATTTGTGGACCTTTTAAGGGGACTAGACTTCAAGAATATAAATGAAGACCAAGGCTTCATTTATTAGGCAGTTGAGACCTTGGCTCAATTGCTGGTCTTGAACCTAGTCACCGGGTCCTCGAATAGGGTCTCTTGATTTTCGAAATAGTTTCTACTCTACAAACTTCTTAATCAAAGCCGCTTGGATAACTTCAGGTGTTAAGGGGAGATTACGAACAAAGGATTTGTGGGGGCGGTTGTTGCGATAGTCAGGTTGGATGGGGGGCATCTTGAGGTATGTACTAATGGTTGTGAGATCGTAGTTGTAGAGGAAGGTGCCGTGGAAGAGAAAAGCGTTCTTGAGGCGCCGCTGGGCATTGCCTGAAAACTTGATGCCCTTGATGGCTAGATCTGTGATGCCTTTGACGTCGATGTCTGGGTGATGGGGGAGGAGTGCATCTCGAATTTGGACCATGACCGCTTCGTTCGTGGATTGAATGGTTTGGTATGGGCCTTTTTTGTCGATAGGAGCGATTAGGGCATAATTTAGGCATCCTTTGCCCTGCAATACCGTTCCTCCTCCACTACAGCGCCGTAGGATAGGGATCCCGTCCTTTTGGCATCGCTCTTCATAGATATCTTCATCAATCTTTCTTGATCTTCCTAGAACGATGAATAATGACGGGGACTCCCAAAACCGAAGTGTCCCTACACCTGTTTTATTACACGTTTCAAGCAACGTCTCTTCGATAGCTAATGTTTCTTCTGGTGAGGAGAATGGGAGGTCTTGATAGGTTATCGACATTAGTTAGTAACCGTTTCCTTGGTGTTACGCTTGAACCACTTTTTACCATCAAGGTTTTGTCGTAGATCAAAAAACACGCCATAGAAACAAGGTAGGAAGAATAATGTTAGCGGTGTAGAGAAGAATAATCCGTATCCAAGTGCTAGTGCCATGGGTACGATGAACGGGTCGGATCCACCAATCCCATAGGCTAAGGGAAGTAGCCCACATATTGTGGTTAATGAGGTTAGTATGATGGGACGGAAACGGTTTTTTGCCCCTTCAATAATGATTTTGTTGATGTCTTGTTTCGGTGACTTTTTTAATAGAGTGTTGAAGTGGTTTACCATCACAAGAGAGTCATTAACAACGACGCCGGATAACCCAACAGTTCCAATCATTGCCAAGAACCCTAAGTCTTCGCCATGCATGGCAAATGCAAAGATCACTCCAATGATCCCAAAAGGAATGGCCGCGATCACTAAGAACGGTTGGATCATTGAATTAAATAGCAGCATTAAGAGTAGGTAGATTCCGATGATAGCGGCAATAAAGGTAATCATGAGGCTTTGAACAGACTCTTCAGTCTCCTTCGCTTCGCCGCCTACTATCAAGGAGAGCTCTGGCCAATTTTTGGGAATATCAAATTGGGTCTTAACTTGGGTTACAACCTCGGAAACTGTGAGTTTGGATTTATCAATATCACCTGAAATAGTAATGCTTCGTTGGCTGTTGTAGTGATAAAAGTTAGGGGTTCCTGGAATTTCTTGAACACTAGCAATATCACTTAAATGAACTAGGCGTCCCGCTTTATTAGGAATTAGCAGTGCATTTAGTGTTCCAATAGAGTTTCGATCGGATTGGTTTACTTCTACTCGGAACCCAACATCTTCGTCCCCGTAGCGAACATTAGTAGCAATCGATCCATTGTAGGCGGTTCGGATGGTTTCGGTGACATCCGAAACGGATACTCCGTAGCGAGACATTTTGGCATGATTCAATCCTAAGCTGATCTGATTGTTTTCTAGTTTGTCACTGCGTTCTAACTCGAGTACTCCTGGGATACTGATTAAAAAGGATTCCATTTCGGATGCCAGTGAGTTTCTTTGTTGGTCGTTGTCACCGACGATGCGTAACGTAATGGGCTCACCTACAGGTGGGCCCCCTCCGTCGATGTTGTATTGGATTTTGACGCCCTCAAACGTATCGGTAATTTTCTTTAGGCTAGCTACAATTTGGCGTGCTGTTTTTTTTCGGTTTCCGATAGGGGTGAGGTCAACATAGGTAACACTAAAGTTTTCCTTTTCACTGGTGTTATGGGCATTGCCAAACATACCGATACGCGTGGTGAATGCTTCGACCTCAGAACTGGGGAGTTTGAGTAGCTCAGATTCAACTCGTTTAACATGCTCCAAAGTAGTGACTAGTTGGCTTTCGACAGGGGCTTCGACCTGGATGATGAACTGATCTGCTGAAGACTCCGGAAAGAGGACGAAGTTCATAGTCGCGCTGGCAATTAAGATTACTCCGATAAATAGACCTGCAAACCCAAACGATATTTTGTAACGGTGATTCAATGCAATGGCCAATTTTCTGCCATACCAGTTTTTTGATTTTTCGATGAATAGATAACGCTTGGATGAGGTTTCTTTTTTTAGGCCTTCCATCCCTTTTAGTAAATGGGCCGGGAGAGCCGTGAGGCCCTCCACCATTGAAAAGATTAATGCGAAGGTAATAATGACAGGGATAACAAAAATAAACTTGCCCATAGTGCCAGGCATGAAAAACATAGGGGCGAAGGCTAAAAAGGTTGTGGCTATGGTTGTTAATACGGGTTTGTAGACTTCCATGAGGCCATCTACAGCGGCATCTTTTGGTGATTTTCCGGCTTCTCTGTGTTGGGCGATGCTCTCTGCAATGATGATGGCATCATCCACAATAATGCCAATTATGATGATCATGGCCAATAAGGAGATGACGTTGATACTAATATCGAATAGTGGCATCAAGAAAAAGACGCCCATTAAGGAAACAGGGATGCCGATAGCTACCCAGAAGGAGGTTCTGAAGTTAAAGAAAAATCCTAGCACGACCAATACAAAACAAAGCCCTAGTATGCCATTGGTTGTCATTACCTTTAGTCTGTTTTTGAGGTATTTGGAAAAGTCATGGGCACTAACGATTTGGATGGTGTCCGGTAGGAATTGTTGCTCTGTTTGTGCGAGTCGTTCGATGGCTTCAATTGTATCTAGAACATCGGCGTGAGCGCTCTTTTGGACGAAGAATGAAATGGCGGGGCTGCCGTTAATGCGAGATAGTACTTTTGGGGTTTCGAACCCATCGTCTATTGTGGCTAAGTCTTTTACCCGAATGACATTGCCTGCAAAATTGGATCGGATAATGACGTTTTCAACGTCGTTAGGTTTTTTGAATTGGTTGTCGGTGATAATGTTTTGCGCCCCATTCGTGTTTTCAAACGTTCCCATAGAGGCTCGAATATTACGATGTCGGATGGCAGTAATAATTTCTTGTAGAGAGATTTGATAGGTGTTGAGTTTTTGAGGAATCGTTTTGATATGCACTTCTCTATCGAAGTATCCGTATGGATCTAGTTTGGCTACGCCGGGCAAATTCTCTAGTTTTTTTTCTAGCCGCTTGGCATAGGTTAGGAGTTCAGCGTAAGGGACATCACCAGCAACACCAATTTCTATAATGGGGAATGACTCGGTTTGGATTTCCATAATGGTAGGTTGATCAGTAACTTCTTGAGGCAGGTCATTAACCTTGGCGAGGGCTTCTCGAATATCTTCTTTGATTTTATCCAAGTCGCTGGCATCACTTTCTAGGACAATATGGATGGTTGAAACTTCTTCGATAGATGTAGATAAATAGCGTTTAATGCCATCGACACTTTTCAGTTCTTTTTCCAGTTTGTTGGTGACATTAAGTTCGACATCTGCAGGTGCTGCGCCAGGGTAGCGGGTCACAATTATCATTTCGCCCATATCTACTTTGGGAAAGGTGTCACGCTTAAGATTGCTTAAGGAGAGCAATCCTAACAAGACAATCATTAAGGTAATAATATTGGCTAGATGGGGTCTATTCACAAAAAAGCTAATAAGTTGGCGCATTAAAAAGGACCTCTAGGTACATGGGGTAAACGGTCGATTAGATTAAGGTAAGTAAGCGTCATTTGGTGATAGTTGAGAGCGTTCGTAGCATATGTGAGTTGGGCGTTTTGTTCATTGTCTTGAGATTGGATGACAAAAGCCAACTGACTACGTCCTTGGTTGTAAAAGCGTAATTCTTCTTTGGTTTTTTCTTTGGCGAATGTGATCTGAGTTTGATTAAGGTCCATGATACGTTCCAACTCGGTGATTTGAATATAGAGGTTTTTGGCCATGGACTGCACTCTTAATATTTCGGATTGTGTTTGATACTCCAGTTGTCTGATTTGAGTGTTAAGTGATTGGCGTTTGTTTTTGGTTTCACTTGCAAAGAAGGGTTTGGAGACATTCAGGCTGAGGGATTGGTCTGTATTTGAATAGTCTGTGGACTGGGAGTAAGCGGTATCCCCATCAGCAATTTTGTGACTGATATCCAACGTGACGTTGGGTTTGTCCAAGTCTTCGACATAGGTTCTTTGCCGAATAAGCATCGCTTTTTGCTTGTCCATAAGTTGGATGGACCGGACTGCCTTTATCGTAATGGTATTGGGATGAGGGAGGTTTGTGTTTCGTTGATAAAGATCTAGGCTGGGGTAGCCATTTGAGACGGTTTTCGTATTTGTTTGTGTCGCTAATTGTGTTCGTTTGGCGATGAGTTGGGATCTGAGCAGTAAGACGCGTTGTTCTGCTATACGAACGGCATCTTGGGATCGAAGTAGGTCTACTTTATCAACTAAATTGGCTTTTAATTGATTACGAGTTTGTTGCTCTGCTTTCTTTGCCAAGTCAAACCGCTTATCGGCAATTTCTTTTTGAGATTCAAGAAAGGCCCAATCCAAATAGTGATGAGAGAGTGATGCGACAAACCCTTCTACGTTCTTTTGGCTTTGTAATAGGGTTTGCTGAACCGTTAATTCGCCAAGGTCGTAGCTATACGAGAATTGGTTGCCGCCCAGGTTTTGCCATAATGGCTGCGAATAAGTCATTGTTAGGCTGTTCTCGTAATAGGTGTTGGGGCCAATTTCGAAAGGTAATGTGGTGGGGTAGTTTTGATCTAACCTGGTACTACCAGCGGTGACAGAAATTGTACCGCCTGTACTCCAAAATGACCTGCTTGCGGAGGCTGAATAAGCAGTTGTTTGACGGGTAGTTGGATTAAACGGGCTGGTACTTAATGGTTCTTCGGTGCCATTACTTGCAGTAGCACTTAGTGTGATGTCCTTGGATCCTTGAGTGCTGTTTCTTGTGAATCGACTGGCAATAACACCCAATGTTTCTTGTTTTAAAAAGGGGTGGTTCTGTAGCGTATCCGATATAAAATTAGATAAAGAGAGTGGTTGTGATCCCCAACTAAGTGGTCCATTTAAACAAAGGACTATAACCCCAATTAGTAGTCGATTCATTCTCAACATTTTAGTGGGTTACTTCAGATCTGGGAAGCTTCGGTTAACTGCGCAGATCAATGCTTTTATCGAGGCAATGTTGATGTTGGCATCAATGCCGGCACCGTATTTTTTTTGGCCAGATTCGTTTTCGATTTGGATGTACGCGATAGCTTTGGCTGAGGATCCTTCATTAAGGGAATGTTCAGAGTAGGTTGTGATTTTGAATGTTGGAGTGCGGTTTGCTAGTGCGGCTCTGCAAGCATCAATTGGACCGTTTCCTTCTCCTGATAATTGGACGTCTTTTTCATTTATTGTGACGGTTAACTGGCATGTCACTGTGCTGTGGGTTGGGTTACTGGTGTCACATGCCTGGAACTGTATTGGAGAGATGTTGTTGATATATTCACTTTGAAAGGCAGTCCAGATGGATTCCGACTGAATTTCTTTACCTGTTTTGTCAGTAATGGACTGAATGACTTTTCCGAAGTCAGGGTGCATATCCTTAGGCAATTGGCATCCATATTCGGTTTCCATTACATAAGCAACGCCGCCTTTTCCAGACTGGCTGTTGATTCGAATGATGGCTTCGTAGCTTCGGCCAATATCGGTAGGGTCTATAGGTAGATATGGGACTTCCCATAAGGCAGAGTCCTTGCTGGTTTGGTCTGCCATTCCTTTTTTGATTGCGTCTTGATGCGACCCGGAAAAGGCTGTGAATACCAATTCGCCAGCATAAGGATGTCGCGAATGAACGTCCATGTTGGTGCATTCTGAATAGATCTCCATGACTTCATTGATGTTGTTAATGGTTAATCCGGTGTCTACGCCCTGAGTCATCATGTTGAGTGCTGTCGTGATGATGTCTACGTTTCCGGTTCGTTCACCATTACCAAACAATGTTCCTTCTACGCGCTGAGCGCCTGCCATTAATCCTAACTCGGTAGCGGCAACGCCGGTACCACGGTCATTATGGGTATGTAGACTTAGGATTACTCGATCCCGTTCGATTAGGTTGCGGTGGCTCCACTCAATCATGTCGGCATAGACGTTGGGTGTGAATAGTTCAACCGTAGCGGGTAAGTTAATAATGATGGGCTTGGTTCCGCCCCATTCTTTAATTACGGCGTTGCAGACATCGATAGCATAATCGATCTCAGTTCCTGTAAAGCTTTCTGGGGAGTATTCCAGTGTGATTTTGTCAGATAATCCGTATTTCTCAACGTATTTTTTAGTCCACTTGATGCCTTGAATGGCAATGTCCATAATGGCTTGTTTATCCTTTTTGAAGACAATGTCGCGCTGTAGGATGGATGTAGAATTATAAATATGAAGGATGGCTTGATCGCAACCTTCCAAAGCCTGGCAAGTGGCTTCGATTAAATGCTCTCTAGCTTGGGTCAGGACTTGAACAACCACTCCTTTTGGGATTCGGTTGGTATCAATTAATGTCCGTAAAAAGTCTAACTCCACTTGCGCGGCGGAAGGGAATCCGACTTCAATTTCTTTGAATCCAAGGTCAACTAATAAATCAAATAGTCGGAGTTTTTGTTGTAGAGACATAGGCGTAACCAACGCTTGGTTGCCATCTCTTAGATCTACGCTGCACCAGGTAGGTGTTTTGCTGATAGTGTTGTTTGGCCACGTTCGGTCAGGGAGTGCAATAGGACGGTGTGGTTTGTATTTATGTGTTGGATTCTTAGTCATTAGTTCTGTATCATACCGTAGATTTGGTATACTTTCTAACAGGGTTTGTTTGCCAAAAGAGAGTGGGTGCTACACACTATGAACACTCTTTTAATGGATCAATAATATTAGAAATAGGATGTATTATGCGACTAAGTCAGATTATTTATGGTGGAATTGTTCTTTTGGCGCTGGCTGTTCCTGTGTCAGCCAAGTTTCAATTGGGTGGGTTTTATCTTCCATCTCAAATCGTAACCGCTATTGGGTCTGAGTCTGATGACTCATTTCGATTGGCGTATAAGACAGATCAAACAGTGGGCTGGTCGATTGCCTGGAGCGATCCCTTTTCGAATCCGTTTGATCCCAATCGTGTTATTGAGAAATATGATGATGCCTATATGCTGTATCAGTTGGGAATGGGATCCACGGTCCCTCGGAGAGTTAGGCAGGGCGACTTTATATCTAATGGGGTAAGTTCGATTGAAGGAACGACTGGGCTTAACTCTAAGCTGTCCGTTGATTGGGCTTTTTTTAATTTGTTAGTTAATTTTGATGAACGTCGTTATTTAATTTATGGCGTTAATTACTCAATGCCCTCTTGGAGCCAGGAGTCACTAACGAATGAGGCGTTGGACCTTAGCGGTGAGTTAGGCTATCAAGTAGGGTATGGCTATCGTTGGGGGCCAAGTTTGTTTGTAGAGATTATGTATCATTGGTTTAATTATGGGATTCAAGGGGAAGGAACAAGGGACTATAAACGATTCTCTGAACAGAGTTTGTTGATGGGCCTCAAGTATGAGCTTTGAGTCGGCAGTAGAGGTGATTCGTCGCCCGAGACGGCGCTCTCTTTGTATTCAGGTTAAACCTGATAATAGTGTTGTTGTGCTGGCCCCGAGATTTGTGTCCAAAGGCGCTATTGACCGGTTTGTAACGACCAAGATCGATTGGATTCGGAGTCATCAATCCCGGAATAAAGACTCTATTCAGAACCCAATAGTGTGGGCCAGTGGCGGAGAAGTGCCTTACTTGGGGCAGTCCTATAAACTAATTGAATCACAAGGTGATGAGGCGTGTTTTCGAGTGTCGAATGGATCGTTAGTTATTCCTGACCTTGAGGGGCAAGCGCTACAGAAAAAAGTCATGAATTGGATGCGTAACTGTGCGACGGATGTAATTACAGATCGTGTGGAATGGTACGCCGCTCAAATGGGGTTACAGCCAAAAGAGATTAAGTTTCGAAAAATGAAAAGTCGCTGGGGGAGTTGTTCATCTCGCGGTACCGTTTCATTTAATTGGATTATGCTTCAGGCCCCGTTAGAGGTAGTAGATTATGTCGTCGTACATGAATTGGCACACTTGAAGGAAATGAATCACTCCAAACGGTTTTGGGATATAGTTGAAGTATATTCCCCCAATTGGAAAGTACATCGGCAATGGCTGAGACGCAATCAGCGTTGGCTAATGCGTTTAATAGAAGTGGGTTAAGCGTTCAGTCCCGATTCTAAGGTCTGAAGTAATACACCGCAGTTGGGTAGTGTTTCTTGGGTGCTGTGAGTTTTGATTTCAGTGATCAGTTGAAAGAATGACTTAAGTTGGTCACTCTCAAGTGAGATTGGGTTGTGGTTAATACTCAATTGAGTCAATGTTTGTTTTAATCGGAACAAGCTTTTGAATAGTTGGGTTCGCAGTTCTTGGTCCCAAAGGCTTGTATTGGGGGCGTTTTGGATACATTGTTCGATATAGGGGAGGTGGCAGCCATTAAACTGATCAATGATGGATTTAATAGTTGGTTTACTAAGTGGTTTGCTGAGTTTATTAGATAAGATCATAGATAAGATGTCAGCGGTTTCTTCAGAAGAAAGGGCGGGGTATGTTTGAGTGATGTTATCGAAGTTCTTTTGGATTTTATCTATAGAATCTAACGTAAGCCAATTGTCAGACTGTCCCATTAACCATTTACGACAAATAGATTGATTGGTTTTTTCCAAGTCTATCCATTGGGTGTACTGAGTCGCGAGTTCAGGGTGCTTTTTGCGGATGGCACTTCGCTTCTTTTGGGTTGGCATTATGGTATCAATAATGAAATAAGCTTCTGCGATACGTGCTAGAGACTGCCCTGTATCTTGATGGAGTTGGAAGAATGCGGTCATTCCAGATTGATTAATCAGATTGTTGGTGAGTACGGTGCTGATGATTTCTTTACGCAGTCGATGCGTTACGTGATTGTCTTTAAATAATTGCTGAATGCTTTTGGGGAAGTAATTGCTTAAGTATGTGTCCAACGATGGGTGGTTAATAAATGTGCTGGTTTGTAACACTTCGAATAATTCCATTTTGGCATAAGCTTGTAATATGGCGAGTACTGGTCGACTAAAGCTTGGTTGAATAGTGTCACCTATGCGACAGGCTTCAGGGATGTCTTCATCGATCATGTTTAGCCCATTTTCAACGAGGTGTGATGTGAACGCTGCGAATCGTTTGGGCTCGGATTGTGCCCATAACATGTCCATTGATAGGAGTTGATGTTGCCCACGATTATTACTTAGTACCAAGTCGCTAACGGTTTCAGTCGCTTTTTCCAAGATGGTGTTTCGTGTTTTCTCAGAGTCTATTTTGCCTTCGGTGATTAATGTTTGTAATAGGATTTTAATATTGACTTCATAATCGGACATATTAACGCCAGCAGAGTTGTCGATGGCATCGGTATTGAGACGTCCGCCGTTTGCGGCAAACTCTAAACGGGCTTTTTGAGTGAACCCTAGATTGGCCCCTTCGCCAATAATACGTGCTTGGATCTCAGTTGCGTTTATACGAACAAGGTTATTTGCTTGATCACCCACATCTAAGTGCGACTCATGTGTGGCTTTGACGTAGGTTCCAATTCCACCGAACCACATTAAGTCTACGGGGCTTTTAAGGATGAGTTGAATAAGTGCGTCTCCGGGCAAAGCAGTTTCAGTGGTTTGGAGCAGTTTTTGCATGGCCTTGCTTAGCTGAATGCTTTTGCTTTTTCGATTGAATACCCCGCCGCCTGGACTGATTAACTTGCTGTTGTAGTCGGTCCAACTAGAGCCTTGTTTTTTGAATAATCGAGCGCGTTCTTTCCAGCTTTTTTGAGGGTCTGGATTGGGGTCGATAAAGATGTGCATATGATTAAATGCGGCTTGGAGTTGGATGTTTTTACTCAATAACATGCCGTTTCCGAATACATCACCAGACATATCGCCAACGCCTGCAACTGTGAATGGTTTGGACTCTGTGGGTTGCCCCATTTCCTCGAAGTGGAGTTCAGTACACTCCCATGCCCCACGTGCGGTGATGCCTACCTTTTTGTGATCGTATCCGTGAGATCCACCCGAAGCGAACGCGTCGCCTAACCAGAACCCGTAGTCTAGGGACACGCCATTGGCGATATCTGAAAACGTAGCGGTTCCCTTGTCTGCGGCCACAACTAGATAAGGATCGTCCGAATCATAGCGTAGTACGTTTTTAGGGGGGGATACTTGGGTTGGGGTTGTCATATTATCTGTAATATCTAAAAGGGCACTTATAAATCGTTTGTAGTGCTTTTTAGCATTTGCTTGGGCTTCTTCCCTAGAGTTGCTGGATTCTTTGACGATGAATCCGCCTTTTGATCCCACAGGGACAATGACGACGTTCTTGGTTTGTTGTGTTTTGACTAAGCCAAGGATTTCGGTACGGAAGTCATCTGGGCGATCTGACCAACGTAGTCCGCCTCGAGCAACAGTTCCAAAGCGTAGATGAACCCCTTCCATATGAGCATGATAAACATAGATTTCACAATGGGGTTTCGGGCTAGGGGCGGCATCGATTGCCTTTGAGTTAATTTTTATAGAAAACGGTGCATGATCTGGTTTGGAGTAAGCGTTTGTTCTTAATATGTTCTCTAATATGTTTATGAATCTTCTGATGATTGTATCTTCGCCAATGTCATCGACTGTGGTTAATGAGTCAATGATTTGATTTTGGATAGTGGTAAGTTTTGGCGCTCTTTTTTCTGGTGTTCCCCATTTAGGGTTTGGCATAAATCGACTCTCAAAATAAGAGACGAGTTGTTGAGCGATTGTATTGTATTTGAGTAGGGTTTGATTTACTTTTTCGCGAGAATGATTGGGAGAAAGTTGGCAGTAATAGTTTCTTAACATTTGAAGAATGTTAATTTCTTCCCAGTTAAGTTTGGCAGTGATGACCAACGCATTGAGCGGGTCATTTGCGGTATCTTGTGTAAATATTTTAGTAAGTAGTTCTTGTAAAATATGTTTGATTTCGTGTTCATTTATTTTTTTGTGAGATTGATCCAAGACTCTAAACGATTGTATGAAGCCGCGGGTCGTGTCTTCGTTCCCAATACGTGATGTCAGTTGGTCGATGACCTGAAGGTTGAGGTTTTGGAGTATTGGCATAATCTCGATTAAGTTGATTTTTCGTTGGCTGTAAACCGTTAATAGCGATGCTTTTCCAGCCAAATCAGATGTGGGGGGATAATCAAACGTTTTAATATCAAATTGATAGGGGTTTTGATCGGAAAGATTTTCTAATATGACAGTATCTTCTGCCGCATCTTGTGGCTGTGTTCTCACTCGATAATGATCGGGAATGAGTTGTGCATAGGTTTTGGATAGACTGACGGCATTTTCTTGCGGCGTTAACTTAATCAAGTGCTCTTTGAAGTCTTGTTCCCATGTTTTGATTTTTAGAGATAGGTGTTTTTCAATTTCGATTTCATTGGGGAATTCGTCAGCGGGATTTTGTTTTTCAATGTAAATGTGGAGGCGACATTTTTCTTCAGCGGGGACAGGTATCCATTCAAAAGACTTGGTCGGGACTAAATTCTTGAAGTAACTAACGGTGGTCTGAATAGTTTCTCTAGTAAATATAAAGTTTGGCATGACCATCAACACCTGTGCCTTACGGTTTTTGTCAGTGGTTTTTATGAATGCTTGGATATGGTTGGGATTGGTTACGGAAAGGAGGTTGTCGACCATTTCTAGTAGGTCTTCTTTAGGACTGCGGAAGAGTTCGAATTTAGGGATCGAGGTAAAAATACGGATGATTTCATTGTAGTCGTAAGATCCTGGGAGCAGTTGTTTTTCATCAAATATGAAATTCATTTTTCGTCGAATAAGTGGCGTGTCGATGTTTTTGGCATAGAGCGAACTGCGTTTGAGAATTCCCAAGAATGTATGCTCAATATAGCCACCATTTGCCTTTGGAAGCTTGATGCTTAGACGCATCATGTTTTCAAACCGCTGTACGGGACTAACGACGGTAATCGAGTCAAACATGAACGGGATGGATTGGGGAGATGAGTCATGGGTATGTTGTGAAAGAGTGGTTAATGCTTCGGGGTTCAGTTTGACAAATGCGGGGTTCAAGATGCCGATGCCCTTGCTCTTTAGACACTTTCGATAGGTTTTGGTGACATCGAAGGGAACGTATCCAAAAAATGAAAAATTAAGTTTTTTGAGCCAATCCAGTAGGTCGATCCATTCTGTTTTGGGATCTTCGGATTGGATCGAATTGTTTTTGACTTCGGTTTGAAGGGTGTTGATAAGGTTAAATAATTGGTCTTGAGATGTGTGTGATGCATCAACCGCTTTTAGGTGATAAAGCAACTCGGTTTTGATGGATGATAATAATTTGGCGTCGTTGACTTCTTCGAACGCATTGAACGTGTAGGATATTGGCACGGGGTGATCTTCTGGGGCCCCAATAGCGGTTAACTTACTCTGCGGCTTACATGTAATTCCTATAATGGGATGTAGTGTTCGCGTGATTCGAAGGCCATGTTTGCGCAAAATACCCTCCACGGTAATGACTAAATGGCTGGCGTCTGGGCTAACAATTTCTATCATTTGACGGTGTTTGAGCCATTTCGGCGGCGATTTGGGCGTCGATATTTTGATTGCTGGGCGTTTGCTTATGTTTGTTTTGAAGAATTCATAGCGCTCTTGTAAGAACAAGTGCACGTTTTGTGTGGAGAGGTGGGTCATTGTTCGAAATGACATTTGTTGGAGAAGTCGCTCAGCAAACCCTTCTAATAAAGGATCCTTAGGCAGTGTCTTGAGTAGACTCTGCATCAACTTCTTTTTTTGGTCTTCTGAATTCATAGAAGGATTATAGCAAGAGTGCTCATGTTAGGGAATGTCGCTCAATTATGTAGCGAGACCTTTAAATTTGGTTTGATGTCTGGGTGTTTGTGCCGATCTTCGATAATTGGGGGGCTTTGTTGAATTGTTGGACTAGCCATCGGGTAGTGTTAAACATCCAGCTGCCACCAAGATACAGTCCTCTGGCCGCGGCGACGACTGCGACGGCTTTAAATGTTGTAGACCAGCTAGGTACGAAGCTTGATAAGGACCATGTGTTTGAGGTTTTGGGAGCTAGCATTTTTTGATGGAGGTCGTATATTTCGCTATCTACATTTTTGTATTGGGATAGGAATGGAATGAGCCAGGGAAGGGAACGTAACGTTTCGTTTGCATCGACTAATGTGGAGACAACTTTTAAAACGGATCTCAGTTCCTGAGTATCTTCCAATGTTGGTTTTGTTTTTTGTTTGTACTGGTTAATAGTGTTTTTGAGTACTGATTCCGAGGTTTCGGTTTCGCCAAGAATATATGCGGTTGTAGCATCCTTATTAATCCGAAGCCCTAATTCATAAATGTCCACATGTTTATGACTGTGTTTGCAGGATTCATTTAGGAATAAGGTCCAATCCTCTTTTAGTGTTTGAGGACTGTGTTTGTTCGCATTGTTAAGAGATGCTTTTACGAGCGCTTTTAGAGTTGATACAAGTAGGCCCAAGGCTAGTTTCGAGTGGTCCGACAGATCGGGTTTAGATTTGTTAGACTGATTTTCGACTATCCAGTGGTCAATTAATAAGTGGAGAGTCGTTTGATTGCTGATGCGAGTGTTTGTTGGCGATGTTAGTGCCTGGATTGTTTTGGTTTGATTAATACGCATTCCCTGAGTGATTAGCTGTATTAACAAATTGTTGGTTGAGCGAGCGGTTAATGAAAACAGTGTGTCGCCATGTTTGTTTTTGTGGAAAAGAAGTGTTTCCAGTTGGTCTGTAAGGACTTTTATTTCATGGGTCGTGTGTGTTTTTGTTGCGTCGGGTAATTTTGGTTTTTTTTGTTGCGTTTCTTTATCGCTTAGCAAACGGGATAGGAAGTTAACTAACTGAACCGCCGCGGCCGCGTTTCTATAGTAGATGCCCTTTTGTGCTACAGTCTCTCTTCTTTCACTGGAGGGAATTAATGAAAGGGTACACATTTTTAGCTTTAGATCTGGCGTGGCTTTGTGGAAGAGTCTCATGAACGGGCCTTTTAACTTTACTAATACATGTAAAAACATTAATTGTGTTTGCTTGTCCTTTTGACTCAAAACGGCTGGGTTGTTGTGAACAATATAAAATAGAAATGTGTAGAAGGGGTTTGATTTATCGTCTGTAGAAGTGGGCTTTTTTGAAAGGACTGTTACGGCTGGTTCTATAGGATGAATCTGATTTGATTCATTTTCTGGGTCAATATCACTAGTTGTAGAGCCAACACTCTTAATGGAGTCGGCTCTGGGCCTGGTTGATGTGGGGCCTAAAATTTCATTCGTCTCATTTATGGAGATGGATCGTTTTCGTTTGGTCTGTTTTTTGGGAGGGCGCAGGGTATAGACTTCTTGGTTGTCGGGTTGTTTTGAGCTGTCCAAGGAGCGTTCAATAGCTTCTTTTTCGACTTCAGAATTCATCAGTTCTATCAGAACTGTATTGTTGTCGTCTCCAAATGCACTTGCATCAAAAACTTTGGGGCTGAGTAGATAAATAGCGAGTAATGTTTCTAGGTCTTTGTTTTGGATTGCGTCTGTAATCGTTTGATGTAAATCTGTCTTTTCTAGGGGCTGGCCGGTATCGGCGACTGCGTTTATTTGATCTTTGAGCATCGTTAACAAATCGTTATTATTTGGGTTTAATCGGCGCCACAAGACATCAGTGGATAGAAGGAAGTTGTTTTGAACGGATTGAATCGTCGGTCCGGCATTATTGTTATCTCCATATAAGACGTCGTGGAGACTATATTTAAACAGGGAGGATTGTTCCGATGGATCGGATCCTGGGTCCGGTTCCAAAAATAGTCCAGGAACGCGTTCAAGTTGTGCGATTACTTTTTTCATTTTTTTATCTTTTTTTAAGGGGGAGGCCATGAGTTTAGACTTTTTTGAGGGAAGTGTATAGTTGTTATTGAGTGCTATTTGAGCTCAAGGCAAGGTAGCTGTATACTATTTCGATGGTCTCTATATCGTCTTCAACGCCCATCCAGTTATTGGATGAGTCTACTATTAATAAGATTGCTGCAGGCGAAGTAATAGAGCGTCCCGCATCTGTGGTTAAAGAGTTGTTAGAGAATTCGATAGACGCTAAGTCCACTAAAATTCGCGTAGATATAGAAGGCGGAGGGCTGAGACGTATTCGCATTCAGGATAATGGATGGGGGATTAGTAAAGAGGGATTGGCGTTGGCGCCCGTTCGTCATGCGACGTCCAAGATTCGACAAGTTGAAGATATTTATACCGCGCCCTTGATGGGGTTTCGTGGAGAAGCTCTGGCCAGTATTGCCCATGTTGCTGATTTAAGGATCAAGTCGCGACATATTGATTCTGAAAATGGTTACGAAGTGCATGTATTAAGTGAAGGGGAGTCTGTTCCAAAGCCAGCGTCTCATCCGGTTGGAACGAGCATTACAGTGGATGGGCTGTTCTCGAAGGTGCCCGTAAGGCGTAAATATCTCAAGTCTCCGGCGACAGAGTTTTCTTATTGTTTGACGATGGTTCAGCATGCCGCATTGGCACGACCAGATCTCGACTTTATCGTGGCTCACGATGGGGAAGAAGTTTTTAATAGCACTGGGATCTCTGAGCTTCCTATATTAATGGCGAGAGTATTTGGCAAGACACTTAACGACAAACTAATCGAAATTGATGTAAAGGAACCTGGTGCCAATATCTCTGGATGGATTAGTGATCCGACAGTGACGTTCTCTAATCGGACGCGTCAGGTCATTATTGTGAATGGCCGCGTGGTTCAAAGTGGCGTGGTCCAAAAAATTATTATGGATGTGTATCGGGATGTAATTCCGCACCGTCGGTTTGCTTCTTTCGTCCTTCGATTCGATATGGACCCTGCAGAAGTGGATGTAAATGTGCATCCTCGCAAGTTAGAAGTTAAGTTCCTAAACCCGCAGTGGTTTTTTCAAGTCTTGCCTAAGGTATTAAGAGCTGTGTTGCGAAAAGAGCATGGGATTCAACATGCAGCAGGGCTAATGCCTCAATCACCAGGGTTCCCTCAGTCGAATGATGTTGGGTTTCAGTCGCTCAATACGAACGCCACGCAGTTGAGTTGGCAGGGGCCGGCGGTAGACTATAGTGACAGCGCCGGACGCCCTGGATTGGCAGAAACAATGCCTCAAGGGGATTTGTTCTCATCGCAAGAGATTACAACGTTGCAAGATAATGAGCTGGAATACCTACAGTTTTTTGATACTTATATTGTGGTGAAGGCCAGAGACTCTATGTGGATATTGGATCAGCATGCGGTTCATGAACGGGTCTTGTATGAGCAATTCAAAAAAGACAGGGATGATAAAAGTGGCGATATTCAGCCATTGTTGATTTCCGAAGTCGTGGATTTGGGGTCGGACCTGAAGGCTGTATTTTTAGAAGTTCAGTCCATCATTAAAGGGTTGGGGTTTGTTTGCGAAGACTTTGGTGATACGCGTGTAGTGATTCGTCAGGTCCCTGCGGTATTCCAAGATATGGGCTTGGCGGACTGGTTGATGCAGGTCTTGGAGGATTTGAAATCGCATCGTGGCGCTACTGACCTTAATCCCGATCAAAAAGAAGGGCTGCAGATGAAAGCTTGTAAGGCGGCCATCAAAGCGGGGCGTCGATTGTTGGCAGAAGAAGTACGTCAGTTGGTGAAGGATTTCTTGGCTGCCCCGTCTAATTTTACTTGTCCTCATGGTCGACCACTCTTTGTTAGTTTCTCCAAAATAGACCTGGAAAAACTGTTTTTAAGACGCTAATCCTTGGCCCCAATCAAGAAAACCTTGTTGACATCAGGGGATCTCAATCCCATAATCGTCCGTAATGGCTAAGAAAAATCTCGTTATTGTTGAGTCGCCGGCTAAGGCCAAGACTATTGAAAAGTACCTAGGACCTGACTTTGTTGTCAAAGCCTCCTTTGGTCATGTTCGGGATTTGCCGCCCTATACATTGGGTGTCGACATTGAAAAAGAATTTGAGCCTAGTTACAAGACCATTAAAGGGAAGTCGAAGCTGTTAACGGAGTTGAAAGCCGCAGGAAAGGGCAAGGAGACCATATGGCTCGCGACTGACCCGGATAGAGAAGGAGAAGCAATTGCCTGGCATGTTCAGGTAGGCGCGGAGTATCCCGAAGAAAAGGTTAAACGTATTGTGTTTAACGAAATTACTAAAAAAGCGATCCAAGCGGCGATTAAAACGCCTCGTGAATTGGATATGCAACTTATTAATGCGCAACAAGCGCGTCGTGTATTAGACCGTTTGATTGGCTATCGGGTAAGCCCAATCCTATCCAAGAAGATTAAAAAAGGATCAAGTGCGGGACGTGTTCAGTCTGTGGCACTGAAGTTGGTTTGTGAGCGTGAACGTGCCATATTAGCCTTCATCCCAGAAGAGTATTGGGTGATATCGGCTAGAGTTAAAGATGATAAAAGCGCATCGTTTGATATCAAACTGTTTGCCGAAAATGACCCCAAGACCAAGATACTGGTAACCAATGAAGCGCAAGCGACTCAAGTTACTGATGAGATCAAGGCTGCGGACTTAGTGATTGATAAGGTGACTAAGAGAAAACAAAATAGACATCCACAACCGCCCTTTATTACGTCGACATTGCAACAGGAAGCGAGTCGTAAGCTCAATTGGACGGCGAAAAAGACAATGATGATCGCTCAGCAGCTCTATGAAGGGGTTGAAGTGGATGGCGAGGCCGTTGGTTTGATTACTTATATGAGAACAGATTCGGTTCGTGTTTCTAAAGACGCACAATCAGATGCGCTAAGTTATGTAAAAGGGAAGTACGGACAAAAGTACCTTCCGGAGTCTCCTCGTGTTTATAAGATGAAAAAGAATAGCCAGGATGCTCACGAAGCGATCCGCCCTTCTTTGGTTGATTACACACCGGATGCAGTACAAGGCAAGCTAAGTGCGGACCAACTCAAATTGTATCAATTGATTTGGAAACGGTTTGTGGCTTCTCAAATGGTATCGGCTGAGTTAGAAAATACTCAAATCTTAGTGAAAGCGGATAAATACTATTTGAAAGCAACAGGACATGTTGTAGTGTTCGAAGGATTCATGGCGCTCTACATGGAGAGTAAAGATGATGAAGATGCCGAAGAAGCAGAAGGAACACTTCCTAAAGTTGAAGAAGGCGCAGCATTAACTGCAAAGTCTATTGAAAAAGATCAGAAGTTCACTCAACCACCCAATCGTTATACAGAGGCGACATTGGTTAAGATCCTAGAAGAAAAAGGGATTGGGCGACCATCTACTTATGCACCGACGATTTCTACTATATTAGATCGTGGATATGTTGAACGAGAAAAGAAAACGTTATTTCCTACTGAATTGGGAATGGTTATTGATGATCAATTGGGTAAGTTTTTTGAGAGTATTCTCAACTATAACTTTACCGCTGAAATGGAAAACGACCTGGATGAGATTTCTGAAGGCAAGCACAACTGGTTTGATATCGTGGCTAAGTTCTATAAGCCGTTGATGGCAGATCTTGAAGTGGCTAAAGAAAAAATGGAAAAAATTAATCGTGACAAACCCACTGATGAGGTTTGTGACAAGTGTGACCATCCAATGGTTATCAAAGATGGCCGTTATGGTGAGTTTATGGCGTGTTCCAACTTCCCTGAATGTAAGAACACCAAAGCAATAACGAAGCCATTAGAAGTTGCTTGTCCCAAATGTAAGAGTGAGTTGCAAGAGCGACGGACTCGCAAAGGCAAGATCTTCTATGGATGCTCTGGATACCCCAAGTGTGACTATGCGGCATGGAACAAACCTGTCAAAGATGATTGCCCAAAATGTAAGGCCAAGTACTTACTAGAAAAAGGTGGCAGATCACCGAAGATCTATTGTGAGACGGAAGGCTGCGATTACTCAAAAGACACTGAATAGTCTGCCACCTCATTTCGCGAATTGACCAACTTTAGCTCCGCTTTTTGTCCTCGAGCTATAGTAATAACCCTGCGGAAAAATCGAATCTAAAAATTGCCCGCTTCATCAAAATGAGATGGCAGTTTATAGAATATAAAAGGTAGGTAGGGAATGCCCCACATGAAAAGCTGCTTTATCAAAAATTAAGGGGCTCTATTTGTGGATCTTTTAAGGGGGGGGCAGATTTCAAGAATATAAATGAAGATCTAGGCTTCATTTATTAGGCAGTTGAGACCTTGGCTCAATTGCTGGTCTTGAACCTGGACACCGGGTCCTCAAATAGAGTGTCTTATTTTTTGATATACTTCTCTCTATGATTAAACGATGTCATACCGTTGCTGAGTTGAATCTCCTGTTAGGCGAGCGAAAAGGAACTGTGGGATTGGTGCCTACGATGGGGGCGTTGCATGAAGGGCACTTATCGCTAGTTAGGCAGGCGCTAGAGGCTTGTGACCAGGTGGTGGTTAGTATCTTTGTGAATCCGACACAGTTTGCTCCTCATGAGGATTTTGATAGCTATCCGCGGACTGTTGAGTCTGACATGGCTATGTTGGCAGGCTTGGGTGATGTGATTGTGTTTACGCCGTCACGAGATGAAGTCTATGGCGAAGGGGACTTGCCGGTTGATAGTTATGAACGACCAACGTTTACGTTGTTATGTGGGGGGCGACGCCCTCACTTTTTCGGTGGGGTGTGTCGTGTTGTGTATCGCTTGTTTAAGATGGTGGGGCCAGACAAGGCGTACTTTGGAGAGAAGGATTATCAACAACTCCAAATCATTCGGCAAATGTGTCGCGACTTCGACTTGGATGTGGATGTCGTGGGCTGCTCATTGATACGAGAATCGGATGGGTTGGCGATGAGTTCTCGGAATCAGTACATGACGGACCAAGAGCGAGCGACGTCTATCCAGATCTATGCTGGATTGAGGGCTGTCCGTGAGGCTTTTTCAAATGGTGATCAGTCAGTTGCTTCTTTGCGGCGTTGTTTTCAGTCTAAGTTAACGGATCCTCAATGGGATTTGGATTATTGTGAAATAGTCGGTCCTCAAACGTTGAACTCTCGTAATTCTGAGGCTATTTTGGGGGATCGATTGATTGTTGCTGCGGTGTTGGGTAAGACTCGCTTGATTGATAATTGCTCAATTTAATTTAAATTAATCTTTTTCCATGCAATTCGGCGAGGTAATTCTTCGTTATTCTTTTAGTACTATTCACTAGGAGAATATGGAATGTCACAATTAACAAATAATAAATTTAATATTCCTGCGTTTAAAGCCGGAAATGGTAGAACGCCGGCTCGGCCCCAGCAAGACCAACAGGGAGTTGTAACCCCTGTTTCTGGTAATAAACGTCTTCGAAATGGTGAGCTTCCTCCGGTTGTCTTAGGTGGCGGTAGAAATATCGATTTTGGGTTTCAGGGTGAATCAAAAGTGGCTGAAGAGAGACCTGGAGTTGGGAATGCTTGGACTCCTCAGGCGCCACAAGCTGCTCAGGATCCGATTGCTCTACGCGTATCTGAGTTGAAGCAGAATAATTCGTTTATGGCTGAGTTGAAAGATCTTTCACGAACTCTCAAGCCAGTGTTTCTTGAAGTGTTTGCTGAGAAGGATGTAAATGAGACGGGTGAAGTGCTTGATCATTATCACCCTCAACAAGGTGACACAAAGATGCCAATCCTTGTTCGAATGATTAATGACCTAATTAATGGCAAAGAGTCTGTTTTTGCTCAAAATGGCATTAAAGGGGCTACGATTGTTTCGAAGAAGGATTATATGAACCTTCTAGTTAATGTCGCTATTTTTAATGTTGATAGTAATCTTGATTTAGCTCAAATATCTGATGATCATAAAGAGACGTTAGACACTTTGAAAAACCAGTACCTTTCAAATGATCTGCAACCCCAACCTAGATTAGGCTCCCAACAGATCACCGGCAGAGGTGATGCCTCAATTGGTGTTTCTAATGGTCAAGAAATGGTTCGGTATACAGGCGGGCAAGTAGAACGCGCACAAGCAGGTTCCGTTTCCTTAGATGCACATCGTAATGGAGATAAACGAATTAGTGATGTGAAGCTAATGATTTTAAACTCACCAGTGTTTCGCCAAACTTTAAATTACTTGAATGAAAGTTCTCATAAAAGTAATACTCCTGTTCGGGGGGCTCGGTATGAAGTTTCACCGGATGTTGAATCTGCTGAAGAAG
Source organism: bacterium (assembly GCA_018700055.1). Taxonomy (GTDB): domain Bacteria; phylum Margulisbacteria; class Marinamargulisbacteria; order UBA817; family JABISL01; genus JABISL01. Next base: position 5,807 of record JABISL010000005.1, on the reverse strand, counting down.
CACAGGGTGGTGAAATGGTTCTGTTTGAAAGAGCGCCGATTCGCTCTCACGCTGTTGCGAAGCTTTTAAACGATGCGCTCAAAGAATCTTTAGCATTTGCATTAGCGAGTTCTCAGGTGGCGATAAATGGTGATGTTGAGTTGGGATGTAGTGATCAGGACCTTAGTGCTAAAGCCTTAGACGAAACTTATTTGACGCCTGTTCTAGAGATGCTCAATCAATTACTGACTAAACGTAGTTCGGGCCTTATTGCAAAAGGGGTTGTTAGACGCCCTTGGTGTGGTGATAAGCCGATAACAGATGATATGTTTAATAATCAAATTATGTTGACTGCCGTTGAGAATACTTTAAATCCAAGTGGAAACTATAAGTTGATATCCCCAGAAAGAAGCGCCGAGATTGATCAGATCGTTACTCAGTATAATACTCTTCACTATGATGATATGGATCAAGTGGTAGGTCGATTGGTTGGCCAAGCGGGAAGTTCTGTACGGAGTGGGTTAGCTCGAACAGATGTTCGACTCGGACTAACGGGCGCCACACTTATTACCGCAGGCTATCCACTTAATGCTTGGGCCCGTGCATCGGGTAATGATGGTGCCGAGCTTGTTTCTGCATTAATGGTATTTGGTGGAGTACTATCAGTTGGGGCTGCAGGTGTAGTAACGTGTAAATCGAATGGATGTTGTAATCGTGACGCTCGAATCGGAAATGGTGACAACGGTTAGTGCTTAATGCCCTGAGTGCACGTCTAAGTGGTGGTGCTCAGACGCGTCCACCTACTCCCACTGAAAGGCCTGTGCCCGTAACAGGTGATTATCGATTGGGTGCGGCGCTCGTTTTGATTTCGCTTCCGGCGATTGTGATTGCGCAAGAGATAGATAGCGTAGGCTTAGGGCTTTCGGGTGGAGCGGTCGCTAGTGCTGGGTTTGTGTTGATTTATCGGTCAGGGTGTATGGGACACGACCAGGTATTACCTACCTAGCGCTAACGCGTGACGACTCAAGGACAGTGCAAATCGTATTGAAGATTTGATCTTGGGTCATTCCGACTTCTTCTTTGAGTTGATCCACAGATCCATGATCAGCGAATCGATCCGGATGGGCAATCTGGTGGAATCGGTTAAGTGGAATATCCATATCGGATAGTTGATGAAGGATATAGGGCGCGATACCGCCAATTCCGTTTCCTTCTTCTAAGATAAATATCTCTCTAGAGCGTGAGACGTAGTCTCGAACGGTTACTTGGTCGAGAGGTTTGACTGTTCGGAGGTTGATAGCTGCGGCGTGGATGCCTTTTTCGGCTAATGCTTCGGCAATTGTGTGGGAGGGCCATGCATAAGACCCAGCAGCCAAGATAGTGACGTCTAATCGGTTATTACTATCGGGATTCTCAGTAAGGACTTGCGCTTTTTGGATTTGGAAGGGAGCTAGCAGTTGGCCATCTTGCTCAGGGACCGCGCCACGAGGGTATCGGATGCTAACGATTTCATTTGAGTCACAGGCCCACTGCATCATCTGACGGAGTTCAGTGCCATCCTTAGGTGCGAGTATCGTCATGTTTGGTATTGGGAGTAGGTAGTTGTAATCAAACATCCCGTGATGAGTAGGTCCATCTGCGCCAACAAGTCCCGCTCTATCTAAGGCGAAGACGACTGGGAGTTTTTGGATACAACAATCATGAATGATCTGATCATAGCCACGTTGTAGGAATGTAGAGTAGATCGCGAGTACGGGTTTGGCGCCACCTTTGGCTAGACCTGCTGCAAATGTGACGGCATGTTCTTCCGCAATCCCTACATCGAAGTAGCGGTCTGGGAACTGTTCCGAGTACTGAACAAGGCCACTTCCTTCTCGCATTGCAGGGGTAATGACCATGATTTTAGGGTCTTTTTCTGCGATGTTAACAATCTCACTACCAAAGACTTGGGTATATGTAGGTGGTTTTGGTTTGGCGGGTGTCAGAGCGACTGGGGCTTTGGCAGATACGCCATGGTATTTAACCGGATCGTCTTCTGCTTCCGGAAGCCCTTTTCCTTTGGTGGTCATCAAGTGAATCATGATGGGGCCTTTGTAGCTTTTTGCGAACTTGAGTGCGGCTATCAAAACCGGTAAGTTATGCCCGTCGATAGGACCGAGGTACTTGAACCCAAATTCTTCAAATAAAACGCCTACTTTGGTATCGATAACGATGCTGCGTAGTCGATCGACTGTTTTTTCGATTTTTCGTACAAGTGGTTCCCCAATCATGGGGATTCTACCAAATATACGTTCGAACTTATTTCTCATCGTATTGTAGACCTTTGATGTCCGGACTGAGGTGATGTATTCAGACATACTGCCTACAGGATGCGAAATAGACATATTGTTATCGTTAAGGATACAAATGAAGTTGCGATTGAGGCGCGCGGCATTATTAAGTGCTTCATAGGCCATTCCACCGGATAACCCACCATCTCCAACGACCGCAACTACTGAGCCATCTAGATTATTTAGCTCGAGTCCATGAGCAACACCGAGCGCGGCAGAGAGGGATGTAGAGGCATGCCCAGCACCAAATGTGTCATGCTCACTTTCGCTGATTTTGGAGAAGCCTGAGAGGCCTTTGTATTTTTTGATGGTATACATTTGGTCGAGACGCCCGGTTAGCATTTTGTGGACATAACATTGGTGAGACGTATCCCAAAGGAACTTGTCCTTGGGCGAGTCAAAAATACTGTGAAGGGCCAAAGTCAGCTCTACAACCCCTAGGTTAGAGGCTAGATGTCCCCCAACTTTGTCTGTGACATCCTTAAGACGATCACGAATCTCTTGCGCCAACTGCTCCATGTCCCGCCGATTGAGGGTTTTGACATCCTCTGGGAAGTTAAGCGTATCTAATAGATTTGTTTTGGGTGATTGCTTAGTCATAATAGTTTTTAATAATAGAGAGTGAATCCGATACCAATGCCGAGAAGTGTGCCTACGATAACTTCTAAGGGAGTATGTCCCAAGAGTTCAGAAAGGCGGCCGGATTTAAACTGGCCAGTTTTCATAACCTCTTCAATCATTTGATTCAAAATCTTAGCTTGTTTACCAACGGCTCTACGCACGCCGGCAGCGTCATATAATACCACAAGTGAGAAGGCCACGCATATGCAGAAGGTCGTTGATGTCCACCCGTCTTTTAGTCCAACGGCTGTAGAAAGTGCGCCAACCAATGCCGAGTGTGAGGAGGGCATGCCGCCTGTGCTTCCAATGGTCTTAAGTTCAACCGTTTCTTTTTTGAGTGCATAGATAATGGTTTTAAGGATCTGTGACACAAGCATCGCAACGACTGCGGCTACGAGTGGATAGAGTTCAGTTAGGAATATCATCAGTTGGGATTTCATAGAGAGGGTCCTTAGTGGGTCCTAGTTAGTACATAGTTTACTATAGTTTGAAGTTGATCGGTGGGGTTGTCGAGTTGAGCTAGACAACTGAGTGCTTGAGCGGCTTCGTCATCTGCTTTTTTCTGAGCGCCGTCCAATCCCCAAAGAGAAACATAAGTAAGTTTACCTTGAAGGAGATCTTTTTGAGGACTTTTCCCCAATTCTTCCTTGGAGCCCTTGATGTCGAGGATGTCATCCACGATCTGAAAGAGTAATCCAATATGATCGCCAAACTTAGCTAGTACGGCCTGCTCAGAGTCAGAAGCATTCTCAAGAAATGCGGGGATGGTGATGCAGTGCTTGAGAATGGCGCCGGTTTTGAGTGCGTGAGTGGTGCGTAGGTAGGCTTCGTCTTGATCCTTGTCTCCAGATAGATCGAGCGCTTGTCCGCCAGCCATACCTTCAAGTCCAAATGAGATGGCTAAGTCTTGGATTACACGAATGACTTTTTCAGCAGAATAGGTTTTGGGGAGTTCTCGTGAGATAAGCTCAAAAGCAAAAGTGTTGAGTACATCTCCCGCCAGAATAGCGATATCTTCGCCATATTGTTTGTGACAAGTAGGCTGGCCACGACGAAAGTCATCATCATCCATAGCGGGTAAGTCATCATGAATTAACGAGTAGGTGTGGACCATTTCAATCGCGCAGGCGACAGGCATCATACGAGTGATATCGGTGTTAAACAGTTGTTGTGTCGCGATACATAAGAGGGGGCGGATGCGCTTGGAATTGGCAAGTAGACTATATCGAATAGCTTCTGCCAAACGGTTGCGGTTATCAGTCAGGTTAAATTGGGTGTACTCATCCAAAGCGGTTTGGATAATCGGGCGAAACTGCTGGTCCAATTGCTCAAAAGTGCTCATGTGTTAGGGGGTTGGAATGCCGTCTTGAATGGTTTGAATTTTTTGAGAAGCAGAGTCGAGTTTGGTCAAAACAGATTTTGCTAGTTTGACCGTTTCTCCGTATTGGGAGATCGCATCATCGATACCAATGTCAGTAGACTCGAGTTGAGTTACTTTTTCTTCTAGTTGCTTGATTTGGTCTTGCAGTGTCATTTCTTTATTATATGGTGTGTGTCGGTAACGGTACAGTCTATGAGCCCATCTTGTACCTGAATTTGGAGTTTGTCCTCGGGGTTAACGTCGGACTGGGATTGGATGACTTGGTTGTTGGAGGTTCGGCAGACGGCATAGCCTTGCTTGATACGGTAGATGGGGTTGGTTTTTTCGGTTCGGTCTATTAGTTGAGTCGTTTTGTCTTGGAGTTGGGTGAATCGAGAGCTTATTGCTTTGCTACTTTGAGCGAGTGACTCGTGCGTGTCTTGGATTTCGGATTGGATCGTATATTGAAGATGAGTGCCTAATCTAGGAAGCGTTGCCTGGATCCAATCTTTGAATTGAATGTAGGGGGTGGCGAGCAGTTGGGCGGCGGCAGTAGGCGTTGGGAGTCGAAGATCGGATACGAAGTCTGTGAGCGTATAGTCGATTTCGTGCCCAATCGCGGAGATAATGGGTGTCTCACAGCTGTGAATCCGTCTGACCAAAGACTCATTATTGAATCCGGCGAGGTCTTCTGTTCCCCCACCGCCGCGTGCGATTAGAATGGCATCCAGATTATCTAAGGATTCGGCTACTTCTAACGCGGCTTTTACTGATGGCGGACATTGATCACCTTGCATGGTGGCTGGAATGTGAAGGATATCTATATGAGGTGCGGCGATCGATAGGATACGGGTGATGTCGATCATGGCGGCGGAGTCTGTTGCGGTGATTAGTGCAATCGTTTGCGTATAACGAGGGAGATCTTTTTTAGTACTGGGATCAAATAGGCCTTCTTTGAGGAGCTTTTCCTTAAGTTGATCGAAGTTCTGAGACAGATCGCCTTCGCCTTCCAATGCCATAAAGTGGACTTGTAATGAGTAGGTGCCACGTTTGTGGAAGTGTTTTACCTTGCCTCTAATATGGACCTTAAGCCCGTCTTCTAACTCAAACGGAATATTTTTAAGGAAAGTGGAGAAGACCACACAGTTCAGTTGAGATCCGGGATCTATTACATTGAAATAGACTTGTTTGCCGAGTTTGTAGACCCGAAGGTTGCTGATCTCACCCTCCACCCATACGTCTTGCAAGGCAACATCGGATTCCAAAATATCCTTTATATAAGCATTTACGTCTGAGACTGAAAAAATCATAGGGATAGTCTACTACATCTTGGGATTTTTGCTTGCGTGAATCGGGACAATACGGTTAAATTGACTTTTCAGTATGGGTATCACTGAAAACGACTTAATTGGCCTTAGATTTTTATCGCCAAAAGATATTTCTCACATTATTGATCAAGCGTTTCCAATGCGAGACGTTTTGGATCGAAATGTTAGGCAGTTACCCACACTGCGAGG
>JABISL010000003.1 GCA_018700055.1 bacterium | reverse complement strand
GATGTGAAGCACTTCACGGGTAAGGCGCAAGAGATAATAGATAAGTATAATCGAGAAGTAGAAGAAGTGATCAAAGATAAAGAAAAAGAGATCTTATCTGTCTGATAGACATACTTTTGTGAGCTGAATCATTTTCGCTCCTTTTTTTGTATAAGATCCACGTCATCCTTTAAGGGCTGAGATGGATCACGGGAGCCCGAAGTAAATTCGATGCTCCTCGGCCGCAGGCGCTCTCTGTCCGTTCGGTCTGGCAAAGCCAGATCCTCTCTACGAACTCAGACTATTTGTGCAACAACTTCCAGAACTTACTGTTTTCCTCTAATATTTTCCTTACAGCTTCAAGCATTGCCAATACTTTCTCACTGCGCTCTAAATACCATACTAGTTTTTCCACTTCATTCTCTCTAAAGTGGGTCATTATAATCTCATTTGCGTTAGGTACAATATAACTAAAATAGTTTTTGAGGTGGCTTCTAATCTGTATAGGATGAAACCCTTTATATTCATCTTTCTCAGAAACGGCATATATAGTTATTATTGTGTTGTCAGGGATAGTAGAAAGTCCCTCCCAACAATCAAAAGGAAGAACCTTTCTAGACTCCCTATTTGTCTTAGTCTTAATATCCTCTATGTTACTTTTCAGAGCATCACACCCCTGCTTAATCTCCTCGCTTATAACATGAATAATTGCCTTACCTAACATCGTCTGCCTTTTCCTATTAGCAAGTTCATCTCTCTTCTGAAACAAGAAATATGAAATAGCGGCCAATATAACAGGACCAATCAAAGTTTCTGCATTTGAGATAACCCACAAAAAAATGGTCTTGCTTTCTTCACTAATTAAACATTGGCAGTTCATATAGCCGTAATTGAACAACAAACCTTTTTAATCTTCAAGCGCACTGCCCCACTCATAAAACCACAAACCTTTGATTAGAAACTTTCAGGTAAGTTCGATAATCTTAGTAGATGACAATATTTCAATTCAGTTGTTTTTTGACGGCGATATCGATTGGGTTAAATGCGTTTGGGCATCATGCATTGTCCCAAACATTATCAGTAGAGCGGTTATCAATGTTTGAAACGGCATCCCAGTATTTGCTATTTGGTGGGCTATGGTTACTTTCATTAACGAGAACGCCCAAGTTGCCCAAATACGCGCTGGCATTGTTAATAACGGGGATCGCCCTATTTTGTGGGTCATTATTAATTTATCTCATACTCCCCATAAAAGCGCTGATGTTACTTACACCCATTGGGGGGCTCACCTTAATAGCGGCGTTTGTTTACTTGGGACTAAACGCCAATGAAAATGCGTAGATTTTTTAGTCGTTCGTTATACATCATCAGTGGGATCTCGCTAACGTCATTAGGAATCAAAAGCTTTTTGCTTCCAAACCACTTCATCGACGGTGGGATAACCGGCATTTCAATGCTTCTATCCGAAGTTAGCCAAATAAATCTTGCGCTAATGGTTCTCCTTATCAATATTCCATTTGTAATCATTTCCTCCAAACAAATTAGCTGGAAGTTTGCGATACGCAGCACCATTGCGATTCTCGGATTAGCCGTAATGCTTCATTTCATTCCATTCCCCCACCTAACGAATGACAAGGTGTTATCGGCAATATTTGGAGGCCTTTGTGTCGGAGCAGGCATTGGGTTTGCATTTCGGGGCGGGGCCGTTTTAGATGGCACAGAGATCTTGTCTATCCTACTAAGCAAAAAACTGGGCCTAAAAGTGGGTGATATTATTTTGTTATCTAATATCGTGATTTTTGCTTTCAGTGGTGTGTTTTTAGGAATCGACAGAGCCTTATACTCCGTATTAACTTATCTATCAGCGTCTAAAGCCGTCGACTTTTTAGTCTATGGATTTCACCCTTTAGGGATCCATATTATTTCTAAAGACAGTCAAAAAATAAAACAATCTATCACGTCCAACTTAGGTCTTGGAATTACAATATTTAATGGAGAGACGGGCTACAGCGCCAGTAAACAAGATATTTTATTTTGCGTTTGCAGTCGATTTGATGTCCCGAAGGTTAAAGAGCTTGTCGCCGAGTTTGACTCAAATGCGTTTATCACGATCCACAAAATCACCGATACTCTTGGCGGACGTCTCAAACCAATGAACAGCCATCCTAATATACGGGCATAACAGGCCCTTCCCCTGCAACTCCACCCCTTCACAAAAGCAGGTAACCTGAAGGGGGAAGCGTGGGTATAATAGCGGCGTTTGTTTACTTGGGACTAAACGCCAAAGCTACCCCCTAATAACAATCCAAATCAAATTCTAACAATCCGTTAATTCACTCCTAATACTCTCTTGTTACTTTTATGACAAATAACAAAGTAAAAGGAGAAAAAATGAAAAAGCTATTAACGATTTTTTTAGGACTATTAATAATATCCACAGCCGTGGAAGCCAAAACAGAACTACTCGGCGCAGGGGCAACATTCCCGTACCCGCTCTATTCAAAAATGTTTTCGACCTACCACAAACAAACAGGCGTACGAGTTAACTACCAAGCCATCGGATCCGGTGGTGGGATTCGTCAGATGAAAAACGAAACCGTTGATTTTGGAGCGTCCGATGCATTTATCAATGACAAGAAAATGGACTCTATGCCGCACCAACTCGTTCACATCCCCATCGTATTGGGTGCTGTAGCGGTCCCCTATAACGTCCCAGGCATTTCAGGATTAAAGTTCACCCCTGAGGTCTTAGCCAATATCTTTTTGGGAAAAATAAAAAAGTGGAACCACTCACAAATCCAATCGATTAACCCCAATAAAACGTTACCATCACTACCCATAACAGTCGTGCATCGCTCAGACGGCAGTGGCACAACCTTTATCTTCACCGACTACCTAACCAAAGTAAATACGAACTGGGCAAAGAAGGTCAGCCGAGGCAAATCCGTTAAGTGGCCCATAGGTATCGGCGGAAAAGGAAACGCTGGCGTAGCTGGATTCGTTAAAAACACACCCGGTGCAATCGGATACACGGAGCTCGTCTATGCCCTTCAGAACAAAATGGATGTTGGTATTATCAAGAATAAAAGTGGCAACTACATTACCCCGTCACTGCACACCGCTTCATTAGCTGCCAAAGGAAAAATCCCTGATGATACCCGTATCACCCTAACCGATACCTCGGCACGAAAAGGATACCCTATTAGTGGATTCACTTGGATCTTGCTCAACCAAGACCAAAAGTTTAAGAAACGATCTCTTACGCAAGCCCAAGAAACGGTTAAGCTAATTAAATGGATGATCTCGAAAGAAGGTCAGGCATTAGCTAAGCCATTGGGATATGCCCCGCTTCCAACATCCGCAATCATAAAAGCCCACCGACTCTTAAATTCCATCACATACGGCTCAACCAAAATCTAACACAATCCTAACAAAGGCCTCATTATCGTCTAATGAGGCCTTTGTACTATACTCTCAATGAAAGCAACAACTGACCCTATCATCGTAAACCATAAGGCTATATTTAGAACGCGCCTGCCCCGTTTAGGACAACTTCTCTTTCTAGAATCATCATTCAAACTGGCATTGATGCTCTGCGGAGTCATGACAATAGGGCTCTTATTAATATCTCTCTATTCGCTAATATCAGAATCCCTGCCATCGATTTCCCAATTTGGACTTTCGTTTCTAACAAGCACCAGTTGGGACCCGGTCTTCGGAGAGTTCGGTGCGCTTCCATTTATAACAGGCACATTACTAACCACGCTTCTGGCCCTTCTAATCTCAACCCCCATCTCTCTATCCATCGCCATTTTTCTTAACTTTTATGTCACCAATAAAAGGCTCTTAACCATCATCAAAAGTGGCGTCGAGTTATTGGCCGGGGTTCCTTCCGTCATATTCGGATTTTGGGGACTGAGCGTCTTGGTTCCTTTGGTTCGGAACGTCGAACTATTTATGGGAGCCCCACCATATGGCGTTGGGATTTTGACGGCATCCATCATTCTAGCGATTATGATTATTCCTTACTCCACAACCGTTGCTTACGACATTATGGGGATGATCCCATCTACATTAAAAGAAGCCTCTTATGCAATGGGAGCAACCAAGTTTGAAACCATTATTTATATCGTCATTCCATGGTCATGGTCGGGCATTATGTCTGGGATTCTATTGGCCTTGGGCCGTGCACTCGGCGAAACTATGGCGGTGACCATGGTTATTGGCAACTCGAACGTGATCCCGGACTCCATTTTTAGTACCGGCAACACCATCGCAAGTGTCATCGCAAATGAGTTCTCCGAAGCCACCGAAGACCTTTACCTCTCCAGTCTAGTTCAATTGGGATTGGTTCTATTTTTCATCACAACCTTATTTAGTGTCCTTGGACAAAAACTGGTAAAAAGATGGTCCTTCAAAAAATAAGCAAACCCCATAACATTAAGAAGCGGTTAGCCATTGAAATGATTTTTTATGGGGCTATCGCCACACTTACAAGCTTGGCATTATTGCCATTAGCACTCATCGTTTTTGATATTCTAAGCAACGGAATATCAGTGATTAACTGGGACTTTTTCACTAAGTTACCCGTGCCTGTAGGCGAAAGTGGAGGTGGCATCTCAAACGCTATCATAGGGAGCTTGATCCTTGTCTCAACCGCCAGCGCACTTTGTATCCCATTGGGAATCGGGACAGGGCTATTCCTGTCTGAGTTTCAAGAGACTCGCTTTGCTTCAACCGTACGAACCGCCGCAGACATCCTTCAAGGAAT
>JABISL010000004.1 GCA_018700055.1 bacterium | reverse complement strand
TATTTGGGTGTCGGCTTCTTCATCTCTTGGAAGTGGCGCTTCTGCATTAAGTTTTTCTTGTAGGTCAGTATATAAGGGTGCAAACCCACTCACACTTGCGGCTCTCCCAGCCATGGCTAGGGCCCGTTTATGTTGTTCCACATCCTGACCAAGTTTTGTTTTTGCTGTTGTTTTAGTCTCGCTATTCAACCTATTAATAGCCCCTTGCACCTCGCCGGCGTCTGGTTGAAGGTCATTTATAGATGCATTTAAAAAACCAACAGCGTCTACATATTGTCCATACGCACCATCCTGTTCGGCTAATTTGTCTAGTTGATGTGAAATGCTACCTATCTGATCTTTTTTCCAAGCGACTAATTCGGCATTTAATGCGGCCTTTTCATCACCATCATCGAGTAATAATATCTCTGCGTGTATTAGGTTGGCGTCCTCTTTTACCTGCCTTAAATAATCAATCAAACCATTAAAAACCGTATCATGTGCATCCGCTACTTGGGGCTTAGTTCTAAGCTGCTCTATCTCGGCGATAAGTCGGTCCGCTTGAGTCTCTGCTGTTCCTGCTTCCAACTGCTCTATCTGATCTTGTAATTGGACAAGCAAGTCGGATTTTATCTGCTCAAAATATTGACTCTCTAGCCCGGCTAATGTGACGTTGCTTTCTGTAATATCCCTATCGAGAGCTATTCTTTCTACTTCAGCGGCCTCTAGATCTTTTACTTGGACGTCGCAAGCTTGTAGAGCTTGTAATAAGCCCGTGGTATCTGGGACCGGCTTTGCTAGCTCTTGTCGAATCTGCCCTGATATTGTGCCCAACTCAGTTAGGGCCTCTTTATCTTTGACCTTTACCTTACTTGCGTCCGTTTCTAATTGATCCAGTCTCGCGATCTCTGTATCTATTTCTGCGATTCGCGCCGTAAATTGGACTTCTAACGCCGTCCAGTTCGCTTGGAGTTGGCCCGTATCTATTCGCGCTAGTGTATCCTTGAGGGCGATCCATTTTTGAGCCAACTCTTTTTGGGTAGGATCGAGTCCATCGATGCCATGGATTGCATTAACAAATGTTTCAATCTCGCTGTGATCCACACCTTCAAATGCCACATCCCCCGCAGCCTTAACTATCGCTTTAAATGTTGCGCTATTCCTAACTAGGGCGTTGAAATCATCCCAGTTGGGAGAGTCCAACTCCTGAAGTCTCGTGATGGCAGCAATGCCATCTGCCACTTGTTTGGCTACTGCTGATTGTGATTCTAGAAGATCTGTTTTTTCAATGCCCAGCTCCTCTTTTCTTGTGGCTATTGATTGAGAAATAACGCCTTTTTGTTCTTTAGCAATCTTAGCTTGCGTCTCACCTGGTGCCGCCTCTATTTGTTTCGCGAGTAGTTCTATTTCCTCGCCTGATGTTTTTAATGATTCCGCATGGGCAGTGGGGGTATCCGTCGATCCTGAGGTCGTCATTGCACTGACTTCTCTACTCAACTCGCTAAAGAATAGCTCTAATTGATCCTTGAGTGGAACAACCCCTTTTTGCATCCCGTCAGCGTGTTTACTGATTGCGCTTGCCTGAGTTAAGTCTAGACCTGGTTTATTTTCGTCTTGGAGTGTTGTAAATGTATCATTTAAGAGACCTATTCCGTTTTTTAGGGTGCCTAATGTTCTTTGATGCGCCGCCTTTTTGTTTAGTTTAGCGGATTCGGATTCCTCGCCTCTTTGTAGATTGGCTTTAGACTCGGTAAGCTTAGTTCCTGCTTCATCTATTAAGCGCTTAAATAGATTTATTTTATCTCCTGAAACTTGTGTCAGCTCTGAGTCTTTTCCAACTTTTTCTGTCGTCCACTTATCTACAACGGCCGTTAATCTTACCAGCTCCTTCTCCTGGACTTCGATCTGCGCTAATGCCGTTGTAAATGTATCGAGACCCTCAGTTGGTGCAACCGCGGTATCCTCTTTCGGATTCACTATGTCGTTAGTTTTGTCCCATAATTCGGTTAATTCTTGAAGTTCTCTTCCAAGTCCAGCCATCTTAGCTGCAAGTTCTTCACCATACTTGGTTTCGATTCCGGTTAATGTTACCTGGCTTGTTTGGATCTGTTCCTTGAGCGCTACCTTGGCAGCCTCGGCTTCCTGCAAGTCTTTTATCTGTTGCGCATAATCTGCCAATTCTTGTAATAAGGCGACCGTATTTGGCATTTCCGTTTGGAGGATATTTGTTATCTCGCCCAATATTGCGTTCACTTCGTTTAGGGCGCCGTCTGTGTCGGCAACTATTTCGTCTACTCGTTTCTCTAAATCGCCCAGCCTGGTTAACTCTATACCTATCGCTCCGATTTTCTCGTCAAAGTCTTTTTCTAAAGCTGTCCATTTATCTTCAAGGTCTGTTAGCTTAATTCCATCGATTATTTTCTTGAGCTCTGTCCACCTTAGAGCCAACTTTTCTTGAGTATCGACGAGCCCTAACGCTTCAGGAGGATTGCCTTTAATTGCAGCTAAAAGCGTTTCAATGTCTCCGGCAACGTCTTCCCCAACTTCTTTTTTCAGCATTTCAAGCGTTTCTGTGTCCTTAACCAGTACCTCAAAGTCCTCCCAAATGGGAGTCTCTAAATCCTGAAGCGCCTTAATGGCAGCAAATGCATCTTTAACCTGTGGACCTACTTTATCTTTTTCACCTTGAAGCGCTGACCTCTCCGTTTCTAGCTCTTTTTTTCTTGCCTTTATCGATTGAGAAATAGAGTCTTTTAGTTTGGTAGCAACTATCTTTTGGGACTCCCCTGGGGCGGCCTCGATATCTCGGGCAAGCGCGTTTAGATCTGGGCTGGAGAGTTCCTCATTGGTCGACTTAGAGCTTGTCATTGGACTAACTTCTATACTTAGATCTCTTAGAAGTGCATCCAATTGACCTTTCGGTAACGTAATTCCGTTTGTGATTCCCTCTGCTCGATCACTTAGGGCACCTACTTGATTCGGAGCTATATCTCCTGCACTATCTGATTTAAGCGCAACCAACCCTTGGTTTAATACCTCTATTTCTTTTTGGATGGAAGACAGTTGTTTTTGCTGATCCGCCTTTTTGGATTGTTTGCTGGACTCAGCTGCCTCTTCTTTTCTTAGATTGGATTCCATTGCCAATAGCTTTGTTTCGGCTGTTGTTATCATCCCTTCAAAAACCGTTTTTTTGCCTTGCCCTACTTGGATCTGCGGGGAGCCTTTAGCAACCTTCTGATCCGTCCAGTTACCTACCATGGCTTTTAGCCCATCTAATTGATTTCTCTGGGCTTCTAGCTCTTCTTTTTTTGCCTTAAGTGGATCGTTCGACTTAGCACCTGTAACACTAGAATCGCTATCAGAGTTCACTATATCGTTGGCGTTAGCCCATTGTGCATTTAAGGAGGATAGCTCTCGTTCTAATTCAGTCAATTTGGTCTGTAGGGCCTCAATCGGTCTCTGATCGGCCTGGTTAACGACCTCAGCACTTAACACATCTAGTTGCTGCTGATGCGCAGGCAACCCTTTCCCTAGTTCAGCTAGTTCGGTCAGTGCCGCCTTAACTGTTTCAATCTCCCTTTTCCACAACTGAATGGCGTCTAACACCTCATCTCTGCCCACGTCATTGGCCTCCAGAGTATCTCTCAATGCGGTTGCTTGATTAAAACTCTCCATCGCTTCTTTGAGCACCGTTTTTCCGTCTTTGAATTGGGTGTTAATCTCTTGGGTTAATGTGTCTAGGGATTCTTGCGATTCAGTTACTGCCGCCTCTGTCAATGACACTACCGTTGCCTTTAGATTAGTCAGCGCCGCTTGGTGTTGGGCGATCTCTTTTTTTAGTTTCGAAGGGGTAAGTGCGTTCCCATCCGCATTCAATTTAGCAGTATGAGTCTTAGATAATTTGACGAGCTGTTCTGCCGTAACCCGGTTGGGATCCTTGGGGGTGGTTACCGTTTCAGGCCCATCATGGGTTATGGGATTCGCTTGGGCTTTTCGGTCTTCGAGTTCTTCAGCATCATCCGCTTTCATTTGCTCATCAATATTTGTGATAATTTCATCTAACAGTGTATTTGTCTGTTCAATGTTTTTTATAGCAACAGCGCCTACTTCGGTCCTTAATTGTATGTCCCCATAGTCATGAATTTGTCGTAGTACATCGATAGCGGCAAATTGGGCTTCCGGTGACTTGTTGCCTACTAAGAGTTCGCCAATACAAGCAACCACATCTGCCTTCTCATACTTTTTGCTCTTTGCATCTATCGCCTTATTTATGCCCTTGGCGGCGCTCCATATCTTTTGTTTATTAGCATCGGATAAGCGACCTGTCTTATTGGCCCCCTTACTCACAGAACCAATAAAATTTCTGCCTTTTGAAGTCAGTGAAATTGAATGGGTAATGTAATTAACAAACTCTTTAACACTTTCTAGCAGCCTTCCCGGCACTTTTTCCAGTTTGTTATAGAGCTCACTCTTCTTTACTTTGGGTTCTCCCCCGCCGGGCCCGTCTCCAAAAGGTAGAGGTACTGGTGCTGGGGCTATCCGGATTGCCATACCGTTAATCCCAAGCTGTCTATTTGTCTAATACTATATATAGCCATCTGAAACTTATCGATAGTCTCACATCAAACCATTAGTTTTTTTGAGCCTGACTTGAGTCTGTGTTTTTTGCTGTTATTAGACTTAGATTGTTTTTTTCCTATGGTATAGTGATATTAGTATCAAAAAAAGGAGCAATTATTATGGACTTATTTAATGAAATTAATGCGCAGATTGCTGTTCTACCAAAGGCCGTTGGACTCTGGGTTAACTGGATGGCTGTGATATTTGTATCAGGAATATTTTTTGCTAAGAAACATAAGACAGCTAAGGTAACTGTCTTAGCCTTCATTGTCACATTGGCTCTCGGAACTACTATTTTTGCTTTTATTAAAAACGTTCATATCTTGGGAATCGCTCATCTAATCGTCTGGATTCCATTGTTTCTATACCTCAAAAAAAATGGGCTAAAAGAAGCCATTAACAATCTCACTAGCGCCTATAACGTTTGGTTGGTATTAGTGTCCGGCACGATCATCATCTCGCTGATTTTTGATGTCAGAGATGTCATCTTAGTATTCACTGGGGCCAAGTAGCTTACGCGTTATCCAATTCCCAGATTCGACCAAAACAGTCTGATTAGAGCGGCCTTATTATCGACTTCTAGTTTGGAGTAAATACGATACACATGAGACTTCACTGTTGAAGGCTCAATGTGCAGCATCACGGCTACTTCTCCATTGGAATAGCCTTTGATTAAAAGGCCGGCAATCTCGCATTCTTTGGGGCTCAAGTGATAACTGTGCCGGAGCTGTGATTCAAAGCTCAAAAAATGAAGTGTTAGTTGGTGATAGAGTGCCTTTGGATTCATTTCCTCAGGCATATCTCTTTCTCTCAAATTCTTAATCGTTTCAAATAAATGACGACTCTCTTCCAGCTGCTGTCGTGGGTTTTTGCTCTCTAGAGTAGCGATATAGCTTTGAATCGCTGGAATCCCTTGTATCGCCACTTCAAATGGAGGGAACAGCAGCGGGTTTCCTGACAATGTTAAGTAAGTCAGGTTAGGTAATGAAAACAAATTTTTGGGTAAGGATTCAATGGAGTTGTTATGTATCTTAAGGACCGTTAACTCATTGAGTTTGTTCAGCGTATCTGGCAATGACCGAATACAATTGTTCCCCAGCTCTAATACTTTTAATTGGCTAAGGTCCCCTATTGTTTTAGGCAAAGACTCTATCCGGTTGTTATATAGTTTTAATATTCTCAGCTCCTTTAACTCTCCTATGTTAGCGGGAATTTCTTTTAGTGTGCTATAGCATATTGTTAAGGATTTAAGATTTTTAAGCGATAATATTCTATCGGGTATCTTGGACCAAACTGCCCCATGAATCACCAATGATTCTTCTGGAACCTGGCGCGAATAGAACGGCTCTGGATTAATTTGGGAATAGAGGTTTGGTCTGGCAAAAAACTTCTGCTTGAATACCTCTGGCACCAAATTCTGTTGAGACTTCGAAAGCATTAACTCCTTCAGTTCAAGCTGTTCCAAAAGTAGTGCAGGAATCGCTGTTAAAGGGTTTCCGGATAATTTAAGCCGTTCCAAAGAAGGCATTCGTGACAGTTCTGCGGGGATCGTATTAATCGCATTCACACCTAAGTCCATTTGCTCTAACTCTGTTAGTTTAAGTATCGAATTAGGGATGTGTCGAATGTAGTTATTACTTAGGTTAAGCGCTTTTAACCCTTGGAGATTGGTGATGCTTGGAAATCGCGTTAAGGCATTTTCATTTAGTGACAGAATCTGTAGTTTTTGGTCCTTCGAAAACACCTGAGGCAACATTGAGAACTTATTAAAGTTAAGCGTTAAAATCTGAAGCTGCTTTAATTGCGACATTGCTCTTGGAAGTGTCGCTAGCATGTTGTTGTACAGCTCTAAAACTTCTAATTCCGTACAGTCCCCAATCCGATCTGGCAGCGACGATAGGGCGTTATCACCCATCAACAATACTTTTAACCGGGGTAATTTCGTTAATACTTTTGGAAAAATTGTAAATCGATTAAGACTTAAATCAATAACTTCTAGTTCCGTAAATGCCGCCAATTCGTCTGGAAGTGTTGTGAGTTCATTTCCCGATAAATCCATCCATTTGATATCTTTTGCTATCGTTTCGGATAGCGACAACGTCTTAAGTTTGTTCCAGCTCAAGTTTAGGGTTTGAGACCGTTTCACTTTTTTGGTTGATGTAATTGTCATTGCCTTGTCCCCAATAACCAAACGGGCGTTCAGTCTATTAAAGAGTAAACATAGCAACCGACTAAGTCAAATATATCGCGTATATTTGTTATTTATTATTCCCATTCCTTTTCGTAGCATGAATTTTTTGAAAAACTATATTTTATTCGATATATTTGATGTCTATCAAAATATTTAGTACTTTGTTTATCAAATATAGTGATAAACTCTTTTTTAGCTTAAGTCTTTTTATTACTCTAAGCTTTTACTCATCACTAGAGATACTCTTTTTTACTACTTTAGTTTGAGTTTTTTACTACTTATAGGTTATTTTTGGATCTCTAGAACCCCACTACAATTAGGATTGGGGATTTAGGGGGGGACACATGCTTAGGGGACTGTTGGAAATATGATTTTAAATAGCGGGGGCCGTCTTCATGCATCTGGTGCTGGGACAGGGCGACAATCATCCATAGCACCATCTTCCATGATACCGGTGTCTTTCGAAGAGTCTTTTCTTATGCATGCGAAAAGGACGCCTGAAAAGGACGCCTATGTTTATCGAGATGCCTCAGGGAACCGGACAACCCTCACTTACGATGATGTTCTTTTAAGAACTAACGGTATCGCTAAAGAATTAGCGAAATATGCTTTTAAACCTGACGACATTATTGCTATTCAACAAGAAGCACCTCTTCAGCGCATATTAGATACCATTGCTTGTTTTCGTGCCGGAGTTCCTTGCATTTTTTCTAGAGCCGACACCATTGAAGAGATCAGACTCAACGTCCCTGTTAAGTTGATTTTAAGCAAAACTAAAAATGCCTCGCGTAATGTTCCATCATTGGATACTAGTAGAGTTGTAAGCGATGGCGAAAACCCTACTTTTCGCCATGTTCCTTCTACTATGAAGTATGTTTCGCAGTCCTCCGGTTCAACTGGCGCCAAAAAAAACGCCGCCAATATTCAAGAAGGCGTTGATCTTCATAGGCAAGCTAAGGTTGATCTTGTGGGGCTTAATTCGGAGTCCCGCATGCTGGTTTTGGCCCAACCGGAATTCAATGTTTATTACTACAATATAACTGGTCCCACTAGCCAAGGTGGGACTGTCTACACCTATCCCCATAACCTTCTCAAGGATAACCCCACAGCTTTTATGCAAATGGCATATGAAGATCGAATTACCCATACTCAGCTCACGCCTACTCAATGGAAGGAGTATTTTCTACCTGTTCTCAAAGAAGATCATACCCTTGGGCATTTTTTTCAAAATATTAACTATACGGGTGAAGGCATAACCTATGGCACGCTTTACCAAGGACAGTCTCTTTTGCCACACGTTTCTTTTCCAAATACAGCAGGATGTAATGAGTGCTCGGATGATACAACGGAATACATGCCACCACCATTACCACCACTTTCTGAACAACAGCCCCTGGAGGACTTTATTCCTGTTGGACACCCTATCCCAGGAAGTGGCGTTCTTATTCTTGACTCCTTAAAAAGTGACGTTATCAAGCTGGATGCCACCTTCAAGCAACCCGCATTGGCTCCACCAAATAAACCGGGACTGTTTTGGATCACTGGGCGAGGCGTTGGGACAGGTTATTTTGTTAAGCATGTTTTAAGACCGCATGGCCTAAATCCATTTAATCCCGAAGAGCGCTTATTTCCTCTCAACGAAAGCGCTTCATATAATACAAAGGGTGAAATCACCTTCCTTGGAAGAGCTGATGCTGAAGGGGGGTCTCGTCCTTATGAATTTAGATTTTCAAACAAATTACCTACAGACCCAATCCAACTCGGCAAATTATGCCGCCAAGTTGAGCAGGCAATTTTGACCCAATCAACAGCTGCTGGACTACCCATGACCAATGTAGTTGTTCGTGAGTATAGACGCGATCGTGATTACTCACTTGCTGCCTACTATACTGGAAAAAAACCTATCTGTATTACCCGGGTTAGGGGATTCGAATCTGAAATACTTCAGTCTTGGCAAACGCTGGCATTGAGTCACCAAATACCCCATGCCTTTATTCATATGGGAAACTCTTTTCCAATGACAGACTCTGGAAAACAAACACTTCCTTACCCTGATATAGACAATATCTCTCGTGTATCCTCTCCTATAACAACCTATCGAGGAGATGAAAATGAACCTCCTTTTTTCAGAGAAGCCTTTGCATTTGTCCTCGGATTAGATGTAAGTAAACTAGATCTAAATGAATGTTTTTTTAATTTGTTTGGCACGTTAGATCGGGCTGACCATCTAAAACGGATTTGTGCTATTAAGGGTTATGACCTGAATTTGGAAAAGTTTAATCTCGGGTCATCAATAGAAAATTGGCATGTCTATCTGTCCAGAATATATCCCCCTACACAGACTTCTAATTCTGCGCTGCCTCTCTAAGTTAATGATACTCCGGACACAGCCGAATAGATAAACCCCTTTCGTTTTTTGTTCGTGTATAATGAAAATTATTGCTTATTCTTAGGAGGATATATATGAAACAACGTCTTATTGCTACTGTAGCTATCTCGGTCTTATGGATTATTCTGGATTACCTATTCCATGGTGTGATTTTGGCAGGCGCTTACACAGCCACTTCCGCAATCTGGCGCCCAATGGCTGAAATGAAGCCTCTATTGATGAATGCAACGACTGTCCTGACAGCCTTAGTTTTTGTTCTTACTTTTTGCCAAATGGTTCCTGCTAAGGATCGTCAAAAAGGGATTAAGATCGGTTTACTTGTAGGTCTCATAGTAGGTATTGGTAATGGTTTAGGATCTTACTGCTACTTGCCAATTACAACTCAAATCGCTTCGGTTTGGTTCATTGCTGCCGTTGTTAAGTTCACTGTTGCCGGTGCAGCTGTAGGAACAATCGTAACAAAAAATATCGACTAAGTTAGCGCCGCTAACCATTGATAGAACGGTATCAGTTCTTGGTAGGTTGAGATACATCTCTCAATCGCCTGATCTGAGCAAATGACCTTCGGGTCAATGTCGTTCCAAAGAGCAAGCCCCTTGTGTCGGAGTAATCCTGCATGAGGGGCTTCTTTATTATAGCCAGGAGGAATATTTTTGAGCTTGGGCTCGCCAAGTCGATATCCCTTGGCCTGACAATCTGCAATAATCGTCTGTATCGCAGCTGCTTTTTTGGGTTCTTCCGCAATTGCTGCGCGAAATAGTTTCAGTGACTCTTTCTCGAATTGAAAGCTTCCTACGCCCACAATAACCTCATCCATTCCTAATGAAAAATAAAATCCGGGATTCGACGTACATTCCTCTTCCTCCTCAGATATCTCCGGACGAAAAATCATTCGTACATGGGGATTATAAGGGGTTTTGTCCTTACTGAATCGAACGTCTCTGTAAATGCGAAACGTTTTGCCACTCATTTTGGTTCGAGTAAGTTGACCCAATGCATCCTGCATCTTGCCCATAAATACCTTAGCTGGCTCTGCTACTACGGATTGATAATGCTCTTTTTGATCCTGAAACCAATCTCTGTCATTGTTCATGGTTAGGTCGCCTAAAAAGGTGATGCTTTCTTGCGTGAAACTGGGTTTTGTACTTATTGTTGCCATCTATAACACCCCTTTACTCAATGTTGTGATCCCCATAATATAGGACACATGATTGATCTGAAAAGACTTCCTTCTGATACGGTGTTACCACTTTCAATCCAATGGCGTTGTCATACGAGTCGTATTGGGACCATGTTGATTGGTAGTGCTTTGGACAGTATCTGCTGGATCAGCTTCATCGATTCACAAGAAAGTTCGCCCGAACTAGCTATCCACGAAAATTATCCTGGCGCGACACTGATTCCAATGCTGCCGCTAGAGGCACCTTTCTCTGATCCAATTAATCAAATTCTAGATGGCGGGGCCTCGGATGACATTGTTCCTCTAGTGGTCCATGGCACTGATTTTCAATATCAAGTATGGACCGCCTTATGCGACATCCCCGCTGGCGAAACTGTTAGCTATCAAGATATTGCAACCCGGTTAGGGAAACCTACTGCAGCTAGAGCCGTAGCTACCGCTATAGGATCCAACCCAATCTCCCTATTGGTGCCTTGTCATCGCGTTGTAGGCAAAGATGGTCAACTTCGTGGGTACCGTTGGGGCATTGATACTAAAAAGAAGCTGTTGGCGCTTGAGTCGCAATATACAACTAAGTAACGATCTCTTAGTCCAACGTCGCTAATGTGTCAGTAGCTTCTGAATATCTAAATAGCTCTGTGACGTAGTCCGAATAATTTCAGGGGTTAGCGCTGGCGGAGGCGGTGTCAGCTTGTCCCACCCAGTCGCAGAAAGATAATCCCGAACAATTTGCTTGTCAAAGCTTGGTGGCGAAATCCCTTCTCGGTACTCTGCTTTGGACCAGAATCGTGAGGAATCCGGTGTAAGTACTTCATCAATCAAAATAATCTCACCATCTAATAACCCAAACTCGAACTTGGTGTCGGCAATGATAATGCCCTTATTATCAGCAAAGTCTCTTGCCCGCGAATAAATATCCAAACTAAGGGCTTGAAGTTTATCGGTAAGTTCCTGTCCCAACTTATCTCTCATATAGGCCACACTAACGTTTTCATCATGGTCATCGCGCTTGGTCGCAGGGGTAAAGAGAGGTTCTTCTAACTTGGCTGCTAATTGAAGGCTTTCCGGAAGCTGGTGACCGCATACCTGACCTGTTTTTTGGTAATCTTTCCAACCAGATCCAATGATATACCCTCGAACCACACATTCAAAAGGTATGAGCTCGGTTTTCTTAACCAACATTGTGCGACCTTCTAAGATGTCTGCATATTTCTGAGCAGCTTCTGGAAAGTCTTTCACATCCGTACTGATCAGGTGATGCGCTACTGAGTCATTGAACTTATCAAACCAAAACTCGGATATAGACGTCAGAACCTCTGCCTTATGAGGGATTCCTTGATCCAATATAAAATCAAAAGCGGATACACGATCTGAAGCCACTAAAAGTAGTTGGTCCCCAAAATCAAAGACGCTCCGTACCTTGCCAGTCTTAAATAAAGGAAGATCTGGAAGATTAATATTGGTAACTGGCACTTTGGATTTATTCATAGTTTCTTATCATCTTTAAATGGTGGGCGGTACTGGGCTCGAACCAGTGACCCCATCGGTGTAAGCGATGTGCTCTCCCAACTGAGCTAACCGCCCTTATTTAAGGGAATCCCTATTATAGGGACCTAAGGAAGAATTGTAAATTGAGAGCTTAAGATTTATCGAAGTATTGAGTAAAATCTTCAGGCTTGATGTTGTCGATGAAGCTTTCGAACTTTTTGGTTTCTTCTTCGTCTTTTTCGGCATTGACCATTTTGGCCTTGGCCATCACCCCTTCAGAAACAAAGATGGAAACATTTGTGCGCACTGCCAAAGCGATTGCATCAGAAGGACGTGAATCCACTTTGATCATCTCTTTGTCCTTGCCCATTTTAATCTCAATCACTGCATAAAAGGTATTCTCAATGATATCGTTAATCGCAACGCGCAATACACTTCCGCCCAAGTTATCGATAACCTTTGTCATTAGATCATGCGTCATTGGTCGGGGTGGCTTGAAGTCCTGAAGCTCCATAGCAATTGCTGCCGCTTCAAACATACCAATCCAAATTGGCAAGAAGTTACGCTCCTCAGTATCCCTCAAGAGTACAATCGGAGACATGTTCTTTGGATCAAATCCTAGCCCCCCAAGCTGCATTTCTATCATGTCGATACCCCTTTACTCTTCAAGCTACTTGGCTGCCTCAACAATAGATGTAAATGTTTTTGGATGGTGAATCGCTAACTCAGACAATACTTTACGGTTCAATGTAATGTCATTTTTCTTCATTTTGTTCATGAATTGCGAGTAGTTTACGCCATGATTGTTAACAGCTGCGCTGATTCTAGCAATCCATAAGCGACGAAAATCTCTTTTGCGATTACGACGATCTCTATATGCGTAGCTTAATGCACGCCATACAGCTGGTTTTGCTTGTCTGAATATAACGGAAAGACTCCCACGGAATCCTTTTGCTAATTTTAATACTTTTTTGTGTCGTTTACGTGAAACGTTACCTCTTTTTACGCGTGCCATCTTAGTCTCCTTTTACGCTACGCCAGGTAGCAATTGCTTAACTTTTTTCATATCAGATTTAGAAACAGCGAATGAACCCTGTTTATTCCGTTTTGTTTTGGATGATACATGTTCTAGTAAATGACGTTTACCCGATTTGCGGCGCATTACTTTTCCAGTGCCAGTAACTGTGAATCTTTTTTTTGCTGAACTTTTTGTTTTTAATTTTGTTTTTTTAACTTTTTTCATTTTCAACTCCGTTAACTCTATTTCGGATTAATCATTGTGTATATGGACCGATGTCCTCTCAATGTATCACCCATTTTAGTGCCATGTTCTGCTATTTCTTTTATAAATCGGTCCAATACGGCGACCCCTAGTTCCTGTCGGGTCATTAAGCGTCCTTTAAAATAAACAGTCAGCTTAACTTTGTATCCTTTTCCTAAAAATTTAATTCCTCTGTTTAATCGTACCAAATAATCATGGTCAGATATACGAGGGCTGAGTTTTACCTCTTTAACAACTTGTCCTTTTACATTTTTTTTAGCTAACTTGTCCTTCTTTTGTTGTTGGTACTTATACTGACCAAAATCAACAATCTTACAAACTGGGGGAGTGGTCGTATTTGAGATCAGCAATAAATCTAAGTTATCACCTTCTGCACGTCGTCTAGCTTCATCAAGTGGAACTACGCCCAATTGTGCTCCTTCAGAATCTATTAAACGTACTTCTTTCGCACGAATTCTTTCGTTTACGATATAGGTTTTAGAAATTGTTGCTGCTCCTTTGTTCCGCTATTTTGATAAGACAAGAAGTAAATCACTCTGGGCTAGACTTTGTCAAGGTCGCTATCAAGTCATCTACACTCACAGATCCTTGATCGCCATCATCTCTAGATCGAAGTGAAATGGTGTTTTCCTCTATCTCACTTTTTCCAATGATCGCCATATAAGGAACTTTTTCGTTCCGTGCTTCTCTAATCTTGTAGCCTAGTTTTTCAGAGCTAAAGTCCACTTCAACACGACACCCGGCTTTTTTAAGGGTGGTCGCCAACGCTTTGCAATGGTCATGTCCAGACTCATGTATCGCCAGTATTTTGACCTGAATAGGTGCCAGCCACGTCGGAAACTTGCCCGCATAATGTTCAATCAAGATACCAAAGAATCGTTCAACTGACCCTAAAAGTGCCCGATGTATCATGTAGGGTCTATGTTTTTGGCCATCAGATCCTATATAAGTTAGGTCGAATCGCTCAGGTAAGTTGAAGTCGAATTGTATCGTTGAGCACTGCCACTGTCGGCCAATCGCGTCTTCTATCTTGATGTCTATTTTGGGACCATAAAAAGCGCCGCCACCTTCATCTACTTCATACTTAATTCCAAGCTCTTCAATTGATTTTTTGAGTGCCGCTTCCGCTGTATCCCACTCTGCAATTTCGCCAACGTACTTATCTTTTGGTCGAGTAGACAGGTAAATTTTGTAGTCTGTAAATTGAAAGGTTTTGAGTACATCTAGGCAAAGCTTGATGACCACCTGAACTTCTTCATTCATTTGCTCTGGCGTACAAAAAATATGTGCGTCGTCTTGTGTAAAGCCTCTTACGCGCATTAACCCATGGAGTGTTCCTGATCGTTCATATCGATAGACTGTTCCTAACTCTGCCCACCTTAAAGGAAGGTCCCGGTAGGACCATTGGCGGTCTTTGTAGATATCAATATGAAACGGACAGTTCATTGGTTTTACATAATAAGTACTGTTTTCGATATCTACTGGGGCAAACATGTTTTCTTTGTAAAAGTCCAAATGACCACTTGTTTCCCATAGTTTGCTTTTGCCAATGTGGGGTGAATACAGCAAATCATAGTCAGCATCAAAGTGGGCCTTTCTCCAAAACTCTTCAATGAGATAGCGTATCTTGGCACCTTTAGGGTGCCACATGATCAATCCACCGCCGACATCTTCAGAGATAGAGAACAGGTCCTGCTCTTTTCCTAGTACACGGTGATCTCTTTTTTTGGCTTCTTCTAATCGTTTCAAGTGAATGCGAAGTTGTTTCTCATTGGTAAACGCGGTGCCATATATCCGTTGTAGCATGGCTTTATCTTCCGATCCTCTCCAATAGGCTCCAGATACTCTTAGTAATTTAACCGCACCAATTTCACCGGTGTGTGCGACATGTGGTCCTCGACATAAATCAGAAAAAGGACCATTGGTATAAAACGAATATTCATCCAAGTCCAAATCATCTACGATTTCTTTTTTGTAGTCTTGCTTGGTGTCTTGAATGATTGCCAATGTTTCTTCTCGCGATTTGTCACTCTGTTCAAATACTTGTTTCTCAGAAATGATTTGCTTCATATCCGCTTCAATCTCAACCAAGTCTTCGGGGGTTAGTGTGCGTGGCAAATCAAAGTCATAATAGAACCCTTCGTCAATTGCTGGTCCGATTGCCAATTTAGCATCCGGAAACTTCTTTTGTACGGCTTGCGCCAATACATGAGATGCACTGTGACGGATGGTAGAAAGGGGGTATGTCTCTTTGCTCATTAACTAATTAAAGCTCAATGGAAATCCAAATACAAATCCTTCCGGATTTCCTTGGGCTGCCTTCTGAATGGTTGGGTCAATAATATTGCCTGTAGGAGCCACGCTCATTGGCCCTCTTTCTGTAGGATTCAATAGCTCTTGAATATCGTTTCTGGATATTTTGTGTGGCAACTGAAGATCGGCGGCTTTGACTTTGATGGCCAATGTTTTGGTAAATTGAATCAACGAAGGATCCAAGTCAAAAACTCGTTTTTGTTCTTTTTTGGTGGACGTCGTATCAATAATCACCTCGGAGTATTGGTCCGATGTAAGTAATGTTTTGAAGGCGTCGCCTGCTACTTCGCTTATATAATCTGCAATCGCTTGGCTAAGTTGTTTCAGTGCATCATTTGCACTGATACCAGACCCTTTGCACTTCGAAAAAGCGGGACATGTTGCCTCATATAATTGCGTATCAAGTTTTTTGATATCCACTTCCAAATGTGAAAATGACTCCATCGTTTGCTCCTTCTCTGAGCCCATTACGGTACGAGAAGCATAACATAGCTCCTATATAGTGTCTATTTTCAGGCGAGGGTGGGCGAAGGGAGTTTGAGACACCCCTATAGTTACATAAACCGTAGGATGGAAATCCCTACTGTATATAACGTGTCTTCAGACTTATTCTTCGTCAGATCCAATATGGATGTTTTTAGAACAAAGTCTGGATCAAAATAATAGCGAAGCCCTACATTAAAAATATAAAACTCGGTCTCCCCCGTCAGCTCTCCCAATAACGAAAATCGATTATCAACCATGTACTCCGCCCCTATCATTGCAGCCGCATCCAGGGTTTCTTTGAAATTAGCTTTGAATCCAAAATGGCCGGTAAATCCGCCTTGAAATTTCTTAGAGGCTACAAAATAAGCGTTCGTGTCATTTAATGAACCAATGTTCTCTACCCCAAGCGCCAAGCTTAATGGATAGGGCTGGTTGTCTGACATAATGAAGTACTTGGCGTTAACAAAGACCCCTTCTGTTAAAAATGAGCCGCCGGTGAATCCCATCTCAAGGTTTTCGATACTTCCAAAATTGAACTTGTAATACATTATGTCCGTTTGATTGGTTCCTTTGCCACCCATTTTGAAGTCCACCCCAACGCCCACTTGCTTGAACGCTAGTGATTCTGCAGTTGGCATTTCAATAAGCCCCGTTGTTCCCTGAATGGTTCCGTGCGCCATTAGACTGGTGGCAATCAGAAGGCTTATTCCAAAACTTAGTAATGCGGATTTGATCATCTTGTGTGGGTCCATATACAAACTACTCGCTAAAGAACGAGATCTCATACCATTCTGCCATGGCTTTTTCAAAAATCAAACGATAATTTACTGAGCCTTCGTTTTCTTACGAATCATTTGGCGCAAAGCGGCCTCTTTACGCTGTTGTTCTGCATGTGGTCTTGCTGGGAATCCCGAGACGATGCTATTGGGTGGAAAAGACTTGGTTACGCCTGACTTAGCCATAACTATCGACCCATCCCCTACCTTGAGGTGATTACTAAACCCTGCTTGTCCGCCCACTTGAACATTGCTGCCAATGGTAACGCTTCCGGAGATCGCCGTCAGGCCTGCTATAGCTGAATTAGTCCCTATACGGCAATTGTGTGCCACATGAACAAGGTTATCCATTATGACCCCATCTTCAATGACGGTATCACCAAGACAACCACGGTCTATACAGCTATTGGCACCTATTTCTACATCATTTCCTATTACCACCCGTCCGATATGGGGGACATGCTTCCATTTGCCCTCTTCTTCATAGTAGCCAAACCCATCTGCCCCCAACTTGACCCCCGTATGCAATACGCAGCGCTCTCCAATCACTACATTCTCGACCAATACTGTGTTGGCATGAATCACTGTATCGCGACCAATCGAACAGCCTTTTCCTACTACTACGTTAGGGCCAATCATTACGGGGTTGGCGATTTGGGCCTCGGGATGAATAACTGCAGACGAATGGATGGCCTGGGTGATGGGTTCTGTAGGATGTAAAAGCTCAATGCACTGAGCCATAACCTTGCGGCCATTCGATACGACAACCTGATTGGGTAAATCATCCATTGGCGCCGTTGTAATAAATGCGATGGCCTTAGATTGCGCGGCTAAACCGATGAACTTACGCTCTAGAATTAAGCTAATGTCCGTCGTGGTTGCATTCTCAAGTGATGCAATATTTGCAATCTCGATCGTTCCATCGCCAATTAACTCCCCATTTAGGGATTGTGCAATGTCAGCCAGTTTCACTATTTATTCAGTTTTTCAATCACGAAGTCCGTCAAATCAAAGCCGCCGTCTAAAACTACCTGCGAATCTAATACCACATCCACACCATATTGCTTGGCAATGGACTTAGCCGATTTTAGAATATCTTTTCGGATGGTTCCCATGAGTTTGTTGTTAAGCTCAACTAATTCCTTTTGTTTTGGCTCTAACTCTTTTTCCATCTTTTCTATAAGTTTTTGAATGTCTTTTTGGGACTTGCCTTTTTTCTTGGCTTTTTCTATTTTCTGTTGGCGTTTCTCAAATTCTTTCTTTAGTTCACCCTGCTTTTTTTCAAAGTTTTCTTTGGCATTTTGGGTTTCTGAATAGCTCAAAAATACTTTTTGTAAATCAACATATCCGATGTTGTCTGCGAAAACAGCCACAGGTTGTGCTGCGATAACGATTGCCAATATAACTAATCCCATTTTTTTGAATGTGTTCATATTTTTACTTCCTTCTTGATTTAAAATACGTGCCCAATATTAAAATGTGTTCTCATAAACCCTTCTTCATCAATTCCAAAGTCTAGTCTTATCGGCCCTAGAGGTGAAATGATTCGAATCCCGAACCCCTTTCCAATCAAGGCGCTATTGATGTCGCCCATTCCATTTGTCCATCCAGCGTCTACAAACACCAACGTCTGAAACATATCACTTAATAGCCAGCGATACTCCAGATTAACAATAGCTCGCTTGGTTCCCGATCGTGCCGCGTCAATGCTATCTGGATAACCACGGACTGTATTCGGTCCGCCGATATAATAAATTTCTGCCTCTTCTAGTTCGCCATCCATTTGGCCATAAATAAACCGAGTGGCTATCGTCTGTTTCTCAAAAGTCTCTATAAACCGACTAAATGTAAGGTCATATTTGGTAAAATTCAATGCCTTATCATGAGTCTTAAATCCTTTTTCGATGGACACTCTATTATAGGCTCCGTTTAAGGGATTAAATCGCACGTCTCTTGTGTCGTAATAGATCACAAAGTTGTAACTATTAATTAGGTAATCGCTCGCAAGGTCACCATTGGTATCCGTTGTTTGCACCGTTTCGTATTTAACGCGATGAACGGTTCCCAATTCATAGTTAACCGGAATTCCGATTGCCACATCTGTTCCGCGTCTATGTTCTGGTCGAAAACTAGAAATGCCGGCAAAATTACTAAATCCAAAATTACCTTGGGTATCCCACAATCGATAGGTAAATGACCGTCGTTTATCCCACATCCATGGATTGTGATATTTGAATTGGTACATTTGGTTATCGTTCCCAGAGCCCCATCCCCACTGTCCTCTTAGCGCAACTAATTGACCGGTTCCGAGCACGTTATCTACATTTAGATCAGAATATACAAAGGCCCCGCTTCGCTGGCCCCAGCCGCCACCAAAGTTAATGCTTCCTGTAGATTTTTCTTCTACTTTAATAATCAACTTGTAGCCATTAATGGCTTGGCTTGGAACAAAATCTGGCAAGAGTTGCGAAAAATAATTGAGGTTAAAAATCTTACGCATATCTCTTTTGAGAGTGGTCTGGTTGATTACATCTCCTGGTTTAATTTCTATTTCGCGTCGAATTACATTGTCCTGGGTTATGGTGTTTCCGGTAATAATGATTTCTGAAACGACGCCCTCTGACACATTAAATATTAAAGGATCTCCTTTTTTTTCGGGTAGCTTAACCCCATACACTTTGCTCAATATATATCCCTGCTCTTGGTAATAAGCCTGGAGCGATTGAATATCTTGTCTGACCATATTGAGATTAAGAAGCGACCCTTTTTTGTTTTCGATACGATCCAAAAGGACTTTTCGGTCGAATACAGTATTTCCTTTAAATTGAATTGCGGTAATTTTGGGGTTTTCTTTTATGAAGATTATTAGTTTTTTTCCGGCCTTATACTTTTGGACCTCGGAGACCACTTCTTCAAAAACGCCAAGGGATTGGATGTTCTTGATGTTACGGTTGATTAAAAACGGGTTTAGTTGATCACCTATTTGAAGACTTAGCTCGTTCTTAATCGTTGTTTCAGAAATGCTTTCTGCGCCTCGAATATCAATTTTGAGAAGTGTGTTCTGGATTTGTTTTTGTGTTTTGGCACGAGGTTTCGTTGTCACCTTGGTTTCGGGAACCTGGTCGACAAGTTTCTTTAGCGTAAGCTGCTTAGTCTCAGCAAAGCTAACGCCACTTATCGCTACGCTCACTATAAATGCTATAAGGAGCCGATTCATAATCGTACTTAGTAGAATAAGCCTAATACAGTTGCTATTGAGAGAAACACAGTAGCGAGTACGTAGGTTACTTTATTCAATCCAGACTCAAGCCCGCCAGCGTTGGCTTTAAACATTTTGGCCTGACCGCCTATGCTTCCGAGTCCTTCACCTTTGGGTGCGTGAAGCAAAATAGCACCGATTAGGGCTAGTCCGGATAGGAGCTCAACAATGAGAAGAAAGGTTTTCATAGTTCGTGTTGAAGTATATCGGACAACGTTTCATAAGCCAAGCCTAGGATGTCGGTCAATTCTATCTCAGTCGTGCTGAGTGGCAAGAAAACATAGTAGGTGGCGCCTAGTGGTCTGAGGATGATGTGGTTCTCTAAGGCCCGTTGTGACACTTTTTGCCCCAATAATGCTGGATCTGAAATGGGAGTGCCGTCCGGATGGGTAACATCCATCGCCATAATCAATCCACAGGACCTAATATTCTGTATGCCAGGAATATCGGCAAATCGTTGGCTATCTCGTTGGAGTTGTTTAATTACCGGTTGGATCTTAGTCATGGTTTGCTCTTCTTCAAATATGGTCAGGCAAGCATTTGCGGTAGCACAGGCAATGGGGTTCGCTGTGAACGTGTGTCCATGATAAAAGGTCTTATTCTCTTTCGCCTCTCCATAAAATGCATCATAGATCTTATCCGTAGATAAGGTCATTGCTAGAGGCATTACTCCGGAAGTAAGGCCTTTGGATATACACATTATGTCTGGTGTGATTCCTGCTTGGTCACATGCAAAGAACGTGCCCGTTCTTCCAAACCCCACGGCAATTTCATCTGCGATTAATAGGCAGTTGTATTGGGTACACAACTCTCGAACGGTTTGGACCCACTCTGGAGAGTGCATTTTCATTCCACCAGCACCTTGAACAAGCGGTTCAATAATCATACCTGCAATCTGATCACCTTGGTCTCTAAGTACTTTTTCTAGTGTCGATTTATCATTCACAGGTACTTTGATACTCGAAAACATTAGCGGATCAAATGCGTCGTTAAACACCGACACATTACTTACACTCATCGCACCTACAGTGTCGCCATGATAAGCATTTTCAAGACATATAAATTGAGTTTTTTCAGGCTTTCCACTGTGTTGCCAGTATTGCATCGCCATCTTAAGCGCGACCTCTACAGCTGTGGATCCGTTGTCCGAATAAAATACTTTGTTTAATCCTTCAGGTGCATATTTAACAATTCGATGAGATAACGTAATTGCCGGTTCGTGAGTAAATCCACCAAACATGACATGGTCAAATGATTGCAACTGTTTGGTGATCGCCTCAGTTATCTTCGGGTGATTATGCCCATGAACATTGCACCACCAACTAGCAATCGAGTCATACATCCAGTGCCCCTCGCTATCCGTGAGAATTAAGCCCTCGGCTTTAACAATGCGCTTAGGCGGTATTGATTCCATCGTTTTCATCTGGGTATAAGGGTGCCAATTATGGGCTATCGCGTTTTTAACTGATTCCAAATGGGCCATGCGCACTCCTTTAGATTAGCTTGGTACGGAACCTCCCCTAAGAATGGGACTCCTGACCAAGACTCAATTGTACTGGCGTGATCTCTCATTGCCAATGCGGGTTGGTCAGGATCCATTGTATTCAAAACAAATCCAATGGTCGGTATATTTCGACTCTTAAGCGCTTCTAGTGACAGTAACGCCTGATTGATACAGCCTACCCGATTTGGAACCACTAACAGTGTGGGAGCCGCCAATTGTTGAAATCCATCGATTAATAACTGTTTATCTGACAATGGCACCATTAGTCCGCCGCTGCCTTCAATGATCACCCAATCGAAATGGGCTTCTAAGGCTTTGAGACTCTCCAAAATAGGCGTCCACTCGATGGCTACTTTATCCACACTACTCGCTAGATGAGGGGAAACCGGTTCTGAAAACCGATAGGGCGATCTATGTGTTTTCCATTCTTCACTCGGTGGTTGGTCTAAATACTGATCATGATAAGCAATATCTGGTGCCTCTAGACCGCCACACTGCACCCACTTTTGAGTAACAATGCTCACGCCATCTTTTTCAGCAGCGGCTGCGATTGCGGCTGTCACCCATGTTTTGCCTACATCTGTGTCAGAGCCTGTAATCACTATCGTGGGCATGAGGCTACTCCATAACAAATTTGAGAGGTGCTACGGATCTCTCCATATCGCTCCTTGTATTTGGCTTCTATTTGTTTGAATTGTTTGGGCGTCCATAACCCTTTTATAGACGGCTGAGGATTATTGGTGCCTGATAAGTGGATCGTTGTTAGTAATGCCTTAAGGGATGGCGACACTTTTGTGATTATTGTTTGGCTTAGTTCTACTTCATGAAAGCATTGATCTAAACTGATTTGGAGTGCCTGAGGCGACGGAAACTGTTCTGATTGGAAGGCCGTGTCTGGATAAAACACCTTCCAAATGGATTGAAGTTCTATATAAGTTTGAGGGCCATATGTTGTAAATGCCAAGCGCCCTGTTTCAGTTAGTTGCCTCGCACACCGCTTAAAAAGATCATCTAATCCCGATACCCACTGCAACGTGGCGTTAGCTATGATCAGATCAAACTCCCCTTCAGGAAGCGCTTGATCAATATCCATTTCGCTATAAGTGATTGCTGGCGAACCGTGTTCTGTACTCGCAAATTGAATCATCTCTGACGCCTTATCAACGGCAATGATACTCGCTTGAGGAGCCCAATCATGAATGGTCAGAGTTCCCTTTCCAGTGCCGCATCCCAACTCCAGTATTCGACCTGTCGGTGGGATAAGTCTGCTAAGTAGAATTTTTTCGATGTCGCGTTGTTGGCCTGTTACCGCATCATACGTACTTACTCTGTTATCGAATCGGTTCAAGCGTGTTGACTGCATTAGTGAACTCCGATGAAAGAAAAGGGATATGTCCGGAATTAATTTCTATCCAGGTGCGATGGGGCGCCCATAACTGTCTTGCTGATTCAATGGGTGCAATCACATCATGGCGGCCATGGATTAATGTTACATTTTCAAACCGATCCAAATCCTCAGATTGAATAGTCAGTGTCTCTAAAAAGGATAGTGTTTGGATTAGCTCCTGAGCGGAATACGCTATTTCTGTCGCCCCTTTCCACTCGTTTTGGAGCGTTATCCATTCATCCTCTGTGGTGGTGCATGCTTTATAAAACTGTGCCATATAAGCATCCGGACTACTGTTTAAAAAGGTAGTAATTTGAGTGATTGCTTGGACCTCGTATTGAGGCATTACACCAATCAATATTAGCTCTGATACGCGGTCAGGATGAGCCTTTGCTGCCTCAATAGCAATGAAGCCGCCAAGTGAAAATCCTATTAATCGAACAGGGTCTTTTTGTTGGGCTAACCAGTCCGATAAATCTGGAATAATTGTGTCATATAATCGCTCTACTGCTTGATACTCACTTGACCACTGTGCCACTGAAAACAATGCAGCGTCTGTACCCCATCCCGGAATAATTAAAGTGGGCGCGTTAGGCGGTCCAGTACGTTTTAATGGCATTTACAAGGTGCTCCAAATCGATTCGTTTGTGACTGGCTGACAAGGTCAATCGTACTCGAGAACCGCCCTTTGGTACAGTTGGGGGACGAATCGGTAATACCCAAAACCCTTGGTCTTTTAACGACGAAGCTAATTCTTCTGTTGCCTTGGTATCCCCTACCAAAACCGGAATAATGTGGGAGTCGCCTAATATAGGGATTTCCGCCTTTTTTAGGGCGCTTCGAACCCAATACACGTGATCCAATAAACGTTCCCTCCGATCGGGTTTCGCTTGCATCTTTTCTAGTGCATAGTGATTAAATGCGATGACGGGATGGGGTAATGCCGTGGAGTAAATAAAGCTTCTACATTGATTGATCAATTGATCCTTTAGCTCAATAGAACAAGCACAATAAGCGCCCATGCTTCCTAGCGCTTTTCCAAACGTACCTACACAAATGTCCACATCCTTCGTAACCCCTTGAGCTTCGACTTGGCCTGCGCCAGTGATCCCATAAACCCCGTTGGCATGAGCCTCATCTACGAATAACTGTGTCTCAAACTCTTGTTTAAGCTGGATCAACTCTGAGAGTTTGGGAATCGTGCCATCCATACTAAATACTGACTCTGTGATAATCCATGCCTTCTTGGCCTGGCCTCTATTTTTTTGGAGAAGTGTTCGTAAGTGTTCTGGATCATTGTGACGATACCTATAGCAAGAGGCTCCAGATAAGCGGATCCCATCAATTAGGCTTGCATGAATGGCTTTGTCTGCAAAAACGACATCATCTTTACTCAGAATCGTATCCAAAAGACCCACATTCATTTGGTATCCCGTATTAAATACTAAGGCGGCTTCGGTATCTTTCCAAACTGCTATCGCGTCTTCCAATGCATGTGTCGCATAATGATCACCACTAAGCAACCGAGACCCTGTAGATCCATGCCCTGTCTCATATCGTTTGGGAATAAGGTCCTGATCCATACTGAATCCTAGATAATCATTAGCAGAAAAATCAAGGTATTCACGGCCCTCTACTATCACGCGGCCACCAAGTAGACGTGTATCAATAGGCGTTAAGTTCCGTTGGATGACGGATGCTTGGGACTGAATAAGCGACATGGCTTAGTTAATTTTGCGAAGAAAAGAGGGGACTTCCAGACTGTCTTCGTTGACATCTTCTAAGTCCATCGTATCTGCTCTGAGAAGCGACCCTTCTGTTGCGTTTAGGGGCTGTTCATTCAGAGGTTTGTCACTACCAATAGGATCCGAATATAGGGGTGACTCATCAACTATTTCTTCGGTCATAGGTTGCGGCCTAGTTTGCGGTTGAAATGCGGCTTCTCTTGGACTCACTGTCGGTTTTGGATTCCCAAATGGTGATGATGTTGGACTAGCTTCTTGTGGTCTCTGTTCATTGTTTCTCGCTTGGCTAAACGCCGAAAATGATTCTGTCTTCGGGCTTGTTAATGGCTCTTCTATAAGCGACTCTTCTTTGGGCAATTGAAATGTTCTTGGTGCATCAATAGTCCGACTGGACTGAAATCCGGTCGCGATGACTGTCACCATAATTTCGTCTTTCATTGCATCATCTATTACCGCACCAAATAAGATATTGGCATCAGGATCTACGGCTCCGTAAATAATATCGGCGACATCGTTTACTTCATGTAATGTAAGGTCTTCGCCGCCAGTTACGTTGAGAATTACTCCGGTAGCACCATTGATCGTTTCTTCGAGAAGTGGGGATAGTATCGCGTTTTCAGCCGCTTCCACAGCTCGGTTTTCGCCTTCTGCTCGACCGATTCCCATCATCGCCGTTCCAGACTCTCTCATGATTGTTTTGACATCTGCAAAATCTAGGTTTACTAGTCCAGGGATAGTAATTAAATCCGCAATTCCTTGAACGCCTTGTCTTAATACATCGTCAGCGACCTTAAAGGCCTCTACTAATGACGTAGCTCGTTCAACGACCTGCAACAATTTATCATTTGGAATGACAATCAATGCGTCCACTTGGTCTTTTAGTTTATTCAGCCCTTCTTCAGCCTGTCTCGCTCGAATCGGCCCTTCAAATCGGAATGGCTTCGTCACAACGGCCACTGTTAACGCGCCTGCCTCTCGTGAAATATTCGCCACAATTGGGGCCGCACCTGTACCAGTACCGCCACCCATTCCTGCTGTAATAAAGACCATATCTGATCCACTTAATGCATTTTGAAGGTCTTCTTGACTCTCTCTTGCCGCTTGCTCTCCCACTGAAGGAATCGCGCCGCCACCCAGTCCTTTGGTTAGTTTTTGGCCAATTTGGATTTTGTGATCCGCTAAAGAGACATTCAGTGCCTGTACATCGGTGTTGATTGCCCAAAACTCTACGCCTTGTAAAGACGAGGCGATCATTCTATTTACAGCGTTTCCGCCGGCGCCACCTATTCCTATTACCTTAATATCGGCAAATTGTTTTACGGTGTCTGTTGAAGTTGCATTTTGATTGTTCATAGTGTGTTGTATAGATTATATCACTTTGAGATGGGAATTAAAATTTGAAGAATTGTTGGATGATCTGGCTTTTATTTGGTTTGAAGTACCCAATCGCTTCTTTTTTGCGCGCATAAAGGATTGCGCCCAATGCCGTATCATACGTAATTCCATTTACTTTGTGCTGGTATGGGCCATTTTTCCGATCTAATATTTGCTTGTCCCAACGTTGCGAAATCACTTGCTTCAGCCCATTTAAAAGACCGCCACCACCTGTAATTTGCACATCGGTAAATGTCGGGAACATGTCACCAATCTCTTTTCGGATTAATTTGAGTAGCTCATCTATCCTAGCTTCAATGATTTGGCATAGGTACCGGCGCTTAATGGTCTGTTTGCCTTGATGGGTTACGATCTGAATGGTTTCGGTAGGGCTGCAATTGGCCAGACAGGCATCTCCATAAATAATCTTTAACCGCTCCGCCTCCGGAATTGTTACCTTCAGACACTGGGCTATATCCTTGGTTATCGTTGCCCCGCCTATTGGGAACACATGCCCCCATTGCAAATGCCCATCATAAAACCCATTGAGCTTAGTAAATTGACCGCCGATGTCGATTATTAAAGCCCCTTTTTCTCGGTTTTGTTGGGTCAATACAATTTCGCCAAGCGCGAGACCATCTATCACTATCCCTTTTAACTGACAGTCCAGAGTCTTGATACAAGCGATTAACTGCTTCACAGTTTGTGTCTCCCCTTGAACAATTAGTGCTTCACTTTCAAGAAATGAGCCTATTCGTCCAACAGGATTGATCACCGGTGTGCCATCGAGAGAATAGCTGCTAGCGAGTAAGTGCAGTACCGTTTTGTTTGGAAGCGCGGCGGCTTCTTTGGTTTTTTTTAGCAGTCCCTGAATATCCTTTTCCTTAATCACCCGAGAATCGGCTTGGATCGTAGCCTCCCCTCTTTCTCTTTGGTAAGTCACACCATGTTGCGGACAGTTGATTACACAATATACGGGATTTATTCCAGCACTGAGTTGGGCTCTCTTGATCGCTCGTTCAATCGTCTTAACCAGCTCGGGTAATGCCATAATTTGACCTTTGCTAAGTCCCGAAGTAACACTTGTTCCTATGCCCAAAATTTCGAATTCATCTGTTCCGGTCAGCTCACATATCATGACGCTAACTTTGGTAGATCCGATATCAATTCCCATGACAATATTTTCGTCGTGGCGGGTATTTGGTGTTAGCCAGTTATCCATTTCGTTCCTTTACAACAATGCGGTCTTTGATTCTAAGGTCAATATAATCTAGCCTATTTTCTTTTTCAGGGTACTGTCGAAAAAAATACATCAAATTACGAAACTTATCTTCTATATGTTCCAGCTTTCCTAATTTGATGGGAAGTGTGTCTTCTTTTATTAATATTAGATGGTCGTTGTCTATAAATTCAATTTGAATATTTTTGTAGGGGAAGTAATAGCGGATATTGCTCACGATTCGTTCTGTTTTTTGGAGAAGCGTCCTATCGATGCTGTTTCCTTGTAGTGCATCATCTTTGATTCCGCGAATTATAATCATTTGGTCTAGACCCGATACCTGGGGGGCGTTTGTATATTGGTTTAGGATGGTGCCGTCCTTGGCGATAATCTTGTTGGCTTGATTAGTAAGGTAAGATACCCATTCTTTTTTTTCGATGATCTGTACCTGGAGCTTATTGGGGAATTGTAAGGAAATGTCTATTTTGTCGATGGCAGGGTACTGTGCTTTGATTTCTTTTTCGTGTTTGTAGGACCTAAGTACCACTAGGCTGTGCTGACCCTTTAGTGACTCAACATGAGTATAAATCTCTTCGGAAGGGATGAAGTTGCAGCCTTCAATCGTAATCGATTTGATTCTAAACGACGGTGTGGTGATTAATGTATAGGCGCCTACCCCTATTAGGATAAGCAGGCAAACTGCCCCTAGTCTGTTTCGCATTGTGCCGTTTGCATCATAATATGAATAAGGTCGTCGTACTGAATACCTGATTCTTTGGCTTGCGCTGGAATATCAGATAGGTCCGTCAATCCAGGAATGGTATTAATCTCGAGTATCATCGGCCCTCGGCTGGGATGAATAATAATATCGATTCTGGCTACCGTTTTGCAATTCAAGGATTCATAAAGTTGGGCCCCAATCCGCTGACATTGTTTCGTCGTAGAGCTATCTAGTTCTGCTGGAAGTATAAAGTCCGTTTTACCTGCTGAATATTTGGCATCATAGTCATAAAATTCATTTCTAGATCGAAGCTCTAAAACCGGAAGCGGTGTAAGTCCACCGGGAAGTTCTAAAAGGCCTACCGTTACTTCTTTGCCCGTAATCTGTTCTTCTATAAAATAGGTC
>JABISL010000006.1 GCA_018700055.1 bacterium | reverse complement strand
CTATTTCAGAGAATATTCAGGGTCTGAACGATAGCGCCTATGATTTGTATGTTAATAACTTTAATGGATGGATGGGTCCTCATAGCACTAACCCTATTTTGAAATTATATGGACTTGCCTTTTTTTCTGTTGCTTACTCTGTTAATGCCGCATTAGCTTTACCAGTTATTGCTGTAGGGGCACCACTTACGGTGTGTAGAATTGCGGGGTCTTGTTTAAATGAGTTAGCCTTTAATATAGACCCATACGAAGAGTCGCCAATTACTCCATATATGACAAGTAATAGATATGCCCAGGCTACTAATGTTGAATTTGCACCCCATGTAGAGATAAATGAAGGTGTAGTTACTGTGAGGGATGATGTGAGGGATGATGTGAGGGATGATGTGAGGGATGATGTGAGGGATGATGTGAGGGATGATGGTGTGGTTGTAGATCCAGCGGAAGCAACCCCAGTATCTGATCTTAACCGGTTGGTAGTTCAGGCGGATGTTTACGTTCCAAATATTATAAACGGACAAGTTAATGGTATTACTGTGGAACAAGCAACAGCTTTAGAGTCAGAGTCAGAGCCAGAGTCAGAGTCTTTGACCTTGCAAGAAGATCTAAATAACTATACTCGCC
This sequence comes from bacterium, assembly GCA_018700055.1. Lineage (GTDB taxonomy): Bacteria > Margulisbacteria > Marinamargulisbacteria > UBA817 > JABISL01 > JABISL01. Next base: position 3,913 of record JABISL010000006.1, on the reverse strand, counting down.
AGGTTGAACGTGGAGGTGCAAGCCTTTCTCCTATTCCTGAAGTAGATGAAGAAGAATCGGTTGTGGATCTTGATACTGTTGAACACACTAACCCTATAGATCCTGGTGTGATAGGTGTTGTCCCAGATGCTCGAGAAGTAATATCTTCTGCTCAGGTAACACCTTATGTGGCTGAAGCGACTAACCAGACATTGGACCTTCCTTTTGTTCCAACTACTAGTATTCTTCCACCGACTCCGGTTAGCGCTAATGATGCGCCTACTGCCTGCAGGTTAGCTATTTAAGGTTGTCTTCCTCAAATTCGTGAACCTTCTCAAGTAGTTCATTCGGTAAATGAATCGGTTTGAATACGGATTCATCTAGGCAGGCCAGTTTGATAATGGCCTCAGTGCAGAGAGTTCCGTCCTGTTTAGTTACAGTTTGTTTCATCGTCAGGCTGGCATGAGTAAATTTTATGGGAGCTGTTGTGACGATATATTGGTCTTCCAATCGAAGTGGTGATTTATATTGGATTTGGATATCCACAGGGGCCAGACCCACCTTATCGGCTTGCATGGCATGGTAGGGATACCCAATCGTGTTGAGGTATTCGATACGCCCCGCTTCCAGGTAGTTGATGTAGTTGGAGTGGTGAACGACTCCGGCTTGATCTGTTTCAGCGAAGTAGATTTTGTGACAGTATTGGGTCGGTTTTCCTTGGGGTTGTTGCATGGGGGCAGTATATCATAGGGGTTCTTGGTAGAGTTTATGGGGGATTACTTATTCAAACCAATTCAAAAGGGTGAATTGCTGATCATTTTTTCTAAGTATTTAACTCAACAAATACTTAGTCGTTAGAGATTTCCAAATAAGCCATATAAAACTCTTCGGTCGTGAGGGTTTCGGCGCGTCTGTGACCATGCTCTTGTAGGAATGGGCCAGGGGAGAACCCTTTGGGAAGGTCAAGATAGGGGCTTTTTTTGAGGCAAGAGAGAAAAGGCTTTCGACGGCCCCAGAACCCAGATCGGACCATTGAAAAGAATTTGGTTTCATCTACGTCATAGAGTGGTTTTGCCTTAGGTGAGAGCTTGATTACAGCCGAGTCTACCTTGGGGACGGGATAGAAACAGTTACGGGAGACAGGGAAACAGATCTCAATATCCAAATAGAACTGTGCGTATACTGATAGAGATCCATAGTCTTTTGTTTTGGGTTGGCCACAGATACGTTTAGCAAACTCATTCTGGACCATTAAAGTACATTCCTTAATGACGGATCTGTCTCGAATGAGGCGTTCCATAAGTGGGCTGGAGATTTGGTAAGGGATATTAGCAATCATCGTTATGGGATGCGGTGGTAGTGCTTGAAAGTCGACCTTAAGGGCATCCTGATGAATAAACGAGACGGTGTCAGGGACTAAGGCTTGGACCTTTTCTAAATAATGCTGATCCAGTTCTATTACAGTGAGTGGTTTGCCAGTGTTTGATAGTTCTTTCGTAAGAATTCCATCTCCACAGCCAATCTCGATTAGATGCTCTGCAGAGTTTATAGAAGCCGCTCCGAGAATTTTTCGAATGATATTACCGTCATGTAGGAAGACTTGCCCGAGGCGTTTGTTTTGATATTTACCCATAAGCAATCGCCAATTTGAGGCTCTCTATCATTGAATTTGGGTTGGCCTGGTCGGTATAAGCAATGTCAAAGGCGGTGCCGTGATCCGGAGATGTACGTAAAAAAGGAAGTCCGAGTGTCATGTTAACGGCTTCGTCAAAGGCCAATAGTTTGATGGGGATGAGTCCTTGGTCATGATAGAGCGATATTACGATGTCAAAGTCGCCCTTGTAGGCTCTGTGGTAGATAGTGTCAGGTGGAAATGGCCCTTCGAGTATGTAATTGTCTGATTGTGAGTCCTTAACAAAAGGAATTAAGGTATCTTGTTCCTCTGTTCCAAAGAGGCCATCCTCACTTGCATGAGGGTTGAGCCCCGCTAATGCGATTTTTGGTGAATCAATTTCGAGTAGTTGTGCCATTTTGATTGTGTTGTCTAATGTTTTTGAAAGGGCTTCGTTTGTGATTAGTGACGGGACTTTGCTCAAAGGTATGTGGACGGTGGTCAATATGGTTTTGAGGCGATTGGTAAAGAATGCCATTGATACATTGTCAGCATTGGTTTTTTCTTTTAATAGTGTGGTGTGTCCCGTGTGAGTATAGCCTGCTTGTTGTAGTGATGTTTTGGAAATGGGGGCGGTGACCAATGTGCTGCATTTGCCTGACTTAATCCAATCAAGAGCCGTTTCAATATATGTGTATGCGGCAGTTCCGTTTTCGGGGCTAGTGTTTCCTGTAACAAAGGTGTTTGGTAGGTCATACACGGAGTGAAGGGTGGTGTTTGTCGGAAGCTGGGCTATAAGGGGCGTCATAGTTGAGTGTGTGTATATAACGTCGGATCCAAACACGTGGAAGTGTGTGTTTTTATTTAAGTTGTTATCCAAGGCTATTAGCGCCTTAAATGTGGTTTCGGCGCCAATGCCTCCTGGGTCGCCGAGTGTGACTGCGACATGTTTCATTAGACTTGAAGGATGTGGCCTAGTCCTTTGGTTTTAAAAAGACGCTTCATGAATAGGTGATTGGCTACGGGGGATGTGCTATATGCAATATTGATATAGATAGAGTCTTTTCGATTGATGTTCTTTTGGTGAACGTTCAGTTTGAATTTTTGGAGTAGATCTTGGATATCAGTCACAGCGCTCCAATCCTTAACCTCTATATTGAGAGAATAGGGGCGGATAGAGAGGTGCGTTTTTTTTGGTGCTAATAAAGTAAATAGGATGACGATGAGGCAGGTTCCTACGAATGCAAAGGAGATGTAGCTAGCACCGATTAACATTCCGATGGCTGCACTTACCCAGACCATTGCAGCTGAGGTGAGCCCGCTCACTTGAATTTTGGAATGAAAAATTGTTCCTGCACCGATGAATCCAATTCCAGAAACGATTTGAGCAGCGATTCTTGTAGGGTCACCGTAGGGCGACATATGACTCGATAAATAAGTCAGAATAGTGGCGCCAAAACAGATCATTGCGTGGGTTTTGATTCCTGCGGGTTTGTGCTTGGATTCTCTTTCAAATCCAATGACGCAACCAAAAATAAGTGCGATAACGCATTTAAAGAAAAAATCAAATAGGGCTAGTTCTTGGGTTAGTAGGCTCATGTGTTTATGTATTATAGCAAAAGGGAGTGCGCTTGGCATGAGGATGTGAATCTCAGTTTTTTTACCGATAATAGTATGGTATGGTACGACCGATGAAACGGGGAATAATATTTCTATTAATAGGTACTCTTTTTGGCCTCAATTTGATAGATTCGCTTCATGCGGAGAGTTTGCTCTATACTTCGCTTAAACGAGGGGTAAGTATTAGGGGGATAAGTATGGGGAATGCGGCAACGGCTTATCCATATGGCCCCGATAGTATCTTTTATAACCCTGCCGGCTTATCTGCGTCAGGGACAATGTATAGATACGATAACATTGATTACAATCACGCAAACTTGTCTCAGAGTTATTCCAATTTGTTCTATAAGGCTCCCTTTGGATTCTCGAGTTGGCGACAAGAAAACGCATCGGGAGATATTGTGGATGTGGCTGCGGTTGGATATGGAAAACGGAATAAGAACGGTGTAGATTGGGGTGTTAGTTATAAGACAGTTACCAGCACTACGTCGTCAGGGGAAGAAAAAGGATGGAGCGCCGATATTGGAACACTTGTTCATTTTACGCGCAATATCGATTTGGGGTTTGTGGCGAGCGATTTTTTGAGTAGAGATGTTACTATTCCTTCTACCTATCGAGCAGGGATTGCGTTGTTTAATGATTCTCGATCATTTGTTATTACGAGCGATCTGTATTTTGATCGCCCTGGGGATGGTGTTCTTG
>JABISL010000007.1 GCA_018700055.1 bacterium | reverse complement strand
GTATCAACGTGTCGTTCAAACATTGATGGATCGCACCCGGCAGGACCTGCTTAAGGCCCTTAAGCGAGCCGATACCCCGCCGATCAAAGAGTTTGATAGTCACCACCAATTGATGAAGACGTCTTTGGATCGCTTGGATAATATTCTCAAGTCATCTGCAGAGGTTAAGTTGAGTAACGAGGGCATCCATCAAGTGATGGGCCACTTGAGTCAGATAGAAAAATCGTTAGGTGGGATGGAAGGTATTTCCAAAATGTATCTGGGCCATTCCGAACGCCATGGGTTTTATGGTGAGTTGGCCGAAAATTATATCACCAAGCCCTGGGAAGGAATGCTGGATAATCTCAAGAACCCCAATCGCGCGACGATTAAGGACATGCATAAGAATTTTAAGGGATATATCTCCGCATTCACCACCGGTATACTTTTTGATGCTAAGAAAACAGACTTGTTACAGAACAAGGAGTTTCGAACCAAGCTGCTTGCTAATGTGAGAGATATTCTCAAGGAAGGCACCAAACCCAACACTACGTTGATTGAAGCCCTATCAGAGCACCTTTCATTCCAATCACGACAGAGTGAGTCGCGGAGTAAAGAGGTCGCAGACTTGATGCGATCCTTAATCAAGCCTTCAGAAGAACTAAATGATATAGAGCAGCAAAAGGATGAATCCCGAGAAGACTTTGATGCTCGAAAAATTGAACGCCAAAAAGCAAGTGTCCTGACTCAGCAAGAGAAGTACACGCTTCAGAACTTAGGGAAACAGCTATTGATAGCAACACCTGATGGGGCCAGATCCAAGATGATCTTAATCATGGATATGTTTCGAGACAAACAAACGGGCAAGCTCAATACTCAAGATCTGATGAGCTTTATGTCTGATCCGGATAGTGGTTCTGGACTATATGAAGTGGCTAGCACCTTTGATTCAGCACAGCAGGCAGTGGGTAAGAAAAAGAGTAAGCTACTCATCAAAAAAATGCTCAATGCGTTTTCCCCTAAGCCATATAATCCAATGGACTTTATTCGAAACGATCAAGAAATGGTCAACTTGATGCAAGAGTGGATGTTCGATAATGAGACTGCGGAACGTTTCGGTGACCTTTATGCCAAGGTCCAAATGGAAAAAGATAGCAAAGCGCCACTTCCGGGATCATCGATTTGGGATCGGATGAAATACCATTGGACCAGTCGGGATATAAATCTGCCAATGATTGATCAATACAATCCGTTATCTAACATTAACTATGGCAAACGCCTCGAGAAGTTAATCGCTGCAGCTGTGAACGCTATTGAGACAGATAGAAATCCCGTGGAATCTGAAAATAAGATGAGAGGTCTAATCAAGTTTTATCTACAAACCGTAAGTATGAAAGGTAATAAAGGCCCGGCCAAAATAGAAGCGTTTTTAAAAGAGCAATTGAAATATGATGGGACGAAGGAGTCGGTAACCAAAGTGCTCTCGGGGCTCCTTCAGGAGTATAACCAATCCGAATCGAGTGAACATCGTCACCTAACAGAACTGATCGCCAAGTTGTCTGTTGAGGTGAACTTAACGCCACAAACATTCATGACTCAACTGGGGGCGTATCAAGCCGAAGTCCGACGCTTCCAGGTTATGGGGCAGGGGATTAATGAAACGGTTGGCGACCTGGAATCGAGTATGACATCAATCCAACTGGATTCGCGGCACGCTACTACTCACGAGGAGCAAATTCGTGCGGCCCTACGACATGATTTGGTAGAAGTGGGACAGACTATTCGAGGAATGGATGGCTTAGATGACGACTCAGATATAGAAAGGCTTTCCCTGGCTACAGAACGGATTTTATTTAATCTGCAGGACGACAGGGAGGAAGATAGATTAGAGACAGAGTTGAATGCATTGATCGGAGCGGATGACGCTTCAGAGGGCAATTCTGGTGACGGATTGCGCGGTAACTTAGAATCTTTGGCAGGTGACGCTCACATCTCGACGCTTCCGTCGGTATTACAAGAGACCTCTCTTAATAAGTTGCCGGAAGCGCAGTATCAGTTTGTTAAGAGTCTCAGAGACAGTATCAATGTACCCGGTATGGTGTTTAATCTGGATGATACCCTCAAAAAGGTAGACGCTAACCTGTCATCTCTCGAGTCCTATGAAAAAACGTTCCTAAAAGAAAAAATACGAACACTCTATAACCTTAAACGGTCTGGAGAGGCGGTTAAGCCCCTACTCAACCACGTAGTCGCCATTTATCAACGCTTGGTTAACCGAAAGGCGTTTCAATTAGCAGTAAAGAGAACCTTTTGGGTCCCTGATTCAGAAAGAGCCTCCAGAAGAAGTCTTCCTCTCGAGACAATAGAAACCAATCTAAAGACTTTGGTAGGAACGGTTAGTGATAGTGGTAAGGCTCACATTAGCTATACATCTGAGGCGAAAGCGTCATTAACCCAACTTACAGGGATTATGGGGAACGCATTGGTTCTGAAATCTCTTCATGAAGAGGG
>JABISL010000008.1 GCA_018700055.1 bacterium | reverse complement strand
GCATTCCAACGAAGGATGCTTTCTAATGTATGTTCAATCTCTAGGTCCCCAGGGTAAGCGGGCTCTTCATTTGGAGTAATCGTATTTACATACGGTGTGTTAATAGAAGGATTGGCGCCGCCGAGTCCTTGTAACCGGTCATTGAGGCGTTGCAATAACGCCGATGCCCCCTCTGTTCCGTGTTGTCTCATAACGTATTGAAGGGAATCGAAACAACGTTGTGCCTCGATGTCGACCATATTATTGGTTTCTGTAGGTGATTTTTTCATAGGACTACTCTAACTTTGGGCCAATTGCTTTGTCAATTCGAGTGCGGTATATAATAGTACTCATGACACCTCTACATTATGAACAGTATTCGAAAAAACTTAACAAAACACCACTAATCGTCCTGCATGGCCTATTTGGGGCATTGGATAATTGGAAGACATTATGTCGGCAATGGGCAGAGAGCATTCCGGTAATTGGAATAGACCTGCGAAACCATGGACAGTCACCACATTTGGAGACTATGTCATATGAGGAAATGGCTAACGATGTGTTTGAGACGTTGGATAACCTTGGAATATCTAATCCTATATATATACTTGGGCATTCAATGGGTGGCAAAGTGGCAATGAGTATGGCACAGATGCACCCGGATCGGCTCAAGGGCTTGATTGTGGTTGATATAGCACCAAAGGCTTATGCGCCGCACCATAATGATGTTTTTGAGGGCCTGAACGCTGTTAACCTGGATACTATTCAATCTCGAAGCGAAGCAGATCAGATGATGTCGTCAGCTATTGAGGATAAAATGTTAAGGGGCTTCCTATTAAAGAACCTCAAAAAAGAAGCGGTTGGGTTTAAATGGCAATTTAATTTAATAGCTCTATGCGATAAGTATAGCGATATCATGGCCCCTCCTGTTCTGAATGAGTCTGTTCTCATGAATACATTGTTTATTGATGGTGGCGCGTCTGATTATATTACTGAAGATGATCATCAACTCATTAAGGACTGGTTTCCTAATGCAGAAATTGCTACCATTTCCGGAGCAGGTCATTGGGTACATGCTCAATCACCAGATCAAGTATTAACCTTAGTACAGGAGTTTTGCCATGAGTAATCAATATCAATTAACCATCAAAGACGGTCAGGTTCAATCTGAAGAAGGCCATGTCTATGTAGCCGGTCCATTCCAAATCAAAAGTGGTGATGTCACAGTGGATTGTGTTTATCGACAAACAAACGATCACCGCGTAATCTATGCCATCATCATCAACAATGAAGTCATTGATGAGCTAGAACACCCAGGATACATGCCTGAAGGAACGACGCCAGATGCTATTCCAGCGGATAGACAGTTCATCTTCAGCGCCCTACTCCACTTAGGAATCGCCAAAGGCAAAGAGTGGGTTGAGTTTTTTCAATCTGAGACTAGCCCGAAGTTGAGCTATGAAATAAGTCAGAACGCTTTTTATGAACTTAGTGCTTAGCAACTAGAGGTAATCATTTTCAGCGATATAATCACAAAAAAGCCCCCTATTTCTAGGGGGCTTTTTTTATCGAAAAATTAAAACCAGTATGTGTTACTGGATTCCAAAACTAATCATTGCATCAGCAACCTTAACGAATCCAGCGATATTAGCGCCTTTAACGTAGTTGATGTGACCATCGGCTTCTTTTCCATATTCCGCACATTGTTCATGGATACTTCTCATGATGTCTTGAAGACGCTCTTCCATTTCTTCACGAGTCCAACTGATACGCATACTGTTCTGAGACATTTCTAGTCCAGACACTGCAACTCCACCAGCGTTAGCCGCTTTTCCAAGACCATATAAGATCTTGGCGTCTTGAAATACATTAATCGCATCTGGTGTAGAAGGCATGTTCGCCCCTTCAGAGATACCAATACAGCCATTAGAAACAAGCGTCTTAGCATCATCACCTGTTAACTCGTTTTGAGTCGCAGAAGGGAATGCTAGGTCACACTTAACTCCCCAAGGACGTTGTCCTTCGAAGAATTCAACGCCATATTTGTCCGCATATTCTTTGATGCGCCCACGACGTTCATTTTTGAGCTCTTTAACCCAATCAAGTTTTTCTTGAGTGATTCCGGCTGGATCATATATATATCCACTTGAGTCAGAAAGCGTTACTACTTTTCCACCCAATTGAATAATTTTCTCTGTCGTATATTGAGACACGTTACCAGATCCAGATACCACACAGGTCTTCCCTTTAAGGGTATCTCCTTTGGTCTTAAGCATTTCTTGCATAAAGTAAACGCTTCCATATCCAGTAGCTTCCGTTCTAATTAAACTGCCACCAAACTGAAGGGCTTTTCCAGTTAACACCCCAGTGAAACGGTTTGTTATACGCTTGTGTTGTCCGAATAAGTATCCGATCTCACGAGCACCTACACCGATATCACCTGCAGGAACATC
>JABISL010000009.1 GCA_018700055.1 bacterium | reverse complement strand
TAAACCAATTTTTGACTTAACAAGTTCTCCTCATAAGCCGCCAGTCCCCCCAAAAACACCGAGTAGACCATCTACTGAAGGTAACGCTGTTGGGCAATCACCCTCAGAAAATACTGTCCCAATATCACTTGAAGATATTCAAATGGTTCTGGATACTATGCCGAATAGTCAGAATGTTTCTGCCAAAGCGTCATTGCAATATTTCCAAGTTAATAAAACCGCCAGGGACTTCGTAATGTCAAAAATAAAAGAGGTAAAAGCTAAGGCGGAATCTAAAGAGCCTGTTCGAGTAGTACCCGTACGTATCGAAGTCTCGTCTCTGACACCTGCCCCTGCTTCAATCTCGGCGACTACAGATAAAAAGAAATATGTTTTGAGTGATGAACAAAAAGCTAAGTACAAAGAGACTAAGCAAAGAAAGCTTTTGAAAATAAGTCAAAATAGACCCGTGAAGAGTAGTTTCATACCGAGAAATGTTCCATCAACCAAAACCGAAAAAAACAAACAAATAGCAGCAGAGAAAAAAGCAAAAAAAGATGCTGAAACGGAGAGGTTGCTTCAGATAGCTCGAGCTAATATTGAGAAATATAGCCCTTCGGTAAAAGTCCATAGAGACAGTTCTTTTTTGAGTTGTCCAAACTCAAATGTGATACCGTATAAAAGGCCTGATGAGGCGACGAGCAGACTTATTAATACAAAATTATCTAAACACCAAGCGTCTACATATTCTGACTTTCAGCAACGTAAAGTAGAACAAAGTACCCTTTCTTCTCGTTTAGAACGAGAGGTGCCAATAAGTATGGCTAATGATACGTCTTCTCCAGAAATTTCTAAGACTACTGAATCAGATCAACACTTGGGACGTGTGATTAATTCCGGCCCCATATCAGATTGGATTAATAATGAAATAAAGGGAAATAATACAATGCCCGAAGCACCCTCATTAAAGCGTAAAAATGAAGATGAAAAAGTTAAACGGCCTAAGAAACCATATGTCTCAATTGCTAAGGGCGCTCTTACTCCCGAACAAATTCTGCAAGTTGAGAAAGACTATCAGGCAGGACAAGAAAAAAGACGCAAAACGCAATTTGATACGGCAAGTCCTGTTACAACGGTTCTTACTTTATCTGACTCAGATAGTTCGAACTCTCTAGCACCAGCACCTTAATTCATACTTAAACCAAATGATCGATAGGTCCGATAAATAGAGGTGGATTAGCGCTTTTTTCATCAGAAAGATGCCCAATTTCTTTTTCTTCTTCCAGGCGAGCTGAGATACGACGCATATGATCCTTATGTTTTCGCCATGCCATGTACTGAGTTTCTTGTGTGTGTCCCACCATGTGAGTAATGGGTAACGAACTCACCGTAGGCTTGTATGTAGCCAAGTGACCTTGTGATGCGTCGCTAAGTTGTTGAGCTGAAATGGGCATGCTAGGACTGGCCTGTTGCCCCCAACCGGTTGTGAATAAATTCATAAGATCCCCTTGATCCTCAAATTTTCTAAAATGCTTTTGAACTACTACTCGCATACCCAGTTCTAGGGGAGTTTAAACATTGAAATATTCTGGTGAATCCATCAGAAACTATCTATGTTTAGAAACCTTATCTAATGGGTATGTAGAAATATATGAAACATCTTCCATTTATTGCGGGTATTGGAGTAGGGATGAGCCTTGGGGTGGTCTTTTTAGTACCTTTGATTTTGTAACTAAATAGACGTTGTTATAGCGCGTTTGTCATTAACCCACTTTGGGTTTTTCGACTGGCGTGGGCTGAATCGCGTAGTGAAAATGTGCCTTTTTTTCAAAGTCATAGATGGACACTGCGTGGTCTTTCATTAGTCCTGAATACTTAGCGTTGCTAGCTTCATCCAAGCCATAGAACTCAGCGCCTTGCATCTGCAGCGATAGCTTTTTATTGGTGCCTTGATGCACCATGGAGAGGGTATTGTCCTGTCGTTTGCCTATGATGAACTGCTTTGCTTCAAAGTCCAATATAGCCAATTCATTCCCCTGAATCTTGCCATCAAACGCATACGACTTTTTCGATTTATAATCATAGAGTGATATAAATGGTGGGTTTTGTACCAGTAGCCTCGCTACAATATATGCCAAATGTCTTCTTAGGGAGTCAGTCATATGGATATTATACAGGAACAACTGATAGTGCCCGTTATCTGGACTATGGATGACGCCCCCTTTATCAAAAAATATATGAAATCCGAATATGTGTTTATACGATAGTGTAATAAGGCAATTAAATTTAGATGAATTAGCCGAGGAGATAAATAATGTTTGGAACAACACCCCCTCAACCGTCAGTATCCCCATGGTTTAACTTACGTGGAGCCCAAGACGAAGCAATACCTTCCAAGCGGGAACTTGTCGCTCAGAATGAGCGTTTAAATGCCACACTTTTGAGTAACTATTCTATTGATGGTGGCTTAGGCTTGGGAGGGAATTCTCACAGGGATTGTATCTCTTTTGGTGATGATATAGCTTATGTTGCGAGTAAGAATCGGATTAGTATTCTGAATAGGTCGGACGATGGGGCTTTGGATCTTTTAGGGGAATATAATGGTGTGGTGGGCCCAATTAGTGCTATCGATAGCAAGTCAGGAAGAGTTGTTTTTATAGATCGAGCGGGTATGCATTCATTAGATGTGTCGGACCCCAGTAATCCGGTTCTTGATGGGACTAATTTTAGCCCAACGGATAATGTATATTCTAGAAGCGAAGTTCAACCAGAGATTTCTGAGTTAACGATTGTTGATGACGGAGTTGTTTTTACGGGTGTTGACGATATATTTACTAAATTAAGCATAACTGAGGATGGGTCGTTTACGTTCCATAGTGCGGTAGAGATTAATACACAGCACGAGTGGACTTATGAAATTGTATCTGCAAATAATATTGTTTACGTGATAGGTCTGCTAAGCAGAATACTATACACACTAGATGCTACTGATAACCTTGAGCTATTGAATCAGGTTCATGTAGGCGTTACCGGAAACTCGATGACGGTTACTGATGACCAACTACATATATCAGGTTGGCCCGATGAGTATCAAATGGTTGATATTTCTACCCCAGGGCAGCCTATAGTTAGTGAAACATACCGAGGAATGCCATATGCCAAAGTCTTGAAGAGTAATAACAACACTTTGTTTAGTATTGGGAACGGTTACCATGGAGTGAAAGCATATGAGTATTCTAACGGTAGCTCCCCATCTATTGTAGGAACCATTGATGAAAGTGCTGAGTTTAAGTGTTTAGCCGTTGATGAAAACATGGTGTGCGCTACTACAGTAAACGACTTAAAGTGCTATCGTGTGAGCCTTCTCCCAGCACCACCTAGCGTCGAGCCCACATTTGCGCCAACGCATGCTCCGAGTGGGGCACCCACGTCTAACCCAACGCGTCTTCCTGTTCCAAGCGAAACACCGACGTTTATGCCAACACCAGGTCCAACACCTGTTCCAAGCGAAACACCCACTTGGGAACCAAGCTCTAACCCGACTGAGCAGTTGGTAGTTAAGGAAACAGGGAACTCTGACTCAAATGATCAGTTGTTATTGGGAGCGGTAATCACTGCGGTTTGCTTAGTGGCAATAGGTGCGGGTGCTTATGTTTATAATGTCTTATTAAAAGATAGCCCAGTTGCGCCATCTTTTGATGATATATCCCCTGATGAAGAGTCCGACGGAAACCGCGAGGCAGAGTTTGAACTTACTCAAGTTTTTGCTCAAAGTGCGCAGGAGGGATCATTCGACCTTAGTGAGTCTGGGTCAGACATAGAACATGCTGCGCCATCCCAAGAGTCCGAACCAGTTCAGAGTGGTGATAGTGATTCAGAGTCAGTTACAGAAAGTGATCGTATCCAGTCTGATGTACGAGTAAAGCCAACCGTAGTAGTCGCCTCAGGTGATAATGGATTGGGTCGTAATCTCGACATTAACGTAACCTTCCCAATTGCGCCCTTCGGACTTCCTTTCGACGCGCCTCGCCAGGAAGATATATTAGAGCAGACAATAGCTGCTAACGTTACACCTAAGCCTAAGCCCCCTGTCAGAGGGAGATTAACGAGTATAGTTGTTCCTCACCCTCAGTATTTAGAGTTGACTGACCTGCAGCGGCCGCGCCCTGATGCGGGTCAGTAGGGAATTATTAGAAATCGAATTAACTAAATAAGGCTAGGCTTCCCAGAATTTGTGGGGCAGAGATAAATTATGCGCCTGCGGCCGAGGGAGTTTGAATTTATTTCAAACGAACGTGATTCATGTCCGCCCTTAAAGGTGGATCTGAATCTTATCTAAATAGATGTCCACCAACGTCGACCAAAGCTCACCCCCAACAACATCCACGCACTAACCACTAACCAGTGGCCGTATTTACTAAAGAAGCTCAATGTTGATATCGGGTGAATGGTTCCCGTCAAAATAGCTCGTTTATTTAATTCACTAACTTCCTTAACCGCACCAAACGGATCGATGATTGCCGAGAGACCCGTGTTGGCGGATTGCACCAGATACCGCCTGTTCTCTACTGCGCGTAATTGGCTCATCTGTAGATGCTTGGCTGCCGCAGAGCTATCGAAGAACCACGCATTGTTTGCGTATACCGTTAAGACTTCTGCCCCAGACAATGTTTGTGCTCTAAATAATGAAGGATAGATAGACTCTAAACAAATACCTGAGCCTACTTTGATACCATTTACAGTAGAGATAGGGCCCGGTGTTGCTGGGCTATAATCCGCGCCATCCAGTAAATGCCTGGCTAGCTTGAATTTGCGAAAGAGATCACGGGAGGGTAAGTACTCCCCAAACGGCATGAGTTGTTGTTTGCGATAGATGACACTTAGCGGTTGAGACGGCGTATCTACCAAGACCGTGTTGTAGTAGTCTCCGTTTTCCTTCACAGGACTCCCCAAGAAAAGACTTAGTTGCTTACCACTCCCCAATTGATCAATCGACTTAACCCATGAAGGGTCCTTCCGCACTGTTGGTATTACGGTTTCTGGCCAGAATACCCAGGATTGATTGGGAATAGTTCGAGTTAATGACAGATAGTCACGTTTAATCATTGGCCAGTACTTACGCTGTTGCTTGTTATGTTGTGTGTGATTTCCTTGAACCACAGCCACCGGGATCGCAGGACGACTGTCTATTACCGCGGAGGGGATCAATATTAGTAGTGTGACACTAATGACCACTCCAGAGACAATCTTAGCCCATCGCATCGATAATTGCTCAAAGGAGGTATAGACCAATGAGGCGATCATCCAGTTAACGGTTACACAGAGCGCCGTTAGTCCGAGGGTTCCCCAAATGGATGCTGTTTGGAGAATTAGTGGGGCACCAGTTTGCGTATATCCCAGCCAACCGCCTGTGCTTCCTAACGGGCCCAATGAGCGTAACCATTCACCGATAATCCATGCCACAGGAAATCCGATATACGGTCTCAGTATCCCTTTTGTTAACCCAAATAATCCTCCCATAATCCCATAAAATAGGGCTTGAAAAAGGGTGAATGCCAGCCAGAGTGATAATACTCCACCCCAATTGGTCCATGGCCGGATCGCGAAGATCCATAAATGAAACCCTCCCATGAAGACAACGCCGTAGATATAACCTACCCTAAAACAGGCTCGGGCCGTCTTAGCGCTATGCAGTGAATATAAAAGGGGAATTAAGCAGAGATAACTAAGCCAAAACCAATTCATTGGGGGAAATGCCGCTAGGGTCAGTAACCCTGAAAGAATGGGCCCTAAAATACCTCAACCTCCCAGGTAGTAATATCTGCCGCAGCAGGGGGGGTACTGACATTTACATCGGTGTCATTAACGACACGACCTTTGATCAAGTCGATACTATTAACACTAATTAAGGAATCCATAACATTGCCAGGGCTTCCGGTTGTAGCCCCTTTATCCACGGTTAGAATCATGAAGTGCAAGGTATCCCCAATTCCCGTAAGACTATTAGAAGCAAAACTGAACTGGATGGTATTCGTTGCTGTCGTATTCGTGTTGGGGTTGAAGCTGGTTTTGATCGTGTGGGCATCATGTTGATCATCGGTGGTGGTGCTCGACGAAAAAGGACCATTGTAGAGGGTGGGATTTGAGGAGGTGAAAATAAAATAATCACTCCAAGTAGAAAAGTACGTCGAATAATATTGCGCCAGGGTTTTGGGTTGTTGATCCAAAATGGC
>JABISL010000010.1 GCA_018700055.1 bacterium | reverse complement strand
AGTCCCGTGAAAGACTACTAAGCAACATAAGAGCACTTTGTTGAATCCAATCTTCTACCATTTCACTATTCAACAACTTAATTAAGACGATATGCCCGCCCTCAACCACAATTTCCGAACCATTTATTTCGATGCCACGACAATTAAGAATAAAGTGGAGTACTCCAGCAGCATACCCTTTCGCTTCATCTGTTGCCGTTCGACTAGTTAGCAAATTAATTAAAGCCTTATAAACACCTGCTTCTACCATTTCTGGAGGATATCTAACAAAAAGAAAATTAGATTCTGTATTGTTATCAATACCAGTAACGCCTAATAGAGTCCCCGCCGAATACGCCTTCGCCTTTTCAGTAGAATTCTCATCATTAATCAAATAAGTTAGAACCTCAAACCCTTGATCGCAAACTATTGCACCCCTATTACCATCGGTACAAGTAAGTTTTTTAAGCATTCTAGCGGCATATTCTTTCGTTTTTTCTGTCGCGGCATCACTACGCAACAACTGAATTATCGCCTTATGACCACCAGATCTTACTATTCCAACACAAAACAATTTAAGCTCATCGTTAAAATCTACTTTTTCAGAAAAAGCAAATAATACTTGAGAAACAGCTTTTACAGGGTCTTCTGATAACCATTTTCCATTCAACAACTGTTGAAAGGCCCCACCCCCTCCTTCTATTTCAAGTGATGCTATCACTCCAGTGTTATTCTTTGCAGCACTACATAGTGCCCCCGCCGCATACCTCTTCGCCTTCTCGGTCGCATTATCATCATTAATCAATTCAATCAGAGCAACATAACCACCTTCGGCCACGATTGCATCACAGACATCCTTATCCTCCGACAATGACTTAAGCCCTTCCGCTGCATATTCCTTCGCAAGTACTGTGGCATCCGTATCACCCAATACCTGCATGAATGCCTTATGCGCTGCTGCCTGAACTAAGCCTGGTCTATTCTGAACATCAAACGAAAAGTTACGAAGCATGCCAGTCGCATATTCTTTCGTCTCTTGGAATACAGCGCCATCGGCGATCAACTGGATCAAGGACAAATGGAGCCCCATCTCCACCAACTGACGACTCATTTTAAATGAAAACGAAAGCGTCATCAGCACGGCCAACACATCTTCTCTGGCTTGATCCGTCACGCCCGGATGATTAACTATCTTAAGGAGTGGCAAATGACTATCATCACCTAAGCTCTCAACACTTATATCCCCTTCCTCAATCAGCCACTTAAAGACTGCAACCGCACTTTCTTTCGCCTCAACACCAGCATACTCATCCTCAAGATACTGAAAAAGAATCCGATGAGCACCCGCTTGGACTAAGTCCGCACGCCCCCCCGCATCTTCAGAAAACGCCTTAAGCGCTTCGACTGCGTTTTCTTTTGCAATCACTGTCGACTTGCTATCACCCAACACACGAATTAACGCCAAATGACTCCCCGCTTGGATCAAGGCCACACAGACCTTCCCATTATCAGAAAGCCTCCGAACCGCTACCGCTGCATATTCCTTTGCAACTGGGTACGCCCCTTCCTCATCAATGAAACGAATAAGGGCGATATGTCCCCCGGATTTAACAAGTTGGAGACTAATTTTATAATTTGAAGCAAGCTGCATTAACACAGCCGCCGCACACTCTTTCGCATCTTTCGTTGCATTATCATCACTTAACAAATGGATAAGGGCCTTATGAGCCCCTAGTTTGACGAAATCAGCCCAAAACTCAGGATTTGACGAAATCCTAGCAAGCCCTCTAGCTGAGTTCTCTTTTGCTACATCTGACTTGTCCCCATCATTTAACACTGTCGTTGCCTGCTTAATATCAGCAGACACCTTATCTCTTGAAGCAATAATTGGATCAGAAGAAAACATCGAAACCGGTTTGGATGTGGATAGCCCTGAGTGGCTACTTGAGCTAGTTAAACTAGGTAACATACCTATGCCCCCACTCGTCATCGCCATTATTTGTAATTCATCATCCACAAATGCCTCAACAGCATCATTTAACTTCCAGTTTTTTTGCAGAATCATATTGGGAAGCGCCACGCCTGTTAACGGGTCCGTGTTATGACCGCTATCTACCCAACGTTGAATAGATTCCTTTTCATAAGTCTGCCCATTTCCCATCAACACCCAGGGCTCCCTCATTAACTCTAAGGAAACAGGGCATCGAAAATGGGATGGCACTCGATTATCATCAATTTGATTATATCTATCCTCTTTTGAGGTCGCCTTTTGAGAATCATTACTCAAACCAGGCCGCTCATATCCCGGCCCCACTAGTGCCATGCGCTTACTTCTATCTATTGCTACCTGATATTCCTCATCTAATAATCGGTTTTTTTTCTCCGCAGCAGCTTTAGCCTGAATTTTCATCTCTTGCGTTTGCAAGGTCATTGCATATTTAAAATCCGTTTCCAATTGGTCCATCACTCGCTTAACTCGAATCAAATCCTTTTCCTTCTTAGCCAACAATTCGGACCGTTTCTCTAGCGCAATTTCAGCCTTGAGGGCAGACTCAGATTGACTAACAACATCCGATTCACGAGCATCAAGTGCCGCTTCTTTTAAATCCAATTTAGTTGACTCTCGTTTGAGTCGTTTTTCCTGAGTCGCTAATGCCTGAGTTTTTAAATGCAGCTCGTCTTTTAGCGTCGCCAACTTATCCAGCGACTCCAATGTCGTCGGTTGGTCTTCTAGTGCCTTAATTCGAGCCCTTAGACTAACAATATCTCGATTCTGCGCTTCTAATACCTCATACGCCTGTCGTAAGTTTGACGTTTGAGTAGCAATTTCGTCTCTTAACTCTTGAACACTCTGATCATGATGAATTACCTCATCTTTCTGACTCTGTTCCGCCACATGTAAGGCGTGGAGGTACTGTTTAACCTGTCTTTTAAGCACCGTCTTTTCCGCATCCAACACCTCAAAATCTTCTTTTAAATCCCCTAATTGCTGCTCATACGTATTTTTTTGACTCGTACTTAAGCCCTGTTCAAACTGATCCGTAATCGTCTTTTGAAGCACCGACTGCATCCTCTGAATCTCTACCTCCACCCGAGTCATTTTGTCGAATTCGGCTTGCGCCTCGGCCTCTTGAGCAGCAATCGCTTCCAAGTACCCTTTATAGCCTTGAGTCGTTGTTTCTACCCGACTAAGTCGATTCACCTCAGTAGGCTTATCACGTACTTGAACAAGAAAGTCCCTACTTTGCTGACCTATCCCACCACCCAAGCCTGCTACATCCAACATCACCTTATAAACACTCCGTTTAACACGAGTAGACCCACTCTCTGCATAGGTCTTAATGAGATCCAATAAGCGGCGCTGGCGATTAATATCCGTACTCTGCATAACCAAGGTCCCCACCAACCTAATTTGACTCATCATGCTCCCTTTCTTTTCATCATTAACCCGATCCAAAAAAGCAGTCTGATAGGGCGACATATTAATAGCAGACTCTATATAGGCTTCTACTTGGGCCTTTTGATCATCGAACATCCCTGATTTTTGCTGCGCATACGCCTGGATTACGGTATCAAGTTGTGAATATCGCTCTACCCATTCATTAGCCTTGGTTTCTGGGATAATCGCCTCACCAAACTTCGCCAAAGCACCCACTACATTTCGTTCATACAAGGCATGAAGCCCATCGTGAAACGCCACACTACGCCTTCCGACCACCTGCAACTGTGTCTCTGTACTATTTAGGCCCCTCAACCAACTGCAAGTCACCGCCAAACGAAAGGCCGTTTCTGAGTTATTGTCACCGTGATGTTTGTTAAACGCTTCTAATTTAATTACTTGATCAACCAATTTGCTTCGCATCTCTTGATTAATTTTCGCTACATCCCCCTGACTTAACTGTAAAACACTTTCTTCCAATACCTCACTAATCAACTCCAACTGGAACGCACTTTGCTGACTACTACTCTTCTCGATAGTGGAAATACTTTCTACTCCCACTTCGATGACGCCCATAAGCAACAATCCTTTTTCAGCACTCATTGTCTGCAGTCGTGGGTCTCTCAATAGCGTTAGTAAGGCATTAACCTTTAAGCGATTAAACGTCGGACTCACTTTTATATCCTGGATTAATCGATGTAGCTCTTTTTCCAATCCAGCGGACACACCCAATACTTGCTGCCGCATAATCGCTGTAGCTCCCGCTTGGCTTCTCGGCGTTAATCGGGGCGACACAGGGGGAAGTGTTTGTCGGGAACTCGGTCTTGCGGCCAAAGGAAGCGTTCCTAATGAAAGTCTACCTGAAGAAGGTCTTGTCCCTATCAATGCTAATTGGTTTTCCATAATACTAACTCCTTGATTCCCACTAAATAACGACGTCAGTCGTATTGGTCACTCACTAATTACGATCAGTCTTTGAGAAATCCTCAGGAGGAAAAACCTCCGCACAAACGGCAAGTCTTTCACCGCCACTCGACTACTTAATTTCTCAAAAGACGTCATGCAAACAAGTAGCGAGTAGGGAATTTTAGTAAATTTAACCAGTTGCGTCAACTAATTAATCTACTTAGGAAGTTTCTTATAAAAACTAACAACTACTTGAATCATATAAAAGTGAGCCCCCTTGATTAGGCTCAAGTTATCGTGTTAGACTAACACCTGTTTCAGGCACAGATACCGAAGCAAAAGTGGGCCGAAAGCCCGCTTTTTTTGTTCAGGAGGCTCATTAACCATGATCATAATTGATAACTTTTCCCAAGTAACCGCACAAATCGAAACCGAACGCGGCATATCCAAAGAAGCTTTAGCAGAAGCAGTAGAGCAAGCGCTCATTTCCGCTTGCAAGAAAAAGTATTCGGAAGAATACGAACTTGAAGCAACATTAAACCCAATTACAGGCGAAGCTACCATCTGGCGCATCCGCACCGTCGTTAAGACGATTGAAGAAGAAGAGGCAGATAGCCAAATCACTCTTAAAGACGCCAAGACAATCGAAAAAGACGCTAAGGTCGGCGACCTTATCAAAGAAGAAATGG
The DNA here is from genome assembly GCA_018700055.1 of bacterium. Lineage (GTDB taxonomy): Bacteria > Margulisbacteria > Marinamargulisbacteria > UBA817 > JABISL01 > JABISL01. The sequence continues at coordinate 4,184 of JABISL010000010.1, read as the reverse complement.
ACCTAACTAACTTTGGACGCCTTGCAGCTCAAACAGCTAAACAAGTAATCATTCAACGCATCCGTGAAGCAGAAAAAACATCTGTATTCGATGAGTTCACTGAGAAAAAAGGAACTATCATTACTGGAACAATCCAAAAAGTAGAGCCACGTAGCTACCTAATTAACTTAGGTCGCATCGAAGCCTTCTTACCCCCTCATGAACAGATCCCAGGGGAAAGCTATCAGGTAAACGACAAGATTCGTGTATTCGTAGTTGATATCGATCAAACTGCCAAAGGACCTCAGATTAGAGTGTCCCGTTCACATGCGGATCTATTAAAAAAATTATTCGAACTAGAAGTTCCTGAAATAGCTGACAGCATCATCGAAATCGTCAGTGTCTCCAGAGAACCAGGTAAACGTGCAAAGGTCGCTGTTAAATCAAACAACTCATCTATTGGCGCAGTCGGCACATGTGTCGGACACATGGGAAGCCGTATTCAATCCATCATCAAAGAAATCGGAAACGAAAAAATTGATATCTTGGAATGGAGCGAAGACCCAAGACAGTTTATTGGTAATTCCCTCAAACCCGCTAAAATTACTCACGTTGCTATTACGAATGAAGAAAACAAAGAAGCATTAGTAGTTGTTCCAAAAGATGAGTTATCACTCGCAATTGGAAAACAAGGCATCAATGTTCGTTTAGCAGTAAGACTTACGGGTTGGAAACTGGATATCATGAGCGATGAAGAATACGAAGAGAAAAAAGGCACCATCGATGAAAAAGCCGGAACATCGTTCGTAAATAAAATCCAAGATGATTTAGCTGCTCAACAAAAAGAAGAAGCGGATGCTAAACCAAAAACAAAAAAAGCACCTAAGGTTGAAAAGGCACTATCCGAAGACGTAACGGTTACGGTCGCTCAATTGGCCAAGCAATATACAATGAAAACAGTAGAATTAATGGAAAAGGCTAAGTCCTTTAACATCGAAATCAAAAGCAATCGTAGCAAATTAACCCCAGAGCAAGTCGCTGAAATACGCGCCAAGCTGGGATAAAGGAGAACCAAACACGTGAAGGTACAAGACCTGGCAAAAGAATTACGAAAACCAACTAAGGAATTTATACGATTCCTCGGTGAATGTGATATCAAGGTCAAGTCACCCAAAACACGTTTGGACGATGACACCGTAGAAACCATTAAGTCTTTATTCAATGAGAACAAAGAAGATGACGGCAAAGAAGTCATCAATGAAGACGGCAGTAAAACCGTAACGCTTCCTGATGAAAAACTTACCGTAGGAGAACTTGCAACTCACCTTAAGGTAGCCCTATCAGAAATCATGGCCAATATCCTCCAAAAAGGATTATTACTCAATCTAAACTCCGAAATCGACCATGAAATGGCACAAGAAATCGCGTTAGAACTAGAAATCGACCTAAAGTTTGATGGTGAGATTGAAAACTCTAACCAACAACCCGAGCTAAAAGCACAATTGGACGAAATGTTTGAAGCAGAGATTGATGCAAATCCAGAAGCACTACAAAAAAGACCACCAGTAATAACGGTAATGGGTCACGTTGACCATGGAAAAACCCAATTATTGGATACTATCCGACAAGCCAACATCGTAGCGAAAGAAGCCGGCGGAATCACGCAGCACATTGGCGCTTACCAAATCACAGCAAAAGACAATGTCTTAACGTTCTTAGACACACCTGGTCATGAAGCATTTACATCACTACGAGCACGTGGCGCGCAAGTCACTGACTTAGCAATTCTCGTTGTAGCAGCAGATGATGGCGTTAAACCGCAAACAGTAGAAGCCCTTAACCATGCAAAAGCAGCGAACGTCCCTATTATCGTCGCATTAAACAAAACCGATAAACCAGAAGCGGATCTCGAAAAATGTAAACAACAGCTATCTCAACATGACCTATTAGCAGAAGACTGGGGTGGCAAAGTAGTCATGATGCCAGTATCCGCAAAAACAGGCGATGGTGTAGATGCGTTATTAGATATGATTATATTATCTACTGACTTGATGGAGCTTCAATCCGACCCCACAGCATTAGCAAAAGGCGTTATTATTGAATCCAACCTATCTAAGCAAAAAGGGCCACTTGCAACTGTGCTTGTTAAGACTGGAACACTACGCGTTGGCGATCACTTTGGCGTAGAAGCCATTTACGGAAAAGTACGCGCATTACTGAATGATAAAGGTGAGTCTGTCACAGAAGCCGGACCAGGCACACCCGTTGAACTACTTGGACTTTCTAAGGTGCCACCCCCGGGAGACATTTTAGTTGCTCATGCGAATGAACGCGCAGCCAAAATCCAAGTCGACGAGAAAAAAGAACTCGGTACGCAACACAAATCTAGTAAAAAAACAGTCTCCTTAGAAACATTGTCTCAACAAATTGAAGACGGCAGCATCAAAACGCTCAACCTAATCATTAAGGCCGATGTAAACGGGTCTCTAGAAGCTATTATTGCCTCTATCGAAAAAATCCCAACTGATGAAGTCTCCATCCATATACTGCATACGGGAACAGGCCACATCACCGAAAACGATGTCCTTTTAGCGAGAGCATCCAGCGCTTTCATCATCTGCTTTGATGTCCAACCCACACCCGAAGCCAAACAATTGGCTACAGAAGACGATATCACTATTAAAGAATACAAAATCATCTACGAGATCCTTGATGATGTTAAAAAAGCAGTAGAAGGATTATTCAAAGTCACCTATGAAGAAGTAGAAGGTGGCGTTGCCGAAGTTCGAGACTTATTCAAATTCTCTAAAGTCGGGATCATTGCCGGTTGTAACATCAAAACAGGGGTTATGAAACGAAACGCCCTGGCACGTGTCACAAGAGGAAAAGAACTGTTATATGAAGGTAAACTCAACTCGCTTAAACGATTCAAAGAAGACGTTAAAGAAGTAGGGCACGGCTATGAATGCGGTATCGTAATGGATGGATTCACTGGATTTAAAGAAGGTGATCTCATCTCAAGTTACGAGCTCCAGGAAATCCGTAGGACACTCTAAATGCACCGAATGGACCGCATTAACCGTTTATTACGCACCGAGATAGCCAAAATTATCCAGGAACAACTTACTGGACAAGTAGGATTTGTAAGCATCACGGATGTGACTACTTCCAAAGACCTCGCCACATCCAAGGTCTATTACAGTGAGATTGGTGACGATAAACAAAAAGAAAAAACCTTTCGCAAATTGAAACAAGCGGCAGGCTTTATCAAAGGTGAGTTGGGCCGAGTCGTTCAATTCAAGCGCGTTCCATCCTTAAGATTTATCTATGATCCCTCCTTAGAACGTGGTGCTCACGTTGTAAACGAACTAAACAAGTTAAACCAATGAGTCTACCAACAACCCCAGATGCTGATAGCCTAGCCAAACTAGATGAACTCCTTAGTCTAAGAGATAGTAAGTGGGTGATAACCGTCCATATGGACCCTGACTATGATGCCATCGGGTCAGCATTGGCAATGTCCCATGTACTCGACCAAAAACGTATTCAGCATGTCGTCTGGATCGCCGATAACATCAGTCACGGATACAACTTCTTACCTGGTAGAGACCGAATCGTTAACAAGATTCCTAAAGACTATAACTACACACATATTATGACTCTCGATTGTACGCATATTAATCGCGTCAAAGAGTTTGAAACACTACGCACCGATGTCCCTCTGATTAACATCGATCATCATGCAGACAATAGTCACTATGGATCGTTCAACATCGTTTGTCGCATCTCATCAGTAGGCGAGCTCGTAGGAACATTTTGTAACAAACTAAACTGGCCATTGAGTCGAGACATCGCGGTTAACCTCTATGCCGCTATTATCTTTGATACCGGACAGTTCAAATACAACAACACCACCTCAGACACTCTTAAGATGGGCGCTCAGCTTATGGAATTTGATATTCCTCACAACCAAATCTCATATAATATATTTGATGATAAATCAGACAATTACTTCGAACTGGTAAAAATCGCATTAAACAATCTTCACCTCAACAAGGAACTCGGATTTGCTATAGCAACCATTCCCAACTGTCCGCCTCATGAAGGCCATGACATTATTGATTTTGTGAGACAAATTGGTGCGGCTGAAGTAGTAGGTGTGATTAGAGAGATGGCTCCCAAAAAAATAAAAGTAAGTATGCGCT
>JABISL010000043.1 GCA_018700055.1 bacterium | reverse complement strand
TATTTGAGGCTGATTAAAAAACGGATAAGAGTTCAGTATCTTGCCCATTTATTACCCCATAGATTACAATTCTTTTATGGATACTTTTATCAATAAGTCGCAACCTATACCGGATGATTTTTTTAAACAAACCCTTCCTATGGCATTGTTTAAGTCTTGGTATAACGAAGCCATCGAACATGACGCTATTGATAAGCCTGATGCGTTTTGCCTATCTACTATAGGGGTGGATGAGATGCCGGAGGGCAGGATTCTATTATTAAAAACGCTGGATGAAACGACTGGATATACATTTTTTAGTAATAGTATGTCGCCAAAAGGGCAGGCTTTAATTAAGAATCCCAAGGCGTCGATGACCTTTTTCTGGGATCAATTGGGTAAGCAAGTCCGTATTCAAGGGGCCGTTAAGAGGGCCACTAAGGATGAATCGGATGCGTATTTTCGAAAAAGAGTTCGAGGGAGTCAAATCGGTGCTTGGGTATCTGAGCAAAGTGAAACGTTAGAAAGTCGCGAAAAAATGATAAGTCAGTTCAAATTACTAGAATCTGAATTTGAAGGGCGAGAAATCCCAAGACCAGACAATTGGGTCGGGTATCATTTAGACCCTGTTAAATATGAGTTTTGGCTGAACGGTGAGTATCGTCTTCACGATCGATTTCAATACTTACGCGTTGGGGACTCTCAATGGGATTGCCGTCGGGTCTATCCTTAAGTAACAATCAAATTCGTTTTTTAAAGAGCCTTAAATTTCTTTAATAACGGGTAGCTAGGCTGGTATTATTCGAAAAAACTAACTTGTAACCATCTCCCCCACACAATCCACCCAATCGGGGGCATCGTTCAAGCAAGGAATCAACTCAAACGACTCCCCACCGGCATCCATGAAGGTTTTCTTTCCTGCAATTCCAATTTCTTCTAAGGTTTCAAGGCAATCCGCTACAAAAGCCGGGCAGACAACGGCGAGTTTATTGATGCCTTGCATAGGTAAATTCTTTAATGTTTGATCTGTATAAGGTTGGAGCCAAGGGTCCTTGCCCAATCGCGACTGAAAAGAGACCGTGTATTGATCTGAACTGAGTCCTAATGCATCAATAACCAATCGCGTCGTTGTCATGACTTGATGACGATAGCATGTAGAGTGTGCCTCTGAAGGAGAATTGCAACAACTTGAATTGGAAAGGCAGTGCGATCCTGTTGGATCAGTTTTCTTAAGGTGCCGTTCAGGGAGACCATGGTAACTAAATAGTAAATGGGTGTCGGGGGTCAACCGAGACTTAATACTTTTGGCCAAGACTTGGATATAATCTGGGTGATTATAAAACGGAGAGATAACGGAGTAGGGGGTAGGATTTTTTTTGATGACCTTCTTAAAGCAAGCGACCAAGCCTTCTGTTGTAGACATGGCGTAGTGAGGAAACATGGGTAATACAGTGATATGATCCGCGCCAGCCGTCTTTAGTCGAGTAACTCCATCTGAGACACTTGGGGAGCCATAAGCCATTCCGATTTCAACCGGACAGTTTAGTTGAGACCGAAGTGCCGTTGCAAAGTCCTGACTAATAGTGATCAGCGGTGATCCTTGCTCGGTCCAAATAGACGCATAGGCTTCTGCAGAGTGCTTGGGACGGTTGCGTAGAATAACCCCATTCACCAATAACCAGCGGAGAGCCCAAGGAATATCTAGGACATACGGGTCCATTAGGAACTGTTTGAGGTACCGTCGAATAGCAGACTCGCTTGGGTTATCTGGGGATCCAACGTTCAAAAGGAGTAGTCCGTGACCGTTTGGCATCATAAGCTTAGAAAACTTAGCTGTTATTTTGAGCGAATGTTTCCATGAAGCTAACAAAAGCCTCAATGTTAGCCAACGGTTGTGCGTTATAGATAGAAGCACGAAGCCCACCAACAGAGCGATGCCCTTTTAAGTTAGTGAATCCAGCTGCAGTAGCCTCTTTAACGAATTGTGCTTCCAGCGCATCATTGTCTTCACGGATACGGAAAACAACATTCATTAACGAGCGATCTTTTTCCTCAACGGGGGAATAGAACAACGGGATCTCGTCGATTGCGTTATACAATAGGCGCGCTTTGATGTCGTTCTTTTCTTCTATAACAGCCAACCCACCTTGATCCAAGATCCACTTGAAGACCAAACCGGCCATATAAATGCCGTAGGTCGGAGGGGTGTTATAGAGAGAGTCCGCTTTGGCGTGTACTGAATATTTGAATATATCAGGAATATCATCACTGACACGTTCCATGAGGTCGTTTCGGACAATGACGATAGTCACACCAGAAGGGCCTACATTTTTCTGTGCACCAGCGAAGATCACGCCGAATTTAGAAATATCCAAGCGGCGAGATAATATGTCAGAAGACATATCAACCACTAAAGGAAGCTCACCAGTATCGGGAAACTGTTTGAACTGAGTTCCAAATATAGTGTTGTTAGAGCACATGTACGCATATGCGGCAGTAGGGTTAAATGAGCTAGCAGAGAGCGTCGGTAACTTGAGGAAGTTATCCGATTCACCAGTAGCTGCGATATTAACAGTAGTGATTTTTTGATGTTCTTTGGTTGCTTTTTTAGTCCAGCTTCCGGTTTGAACCAAATCAACAGAGCTTTCTTTTGAGGCCAAGTTCATTGGCAACATTGCAAACTGCTGTGTCGCGCCACCTTGTAGAAAAAGAACTGAATAATTGTCTGGAATAGATAGAAGGGTTCTTAAATTTGCCTCAGCATCATTACGAATGCCTTCAAATTCAGCAGATCGATGACTCATTTCCATGACGGACATGCCAGAGTCACGGTAGTTGAGGAGTTCAGATTGAGCTTCCTCTAATACAGATTCGGGTAATACAGCTGGTCCTGCACTAAAGTTAACAATGCGCTTGCTCATAATACTTTCTCTCTCTTTTAATTTAAGTTCGGGGCTCATAATGGCCCCATTCTAAACGCTGCTTGGTGATTTGCCTATATGCATAGTCTAGTTATTCAGGTTCTGATCGATAATTTCCTTTGATATGAACAAGAAAAAACTACTATTGATACTTGGAGTATTACTAATGAGTACGGTATTTATCGGGTTTACGTTTCCCGACTGGGTTCCCACTAAATACTCTCTTAATGCCACAACTCACCAAATTGATATCAAGACATTGAATGTTGATGAAGTGATTAATAACTATCCAAAAAGCAACCTTAGATGGCTTACGAGAGCCTTGGGAGGGGCCACTAAGTTCTATCGGGTCAAACTAATCAATCGAACATTTACACTAAAGCAATACAAACAACTGATTAGGCACGCGTATAGTGGCCATAAAAGATCTATTGTGGCGCTGGAATACACCTTATACAGCGATCTTTATAAAAGTCCCGACAGTCCCATATATAGGAAGTTTAGGAATATTTTGTATTCCCCGGAATTCATCACACGCGTAAGTAAGCAGTCGCCTTCACTCATCGCCCAGATTCCTGAAAAGGTGAGTCATTATGAGGAATTGGCCGTGATTGCGGTTACCCAAAATCCAAAAGCATTTAAGTGGCTAACTCTGAGATACAAAATGAATGAGAAGGTGCTCGACGCCTATTTTAAATCGAATAGTAGATATAACAACAAGGTGCAATATGAGGCGATTAGGTACGCTAACCCGTCCCAACGGTTTGATTTTGTATCCCGAAATGGACTTTTGCTAGAGACATTAAGTGATAAGGATAGATCCAACCGAAACCTGGTCTATGCCGCGGTTATTCAGAATGAAAAGGCACTCCGATTTGCCTCAAAGGATATAAAAAGTGCTATCAATGAGTTGGGGGTTTTAACCCTAAACAAGCCTTCAGGGATTTGGTTTGTTCTCGACTATAAATTTGTAACTCCTCTTGTCACTATGGGGACGAATACGGTCGATCTTATTGAACAATGGGTGGTATTAGGCATGGACTGGTTACTAAAAACAAAAACTCTTGTGATCAATATTATTCTGGATCGACCGGATACAGGGCTTGAGAAAACGGCATCAAAACGGTCAAAGTTAAAAACGACGAAGGCTACGTTGACGAAAAAAAGAGGTATGGATAAGCAAATTAAACCTGTTGTGGATGAGACCTTAATTGAGCGCATAGAAACGATCACTGGATGGCAATTATTGGAATTGTGGCAGGTCACCAAACTGGGGCAAATCGGTCATGTGTATGTTGCCAAGTTTAAGCCTAAGGGGTCCCATTACTTGGGCGCCATTATATATTCTGAAGGAAAAGGCGTGGTCATGTCCAAGTATCCTGCCGTATTCAGCCGGGACGGCAATAGTATTTGGCGAATCGGAGATAAGGGCGAATTTGGGCCAGATACCTTCGATATTGTTCAAGTTACCTACACTAAACAAGGTGTAGAAATGATTCTGAAATGGAGAGGAGATACGAGCACTAACTACTACACGCTCATTGAAAAAAACGGTGTATTGGAAAAAGGATTTATTAAATATCGCCCCAATCCCAAAAAATAAGGTCAAAACGAGACTTAATAGCTAGCCAGAAATAGAGTAGTTTAGTATACTCTCTTAGCAAAACAGTTCACCTCAAAAGGAGACAAAAACTATGGCATCAGTATCATTTGCAGAATATATTTGGCTAGACGGGGCAAAACCCAGTGCAAAACTAAGGTCTAAGACCCGTGTTTTAAGATTGGAAGAAGGACAGGTTCCTGGATTAAATATGTTTCCAGAATGGGGGTATGATGGATCCTCTACGAATCAAGCAGAAGGGAACTTCTCTGATTTGTTACTAAGACCAGTAAACTTCGTGGACGATCCAATACGTGGAGATGGTAACTTCTTAGTATTATGTGAAGTGTATACACCAGAAGGTGTGGCTCACAGTACAAATACGAGAGCAATTCTACGTAATGTATTAGATGCTGGTGGCGCCAAACATGAACCAACTGTTGGGTTTGAGCAAGAATATACATTGTTCTCAGGAAACAAGCCTTTGGCATGGCCTGACAATGGCGAACCTAATCCACAAGGACCATACTACTGTGGTGTGGGACCAAAACAGATCTATGGTAGAGAGTTAGTTGAAGATCACGCGGAGCTTTGTGCAGAAGCAGGGTTGATGCTTTATGGAACCAATGCAGAGGTTATGCCTGGGCAGTGGGAATTCCAAATTGGATACCGTGGCTTTGAAGAAGACGAAAATGATGCATTAAACATCTGTGACCATCACTGGATCGCAACTTGGTTGCTACATAGGCTCTCTGAAGAATATGAACTGCATGTTAGTTACGATAACAAACCAATGCGTGGCGATTGGAACGGCGCAGGATGCCACACCAATCTATCTACAAAAGAGATGAGAGACCCAAAAATTGGAAAGAAGACGATTGATGAAGCAGTAGAAGCGTTGAGCAAGAAGCACGATGAGCATATTGCTGTATATGGTGCGGATTTAGATAAACGTTTAACTGGCGACCATGAGACTTGTTCGATAACTGAGTTCCGTTCAGGCGTATCTGATCGCGGTTCATCTATTCGAATTCCAATGTCTGTAAGCCAAAAAGGTTATGGCTACATTGAAGATCGTCGTCCTGGCGCAAACTCTGATCCGTATGTTGTAACTGCACGATTGCTTGATACAATTTTGGATCTAGACGAGCCTAGTATCGAGAGTTTTACGCAAGCCCACCTGAAAAAGACGTCTAAAAAATAGATAACTATTTCACGTAAAAATCGAATTAAATAAAACAACCCCTACGGTAACCCCCTAGGGGTTGTTTTGCGTTTATTCAAATTTAATGAAATTAATTATTTCTCAATACGATAATAAAGTGTAAAAACAAATTTTATCAAAAAGGGGAAATGATATGAATTTAATCAAATTAACAATTTTGGGAATGATCTGTCTAATAGTAGTCGGTTGTGGCCAATTAGTGGATACAGGCTCCGGCTCAGGCATGGATCATAATGTTCAGGTGTCGAGTGCAAGAACCCTAAGTCAGTCACCGTCAGTAGCCAAACTAGAAGACGTTAACCATGTTGTCGTTTGGTCAAATACGCAGGGTGTTAATGCTCAAATATTTGAAGGAAACACATCTATATCGAATCAACAGATCTTGGTAGAGGGTGAGTTGCCAGCTTCGACTTATCAAATGACAAGTTTAGGGAATGGCGGAATCGCTATTATTTATGAAAAAGAAAACGATGGTATTTACTTGTCCCGTTTCTCTAGCCAGTTGGTTCATGATGGGACAACGCAATTATCAGTGATTGGAACCGATCCATTGATATCAGCAAATGACTCACGTATCACAGTGGCTTGGGTAGAAAACTTTACTACAAAAACCCAAGTGTTGGAGATTGATGGAACGATTATACAAACAATCACAAGTGGGTTTCCAGGGTCTCAGGTACCTACATCTCTTACGAGTTTGATAGGGGATCGTTTTGTACTAGTTGGTGCCAATGGAACCGATGTGCATGGATTGATATATTTAGGCACAGGAACGAGCGTTACAGGGTTTACGATAGAAGGTGCTACAGAAGTATGGAATCCTACAGCGCATTCATTAGAGAATGGTCAGTTTGTACTTACCTGGCACCAAGCTATGGGAAATGGCCAATGGGCGCTTTACCAAAAACAATTTAACAGCTTAGGGACGTCTAACTTTAATGCCAGGAGAGTAGCGTATGTTACGAAGAACAGTGCGACAAGTGAGCAAGTCCAAGTAAAATCTTCGTTTAAGGCACATATTACGCCCTTGTCTGGTGGTGACTATGTGATTGTGATGAGGACTTACGAAATCAATCTCAACGGATCAACATTTACACGATTATTCTCGCAAAAATATTCTGCTTATTCAGAGTTGATTGGTAAGCCGTTAAGAATCAATGAATCAGAAATCCAAACCATGCAGTTTGCACCTGCAGCAGAGTCAATCGGAGGCAGCACTGTAGTGGTAGCGTGGGAGAGTGCAGGGGTAATCTATACACAACGGATTAGCCCTTCAAACCAATTGCTGTAATAACTACATAAATAATTGAAATGATAAAAAACCCGGAGTAATATTCCGGGTTTTTTATTTAGTGGTTTTGCTTCACCTTTTTTTGATCGATATATCAATTAGAAATCTTTCAATACGGAGCGTGAATAATATGTCGAAAATGACGAAGTGGTTGCCCCTTCTAGCCTTAACGATTGCCTGTCAAATGACAGTGACTCTTTATGCTGATGACAGTAATAGAGGGTTTGAAATTATGAAAAAGGTAAGGGGGCAGTCGCGGATGCACAAGACCCAAAAGGGAGAGGTGTATATGGTGATTAAGGACAAAAGGGATAGAGAACGCGCACGACACTTTAATCTAATCAAAAAAATAAACGCGCCAATGACGAACAGTTTAATCAAGTTCTTCAAACCAGCCAATATTAAAGGGACGGCACTGCTCACGGAGTCAAAAGATGGGGATGAAGATAACGATCAGTGGGTCTATCTACCGGCGTTTAAGACAACCAAACGCCTGAGTACAGAGGAAAAGAATCAGAGCTTTATGGGGTCGGATTTTAGTTATTCAGACATTGCCGGACGACATCTGGGTCAAGATGAACACACCCTAATGAAAGAGGATGAAAAATATTTTTATGTTAGGAGTATTCCGAAAGACTCAAAAGATGCATATAGCCAAATCGACTATGTGGTTAGCAAAAAAATATGGGTGCATCGACGCATTGTCTTTTACGACAAATCCAACTCCAAGCTAAAAACCTTATATAACAAGTCAGTTAAAAAGATTAAAGGAATGTATGTGGTCACCAACTCAATAATGAAAAATCATAAGAGTAAGGGGCAAACACAACTACAGGTCAAAAAAATAGACGTTGGTATTCCGGTAACAGACTCTCAAGTCAGTTTTAAAGGACTGAAATCGATTTGATATGAAACAGTTTAAGTGGAAGTATTTTCACCCGTAGACTTTATCCTTCCTTTTCAGTTTAGTGAAACTGGAATGAGTGCGAATAAGGCTGATAATAGACTACCCCAAAACGTAATCAAACTTTCCTACTACCCCACAGAGAGACTAGAGTTACAGGGCTATTATTTTCCCACGTTAGAATTTACAGATCAGGTTGAAGATGAACTAAGTCGAACACGATTTAGACATATTGTGGAAGAAGACGGAAATGTTATTCAAGAAATTGCAGAGCCACTGATTCCACAAGGTGAAGACGCTGCTCAGAAAGCCGCTCGACTGGTGTGGTATCACGATTGGTTTACAGCCGGCGTGACTTATTACGAAGGGTGGAGTAACTTTCCTTCCTTTAAGGATAAGTTGAAGGTGGTTAACTTTAGAGATTTCGATCCCCAAAATCCCCAAGGTCCTGGCGTAGATACCCCATATTATTTTAATGAATTAGACT
>JABISL010000011.1 GCA_018700055.1 bacterium | reverse complement strand
GGCGCCAATCCTTCTATTAACACACCGTATGTAAATACGATTACTCCAAATGAAGAGCCCGCTTACCCTGGGGACCTAGAGATTGAACATACATTAGAAAGCATCCTTCGTTGGAATGCTATGGCGATGGTTGTTAAAGCCAATCGACTAAATGATGGCCTTGGTGGACATATTTCGTCGTATGCTTCTAGCGCAGTCTTATATGAAGTAGGACAGAACCACTTTTTTAAGGCCAATGGAAAAGGCCGTAATGCGGATCAAATCTATTTTCAAGGACATACGTCTCCTGGTAATTACTCTAGAGCCTATCTTGAAGGACGATTAGAAGCATCTCACCTTCACAATTTCCGTCAGGAGTTAGCAGAAGATGGCGGTCTATCCTCTTATCCTCATCCTTATTTAATGCCTGAGTTCTGGCAGTTCCCAACCGTATCTATGGGATTGGGACCGATTATGTCCATCTATCAGGCCCGATTTAATCGATATTTAACGGCTAGAGGGATTCTTGAAAAAGACGAATCCAAAGTCTGGTGTTTTGTAGGTGATGGCGAATGTGATGAACCTGAGACACTAGGCGCACTACGTATTGCTTCTCGTGAAAAACTCGATAACTTAATATTTGTAATTAACTGTAACTTGCAACGTCTTGACGGCCCTGTATTTGGAAATGGAAGTATTGTCCAAGAGCTAGAGTCTGTATTCAAAGGCGCCGGTTGGAATGTAGTTAAGTTAATCTGGGGAACGAATTGGGATCCGTTACTCCAATCCGATCATGGTGAGCTTTTACTTAAACGAATGAGTGAAGCTGTAGATGGCGAATGGCAAAAGTACACTGTAGAGCCTGGAAGTTATATGAGAAAGAACTTCTTTGGTAAATATCCAGAGCTACTCGAATTGGTAAGCCATTTATCAGATGATCAATTAAAAGAGTTAACGCGAGGTGGCCATGATCCGAAGAAGGTCTATGCTGCTTATGACCATGCAACTAAACACAAAGGGTCGCCAACTGTGATTCTCGCCAAAACTGTTAAAGGCTATGGGTTAGGCGAAGCCGGTGAAGGAAAGAATATTTCTCACCAACAGAAAAAACTAAATGAAAAGGAATTGAGAGAATATAGAAACTTCTTAAACATTCCAATTAATGACGAAGACATTGTGGATACGCCATTCTATAGACCACCCAGTGAGTCTAAGGAAATGAAATATCTACTCGAAAAAAGAAAAGACTTGGGTGGTTATCTACCCGTACGACATACAGAAGCGAACACTCTAGAGTTACCTGAAAGCAGTTTCTACGATGAGTTTTTGAATGATGGTGGAAAGAGTGAGATCTCTACGACGATGGCTTTTGTCCGCGTATTTAATAAATTGTTAAGAGACAAAAATATCGCAAAATATATTGTGCCAATCATTCCTGATGAAGCACGAACGTTTGGCATGGAGGCGTTATTCCGTCAGATTGGAATTTATTCATCCAGAGGTCAACTCTATGAACCAGCAGATTCGGAATCGCTGTCCTATTATAAAGAAGCCAAAGATGGCCAAATCCTAGAAGAAGGAATTAATGAAGCGGGCGCAATGGCATCCTTCCTAGCCGCTGGTACGGCATATAGTACTCATGCGGTTAATATGATTCCATTTTATGTCTATTACTCCATGTTTGGGTTCCAAAGAGTAGGGGACATGATGTGGTTAGCTGGCGATATTGGTGCCAAGGGATTCTTAATGGGTGGTACAGCTGGCAGAACGACACTTAATGGTGAAGGTCTTCAGCATCAAGACGGACACAGCCACTTAATCGCAAGTACGATTCCTAAGGTCCAGGCCTATGACGTCGCATTCCGATATGAGATTGCTCTCGTTATACAAGATGGGATGAGACGCATGTATGGCGACAACGAAGAGGTCTTCTATTACATAACAATCGGAAACGAAAACTACAAACATCCTGAAATGCCAAAAGGCGCTGAGCAAGGCATCATTAATGGGCTTTATAGGTTCAGTAAGGGCAATGCGAAAAAGAAACATAAAGCTCATCTATTTGGATCTGGTTCTATAATGAACGAAGTGATCAAAGCCGCTGAGATGCTCGAGAACTATGATGTATCCGCTGATGTTTGGGGCGCAACCAACTATAAACGTCTTCGTGAAGAATCAATCGAGACACGCCGCTGGAATCGACTCCACCCAACTAAGAAGCGTAAACAATCGTATCTTGAAGAAACACTAGCCAAAGAAAAAGGCGTCTTCTTGGCAGCCTCTGACAATATGCGAACAGTCTCTGACCAGATTGCCCCATGGGTACCTGGTGGATTAACTTCGCTCGGTTGTGATGGATTTGGCCGTAGTGAAACCCGCGAAAACCTCCGCCGCTTCTATGAAGTTGATGCGCCAAGTATTGTTGTGGCTACGCTATTCGAACTATCTGAAGCAGGATCTATTCCCGCCAAGACTGTTGAAAAAGCTATCAAAGACTTGGGGCTTAATCCCGATGCTCCTTTTTCACTTCGGTCTTAGAAGTAGAGAAAATGCTATTATCTACAAATGATAGGTAAAAAAGTAACCAGTTTTAATCCATTGGATAGGGTAAGCAGAACTACTCAAACGGAGTCACTATCGACCACTCAAGTCTTTAACCAATTAGCCAAAAGTATTGTTAAAGTGATAACTCAAGATGGGGGTAAATCAACCGGATTTTGTTTTGGGACTTGGGAGAGTGAGAAACCTTTAATTTTATTGTGTGACCATTCGGCAAAATTGCATGTTCCAGCTATCACAAGAAAGCAGTTTGAAGATGCTTTCAAACGACAATATACAATTGATTTCAAAAAAGAAAATGAAGACAATGAGCCATTAGAGTCTGAGTTAAAATTCGATACAGGTGTAATATGGGATTTGCTTGTTCAGCTGGACTATCTCAGTCCTCGTGATGACCTTCCTGAGGAATATAATGATTATTATGAGGTGTTTGAGCCACCTGATGTAGACCCGATTATTGAGAGATTAAAAGATCAAAACCTAAGTAAATATCATGCCACAATCGAATGGATACTTGAATACGGATTTATAGAAACGTATTTGCCAATCAGTGTAGAGCTTGAAAATGGTACTGTATGTATGGCCAGTATGATACAACCCATTCCGCAATATGATTCCGTAGTTTATGAGGTGCAAACATCGCTTTCAGTACCGACTTTGCAAAGAGCTGATCTATTACCTGAACGGGGAGAAACGGTTTATTTTGGAGGGTTTCCACTTTCCTTGGAATCAGTAGCAATGGATACAGGAATAATATCAAGTGTGACAAGAAAAAACGAAATGGATCAGTTGATTCTGAGTGGAAATATGCTACAAGGACACTCCGGTTCGCCGATAGTTATTCAAAGACATGGGGAGATTTATCTAGTTGGTACCTTAAATTTTCAAGTAGGCGCGGAGGGGCAAGGTAATAGTGATTCACTTGCGATCCTCGAAGACTTATCAGAGAAACCTAGTCTTGACGATACGAATGCCGTAAGTGCTATTTTAGAGATCCTCAAAAATACAGAGAGGCATAGAGCAACTAACTTAGGTCGAGTTATCGCGATCCCACAGATATTCAATGCCATTGATAAAGGCGAGGTAGGAAATTATGTTTCTGTATCAAATTTAGATCTCCCACTAGATGATGGTCCAAAAAAAATGAAAAAAAACAAAAAATCAAAAAAAACCACTTTCTTGCCAGCAAGTGTCCAAGGGCCCCCATTAAGTGACGTAGGAGATGCCCTCAAGGCTATTTTTAGGAAATATACTATCTCAATTGATATAAGGACGGGACCGAAAAACGGTGACATATTTGTTAATAAACTAGACCCAAAAGACAACGATGTCCCGGATTCTGACGAAGCAATAGCCAATGAACACTTTCACTTATACATCAATAACGTCGAAGGTAGCCTTGCTTTGTGTGGCCATGCCAAGTCTCGTAAGTGGAGTAATCAAGTTAAGCGCGAATATGAAATTGGTAAAGACGGTAGATTTAGATTTGCAATAGTCCCAGTTCATGGTGAGGGCCCAGACCAGTTTGTGGTGCAGATTTATTCTTCAAAAGAATTTAATGTCAAATTAGGTGAAATGTTATTGGAAGAATTTGAAGCGTTACTTCCGCTACATTTACAGGACTTGCTCGAGCATATTTCATCAGAATGTTTAGCCATACAAAATTGACCAAGTGTAGATGTCTTTTTACCTAAATTTTGTGTATACTAGACACCTATAAATCACGATTGTGAGGGTAACAAATATGGACATTAAAATACCATTCTTAGGGGATGGCATAGACTCAGCAAATGTTATTGCTGTTCTGGTAGCCGTCGGAGATACAGTAGAAAAAGAACAGACCGTAGCAGAACTTGAAACGGATAAGGCAACTGCGCCTATCCCATCATCTGCTGCCGGTAAGGTAGAAAAGATTCATATCAAAGAAGGCGATCTAGTCTCTCAAGGAAAGGTTGTTCTCACGCTTTCTGGCGCAGGGGAGTCTGAATCAGACACATCCGCACCAGCAGCGGCGCAAACTGTTGCACCAGTAGCTGTTCAAGCCGCAGCACCTGTACAACAGACTGTCCAAGCACAAGCGCCTGGATCTTATACATATCAATCTAGCACCGGTGCTGAGCCACCAGCGTCACCTTCGATTCGGAAGATGGCTAAGTCTATTGGTTTAGACCTCACACGTATTCCAGGGTCCGGAAACGGCGGACGAATCACATTAGATGACGTTCGTGCGCACATGACAATGATTCAATCATTAGCATTCAATCCACCGGCTACGGCAGCATCAGCAGTTGCTGCACCGATAGAGAAACCTAAGAAACCACTCCCAGACTTTTCGAAGTGGGGACCGGTTCGTACTGAAAAATTAACGTCCTTACGTCAAAAAATCGCTAACAACTTAGCGGATGCATGGAATACGATTCCACATGTAACTCAATTCGACTTAGCAGATATTACAGATGTTATGGCATTGCGAAAGAAGCATAACCCTGAATACA
This sequence comes from bacterium, assembly GCA_018700055.1. GTDB lineage: Bacteria > Margulisbacteria > Marinamargulisbacteria > UBA817 > JABISL01 > JABISL01. The sequence continues at coordinate 20,079 of JABISL010000011.1, read as the reverse complement.
TCAAGCTAGACGCTAAGCTAACGATCACCGTATTCGTTATGAAAGCATTGGTAACGGCACTCAAAGAGTTCCCTGCATTTAATGCGAGCCTTGATGAAGAAAGTGGCGAGCTAATCTATAAAGAGTACTATCACATTGGCGTGGCAGTAGATACGCCGAATGGATTAATCGTTCCTGTTATTCGAGACGTGGACAAGAAGTCTTTAAGAGAGCTGTCTTCTGACCTTGCAGCTATTGCTAAGAAGGCACGCGACCGTAAAATTGGTTTAGAAGACCTTCAAGGTGCTACCTTTACTCTATCCAACCTAGGTGGATTTGGAGTAGGTGGGTTTACGCCAATCGTTAATCATCCTGAAGTCGCTATTCTCGGAATGGGTGGCGGATCCAAGGATGCTGTGTTTGTTGATGGGAAGGTCGTTGAACGACTAAGAATGCCTGTATCTCTTTCCTATGATCACCGTGTGATTGATGGGGCCGATGGCGCGCGTTTCACGAAGACATTTATTAACGCATTAGAGCAGTATGACGAAAAAGAAATTAAACTTTAGGTGGACCTGTAATGAAAACTAAAAAATGTGATGTTGTTGTTGTTGGCGCAGGTCCTGGTGGATATGCAGCCGCATTTTACGCAGCTGACTTAGGTAAAAATGTAATTCTAGTTGAGAAGGATAGTGATTTAGGCGGCGTTTGCTTGAATCGCGGGTGCATTCCATCCAAAGCCCTATTAAACGTAGCTCATGTTATCGAAGAAGCAGCGGCTTCTAAAGAACGCGGCCTGACATTTGGGTCGCCCAAGATTGAATTGGACAAGCTTAGAGCGTGGAAGAATAGCATCATCCAAAAGCTTGGTAGTGGTGTTACTCAGTTAGCAAAGGCTCGCAAAGTCGAAGTGGTTCATGGAAAAGGGTATTTTGAAGATTCTAATACACTCCGTGTTGAGACTTCGGATGGGCAATTAATTATTAATTATGAACAAGCGGTATTAGCGGTTGGATCACGTCCTGCCTTACCAGCTGCATTTGACCTTGGGAATCCCCGAGTAATGACCTCTACAGAAGCGCTAGAATTAGACGATATTCCAGAAAAACTCCTTGTTATTGGAGGCGGCTATATAGGTATGGAATTAGGAACAGTTTATACAACTCTAGGCTCAGAAGTAACGGTTGTTGAGGCAATGCCAAGTATATTGGCTGGAGCAGATGCAGATCTAATTCGCCCTGTGATGAAGTATGCCAAAGAACACATGAAAGAAGTTCGCTTATCGTGGAAGGTCAAAAAAATCTCTACCAAAGGTAAGCAAATTCAAGTTGTTATGACTGATGGCGACAAAGACGTTACTGAACTATATGACAAAGTTTTAGTATCTGTTGGACGTACACCTAATAGCAAGGATATTGGACTTGAGAATACGAAAGTAGATTTAGACGAGAAGGGATTCGTAAAGGTTAATACTAAGCAAGAGACTAGCGATTCCAACATCTATGCGATTGGTGATATAGCCGGCGGAATCCTTTTGGCTCACAAGGCTCATAAGGAAGCACGCATTGCGGTTGAGAATATAGTAGGGCAGTACGCAGAAATGACAAAAGAAGTTATCGTACCTGCTGTCGTATTCACTCACCCTGAAGTAGCATGGGCAGGAATCACCGAAGCAGAAGCCAAAGAACAAGGTTTAAAAGTAAAGGTTAGTAAATGCCCTTGGTCTGCTAATGGTAGAGCGCTAACATTTGATAAAACAGATGGTCTTACTAAGATTATTGTTGATCCAGAAACAGATCGGATACTGGGCGTTGGTATTGTTGGACATGGTGCTGGCGAACTTATCGCTGAAGGTGCATTAGCCATTGAAATGGGTGCCACAGCAGCTGATATTGGTGAAACTGTGCATGCACACCCCACTTTGTCTGAAACGGTAATGGAAGCAGCTGAGAATCTTCACGGGACTGCAACCCACCTTTTTTCTCCTAAACGATAATTGATAAAGGCAAGTCTCGTGACTATTCTTCTGATTCTGAATCCCAACTCACGACACTACACTTACAAGGCGCTTCAATCGATTCGCAAGCGGGTTGAGAAAGCGGGCCATGTGATCTCGTTTATTGAGACTGAATGGGACTCAGAAGCAGAGAGTGTAACAGTTCCGCTTCCAGCCTTGAGACCAAATGCGATCTGGGTGGCCGGTGGCGATGGGACATTAAATGATGTTGTCTCTGCTGTAATACAACAGAAGTGGCATGATATTCCGATTGGAATCATTCCTTGGGGATCTGCCAATGTAGTCTCCCACGAATTAAACCTACTGCGTAACGCGGTCAAAAAACTGATCAAACGACTAGAAAACGGAAAGATTAAAAAAATGGATGTGGGCTATATTAATGGTAAGCCATTTATACTTTGTATCGGATCAGGGATCGATAGTGTTGCGGTGTCTACAGTTAACTACCGCCTTAAGAGATGGATCGGGCGACAAGCGTATGCCGTTCGAACATTACAACTTCTTTTTCAAACGAATCTCTTTAAGACGGTTTTGATTAGGGACTCAAAAGGGAAGGCGCATACAGGAAACTGGGCGATCATCTCCAATACCAGATATTACGGAGGCCCTTTCAAACTCACAACAGAAGGCTCAGTTTTTGACGGGAAGGTAGATGTGTTAATTCTTACCATTGGGTCATTCTGGAGAGGGCTTAGAGCGCTAATGGACTTTCATTTAAATCGGTTAACCAAAATGCCAGGCGTGACTTACTTTCAAGACACATCGGTGACACTCGAAACAGATAATCCCATTCAATTGGATGGGGATATTATGAATGTGTCCCAAAATAAATACGAAATCACAATCAAGCCTAAGTTGATTAGCGTTTTTTACTCAGACTAGACATTTAAGCGATATAACAAAAAAACCCTTAATCATTTTTGTAAATATCCCGATAAATTAACTAATGAATATCGGAGTAATTATCAATCAAGTCGGCGGCATCGATGGTGTTTCACTTGAGGCACATAAGTGGATTACTGTTCTCGAAAAGTTAGGTCATAAGGCCTATATTTTAACGGGTGCAACCCCAAAGCCATATGCAAACACGACAGTTCTACCTGATTTATCGAGACATCATCCTTTCAGTCAAGAATTATATGACGATATTTTCGTGTCGCCATTATTACCCGAAGATAATTTAATCAAGGATCTGGATACTCAGACTGAAAAAGTAGAAACAATCATTCTGACATGGATTCAGCAGAACAATATAGACGCATTACTACTAGAAAACGTAGCGTCGAACCCGACCAATATTTGTTTGGGGTGGGCAATTACAAGATTACTTACAAGAACCAATCTAGCCGCGATAGCACATCATCATGTCGCGGATTGGAATACTAGTAACTGGCCTCAAACGTCATACCCCACGATCAGACGAATACTCAAACAAATATTCCCTATTCAACTTCCTCAAATTCTACATATCGTTTCCAATAAAACAGCACAAAAACAACTTAAGAAGCAGTTTGGAATCGCCTCGATATCCGTTCCTGACGTGATGCCTCTTACGGGGAAGTATGGGCAGGTGTCAGAAAGTACGACTAAAACAATCAAAACCGAACTCAAAATCCCAAAACGAAAAAAAATTCTATTATATGCATCACCAATTATTAGGGGTAAGCAGTTTGAAATGGCCGTCGAGATCACGAAACGATTGGGAAAAGACTTTCATCTATTAATAACCAGTACCTGTAATGAAGAGAATGATGATAATTATCTCTCTGAGCTGAAAGAGTTAATAAAAGAGGAGGGAATGAGCAAACAAATCACGATTGGTACTGGTAGGTTTGGGGCATTTTCCAAAAAAAGGGTAGATGATCCAGCTGTATTTAGTTTGTCGGATGCTTATGGAATTGCAGACATTTGTCTGTTTTTTGGGGAAAGTGAAGGGTTCGGTCATCAGGTATTAGAAGCAATTGCAGCGAAAAAACCTTTTGTGACTACGATGTATCCAGCTTACGAAACCGAAATCGCGACAAAAGGGATTAAGGGAATATACATCAAAAAAAATAAAGTAACAGCGGCAGTAATTAGTGATATTTACGCACAAACTATGGAAAAAGGAAGTCTAAAACTAATAGACTCAAACTTTGAAATTGCCTTAGGTTCGTTTCATATAAGTAAGTTAGAGGAATTTTTTAGAGATTTATTTCAGGCTCAATCCATATTAGATTGCGGATAGTTATTGCCAACAGGGAGCAATGTTTTTATAATTAACCCATCTTGATACTCCCCTGTAGCTCAGTGGCAGAGCAATCGGCTGTTAACCGATTTGTCGTAGGTTCGATCCCTACCGGGGGAGCCATCATTATAATTGGGGTAACAAACAAAGGGATACAGCATGAATAATACTGTCAAAAGACTTATTCCAATAGCACTTATAGCACTTGTAGTTCTTGGTGGATTAATATTTTGGGAACAGCCATCACAGATAAATATGGCGGATCTTGATTCTATTACAATCAAAGTAACTGGAATGACTTGTGTGTCATGTGATAATAAAGTTAATAAATCGATTAGCAAGCTACCAGGCGTTCAAGCCGTAGACATTGATAGAAAAGAAGAAAAAGTAATTATTCACCATAGAAAAGGGGCGGCTCACGTTCAAACTTACATGGATGCGATAAACGCATTGGGTTATAAAGCGAGCCTAGTGGATAAGGGAAACGGCAAAATTGAAGTATTACAATTTAAAATGACTTATAAATGAATGAGACTATTCTGTATGGCATAGCAGCCATTCCAATTATAGGTGTTATTGCCCAGTGGATAGCTTGGCGGACACGTATTCCGTCCATTATCATCTTGCTTATATTTGGGTTTTTAGCGGGACCTGTTACAGGGCTAATTGACCCCAGCCAGCTACTTGGTAAGATCATGTTCCCCGTTGTATCGATATTGGTGTCGATTATCGTATTTGAAGGCGGGCTCAGTCTTAAGATTGCAGATCTCAAAAATATAGGAAAGGTCGTCCGTAATCTGATTACTATAGGGACGCTAATTACATTCTCAATTATCGCGGTGTCATCATACTATGTGCTGGACTTATCCGTTCCCTTATCAATCATGTTTGGCGCAATGATGGTTATTACAGGGCCTACCGTCATCGTTCCGATGCTCAGGCATGTCAAATTATCGCGACACCTAGGATCACTAATACGCTGGGAGGGAATCCTAATAGCGCCCGTGGGAGCAATTTTAATCGTATTAGTCTATCCATTTGCAACAGCTGTTAACTTCCATCAGGCGCTCGGACAAATCGGTATAACACTTGTTATGATCATTTTGACTGGGAACCTTATAGGCATTTTAGGGGCAATGCTGATCTTATTTATGATACGCAAAAAATGGGCGCCCGACTTTTTGCAGGAATCTATATCATTAATCATTGTGATTGGCGTTTATACGATAGCTAACGTAATTCAAGACGCTTCTGGGATTCTTTCCGTTGTTGTCATGGGCATGTTATTAGTTAACCAAAAAAAGGTGTTGGTAAAACACATAATTGTATTTAAAGAAAATCTTCGAATATTAGCGATATCCACGTTATTTATTATTCTTGCGGCAGATTTGGAGCTATCCGATTTATATAGCCATCTCAATAGTCGGTTTTTTATATTTCTACTGATATTGATTTTTGTGGCTCGTCCATTAGCTGTATTTATATCTACTCTCGGGTCCAACCTGAACTGGCGAGAAAAAGCATTTGCCGCATGGATGGCCCCTAGGGGAATTGTAACGGCATCGATAGCATCTCTTTTTGCACTTAGAATGGTCAGCGAAGGCATTCCAGAGGCCAAGGAGCTAGTTCCCCTCTCATTCATGGTAATTATTTGTACAGTGACGATTTATGGGCTAACAGCCGAGAAGTTCCAGAAGATACTCAAGCTATCTAGGTCTGATGGGGGAGCGGTTCTTTTAGTAGGGGCGAATCTATTCTCACGTATGTTAGCGAAAGCACTGCACGATATAGGGGTTTTTGTCATGTTGGTTGATACGAATAAAGACCGAATTATTCGAGCGCGATTAGCCAATTTGGTGGCGTATCACAATAGTATTTACTCTGAAGATATTCTTGAAGAAGTTCAGATGGGTGGGATCACCTATATGTTGGCATTAACTGGGAGTGATGATGTGAACATGCTAAGTAATATTCAGTACGAGGAAATTCTAAGTCGAGATACGGTCTTTCGGCTTCCACCGGAACAGACCAGTAACAAGACCCCTGACGGCCTTCAAAACACCGGAGGCACGCAGGCTCTATTTAGAAAGGACATGACTTACACTCAACTGAATACGATGCTGCAAGACGGAAAACAAATAGAGATTCTAGAAATTACCAAAGACTTAGATATGGATACTTTTAAAAGCAAATATCCAGAGACGGTCGCTCTAATGGGAATAAATAAGGATAAAAAACTTAGAATTGTGGATGCTGGATCAACCCCTGTTTTTAAAGAAGGGGATAAATGGTTGATTTTTCGATAAGTCCAAGGTAATATTTTCACTCGATTTGATGGCCCCATCGTCTAGCGGTTAGGATACATGGTTTTCATCCATGCGACCGGAGTTCGATTCTCCGTGGGGCTACCAACACTCTTATTTTTCCGCTCTCACATCAAATTCTATTTTTTGAAATATCTCGATATTCCTGCAAATCAAATTTGTGCAATACCGAAAAAATAAGAGCGTTGGGTTTATTTGAAACAAAAACAATTCTTGAAGTATCTAGATACTCTCATAAGTGAGGAATAAAATGGCATTTTTTAAAAGAGACAGTAAAAAGAAACCCCCGAAATCAGAAGGGCGTTCTGGAAATAAACAACTTACGAAGGTTACATGTGATTCATGTGGGGATGATTGCAGTGTGCCATTTCGACCCGCTCAAGGAAAACCAGTGTACTGTAACAAGTGTTTTCGTAAAGAGTCGCCATCGCGTGGCCCACGCCCAAGCCGTAACGCTAATAACGATCAAGGCTCTTCTTCCCGTGATCTCACTCAAATCAACGCTAAACTAGACCGGATTCTCGAGCTACTAGAAGGTAACTAATCTTACCCCTCGATCATAGTCTGAGTTAAACTAATCCAATGTTAGATCGCCCAAGACCATAGCCGTGACCTGCCTTGTGATAGGCCTCAGTGTGACGCTACTCACGTCCTGCAACCGACATAAGGATAAGATTCAATCGGGGTGGATGGATTCGACGTTCACTCAAGATGTAAGTCTTGGGGACTCGAAGTATAGACTTAGCACTCGATACCCAAATCCTACAGAGAAACAAAAGAATACACCGGTAATTCTTACCGTTCATGGGTTTACTGCATCTACATATGAATGGAGCGAGTTTCAAAATCAATGGGATAAGGACTTTAATCGAAGTGGGCGATCTATGTGTCAAATGGGCTCTTAGGGGGGCATGGACGGGACTATGAAGTGTTTAGAGAGAGTTCCTGGCAACAAATGACCCTACCGTAGATCCGGTAAGTGTTGATTTGATCGAATCTGGACTAAATATTCCTTTGGAGAATCTGAAACGATTCGATATGACTAGTGATATGCATGTATTTACGAACTTACTAGGAAAAGGAAGCGCGGTATTAATGTCGCCGACCAATCGCAAGAATCAACAAGATGTCTTTAACCTAATAGTTAATACGGTAAGGGATTGATAAATAGTTATGGAAAAGCGCGAAAGGCAAGGCTTTCCGCATGAACCATAAAGTTCGAAACCTTTTCAATTAAACGACTAGGAGACGACGAATAATAGTAATCGATAGCCCCTAAATAGTTTTCCTTTAGAAGAGAGAGCTGTCTATCAGACAAAGTTGGCGAGCAGCAGATAACGAGGTTCATAGGATAGGTTAGGCATAATCCCAGTGCAGATTCAAAAGAATACACACGAAATACTTCGCAAGATAAAGGTGCTAGTACTTCACAAAACCCGTTAAGCGGATGTGTGTCGTCGCCAATCAATAATATATTTTGTTTTTTCCCCAAAAGAAATCCCCATTTCCTAAAATTAATTTAATTGTACTTAGTTTTAGTAAGAAAATAAACAAATAAAATAGTGGCATGCTTTAAAACAGAGGCAATTCATTATCCATTATGAATGAATCACAGTGTAAGATTTGGTATACTTACTTAGATGAAAACAAAAGACGATTCTAATAAAACGATACGAGATATTCCTTATCTTTTCCCTAAGGACAGGACTACAGGGCTGTCTAGTGACTTTGTCGGGACACTTACAACATTGCCTCCCGCCTATAAATCCGTTGATGGGGGCCTATATATAGCGAATAGAAAGGCATTAGAATCCGCTGATCCAGCGATTGATGGCGAAGAGTATGACTATTTTGATACGGCGGTTCTAGAGATGAATATTGCCGTGCGAGTAACAAAAGAAATTCAGGCATCGGCGATAAGTAATGAAGGGAAAACTTTCTTGGGACTATTCACTGCGGCGCTGTTTCAGGAAAAGATGGAAGAGGCTGTTAAGTTGTTAACCCAATTATCAGATCAAAGTCCGGATCAAATTACTGAAATAACACACCACAAGAGCTATCGAGCACTGCAGATACGTCATTTAGTGGTTCTGTTTTGCAGAGGCGATATTGAACGCGCAATACTTTGGGAAATCCTAAATACACTAAACTGCCCCGATACAGTAGATAACTTGGGCGCAACAGCATTAATGAGAGCCGAACAATTGGCCTTAACGCTTCCGAATCACCCGGTACAAGAAAATGCACGATTTCACCCAGTAGATCTATATGCCGGTGGGAAGTGTCATCGATTGGATTCTAAGCAGGCGTTGATGAAATCATTAGAGACCCATTATGGACGTACAGATATTCTTTCAGATACCACCATTTGTGAACGTGATGTACTACTTTACTTGTTAGTGTTTTTGCCAAAGGCGTTTCATGCTGCGCAATTTAACAAAAAACAAATAGAGCTATTTAATGAAAAATATGATGCTAACTTGGCACTGGGAGATACCCTTCCATCGATTGCTATTGCAAACCATGATCACAGTACTTTTGGAACCGGACAGCTTGGGCTTTTTGCCCAAGAGTCGATCGAAAAAGGGCAAATCGTTCGGTTTTTATGCAGTAGTATCAAGTTTGGAATTAAAGAGGACCTTAATCCAATGGAACAGAATCAGGAGTATTTGTTCAAAAGTAAACGATCAGACTATGCCTTTTACTTTTTGCCTCTCCAGGACTTAATCGTTAATTACAAAAATCAATCCATGTTGCCTTGGATTAATATTATGCCCGAGCAAGCCGCTGACCCAATAATGTTTTTGAATGACTCCGGAACAAAAGATGGAAATAATATGACATGGATTCATTTCTTCATCGATGGCCTTCCAGTAGGGGTATTTGTGAGTACAAAGGCGATTCCAAAAGGCTATGAACTACTCACGGGGTATATTGTAGAGAGTGATACTTGGGCGCAACTTAGAGACATGGAGATCATGGATATTCCAATTGAGCCCCACCCAATGATCGTTGGGACACCTTAATGAGGTTTCCCGATACAATCTGTGGGCTTACTGATCTCAAGGAAATTCTTCAGCGAGTAGAAGATCCATCCTATTGGACGACCCAATTTTCGGAGATGAAAATTGAGGCGCTAGAGCCACAGTGGTTACCAGAAACACCCTTTAGTAATTCCGAGAAGGACCGAATGACTATAGATGGTTACTTTGTGCAAAAGGGATTGCTCGCAGGACAACCGATAATTCCCCGCTTAAAAAATACAGTTACAACACTTTTTGGGGAAGGAATGCTTCCTTTATGGGCAAGTGTATTTGACGAGTACTGGGAGCTGGCACGGCTAGCTCAGCCAAGTATCAAAGCGATTCTTGGTGCGGATTATAAGCTACTACCTGACACATGGGCTTGGTTCTTGGCTCCCCATAATCTGACGCAGGGCTGGGCGCCTCATCGCGATCGATTGGAACGTACCCTTCGCTCAGATGGCCGCCCAATGAGTATTACTTTATGGGTATCGTTAACAGACGCAACTCCAGAAAATGGGTGTATGTACTTTTTACCCGCCTCATTAGACCCCAATTATCCCGATAACCTGACACTCAAAATCGACAATTGGCAAGATATTCGGGCGGTACCTGTCCCTGAAGGGAGCTTGATGGGGTGGAATCAGACTATCCTACATTGGGGCGGACGAAGCAGTCAGTGGGCTAGTAACCCAAGAATTAGTATTGCCTTTGAAGCACAGTGTACGGATGTCCCTGCATTTAACGAGCCGTTACTGGAGCCGAACGAACGACCTTCATTCGAAATGCGCTTGGCATTGATCGGAAAACAGCTCCTTCAATATCAGCACATGTATCAGTTATCGGATATTTATAGACAACTTGGAACAGCATTAGCACAGCACGCAGAAACGTGTACAATACCTGCATGATGAAAAAGCGATTATTAATATTGTGTACAGGCAACTCCTGTCGATCTCAAATGGCAGAGGGGATTGCGCGTAAACTATATGGGGGTAGCTGGGATGTGTTTAGCGCAGGAACTCACCCCAGTTCAGTGAATCCGTATGCGATACGCGCAATGGACGAGTTGAATATTGATATATCGACCCACACGTCCGACAGTGTGAACTATTACTTGGACGAAAATATAGACTTGATAATTACTGTTTGTGATCACGCCGCAAGCAATTGCCCCATATTTCCAGGGAAAACAGAAACGAGGCATTGGCCTTTTGAAGACCCATTCAATGCGGTGGGGGACGATGATGACATAATGAGTGCGTTTAGAGTAGTAAGGGACAAGATCCATGATCGATTCAACGCCGAGTTTTAATATTCAAAACAACCTCATCCTAATAGTAGGAAGTAGTCTTTCTATAACGGCTGTTGCCAGTGTCATAGGCTTAATTACCTATCAGCACTACGCACTCCAAACGGTAATGGGACTGGTACTGCCCAGTTAATCGACTTCTTTTAAGAGGTCTTGCAATATAGTTTTGATGGGTGCGGTAATATCAGTGCCTTTTTGTAGGTCATAATGATAATAGTCACGAGCCATTTCCTTGTAGACGGGCTTGAGTTCCGCAATGACATCGGTATCTTTTTTGTTATAGGCTTCTCGCAAGCGAATTTGAATGGTTTGTAGGAGTTTGTTTTTTTGAGGATCGGTGGTTTCAAGTACACATAGTTTGACCCCTTCATCGGCCATGAAGGAGAGAATTTTCTCGCTTAGAAAATCGTTTTTTTCGAGCTGAAACACATCGTAATCGGTTATCTCGAGCAATTGACTAAATTCATCCACAAAACGCCAGCCGCTAAGTGCCGTACGAATCTCTTGGATAGATACTGTTTTCTCTAAATTGTTTAAATTTGGCGTCATTAAATGCTCCCCCCCGAAAGCAACACTTCTATTAAGATACCCCAATTTAGTAAAATTTAAACATTCTTTATGACTTTTAGGCAAAAATAACAATTTTAGATAAAGGGTAAATAAGTGTAAGTTATAAGTTATGAAAAGTACTCATTCAGAAATAGTGTATATCATTAAAAGAACCGAATTATATAGTGTGTTTTGAGGGTAAATATGAAATTAAATGAAATCGGACTCCTTGAAATAACGATAATTTAATGAAAAGATATAAATATTGGTAAAAATTGACTAAACGCAATTATAAAGGAGACTCCCCATGCAACTTCCCTCGCAACTCCCACCAGCATTAAACAAGTTATCGGAGCCGGTATCCATTCCGATTTCAAGTACATTACCGCCTCCGCCCCCTATAGAAATAGGGTCGCCAACTAACGTCGCAAGATCTTGGTCGCCTGGCAGTGAGCTGCCAGCACCTGTAGTGAAGTTGTCAGAGGTTACGATAAGACGGGTCTCGAGTAAAAATGCCCTAGATGAGATAAGCAATCGGACGCCAACGACAAATAGAAGCAGTATTCGCCATCATATTAAGTCCTTAACCAACGATGGGCTTTATGATAATGCGATTCGAGTAGCCTATAATAGTAGTACGAGTGAGTCTGTGGTTAATCGGTTATGCAAGATTGCAATCTCGAAATCGGAGACAATGGGGGGGGGCTTTAGGAAGAGAGGTATTAGATGAGGCGCTTGAATTCGTAGAGGATTTAATAGATCGAAAAGATCGCATTGAAGGACTCATAAGGATTGCCTCCAAAATGAAAGTTATCGGATATGATTCCGAATCATTGGATACCCTTAAAGAGGCACAGGGTCAGGTATGTAATATCAGAAGTGATGAAGAAGCGGCTGAAGTTCTTCAGAAAATGGTGAGTAAAGCAGATAAACTTTTAGAAAAAAAAGAGTTAGAAGCCAATAAAACGTATGGGATTCATTCCCCTCTTAAAAAAGAAGTTATAGAAAAGTATGTAGTAGCAGTGGAATCAATGAAAAGTGAGTTGGAGATGAGGAAAGATTACGTGAGGTTTCCGCAACCATAGCGTTTTAATGCTCGAACGGCATAGGCAGTCTCAATAAAACCAATTACAATAGCACCATGCAAATGCACGGCATTAATTCGATCCCTTACGTATCCTGCGGATTTCCATCCCCGGCAGATGATTACCTTGAGGCGCCACTATCACTCGATAAGTATCTAGTCAGAAACCCTAGCAGCACGTTTATCGTCCGTGCGTCGGGTGACAGCATGATTGGGGCCGGTATATTTCCCAAGGACTTAATAGTCATTGATCGATCAATAACGGCCGTTTCAGGCATGATTATACTTGCGATACTGAATGGTGAGTTTACAGTAAAGCGCCTGATTAAGAATCCTAATCAAACATGGAGCCTTAAGCCTGAGAATTCCATGTATCCCATCATCGATGTTCCCCCCGACAGTGATTATCAAGTGTGGGGAGTGGTCACCCATACGATTCATCAATGCTTGCCCTAGTCGACTGTAATAGCTTTTTTGCCTCATGTGAACGGGTATTTCGCCCAGACTTACTCAATCGTCCTGTGGCCGTGCTCAGTAATAATGACGGGTGTATCATTGCTCGTACGCAAGAGGTGAAGGCGCTCAATATTCCAATGGGGGCGCCGTATCATGAAGTGAGGCATCTTCTAAAGAAACACAACGTGGCGGTGTTTTCTTCTAACTACACGCTCTATGGGGACTTCTCCAATCGCGTGATGACTGTCTTGTCACAGTTTACTAATGAGATGGAGGTTTATTCGATTGATGAGGCGTTCCTACAATTGCCAATCTTTAAGAATGAAGACGACTATTATCGGCTGGGAGAAACGATTCGAGACACGGTCTATAGGCATACAGGGATCCCAGTCTCTGTTGGCATTGGCAAGACCAAGGTGCAGGCCAAGCTCGCCAACCATATTGCCAAGAAATATGATGGCCATCACAACGTATTCACACTCTGGAAGCCGGTGGATCGTGACTTTTGGATGGATCTGATACCTGTAGAGAAGGTATGGGGAATCGGGCGTCAATCCGCCAAGAAGCTCAATCGAATGGGAATTATGAATGCCAAAGAGTTTCGGGATTACCCCAACAAGGACCGCATCCAAAAATCATTCACCAAGATCGGACGTCAGATTCAAGATGAGCTAAACGGAATCAATTGTTTGGAGATTGAATCCTTTGCAGAGAAAAAGAAACAGATTATGGTGTCTAGATCCTTTAAGAGAGCTATTACAACTTGGGTGCCACTTAGTGAGGCGATTGCTACCTACACAACGCGAGCTTGTGAAAAACTCCGTAAACAAGGCAGTCTAGCCACTGCGATCACCGTAATGATCCGCACCAGCCCTTATGATGATCATCCGTATCGAAGTAGTGGGACATTTACGATTCTTAGCGGGAGCAATGATACGCTTCAGTGGATTCAAGCCGCCAAGTCTATCGCACGAACATTGTTTCAGCCCGGACAACGAAGTAAAAAGGGTGGGGTGCTATTGAGCGGGATTCATGACAGTACCCATCAGCAGCTCAATTGGCTCGACCCAGATCCCCCTCTCCCAAATAGCCCAATCCTAAAGGCTATGGATAGTATTAACACCAGATACGGCCAAGATATGATCCGAAGCCTCAGTACCGGGCTGGACAGAGAGTGGCGTACAGTTAGTGAGCTCAAGTCTCCCGCCTATACCACTCAATGGGGTGAGTTACCGGTTGTTTAGTGTAAAAACAAATGAATATTAGGCAAGTTGTCTAAAAAGATGTCTAATAAAAATTGAAAATGCTATATTTTCTGATAAAATAGACAGATTAAACAAATAGGATGTTGAAAAATGACTAAAAAACAGACAAATGGTGCAGAAGCACTGATTCAAGGATTAGAAAAACACGGGGTAGAGTATATCTTCGGTTATCCAGGTGGCGCGGCCATCCCTATATTTGATGCGATCTATGACTCTTCTATTAAATTAATACTGACTCGTCATGAACAAGGTGCGATTCATATGGCCGATGGTTATGCTCGTGCGACAGGCAAAACAGGTGTTGTACTGGTTACCAGTGGTCCTGGCGCAACAAATACAGTTACCGGAATATTAACCGCTCAAATGGATTCCATTCCTTTAGTTATATTAACCGGACAGACAATAACGTCTGCATTGGGAAAAGACGCTTTTCAAGAAGCGGATGTATTTGGCGGGACCGCACCGTTCGTTAAGCATAGCTATTTAGTCAAAGAACCCAATGATATTCCTCGAATTGTTAAGGAGTCTTTCTATTTGGCGGCTACAGGCCGTCCAGGAACGGTTCTTATAGATCTTCCTAAGGATATTACTAGCGCGCCTTGTGAGGCCACTCATGAAGAGGCCGAAATGGATCTTCCGGGATATTCATTCCCGGATAAAGGAAAAGCAGTTGATATCAAGGCCGCAGCCGATATTCTTAATAACGCGAAACGCCCCTTATTATTGGTAGGGCACGGGACATTGATTTCAAAAGCGAACAAAGAGGTACTTCAGTTAGCAGAGCTTCTTCAGACGCCTGTAACAACGACATTGATGGGAAAAGGCGCTTTTCCTGAGAATCATGAGCTATCAGTAGGAATGCTAGGAATGCACGGAACGGCTTATGCCAATCGATGTGTTTCAAATTGCGATGTAATCTTTTCGATTGGGTCGCGATGGGATGATCGAATCACACCGGCTAAGATCGAGAAGTTCTGTCCGACAGCGAAAAAGCTTCATTTGGATATTGATAAGGCAGAGATCAACAAGGTCGTTATGCCTGATGTTAGTATTTTGGGCGATGCCAAAACGTGTCTCAAGGAATTGTTACCTCTAATTAAATCCAGTGAGGCGACTAAGCCTTGGCTCAAACAAGTCAATCAATGGAAGAAAAAGTACCCGCTTAATTATAAGGTGCATGGCGGACTAAAGGCTCAGCAGGTCCTTGATGAGTTATATCAAATCACAAAAGGTGAGGCCATTATTACTACGGATGTAGGGCAGCACCAAATGTGGGCCGCTCAATTCTGCAAAACACATAATCCGGATCAATGGATTAGTTCCGGTGGTGCAGGAACAATGGGATTTGGTTTTCCTTCAGCATTAGGTGCTCAGCTAGGCAAACCGGAAGAAACGGTTGTGGCTGTAGTAGGGGATGGTGGGTTTCAAATGACCTTATTCGAGCTCTCAACTGCTGCGATCAATAAACTCCCCGTCAAAATTCTGATCATTGATAATAAATTTCTTGGGATGGTACGTCAGTGGCAAGAGTTATTCTATGATGACCGTCTCTCAGGTGTAGACATGGTTGGTAATCCTGACTTCGTCAAACTAGGTGAGTCTTATGGGGTCAAAGGCTTCCGTATCAAACGTCCAGCGGATATTAAGCGTACACTCGAAAAGGCCTTAGCTTACGATGGTCCCTGTATCATTCATGCCGAAGTGATTAAAGAAGATAACGTGTTTCCGATGATTCCGGCCGGAGCAACCACTGATGATATGATCATTGAGCCGCCTAAGAAAAAACTCGCTAAACCGAAAGGGAGCACCTAATGAGCATTCAAGTCGACAATATTCATACAATCAGTCTTCATGTGGCCAATAAGCCAGGTGTATTGCTTCGTATTACCCTAATGTTCGCAAGACGCGGATACAACATCGAGTCTCTAGTAGTATCATCCGCCTTGGATGGCAAGTTCTCTCGAATGACGATTACTGCACAAGGTGCACCTGAGACACTCGATCAAATCATTCGTCAGGCCAACAAGCTAATCGACGTTGTCCATGCCAGTGAGCATAATGACGAAGAGGCGATTGCTAAGGAAATGGTCCTCATCAAGGTCAAGCTAAGCAAAACAAACAAGAACGAAATCCTTCAGGTCATTGATCACTTTAAGGCGCAGTCTGTGGACCTCACCCAGAAGTCAGCCATCATTCAAGCCGTTGGCGACAGCGATCGCATCGACGCTCTTATCGACATGCTAAAGGATTATGGGATTATCGAAACGGTTCGTTCGGGCAAGCTTGTTATGGCTAGAGGCGACCAGAGTACTTAGACTTTTCTAACGCGCCTGCGGCTGAAGAGAGATGGAACTTGCTTCCAGCGAACGCTGAGTATCTCCGCCCTAAAGGTGGATGTACTCCAGATTTAAATAGACGTGGGGATCAGAGTACGTGACGTATTTTGGAGGTTAAAATCACACTTTGCTTCCAGTAAACGAAATCTAGTATAATAAGGCTCATGTCAGGTAACTCATTCGGAAAACTATTCACAATTTCAACCTTTGGTGAAAGCCATGGAGCAGGGATTGGTGTCATCATTGATGGGGCGCCTGCAGGCATGGAATTAGGTCTAGAGGACATTCAAAAAGAACTCGATCGAAGAAAACCTGGTCAGAGTGCTGTAACGACACCTCGTAAGGAATCCGATACGGCAGAGATCCTCTCCGGCGTATTTGAAGGGAAGACGACAGGTGCGCCGATTTCAATTTTGATTCGAAACGAAAACCAACGATCCAAAGACTATTCCAATATTAAGGACTTGTTCCGCCCTGGGCATGCTGATTTTACTTATCATGAAAAATACAAAGGCTGTCGCGACTATCGTGGTGGTGGACGGTCTTCCGGTAGAGAGACGGCCTGTAGAGTTGCTGCGGGTGCCATTGCTAAAAAATGGTTAGCTGAAAAAGGAATCAATATTACGGCTTATACCCACACTGTTGGAGACATATGTCTAGATACGAAGGCGATAGATCTAAACACAATTGAATCTAATCCTGTGCGATGCCCAGATCCGCATGCGGCAACCAAGATGGAAGCCCTTATTAAAGAAGTGCGAGCTACTGGCGATACCATTGGTGGTGCTGTTGAAGCAATAGTAACGGGTGTGCCTGTTGGGCTAGGGGAGCCGTGTTTTGACAAGCTTCAAGCTGTTTTGGCACATGCTATTTTCTCTATCGCGACAATCAAAGGGTTAGAGTTTGGCGACGGGTTTGGTTCGGCGCCATTAAAAGGCTCTGAGCATAACGATGCGTTTATTAATGATAACGGGGTTATCAAGACCCGCACCAATCATGCCGGTGGAATTCTTGGTGGTCTATCCTCCGGAATGCCAATTACGATGAAGGTGGCGGTAAAACCAACTTCTTCCATTACACTTGAGCAAGATACGGTGGATACTGATGGGAATGCGACAACTTGCCAAGTCCATGGACGACATGACCCGTGCATATGTCCCCGTGTAGTACCTGTTCTAGAGTCGATGATAGCCATCACCTTGATGGACCTCTATTTAATCAATGAGGCCAGTAAGAACACTTAGTCAGTTTCGATTACGCCTGGGGGAATTATTTCCACGAAATATTCTACGCATTCATATCCGAGACTTTCATATAGACGAACCGCGGGTTTGTTAGAAAGCGTAACTGCCAATGCTGATATCGTTGAGCCAGCCTTGGAGGCTTCGTGTAGTGACTTCTTGATCATGTATTGAGCTAGCCCAAACCCCTGATACTCAGGAATGACGGCCACATCCATTATCCAGGCTACATGTGACTCACCCCAGAACTCAATATCAAGGACATCAACAATTGCGGCCGGGGTTCCATTATATGTAAGGTGCAAACAAGCAGATTGGAGAGGGGCTCCATAATCCCCAGCTCTCATCTTGCTGGCCATGTTTGACCGAGAGGCGATACTTGAAAAGTCACGATACCCTTCAATATGTTTGCGTGTATCATGTGCCATGTGACTAATTTGAGCGATATTAGGTACAGATTCTTCTGTAATAACATCGCACACAACGCCTTCTAGAGGCTCTGGTTCGGGATAGTCTTTTAGTTCAATCGTCATCCGTTGGCGTTCTTTTTCTTTGTATCCCAAAGCAATAAATGCGTCACGATAAGAAAACCCTTTAACGATTTGGACCAATTCGACGACATTTCCGGTTAATAGCCCAGTCTCATGTAAAGCTTGGATTAAAGGGGGCTCAAGTTCGGGACGAGTACAATGAACGACCGCGTTGCCATAACAGCCATTAGGCAAGTCTACCCAGGCGAGCGCTACAGGGGAATCTTCTTCAAACCCAATAATGCCGTCAATTTCTCTTTTGAGGATCATCTCTCGTTTTTTCTCTAGCTCTGGCTTGAGGCTTGCAGTTTGTCCATGGGCCAACCATTGGCGGTCCATTTCATCAAAAAGTGTCTCTAAGTGATCGATATTAGCAATTAAAGGTCTGAATTCGAGTAGCATTACTATATATAATAACCCAGTACCTGAGCCCCAGACAATCAGGTTGAGGGTGAAAAGTTATCCACAGACTCAAATAAGAAAAGATTCTAGAGTTATACACAGACAAAGTTAAGGGATGGGATCAATCCCAAAGAAGGGGGTAGGGGCCGGGGGTAAGAAAGGGTGGTTTAGGCTCACAAACCATAACCTTTCATGGATAATGTCAAAAGTTATACACAGGACATGTTCCGTCACCCTAAATCGACCTTGTCCACAGGATGTCAATAGGGCGACTAACCGATTAAAAGTCATTTGAAACTTATAAAATCGTAAAATGACAATATTAAATTCAAGACATATAATTTAAAAGAGAATGTCGTTATTTTATCTCAAAAAAGCAAGTGGTTGTTTGCATTTATGAGACGTGAAAAATGAAAGAAATATCAATTTCGAGGGTGATCGAGGTCAAATCAAAAATACATCAGAAAAATTCAATAATTACCCTCAAAATGAGGCCAGAAATAAGGCTTGAAAACAAATTTTATTGTTGACTTTAAGCGCCATTTTTTGAATACTTATAACTGTCGAAAGGCATTGGCAACAACGCCTAATCAAAATCAAACACTAAGGAACCGCAAGGTCCCCTGACTCCTAAACCAACACGATTAATAAGTGATAAATTTGCAGGATTTTACGTTTTTTAACGTTCTGTGAACGGGTTAGGTGTCTTTTCGTGTCTCTATTGAATTTATAGAGAATCCCTATTCGACAAAATGCATTAAAAACAGTTAAAAATTGAAAGAAACAGATTAAGGAGCCGGGTTATGAATACAAACTTAGAAACAATCGTTAAACGTGATGGAAAGAGGGCTCCTTTTGACAAGAAGAAAATATTAGCTGCTATCGAAAAATCATTTCTATCTTTAAATATTAGTGACATTGCAACAGTTGCGAACTTGACGGATCAGGTAGTTAACCTAGTCGTTGCGCGTTACCCACAAGAAGTAGAGCTTACAGTAGAGAACATTCAAGATATCGCAGAAGAAATCTTGATGAAGAATGGACACTTCAAAGTGGCCCGTAACTACATCGTATACCGTGAAAAGCACAAAGTTGACCGTCAAGAGACAGCATTAACTCAAATTCGTGAACAAAAACTAGAGATAGTTGTAGATGAGTCTCACAAGGCCATCTTCGATCCTCAAATAATTAATGATCGCATCGTCAACATCGCAAGTGACTTAACCAAGATTGATGTTCTAACAATAGTGGAGTCGGTGTCTAAGCAGGTGTATGAAGGCATTACTAAAAAGGAAATCGATCTTTTAGTACTTGGATCAGCCAAGGAACGCATT
>JABISL010000047.1 GCA_018700055.1 bacterium | reverse complement strand
GATATAACCTCTTCCGATACACTTGCTGACTCTGTTTTCAGTGCAATTGATATGCGCTCAATGTCACGCGCCACCCCTGGGTTTAACCGTCGCATGGTTTGGTGAAGTTGGTGGGTCTGAGAACTGCCCAACAACTTGATACAATGCTGGAGTGACCGTTGTGCGTTCAATTGATTAACGTAAGGGCTTTCTTTTCCCGCCATTTTTTCAGCATTATCGATCATCCTGTCGGATACTAATCCAGGCACGTCACGCTGTGTCGGTAATACTACATGTCTAAACAGTTTGGCCAAAGCCCCTACGACGCCTTTATCGTTGGGTAACCCCTTCGCTCGTGATAGGGCTTTAATGATACTTTCAGAAAATACTTTGGGGGCTATCATCCCCACATCGACATCAGGTATTAAGGAGGCAAAACTCATCGTCTCAGCCATATCTAGTAGACTCTGTACCTTGGTCAAACTTTCCTTTAGCGGTGGCAATTTATTGTTACTCATTGTGTTCTGGACCTCAAAGAGTATGGCTGCCATTAAGTGTGGTTGATGATCATCCGGCACCTGACTAAGCACGGTAGAGACCTGTTGGACCCATTCATAGTGATCTTTTGCAGCTTGAGCACTATAAAGCGTTGGTGTTTTATCAGGATCCCCTATTGTTTCTTGGGCAATCTTAATCGCATGCGCGCGAACGATATTAAAGTTATGGATTATTCGAATTTGCCTAGCCTCTTTGGAGCCATCCTTTTTCATGCCCTCCAATAGCATCCTCTGAACACTAGGCGTCGACTCTGATATAAGCCCTGAAACAATATTCCAAAATCTAGGCGATTCATCGTGCGCTAGGTTAGGACCTACCGCTTGAATGGTCTCTTTGAGACGTGATTTCACAATATCAATCGCCTCATCAATCTCAGTGACCCCCTGAAACACCGGCATTACTCTCACTCTATTTAGAAAATTCATTTTTATAGCTAAGCCCTCGTAGTGATTAGCCGAGCCATCGCTTTTTAATATAGTCAGAATATTGTTGAGATATAGCTTGGCTGATACCGGGTCCTCTCTGACAATATCGTTTAAAAATTGATAAACGCTGGTTGATATATTTTCAGTATGCGACGCTACAGTGGTATGTTTTGGAAAATCTTGTCGGAAAGGTTCAGCAAATATTAGCCGGCCATCTTTAATCTCTACCAACTCTTTGATTTCATGAGTATTCCCAAAATTAAAAATATGTTTTTTACCAACTAAGAGTGGCCCGGATATATCCTTTGAGGAAATCTCTCTTGTTCCGCTCAAAATCAATGTTCTAACCGTTTGGGTAGTGCCCATAAGGACGGCTTTCAACTTACCCTCACTAGATTTCAAAACGTCTTCTATTTGGGCTAAATTATGGGATACCGATAACAAGTGACTCAATCCTTTTGGCGCGTATTGACCTGGCGCCTCTTGCACATGGCCTACTCTAAGCATCCTTCGATCTGCCTCTAGACTAGTAATCAGCTGTCGATAGACCTCAACCTCTACCCCACTCTCTTCCACAATACCTGGCACCCTGGTGGAGTTTGTCACCATATTTGTAGCTCTAAAACTACGTCGAGCGATATAATTACTACTAAACCGCTCATCGAGGCGTTGAAGTTGCTCCTCATAAAGGGGAATTGCAGCGTCTGATGATTGCTGGCCTTGTTCTATTGAAAGGGGCGCTGCGTCAACAAATTGTGCGTTATACAACATCTCATTGAGACGACCTAAAGGGATGGGCTTCTTAAACGTCCCCAATAGTGCCCTCATTTGACCCTCTATATCTGGCTCATGTGATACTGGTTCAACTGGCGTATCCTGGCCTACTGCCGTCAGAGTATTAAGCCGCTCGTTTTGGTGAGGTCTCGCCACCACCTCTAGTCTGTCTGGATCTATTGCCTCTAAGTTGCCGCGTAAGTCATTCTCGTGAGGTCTCGTCACCACTTCTTCTGATTCCTCCATATCTACTAGCTTCGATCCAATCACATAGGCTCTGGAGGCGATCATTGCCTTAAGGGCCTCATAGTGAGTAGGCTTGCCACCCAAATAACCAGGGCTATTTATCCCATCTACAATGCGATACAAACTATTAAACGTGCGAGACGATGTAGGGAGGTGAGACAGGTCTGTTAATGCATGAACACCGATTTCTCCAGGTAATTCAACGACAACGCCAGGCTTTGCTATTCCAAATTGAAGCAGGTTGATCCACGTTTTGAGTCGATTCATCTCTACCACAGGGAACCCTTTTACATTATTAAAAAGAGTCTCCCAACGATCCAAATTAACGTCGTTAGTCGCGTTTTCAAGTACTTGATCCCGTAATCGATCCCATAATTCAGCATTGGCATTCGGCCCAAGCTTAGCCACTTCACTAAAGGGCGCGTCCATTATAGTCGCAATCGCCTTTAGTTTGGTTGTATCATCCCAGTTATTAAACGCTTTATTATGGCTCACTGTATGGGTTATAAACCGATCCCGGACCAACGCCTTTAGATCCAGACTCCCACCCGATGACTCAATCAACTGAGGATACGTTTCGATCATAAACTTAAGATTAGATCCAACGAGTTGATCCACCATAATTTCTTGGATTTTATTACGCTGGGAATCGTCAACAATCATCAACGTCGTTTCAAAGGCCGCCTCAAGGTCATTTACATTTGTGTATTTGGGAGAGAACAATCTCTTAATACTATCTGTAGGAAGTAAATGAAGGACTTGAAACAACTTTCTTTTCGACACTGTATCTTGTTTACTAAGCGCCTTATAGACCGCTTCAGGATTATCTTTAATCGCTCGAATCAAGTGACGCTGGTGCATCATTACAGGCGCTTCGTCATCTGCACCCGGCTGATGAAAGAACCCGATTTCCACCAATCGACTAATCAGTTCACTCCCCATTCGAGACCCACTCTTATGCAGCATTGTTGAATAGGCTTGTGTCACAAGACCTGGGGTATCCGTCAGGTCCTTTTGCACTTTTTTTGTCAGGACGTCCATTATTCGGTCACGGGCTGCGATATCGGTATCATCTGAGATTAGATCCAAGACTTGTGGTCGGAGTGTTAGAATAGAGCCAATCCAATCTTTTAATTTATCCTTATTTTTATCAGTCACAGGTTGTCTAGCAATTGAGATCAAGATGGACTTGAGAGCGTTTATATCGGCCACGGCGATCATTAGTTCATTCGGTTTATTCGGTTTATCGTCCATTTCGTTTTGGTATTTTTCAAATACTTCATAGGGTTCAATCCTACTGTTATCGGGGGCGCGTTGTTCTACACCTTCCAACATTGCCGCCAGTAAATAAGTTACTTCATTGACGTGTTCTCGGCGATTTTGTAAATATTGCGATATTATTTCTCCCCTTACCGAAAAATTATCTAGTACCTTTTCCAACCACTTAGAGTCAGCGCCATCACTATCGGTTGGGTTACTGGCTAGGTCGACTAAGGCTCTCACCGTTCCTGAAAAATCATCTCCAAGGCTAAATTTGGTGACATAGGACATCGCGTCAACAGAGGTCTTATCTATTGCATGATCGGCACTCCATTTAATGAGGAGTGCGCGTTCTGCTATAGGGAGCTCTTTGTGCCAATTATCAAGGGCATTATAATCCTTTAGAAATCTATGAATCTCTTCGATCGACTCTCTTGAGATTGGCATACTCCGATAATCCTGCAATATGGTGTTCCATTTGGCTTGGAGTATCAAGGGCGCCCATTTATCGTCCTCAAACCCTCGAATAGCCTCTTTACTAGCGCCATTTAAAAGTTCTGGAATATTCCCTCTATATAGACTCCGGATATGTCTCTCTGTTTCTCTATTAGACCTAGCCATTGTGGGATTAAATCTAGAGGCCTCTGCGACACTCTTTCCAAGTTGAACCAACTCTGATTTAAGCTGCGTCCAGGTGAGCCCCTTAGATTGCATGAGAGCCTTTAATTCTTTTGATTTAAGATCTACAAGTAGATGACTCTCAGCAATACGTTCTTTTCCGTAAAACACGGTATTTCCTTTATAGTCAGAATGCTTGCGGAGCTGTCCGACCAATCGGATTAGGTTTCGTTTAGTCTCTGCTGTGACTGTATCTAGATTGAGACGTTCAACAATATTAATGACCAAGTTTGTCACTACTGAGGGTTCTTTTAGGTCATTAATAAAAGCATCACTATAACTGGGATTATGCAGCAAAATATCGGCTTTTTGTTTGGGGGTAAATTTCGATTCCAAAGCCTCTTGAACGCTACTTCTCAAGCTACTAACTACAGGACCTCTAGCAGTGAATAGCCCGCTCCCTTTAAGCTTGAGACCCCCTACTGGGGTTTGATCGTTCCTAGTCATTGTAAGGTCTTGGATAGTATCCAAAACTTCGTTGAGTCGAGCCAACCGCTCATGATACTGAAGCGTATCTGTTTTAAGTTGATCGAGAGCGGCTAATATCGTTACTGTTTTTTGCGACTTGGGCGCAGACTCAACGATGGACTCCAAAGAATGAATGATTGGATTCCATTTTTCCTTTTTAGTTAAGGCGTCCTTGGATTTGATATTCAGTCTTGTGCTATCCTTTGCCAGTAGTTCTATCGACGTTTCTAACTCTACTTGGGAGTCTTCTAGCTGACTATCGCGAAGTATTTGTGCTTGAATTTGCACCCTCGTCTTTTCCTTAGGAAGGTTAGCCAAATACTTGGCTTGGGGTGCTGGCTCCACTTTCCCTGGTAGTTTTCCTTCAATCGCGTTTCGTATATCCTTCATAACTGTATCCGTATTACTTGGCAAAATACCCATCGGTAATTGGCCCA
Organism: bacterium; assembly: GCA_018700055.1. Classification (GTDB taxonomy): domain Bacteria; phylum Margulisbacteria; class Marinamargulisbacteria; order UBA817; family JABISL01; genus JABISL01. The sequence goes on along the minus strand of JABISL010000047.1, from coordinate 878 downwards.
TTACCTGCCTATATCTCCCATCACTTAATGCCGCAATCAGCTTGGGCTTAATGGGCTGAATCAATGATCGTATCAACACTCCTTCAAACTGAGGATAATCCTTTACCAGCTTTTCTAATAACCCCGCAGCCTTTTTGGGAGATTGATCCTCGGATCCATCAATACGGATGTCTCTCTCCAAGGCATCTATCAGATAATGAACAATCTCAAGCTGCTTCTCTCGTTGAGGAATCTGAGTGATTATATTTAACCCAACCTTTTTAGGTTTGCCTTCATAGAGATGGTCCAGTTTGATAAGAATCTGTGCCGCCTCAGAGGACCCCATCCAACGAAGGGTTTGTGATAGGTACGCTTGGTTTTGGCGAGTCTTGAAAACCTCTAGAATAGACGTGCGTTCGATTGAGCTTAAGTCATCTGTGTGATGTAGTGTATTTAGTGCCTCGATGACCGGTAATTTTTCTTTAATTTTTTTATTTATATCAGCCGGGTCCATTCCAAACTGATTGGATTGATCAACAAACTTTACATAATTTGGATCTGAGTGAATCAACCCTTTCCAATCGTTATTATTATCAGGCAGCGTTCCTTCTGGTTTTGGGTAATTAACTGCTCTGAACAAAACGCGACTCACATCCACGGCCTCTATCCCTGGGATCAGATCACCCATCCCTAGTTCGTTAAGTAAACTTCGCGATACGGCGGTGTAATTTACACGATCAATCATCGCTTGGGACAATCCCTCTTCATGAAGAGATTTCAGAACCAATGCGTTCCCCATAATCCCTGTAAGTTGGGTTAATGACGCTTTCGCCTCAGATGTATAGCTAATGTGAGCCTTACCACTATCACTAACCGTTCCTACCAAAGTCTTTAGATTG
>JABISL010000058.1 GCA_018700055.1 bacterium | reverse complement strand
TATTAAAAGAAGGAGATGTTTCTAAGGGGTTTCCCTTCCCATCGAAAGTGACATCTTCAGGTAGGACGACAGGGAGCATGTCTTCTGGTACGGGACGTGGCTCACCGGCTTCGTCGTAGAGCATTGGGATAGGCGTTCCCCAATAACGCTGACGAGAAATTAACCAATCGCGGAGACGGTACTGAACCACCGCTTTGCCATAGCCTTTTTCTTCGAGCCAGGTTGTAATTTCTTTTTTTGCTGCGTTACTATTTCTACCATCGAATTCTGCGGAATTAACCAGTATTCCAGAGTCAGTAAATGCTTCTTCTAGTGTTGAAGCATCCAGTATCTCATCCTCTGGAGAGATGACGATTTTGACAGGAAGGTCGAATGTCTTGGCGAATGCAAAATCCCTAGTGTCATGTGCTGGAACCGCCATTACAGCACCAGTTCCGTAGTCCATCAGGACATAGTCCGCAATAAATAAGGGACACTTGTCGCCATTTACAGGATTGATGACATAGCATCCTGTGTTAACGCCTGTTTTTTCTTGATCCGCATTGCCACGTTCGATCGACGTTTTACTCATCGACGACTGAACGTAGGTTTCAATTGCATCGGGGTCATTAGAATATTGCTTTAGCGTTTTGCATAACTCATGTTCGGGGGCGAGACTTAGATATGTCACGCCGAACAAGGTGTCAGGTCGAGTAGTAAATACATCAATGGATCCTACGGAGTCGCCGGATTCGGTAACCACTTGGAAGGTTAATTGGGTCCCGGTACTCTTGCCGATCCAGTTTCGCTGCATCGTAATAACCCGTTCAGGCCATTCCGTAAGGCTGTCTAGATCCGTTAGTAGTTCTTCGGCGTAATCCGTTATGCGGAGATACCATTGATCGATATCTTTTTTCTCAACAGGAGCACCAGAGCGCCAGCCTTTGCCGTCGAGTACCTGTTCATTGGCCAAGACCGTTTGATCGACAGGGTCCCAATTGACCCATCCTTTTTTGCGGTAGATGAGGCCTTTTTCATAGAGTTTATTAAATATCCATTGGTTCCATTTATAGTAATCTGGTCTAAATGAGGCCAATTCTCTATCCCAATCATAGGAGAGTCCGAGACTCTTGAACTGCACCTTCATCGATTCAATGTTGGCTGCCGTCCATTTTCTGGGATTAACGCCTTTTTTAATAGCGGCATTCTCTGCAGGTAATCCAAAACTATCGAATCCCATGGGATACAAGACCGACTTGCCATTCATCCGTTGATATCTGGCATACGTATCACCGATAGAATAGTTTCGAACATGCCCCATGTGGAGGTTTCCAGAGGGGTATGGAAACATCTCTAAGACATAGACTGGATCCTTATCCTCAGTCGCCTTGTAGATGCCATCTTTATCCCATTGGTCTTGCCATTTCGTTTCAATTGATCCGGGTGAATAATCCATAGTGGACTAGTATAACGAAACTTTCTTTACTGAGCGAGGAGGGGGTTCATATATTCCAAAGGTAACGGCCTTTCACCTACTCCCCATCAATAGAAATCGGAATAGTCGTCCCCGCCAAATCCCCAACGACATTCACTAAGCTACTGCCTGCGGGGACAATAACCTTCGCATTCTCTTTAAGGGCTTCACTAACAGTCTCTAGTTTTTTAAGAAGCTGAGCATTGCCTACGAAATGTTTTTCGGCAGCGTCATTTACTACTTTAATTGCTTCACCATCGGCTTCGGCTTTTAGTTTGATTGCCATTGCAATCCCTTCGGCTTTTTTGATTTCGGCACGACGTTCACCGTCAGCTTTCGTTTCGATCGCGGTGGCAAGGTCCAAAGCTGCAATTTTCTCGTTTTCAGCTTTCACGACCTGGTTCATAGCAATTTGGACATCTTCTGGTGGCTCGATGCGTTGGAGTTCTACTCGAACTACATTTATTCCCCAGGAATTCACTTCTTTATCCAAAACATTCTCAACTTCTTGATTAATCGTATCTCTGTTTTCATTCGCCTCGGTTAGTGTCATTTTTCCAATAACAGCTCTAAGTGTTGTCTTCGCAAGTGAGGGGACAGATAGGGCGAAGTTATTGACGTTATATAGTGCCTTTTGAGCATCAGAGACACGATAATAGACGACGCCGTCCACTTCAGCATTTAATTTGTCTTTCGTAATAATTGACTGAGGCTCAATATCAACACGCCGCTCTGTGATATTAATTTTATACATCTTATGTAATCCGGGAAAAATCCAATTGAACCCCGGGTTTGCTTTTTTAGAAAACCGTCCCAAAAACTCAACGATGCCAACGTCAACAGGCCGTACAATACGAACCCCTGATCCAATAAATAAAATAATTCCAATGAGTGCTATAAATGTCATGCTTAGTCTCCTTAATATATGCAAACTGCCCAAGTTAATAATTTATAATTCTATAGATAGACATCTAAAGGTTACACCCATTAGCGGTCTTCTGGTAGACCAAGATCTTATCCATATTAAGTAGGGTTTGATCTGATTTTTCATCCTGAAGGTATAGATAGCTGCTTTTTGAAAAACAACCGCAATATTTTTGGAGAAAGCGTGCCTAGAGGTCAAGAGATTTGGTGACGTTTTTTAAGGGGAAAAGGTGCTCAGATAAAGCCCTGCGCATAAACCCCTTCAAATTTTCGGGCGTGTGCGCTAGAATCTACGTAAAGTTTGTATTACTGGGAATCAAAGGAGAAATAACATGGCTGTAGAATTTTACAACGTTAAGAAGCGCGAGAAAGTACAGATCGAAGAATCTGACATCACTAAAGTTAAATACGAAAGAACGTTGAAAAACGGATCTTCACAAACACGTTATGCTTTCAAAGCAGAAGACGCTGGAACTAAACTAACTAAGTTTTGTTCGGAAGCAGATTGGAAAGCAAGCAAAGCTAAAGAAGCTTAAATTTCATTTCGACTATTGCTTGGCTCCACTGTGAGCCGAGCAGTATTTCGATTTAGATCCCGTTAGAGAGATAATGCACGGAATCTGAATCGAAATATAAACAACCTCTTCCTATAGACCCCCCCATTTGACTGTGATAGTATTGACCTCAAAATAACACGTGGAGTGGGTCTTTTCCTGGCGCGCTCTTCAGTGGAGGTACAAAAATGGCAACAAAAACAAAATTAGGAAATACAGACAAGCAAGAACTTATCAGTGAGCACAAGGTTCACGACACAGATACCGGATCTCCAGAGGTGCAAATCGCGATTCTATCAGCACGAATCAATCACCTTATCGAGCATCTTAAAGTAAATAAAAAAGATCAACATACCCGTCGCGGTCTACTCGTTATGGTAGGGCGTCGTCGTCGATTACTTAAATATTTAAGTAAAAAAGACTATGGTCGTTATGTAGCCATTTCTAAGAAAATGGGACTTAAAATACAAAACTAAATCAAGAGGGTCACTCAAAAGGAATTATTTATGACAGCGAAAAGCGAAACAAGAACAATAGCAGGACGAGAAATAACAATAGAAACAGGTAAGTTGGCGAAACAGGCTAATGGATCTGTTGTAGTACGTTGTGGCAACACAGTAATGTTAGCTACAGCTGTAATGAGCAAAGAACCTAAAAGCGGAATCGACTTTTTCCCGCTTACAATTGAATATGTTGAAAAAATGTATTCGGCTGGAAAAATTCCTGGTGGATTCTTCAAACGTGAAGGTCGCCCAACAACAGACTCTACATTAACTGCACGATTGATTGATCGTCCGGTTCGTCCTTGTTTCCCTAAGTATTTTTTCCATGAAGTTCAGATTGCAATTACTGTTTTGTCTTTCGACGAAACATTTGCCCCTGAATTCCTAGCAATGATTGCTGCTTCAGCAGCGCTTAGCGTATCTGACATTCCATTCAATGGTCCAATCGGCGCTGCATATGTTTGTGACGTAGATGGTGAGTTAAAAGCGAATCCTACGTTTGAAGAAGAAGAACGCTCTACACTACAAATCATGGTAGCTGGTTCCAAGGATGCGATTATGATGATCGAGTCGGGTGCTAGTGAAGTATCTGAAGATCGTATTCTAGAAGCTATCCAGGTTGCACATGCGGTAATCAAGGAAACGGTAGCTGTTCAAGAAGACTTGCAGGCGGCTGCAGGCAAAACAAAAATCGTTCTTCCAGAAGTGGAGAGTGACGAAGCCCTTTCTAAAGAAGTAAGTACATTTGTTGGATCTCAAATCGAAGCCAATATGCAGTCTGGTAACAAAGAAGAAATCGATGCGCTTATTAAGCAGCTGGAAACAGATACGCTTGCTAAGTTCGTTAACGAAGACGAGTCTAACCGTGACTTAGTTAAGCGTTATTTTGGTGAAGTGAAAAAAGCGGGGATCCGTAACTCTATCATCAGCAAGAAACAACGTCCTGATGGTCGTAAATTAGATGAGATTCGTGATATTTCTATCGAAGTAAGTGCATTACCAGCCACTCATGGATCGGCTGTGTTTACACGAGGTGAGACTCAGAGTTTGGGTGTTGTTACACTTGGAACGGATAGAGACAAACAAATCATTGATGGCCTTAAGGACTCTGAGAAGAATCCTTATATGTTCCATTATAACTTCCCTCCTTACTCTGTAGGTGAGGTTGGATTCATGGGACGTACTAGTCGTCGTGAATTAGGACATGGCGCTTTGGCCGGACGTGCATTGCAGTCGGTTCTTCCTAGTCATGAAGACTTTCCTTATACCATTCGTATCGTATCTGAGATTCTTGAGTCTAACGGGTCGTCTTCAATGGCGTCTGTTTGTTCTGGAAGCTTGGCATTGATGGATGCAGGTGCACCAATCACGGCCCCAGTATCAGGAATCGCTATGGGATTGTTAATCAGTGGGGATGACTATGTGATCCTTAGTGATATCCAAGGTCTAGAAGATCACTACGGTGACATGGACTTCAAGGTAGCTGGAACTGAAAAAGGCATCACGGCACTTCAGTTGGATATCAAGGTGTCTGGCTTATCTGAAGATATTCTTAGAAATGCATTGGCTCAAGCTAAAGACGGTCGTTTACATATTCTTAACGAAATGAGCAAAGTCATGCAAACGCCTCGCGCAGAAGTGTCTTCTTTTGCACCTAAGATCGAGTTTGTTAAAATCAATCCTGAAAAAGTAGGGATGTTGATTGGACCTGGCGGAAAACAAATCAAAGCCATCGAAGAAGAATCTGGTGCGGTTGTATTTGTAGTCGACGGTGAAAAAGGCGAGGTAAGCATTTCCGGAAAGAACGCTGAAGAAGTTGCGATCGCTAAACGAATGGTATTAGGTATCGTTAAAGATGTTGAGAGAGGCGAAGTCTACGAAGGTCGCGTCATCAAGATCGTTGCATTTGGTGCATTCATCGAATTGCTTCCTGGAAAAGAAGGCCTTCTTCATATTTCCAAAGTAGCTGATCATCACATCAAAGACGTCAGTGAATACCTTAAAGAAGGACAAAACATCACAGTTAAAGTGGAGAATGTAGATCCACAAGGAAAAATTAGCCTAGTTAGAGCAGAAGCTGTAGCAGCCACTAACTAGACTTAATGGACCAACCGACCACACTATCGAGCGGGATACGACTTGTTACCAAGTCTATCCCGACCTCGTGTGCGGTATCAATAGGGTTCTATACTCTAACGAGTTTGATTCAAGAATCAGACGACCAGAACGGGATCGCCCATTTCTTGGAGCACATGTGTTTCAAAGGAACGGGGGCCCGGACATCACAACAAATCACAGAAGAAATTGATAGTATAGGCGGCGTGATCAATGCTCATACATCGAGAGAGTACACTTGTTACTATGTGACAGTTTTGTCCCAACATCTTGAAAAAGGGTTGGAAATACTCAGTGACCTATTTACCAACTCCAGTATTAATGACAAAGATGTGGCGCTAGAAAAAAAGGTCATTCTAGAAGAGATCAATATGGTAGATGATACTCCTGATGATTATATCCATGATCTTTTTGGTCAAACGATTTGGGGCGAAGGCAAGTTGGGATTGCCTATTTTGGGTACGACTAATAGCGTTTCTGCTATTGATAGCACCAAACTTAAATCGTTTTATAAGAACTATAACAATCCCCTCAATCAAGTAGTGTCGATTGCAGGGAATATTCCAGATCACGACAAACTAGTGAAGATGATCGAAAACAAGCTTGGCGGAAATGCGATTCCGGGCACCCCTTTTTCAAGTCTTACCGTCCCAGTGAGCCCCTCTAGTAAGGTAGTTATTAAAACGCGAGACATTGAGCAGGTTCATTTAATTTTGGGTGGCCAAGGGGTTCCTTATCAGGATAAGGATCACTACAAGGTAACGCTACTCAGTACATTACTGGGTGGATCGATGAGTTCACGCTTATTTCAGTCTATTCGAGAGAAGAGAGGTTGGGCTTACTCGGTTTATTCGTATACACCGTTCTATCAAAAAAATGGCCTGTTTTCTATTTATGCGGGTATTAACAAAGGCGTATTTCAAAAAACTGTAGAGGTCATTCTCAATGAACTGCAAGACTTGAAGCAAACCCCGCCCACAGAAAAGGAAATGCACCGCATCAAGGAACAGTTAAAAGGACATTTAATGTTGGGGCTAGAAGGATCGGGCGCATGGATGACATGGTTGGCTAAGAGTACGATGTATAAGGGGACGACATATACAGTACAAGAAGTTATCGACAAGATTGAATCCATTACAGCGACTGATTTACAAGAAATGGCACAAACATTATTTAGAGATGACCAGTTTTCGTTAGCGGCTGTTGGCCCTCTTGAGTCTACCGAAAAACAGTGGAGCGGACAGTCTTTCAACGCATTAAGCGACGCTTTAAACCGATCACTGTCATAATCCCTTTTTTGAGGCGTGTTCTAATAGGGGGGATTACTATTGGAGTTGTTGTCCTTTTTCAGACGCCTACGATTATTAGCCCTGGGCCAGAGCATTTGTTACATCTTATGCAGGCAATCCACCAGAAAGTCGATCCAGAAGACTTTGATCTTGGTATTGCATACTGGGACCCTCAAAAAAATGAGGCGATAGACTATCGAGTTCATGACCGGTTTAATCCCGCTAGTGTTATTAAGGTCCCGATTATGTTGGCGACACTAGAAGCGATTCATGAAGGGATGCTTAAGGACTCTGAAACGATGATTCTGAATCGAAAGGATAAGGTCTGGGGCTCTGGAAAACTCATATATGCGCCGATTGGATCTCGGTGGAGCATTCAAGATTTGATTAGATATATGATTGTTTATAGTGATAATACAGCGACCAAAATGCTAGTTGATCGACTTACCTTAGAGGGGCTACAGGTAGAATTTAATAGGGCCGGTTATATCGGAACAGAAATAGGAACGGGTCACTTACTCAAGGCCCAAGAAAAAAACTGGACGACAGTAGCCGATATGAAACGGGTCTTAAACCAGTTATTAGAAGGAGATCATTGGCATCCAGAGGGGCGGCGACAAGCAAAAGAGCTTATGAAGCAAAACGTCTACCGGTGGGGGATTCCTAAATATTTGCATCCGGCGATACCGGTTTCAAATAAGACGGGAACCCTAAAGGGAATCGTTCATGATATGGGGATCATTTGGGATGGAGACGCGCCATATATAATCGTTATATCGGTTCGCCAAAAAGGAACGTCATTTATGGTGCTAAGAGAAAGAGTGGCAGAAATTGCAAAAGTTATCTATGATTGGAGACAGGAGCAACAATCAATACTATGAGCCTAGAAGAAGATCAAAAACTCGTTGAAGAAATGAAAGCCCTTATTCACGAAACCTCTCTTGGGGTCTCGGAGAAGGTAACCCGTTCAGCAGTAGGCTATATGTTAAAAAAAGGATGGGTTCAGTCGGCTGACGCAGAAGAGGTTGAGGCTTTTATTTGTAAAAAAATCCCGAAGGTTTTGGCCGAAGAGCACTCTCGGTTACTATATGAACGGTTGGGCTTGAATAACGAAATTGCTGAAGACGAATAAATAAGCTATTTCTTCGTAATCACTAGGCGTACTCGTTTCCCTTTGGCCACACACGGTTCTTCTACTTGCAATTGCTTCCTCAAGACCTTTACAATGTCTAAAGACTAGCAATAAATTCTATCTTAACGATTTGGGAGACGAGACACTAATGAAACAATTTTTAATCGCATTATCAGTAATAACACTTTTTGCAGCACCGAGCACCTATGGCTTTGGGAGCAAAGATACTGTTCTTGTAAAAGTAGGACGGACTAAAATCACCAAAACTGATTTTGAAAGCCGTATCGCTCAATATCCGCAAGAATCTCAAGCAGCACTTCAACGTCAAGAAAACCAAGATCGTTTATTGGATCAAATGGTTGATGAAGAAGTTCTTTATCAACAAGCTAAAAAACTGGGATATCACCGTAAGAAAGAACTAAAACAACAACTAGAAAACTCTAAAAAACAGTTGTTAATCGCAATGTTAGTAAAAGACAAAGTGGATCAAAATATTGCAGTAACGCCACAGGAAATCCAAGCGTATTACCAACAAAACCCAGCTCAGTTTGCGGCGCTTGAAACACGTAGCTTGAGCCACATTTTGGTAAAAACAAAAGCTGAAGCGAATAAAATTAACAGACAACTTAGAAAAGGTGTTAGTTTTGAAAAGTTAGCTAAGAAGCATTCTATTGATCCGACAAAAGAAAACGGCGGAAGCTTGGGATGGGTCAGAAAAGACAACTTGGTTCCAGAATTCGGAAATGCTGGATTTGCAATTAAACGAAATGGTCGTCGGTCTGGAGTAGTTAAATCTCAGTTTGGATTTCATATCATCAAACTGAATGATAAAAAAATGCGTCCTGAAATTAAGTTGAATGAAGCCAAAGATCAAATCGCAAATGTTTTATCTGTTCAGAAACAACAAGTTCTCTTTAAACAGTTGCTAGATGACGCTAAGAAACGCATCAAAGTAAAACGCAACGCTGACAACGAAGCAAGTAAGTAAATGACACAATTGGGTGCTCGCACACCTTCGTATGCGAAGCTCAATAAATGTTTGTTGGTTGGAAAACCAAGACCAGATGGGATGCACCCCATCTGGTCTGTTTTTCAAACGATTTCACTAGCAGACACGCTAACTATGGAGAAAACGACTACGCCAGGAGAATGGGCACTAACGTGTTCTAATCCTGATGTGCCCTGTGATGAACGAAACCTCTTATCCCAAATCATCGCCCCTTATCTAAGTAGCCTTTCGTTTGGAATTCGTGTTCATATCGATAAACAAATCCCCATTGGAGGCGGATTGGGCGGCGGAAGTAGTAACGCTGGGGTCTTTTTGAATTGGCTAAATGAAGCTGCTGGGTGGAATAAATCCCCTGAGAAACTTAAAGAGGAGGCCTTACCTTATGGTTCAGACATTCCTTTTTTTATTCAGGGAGGTACAGCGTTAGTTGAAGAAGTAGGTAATCAGATCACCAAACTAGACGAGCCAGATGATTGGTGGGGTGTTTTGATTAATCCAAATCTTCATAGCGATACGGCTAAAGTCTATCACAAGTTTGATAGTATGGATTTAGGCCGTGACACCTTTCCAGAGTCTATAGATGAGCGAGCCTTGTATCAAGGAACGAATGACCTCACTCCTGCAATAACGGCTTGTCTACCGGACTTAGAAAAACTATCTGATTGGGTTCAGTTTGAATTAGACCGAGAGTTTAATATTTCCGGGTCTGGTGCGACTTGTTTTATAGACTGCGATAACGAAAAAGACGCAACTCGTTTAGCGACTCTTCTCAAGTCTCAATGGCCCGATTACTGGATCAAAAGCGTTCACAGTGTTTAGATTTTGGCGCCGCGGCTAAGAGAGGATCTGGCTTAGCCAGTCTGACCGTGATCTATCTTCGCCGAAGGTCGAAGTAGATCTAATCTAATGAGCATAGCGTTCACAGTGTTTAGATTTTGGCGACGTGGATCTTATCTAATATACTAACCGTGCAGTTCAATATCCATTTCTGAATAGTCATGGTCGATTTCAGGCTCTAACTGAATTACATTTTTTAGAGATTCATTTTCATTGGATAGGATAGACACTTTTTTTTCTCGAGTCATGGCATTGAAAATGGCTCGCTGTAGTTTTTCTGGTGAAATACTCGACTTGGATAAAAAGTCTTGGGCCCCCAGGTTTACCGAGTTCATTGCTCGGTCATTGTCATCATATCCAGTTAAGATCACAATAGGGACGTCGGGCTTGATGGATTTTAATGCCTGTATTGATCGGTAACCATCCGAATCAGGAAGGGTGAAGTCCAACAATATGATATTAAAATTAAATCGCTCCTGTTTAACCAAGCCGTCGGCCAAGTTAGTTGCATGAAAAACATGGTATTCATACATGCTATCGCTGGTTAGATAGAGTTTGAGTGATTCTGCGAATAATTCATTATCTTCAATTAAAAGTAGTCGAATAATATTAGGTGAGTTTTCATTAACAACGGTCATAGTAACCCCCTAGGGTGCCATGTTAGGTGTATTAAAATATATT
>JABISL010000028.1 GCA_018700055.1 bacterium | reverse complement strand
TGAGGTTATCAGTCCAAACTCAAAAGTTATCATTCCGGTCCATTTTGCGGGTCAGCCTTGCGATATGGTCGCTATTAAAGCGTTTGCAGACAAACATAACCTCTATGTAATAGAAGACGCGTGTCATGCACTAGGAGGGACGTATAAAGGGGCTCCAATAGGGAATTGTACCTATTCAGACATGAGTGTCTTCAGTCTTCATCCCGCCAAATCAATTGCCGCAGGCGAAGGTGGTGTTATCACAACTAATGATAAAGGCTTGTATGACACATTAATCCGATTGCGATCTCATGGAATCACAAAAGCGCCTGACCTATTAACTCAAAACCCAGGGCCTTGGTATTATGAAATGCATGACCTTGGTTATAATTATCGACTAACAGATATACAATCAGCCTTAGCCAGCTCTCAGTTATCCAAACTGGATCGGTTTGTAACCAGAAGACGCGAAATAAAAGATATGTATAACAACGCTTTTTCTGACCAACCTTACGTGTCTCCTCTAGTGGAGCTTGAGCCGAATAGCTCCGCGTGGCATTTATATGTTTTGAGAATCGATTTTGACAAACTGGGGAAAAGTCGTAAAACCGTCATGGAGGAACTCGTCGCTCTTGGAATCGGGTCTCAGGTCCATTACATCCCCGTCCCGTCACAACCTTACTACGTTAAAAATAATAACTCTCGGTCTGGTGACGTACCTCAGTCCATGGACTTCTATAACCAAGCGCTTAGTATTCCTATGTTCCCCAGTCTCACTGAGATTGAAATCAATACTGTCATAGCCGCGGTCAAGTCCGTTATAGCTTAAGCTCAGTGTCTAAATCACCCGTTCTAATTGTTCGCGCAAACGCTTCCTCCGAGTTGGGACTTGGACATGTATATCGATGTGCATCACTATCAAGAGTTTTTATAAAAAAAGGGTATCAGGTTGTTTTTATAGGAAACCAATATCCTGACTCTACGATATTAATGCTCGAAGCCCTTGGCATTACTCATATCTGTATGACAAACGATACCTGTTCAAGAACACCTATTGAGACTGAGCAAGTCATTGATGGTGAAGAATTCTGTTCTAAGGCGGCCTCGTTTACCCCTAATTCTTCATTATGCTTAGTTGATCACTATGGATTAGACCACACATGGGAAACCTATGTGACGGATCAATTATCAATCCCAATATTATGTATTGATGATCTAGCCAATAGACCTCACACCGTTGCCTCCCTACTTGATCAAAATCTTTATGATGACATGGACTCCCGTTATGAAGACTTGGTAAGCCCAGACACCCAACTTCTTTTGGGGCCAACCTATGCATTGCTCCGCCCAGAGTTTGCCGAGTGTCGTCCGAAAACACCTGTTAAAGAAACTATCGAAAATGTCGTCGTTATCTTGGGTGGTGGTGCAAGTCCTTGTCTTGATCTTATTATTCAAAGTTTAAATCAAATCAAGCGTTCCTGGAACATCACTATAATTGCCGGTTTGGGCGCTTCGTTTGACGATGAGTGGATTCAAAAAACACATCATCATTATGCGGTCATCCCTTTTGTCGAAAATGTTGTTCCTCTGCTATTAAGTGCCGACTTGTGTATTGGTGCCGGAGGAAGCATGACGTGGGAACGTTGCTGCCTAGGGGTTCCTACTCTGGCGATCTCTCTATCCGAAGACCAAATTGCTATCTCACAGCGTGTTCATGAGGCTAAAGCATGTTACTATGTGGGGCATATTACTGATATCAATGTCTCTATTTTATTGTCTGGTATTGATCAGCTTTTATCCTCAAATACTCGTCAGTTGTACCGCGATAATGGCATGAATATGGTTGACGGATTAGGTTGTCGGCGCGTCACAAAAGAGGTTGTTTTTTTATGAGTACACCATTATCTATCGGATCGTTTCAAATCGGAGAAAATTCCAGCCCCTTTATTGTTGCAGAGGTAGGAATTAACCATAACGGATCGCTTGATAAAGCCATTGAGATGATAGAGGTTGCTCAAAAAGCCGGTGCTTCTGCCGTTAAATTTCAGACCTTCAAAGCCACAGAATTTATTTCCGACCCTGACCAACAATTTACATATAACTCTCAAGGAAAAACCGTAACAGAATCAATGTTGGCTATGTTCAAACGCTATGAGTTTTCTCCAAATGAGTGGCGGGAATTAAAGAAACACTGTCAAAAAACAGGGATTGTTTTTTTATCGACCCCTCAAAATACTGGGGACCTCAGTTTACTTTTGGATATTGGGATCGATGCGATCAAAGTTGGCTCTGATGACTTCACTAATATACCTTTACTAAAAACATATGCAAACACAAAATTACCCATGATAATTTCATGCGGAATGTCTACCCTATCCGAGTCTTACGAAGCACTTGAAGCGATTGGTGCATTTGATGGATACCCCTGTATTTTATGCCTCTGTACGTCCGAATACCCTACTCCGCCTGAAAATATAAACATCCGAAAACTAGATTCTTTTCGAGCAAGTTTCCCCATGGTTCATCTAGGATTCTCAGACCATAGTCTCGGGTCTACTGCCGCCACTTTGGCTGTTGGAAAAGGGGCTGTTTTTTTCGAGAAACACTTTACTCTTTCTCAAGACTTGCCGGGTCCGGACCATTGGTTCTCAGAAAACCCTGAAGGGCTCTCTCATTGGATAAAATCTATAAATGAAGCGCATTTAATGCTGGGTTCAAGTCTGGTCCGTCCCACTCAAGTGGAGTCTGAGAATAAAAAAGCCTTTCAACGATTGATCGTTGCAGCTAACCCCATATCCAAAGGACATCTTATTTCCGAGTCTGATTTATGCATGAAACGTTTAAGTGACGGCATAGGATTAACGCCAAATTTGATAGATTACATTATAGGCTCCACTGCAAACTTTGACTTTAAAGAAGGCGATCCAATCCGACTATGATTCAAAGTGTATTGTTTGTCGTAAATTCTATAGAATCGTTCGATTTTGAACTGGAGGCACAAGATTTATTAAAAAGTTGCGCCATTGAAGCAAGTACGTTTTTTCCAGAGTCTCCGTCGGACTATCATTTGGTCATATTGTGGAACTATCAAACTATTGTGCCAAATGTTGACTCGTATTCTAACATTATATTATTTCATGCCTCAGAGCTACCAAAAGGAAAGGGGTGGGCACCGATTTATTATGCCCTTTCAGAACAGAAAGAGTACTATACGTTAACCGGAATAAGAGCCGCAAATTCAGTCGATTCGGGAGAGATTGTAGGGGCCGCCCGTTATAAAATCACACCTGATATGACGGCAACTCACCTTCGTACTTGGGACACAACAATTAGTCTAATACTCATTCAAAAACTTTTAACTCTCGACGAAATAGACACTACCCCTCAAGTGGGTTCTTCCAGCTATAACCGTCGTCGAAAAAAAGAAGACAATGAAATAGTTCCTTTAGATACAATAGCATCGGCCCTTCCTCACCTTCGTGCCTGCGAACCCAGTCACCCGGCTTACTTTATTCATGATGGGGTTCGTTTTAATATTCAAATAACACCGCACATACCACCTTCTTTTCCCGAAGACCTAGAAATCTTTCTCCCTTCAATTAATGCATACGAGCGATATAAACTATGAAACTATCTATACACCAACCTGCATACCTTCCTTGGCTTGGCCTATTTCATCGTATTCTAAAGAGTGATACATATGTATTCATGGATACCGTTCAGTTCGAAAAGAATAGTTATACCAACCGGAACAAGATTCTCACGGCCAATGGGGAGACCTGGTTAACGATACCTGTGACCCAAAAGGGGCATATGACCCAGACGCTGCAAGATACATTAATAAACAACCAAGCCCCTTGGAAAAAGAAGCACTTAAAATCTATTTACTTTAGTTACAAAAAGGCCTCGCACTTTGACGACGCCTATCCAAAACTCGAAGCGTTATATGCCAAAGATCACGATAAATTATCTGACTTTTGTTTTGACCACCTATTGTTTTGGTTAGATCAATTTAATATTGAAACATCAATTATACGTCTCTCTGGCAATCCGGTTGAGGGATCCAAAAATGACCTACTAATCAATATTTGTAGCCAATACAATGCCCAATATTATATCCCTGGGGGGCTTGGGCAAGACTATCTGGATAATGATCTTTTTAGTGACAATAATATTCAGGTAGAACTTCAAAATTTTACTCATCCCGTTTATACTCAGATACACGGTAACTTTGTCCCTAACATGGGAATTGTTGACTACTGGATGAACTGTGGAAACGACCTTAAGTCATTGTTAATGGATCAACTATGAAAAAAAACAGCCCCCAAAATGTATTAGTAATATCAGCCCACCCTGACGATGAGGTATTAGGTGCTGGTGGCACTATGGCCAAACACATTCTTGCGGGCGATAACGTTACGTCTGTTATTTTGGCTGAAGGCATGACCAGTCGAGACGTCACTCGGGACCGTGATAATAGGGAAGATGATATCGCGGCACTTAGAATCGCATCACAGAAAGCACATGATGCACTAGGCGTAACGGACTTCCATCTTCATGACTTCCCGGATAACCGAATGGACTCGGTAGACTTATTAGACGTCGTTAAGATCGTAGAGGACTATGTAGAAAAAACTCAGGCGACTATCGTTTATAGCCATCACCGAGGAGATGTAAATATTGACCACCATCAAATTCATGACGCGGTAGTTACCGCTTGTCGCCCACTTCCTGGATCCACAGTGAAAAAACTCTTATTTTTTCAAATTGCCTCCAGTACTGAATGGCGCCCACCAGGCTCCTCAAATGGATTCTTACCAAATTATTTTGTTGATATATCAAATACTTTAGACAAAAAGATAACTGCACTTGAAGCATACTCTGTTGAAATGCGGCCGTGGCCCCATACAAGATCAATTAAAGCTGTAACTCATCTAGCACACTGGAATGGTGCTACGGTTGGTGTTGATGCCGCCGAAGCCTTTATATTAGGCCGAGATATTCAATAAGGAGATTATGATGAAAACTGTTACTATCGGTGATAAAAAAGTAGGCGATGGGCACCCCTGTTTCATCTCATTTGAGGCAGGTGCTACCCATGCCGGTATAGAAGATGCTAAGAAAATGGTAAAAGCCGCTGCCGAGTCTGGTGCCGATGCGGTTAAATTTCAAACATGTATCACTGAAGAGCTTATGTCCGACGACTATATGATCAGCTTTGAGACGCCTGATGGGAAAAAACAAGAGGAGAGTGTCTTCCAAGCACTCAAACGCAGAGAGCTTACGTTTGATGAATGGCGTGAATTGAAAGCTTACTGCGATGACCTTGGCATACTGTTCATTTCTACTCCAACAGGAAAATCTACTGTTGATTTACTATCTGAGATTGGAGCTGCTGCAATCAAGGTGTCCAAAGCGGACATCAATCATCGATATCTAATTGATTATATGGCACAAAAAAATCTTCCCATGATATTAGATGCTCGGGAACGATTTGAAGATGTTGAAATGGCCCTCCAAATTTGTGAAAAGCACAATGTATCCGATGTTGTCGTGATGCACTGCCCTTCTGGGTATCCTGCTACTCAAGCGGGTATACACTTAAGCACTATTCCTGTTATTAAGTCTCTATTCGGATTCCCCGTAGCTTATTCTGACCATTCCATAGGGTCATCTATGAACTATGCCGCCATTGGATTAGGCGCTAATTTCTTAGAAAAAACGATAACCTTGAACAAATCTACTCGAGCGGTTGAACATACGATGTCATTAGAGCTCGATGAGCTCAAACCTTTTGTGGATTCCATTCGAGAAGTTGAGGCCGCTCTAGGAAACCCTCGAATCATTATGTCCTCCAGAGTAAATGCCCAACATCGTAGAAGTATCCAGGTTTCTCGAGACATCCAAAAAGGTGAGGTTCTTTCAATTAATGACTTAGCATTTAAACGACCCGGAACACATTTGTCTGTTGATCAATATGAATCCGTAGTAGGAAAAACCGTTACCTCGCCTATTTCTGCGGGGTCATTTATTTCATGGGATCATATCCAATAACTGACGATCTCCTTTATGCACTAAATGCCTTTGGGGTTTCTCAGGATGAGATAAGTAGTGTTACCCCACTGGATAAACTCGGTATAAACTCCAAAAACTTATTAGTCACTCGCAACGAAGGTCGTGCTTCTGTGGTTATAAAATCACAAGTGGATACACCTGAATCTCGAATCAAAATCGGTTTATTTCATGCCGCTAACTTACAAAACCTTTCAACTCCCTCATATACCCTAAACACCCAAAACAACCCTTTTTTGAGCTTAAATGAGACTTTGTGGACATGCCAACCCTATTACACATCACCCCCTTATTCTGGGACTGAGAGAGAATGGCACCTAGCCGCCTCTTCGTTAGCTACACTAGACAAATGGCTAAAAACCCAACCTAGTACTACTAGCCTTGTTCGCACGTCTCTTTATGTGCCAATTCAAGAAACAGCTCGATATGACACCTTTCTTGAGTCACAAGACTCCCTTTCCCAATTTAAGGATTTAATCCCGGCCTGCTTGACCTTTATTGAGCAAATAAAATCCACCTTAAAGGCCGAACCGACGCTTCAACATCTCGATTTACACCCCGATAATCTTTTATTCACTGAAAATAATGAAGCCTGTATCCTTGATTCAGATAGTCTTTGTATAGTGCCTCAATTTAGTTCGGCATCTTTTGCTGCTCATCGGTTCGCCATTAATCAATCTAATATGGATCCCGTGGTGGTGATGGCAAGGTTTTTGGCCGAGTATTCAAATATTGAGGCTATACCCGTAGACGCTTATCAATCCGTCATCCAGCTTTGTGCGTACGAAGCTTTATGCCGTATTGCCTATATCATTAACTCATATGAAAAAGATCAGTCTAGTACTTGGCTATTTGAAATTCCGAAACACTTTTCTATAATTAAGTTTATTAATCAAAATGAAACAAGGATACTCTCTGAATGGCTTCGTCAGTAAAAAACTCTGCTATCGCAATTATCCCTGCTAGAGGCGGGTCCAAACGATTACCCCGAAAAAACATTCTCAATTTCTGTGGTAAACCTATGATTTTGTATAGTGTGGAATCGGCAATCGCTTCCGGGTGTTTTCAAGAAGTCATCGTCTCAACTGAGGATCCAGAGATTGCAGCCGTTGTTAAATCATCGGGGTGTACTATTCATCAACGCCCCGTTGAGATTGCGAGCGATACCGCCAGAGTAAATGATGTAATAAAAAGTGTCTTATCTTCTAGAGATCTATCGCATGAGTATTTATGTTGTCTCTATGCCACTAGCCCACTAAGAACGGCCAACGATATCCAAAACTCATTTGAAGAGCTCTGCCGAAGCAATTCGGATGCGTGCTGGTCCGTTAGTGAGTATTCCAAGTCTCCCTTTTATGCCTATAACTTGAGTAGTACAGGGGCTATTCAAGCACGGTGGCCCGACTTACGAGATCTCCCAAATCACGAGAAACCAGCCGTTGTACATGACAATGGATCAATCTATTGGTCACGTGTGGATTCATTTTTGAAGAACAACGATTTATATGGCGCTGTGACAACTTCATATTTAATGCCCCTATCGAGATCTGTCGACATTGATACTCAAGGCGACTTTGATTTGGCTGAGATGTATGCCAATAAAAAGACCTAATCAATGGCTACTCCGAAACGAAAGGTTCTTTTTATAGAGTGGGCAACTCAAGGCCGTGATTTTGAAATCGACTTTCCTTTAATGTACTTTTTTGAAAAATATCTAGATTGGGAGGTTCATTACTGTTGTGTTTTTGATCTCTGGTCCATTATTCGTTTGAAGCCCGATATCGTCATTATGTCCAACACTATGGGTGGGAGTATAAATGTAAAGATTGCTAAGCTAATATCAAAAAGTGGATTTTTCTTCGTTTCACATACCAGCGAAGGATATTTCCGAGAGAATGCAATCTCTCAAATGGTCTGGGGGCATAATACAGATCAACAAGTCTTAGTTGATATGCAAACGGTATGGTCCAATAATGCATATCAATTGGCTATTAAAAAATTCCCCAACCTTAGCTCAGTGCTACGTGTAAGTGGATCCTTGGGGCATGATAAGTATCAAATAATATCCTCTTTCGTCTCAATCCCTCAAAATAAACCGTACAAAAAAAGGATACTCATTGCAGGGTACACTTTCAATGCCCATCGAATAGAAGCCGCTCGGTTTAATTCTATCTTTGGAGATAAAAAAAGAAGACAGATTTTAGACCAAGGTGAAAAGGTCAGCCAGTTACTATCCAAGCTAGTCAGAGAACATCCGGATATACAATTTATCATTAAAGGCCACCCAGGTGATCGCGGAAAGCTCCCCCTAGAGGCAAAAGAGGTTAAAGATCTTCCAAACGTGATAATCATCCATCAGGACTATTCTATAGTAGACTGCATCACCAATTCCGATCTTATCATGTGCTTCCGTTCATCTATTCAACTTGAGGCATGGTTATTAGGAAAACCTTCAATTGCACTTTGTGAAACACAAAACCTTCTCTCTGACTCAGCTCTAACTCAGGGTAGTTACTGTACTGACTCATTAGAGGCTCTGGATGTCACTTTAACCCAATTAAAAGAAAATCAACCAATCTCCGAGTTTGAAATACTTTCAAGTCAAAGAGACGCACTTATAAGTAAGATGACCGGCTACTCTGATGGATTGAACCATATTCGTTTTATGTCCTACCTCCGCCCCTATATAGAAGGACAACTCCCTCAAAAAAAGGGGCGCTGGAAAGTAACTAAAGTCCAAAAAATTGTGGCTTTTCTTCGCCATATTAGAATGGTCTATTTTCCTTGGACGTCTAAAACTTCGACGACTTCTCATTTCCATCAAAATTTTTCACTAAAAAAGCTCAATCACAAAAAAACTATCTGGTATCCAGACTTTGACCTGTTCTATGAGACAAATAAAAAGAACATCGACCAGTTATACCGAAGTTACAGCACAAAAGTCGAGAACCTCTCCTCGGAGTGATTTCCAGTCAATCCCTTTAAACTGATTGTGCGACACTAAGGGCACTAAAAGATCTGCTGACTCTAACACTTGGTTCAACGCTACAATTGAGATGTCTTTGACTTTGGCCTCCTGGATGTTCGGCTCCACTGCAACCACGTCTTCACCTCTATGTTGAAGCATCATGGAAATCTCCATTGCAGGGGATTCTCTTAGATCATCAATGTCTGGCTTATAAGCTAGTCCAAGACATGCAATTTTGGCTTTTCTGCCATGTTGCTTCTCAAATTGAGCAGCTGCTTCTTGTATCTTATCAATCACCCATTCCGTTTTATACCGATTAACACGCCTTGCTTTGTACATTAACTCTGTTTCTTCAGGAAACTCATAAATTAAGAACCAAGGATCCACTGCGATACAATGCCCCCCTACTCCAGGACCGGGTTGTAAAATATTTACCCTCGGGTGGAGATTAGCTAAATCAATTAATTCAATTGGATTGATATCCACTTTATCGCAGAGCATCGATAACTCATTCGCAAACCCAATATTCAAGTCTCTATATGCATTCTCTATTAACTTACACATCTCAGCGGTTCTAGCCGTGGTGCCATGTAATTGTCCTGTCACAAATTGTCTATAGAATTGAATTGCTTTTTCCGTAGCCTCTTCCGTAACGCCACCGATTACTCGGTCATTATGTTCTAGTTCATATAGAATTTTTCCAGGAAGCACTCTCTCGGGACAATATGCTATAAATATAGACTGATCGAGTTCCGGTCGTGCCAATAAAATCCGTTCTTTCATTTTCTTTGTTGTTCCCACGGGACAAGTAGACTCAATAATCAGTAAGTCATTTGGACGTAAATGGGGAGCAATCATATCTATCGCTGATTCCACATAACTGAGATCGGGCTCTTTATCTTTTTTAAAGGGGGTGGGGACAGCAATAATAAATATCCCGGCTGCTTGAGGGGTCGTATTAACGGTCAGTGTTTTCTTATCAACAACTGTTCGAATCAACCCTTCTAGATCGGGCTCAGAAATATGAGCCTTTCCCTGTCTAAGGGTATCTACAACACGCTGACTGACATCTACTCCTAGAACAGATATCCCTTTACTAGCAATTAAGGTTGCAGTGGGTAATCCTATGTACCCCAACCCCATCACTACAAGTTGTGGTATCAATTTCTCATCCCTAGCAGCCTAGCTAATTTGGTTCTCAAGCCAAATCAAATATACCAGTACCGTAGTCGTAGCAAAAAAACCGGCCACAATTAAGCCTGTAATGGCAAAAATCCACAAAACAGGATAATAAGGATTTTTAGGTTCAACCGGTCCATCCAAGACTCGAATAGTATCTTTATAGGCACTTAGTCCTAGTTCGCCTGCAAACCCTTCTAACGCGAGAACACTCATTTCTGTGACCTTCTGTGGAACCTTAGGGTTTTCATGACTATATTTAAGTGTATTGACGATACCATCTTGTACTAACTCAATATTACTTAGACCCAAATAGCTTAAGACTTGCTCGAATTTCTTCTGTTTATCTAGACCTGTCTCAAACTCAACCCAGTTATTATCAATAACCCAATCAAACAGTTGTTCTCCCATAAATTCTTTAAACGATCTGCTTTTAACCAAAACTTCAAGATATGGGGTATAACTATCGTTTTGGACGTTTAGGTTCAGCATACTTTGTAATTGAGAAAAACCACGCCCCACCTGTTGCTGCCCCCCTTCATCTTTCATAAAAAAGGTCGCACTTGCTTGATATCGCTCAGGAGTAATCACCCCATAAATTCCGCCAACAACCATCCCTATTAGAGCAACTGCAATTATCTGTTTCTTAAAGGCCCATAGTCCTTTAATATACTTTCCAATGTCTATCTCATCTTCATCAATATAAGTAGATTCCATCGTTAATTACTCTGCAACGACTGAACGAGAGTCACTGTGGTTACGGCATTGGATAGAATCTGAGTAATGTTGGTTAAGAATTGAAGCCAATTGATTGCAATAACAACCTTCTCTGGAACATAGATTGTATCTCCAGGACCAATTTTGGAAAACCCGAGCTCAACAGATCCATTGGGCTTAAAAATGATTGTATTTGGATTATCAGAATAAGGTGTATATCCTCCAACTTGATTCACATAGTAATGCAGAGGGGCACCTTCATTATATAGAATAGATGTTGGATTTCGAACACCACCAATTAATTGGATTGAAATTGGTTGAACTGGAATATGAAGACGGTCCCCATCTTCGATTTCAATATTGTAGTTGGTGCTTTTGAACCTTTCCATTGGCTCAACAATATTCAAAACAATCCTACCTGTGCTAAGCGCCACTTTCTCTTGTAACTGTTCCAATGCCTGCTGCCTTGAGGCTAATACCACTTGATGAGCAACCGCGGCATCCTGAGAAAGACTTCCCATGTGCGTCTGGTCATATATCATTCGTTTCTTCTCATCTTCTATTACTCGAAGCTGCCCTTCTGCTTCACGTTGCTTAGATGATTGTCTAATAAACAAACTTCCTTTGAGGAATGCGTCCTCAGTAAATCCACCAGCCCGCTTTAGTATAGAGGCGAGGCGCTCCCCTTCTCTTGCTAAATAAACACCAGGGTACTTAACCTCTCCAGTTAATTCGATATAACGTTTACGCATCGACTCAGACTCAAGTCTGACCAATACTTGATCATGACTTCTCAGAAGAATGTCATTCTCAGAGTCAGGGTTATCTAATATATCGGCCAAGTTAACCGCAATAATCTCAGGCTTAACACCAACTTGTTTTCGAACAATTTCAATATTGCTCTTGTTTGCAAACGGATTCAATTGAGCTAAGAAAACCAAGTCAGACACTTTCATATCTCGCATCAACTTGTATTGACCAGGGTTGTTTACGGCACCTTCAATGGTCACTGTATTCTCACCATAGACTTCTTCTGTCGAAAACACCTGGATAATATCCCATCGTTTGACAACAGTCTGAGGCCCATTTTTAGAGTCATAATTAACCGATATCAACTGGCGCTGAGTGTCCGAAATATAGCGATATATTTCGACGCGTTTTAAATAGCTATCGGGCTTAAATCCCTCGGAATTCTTAATTAAAGATTCAAGTGTCAGTCCCTCATTGAATGCAAAAGTTCCCTCTCTAAACACATTCCCTTTAACGGTCACATATCGTCCTGTTTCAGAACGAATCGGAAGGATACGTAGTATGTCACCATTTTTAGCACGTAACTTGGACAACTTCTTTTTCATCCCCTTGAGGGACCCCATTTCAAGATCAAGGATATATCGGCCTTTTCCACTTTCAACTCGCTCCAACTGAAGGCGCCCAGCAAAGGTATTCGCTGTAAACCCTCCGGCTAACTTAACTAAGTCATAGACGTTACTTCGGGATTTGAGCTCATAAATAGCGGGACGTTTAACCACGCCTTCAACCATAGCCAACGGGCCAATCGGTGGAATAAACAGTGTGTCTTGTTCCTGCAACTTAACGTCTTGATTCTTGTTTCCTTTAAGTAAGTACTGATACAAATCAATAGTAGCGACAGTCTTCTTATTTCGAATCACTTTGATCGATCGCATCGACCCGACATCAGTTGGACCGCCCGCAATCGTCAAAACATTTAACAATGTACTTAGTGCGCTAACATTATAAGCTCCAGGGTGCGTCACATCGCCAAGAATAAATAATTTAATCGACTTGGTCTCACGAATGGTCACACTTACTTCAAAATTAACAAAGTGTTTCTCTAATGACTTTTCAATTACACGAGTGGCATCACTAAACCGAACCCCCATTAAATGTATATGACCCACTTTTGGCATAAATATACGACCTTGCGTGTCTAACTCTACGTTAGCCGTTTCTTCTACTTTCCCCCAGATATAGATCATCAACTTGTCTCCAGGACCTAATAGATAATCAGGGCCAATGGGTACGGCCGAACCGGCTCGATATGGTGTCGCCCCCGTTTGACCAATTAGGGCCCCTTCTTTAGGTCTAAGTACGTCTAACCCATAGACAGGCAAAAGATCTTTTTCTTGGAGGGACTCTTTTGTATCCTCAGTAGATATCATTATATCGAACTGTTTCAATCTATCTTCACCATAAAATATGGCCTGGATAGGCGTAAGTTCCAGTTTTTGGACATCCACTGTCTCTTGAGTCGTATCCGTTTTTGTCTTAGTGGCGTCCTTAGTGGCACTTGTTTTTTTTGTAGGCACAACACTTGTTTTCTTAGGTGTAACCGTTGCTTGGTTAATACTAGATGCCTTCGCATCCTTAGACTTCTGAATCTGCAAATACTGTTGTATTTGTGCTTGTACAGGATCCGTCGTGACTGCATGAACAGTTGATGAAAAAATGGTCAGCATTCCAAGCAAAAGAATACTTCCTACAAACGCTCTTAAGTTAGTCATTTTGTTGTCCAATGCTATTGCCTGATTACAGGCTTTTTCGAGGTAAAACAGAGCATATTTTAGCATTATGTCTTAGCTCAAACAATGGTTACTGAGGGAAAAGCTGAGCGGATATCGCTTTAAACACTTTGGTAGCAAACGGAACAACAACAACTTCTTTCGCTTCTACCTTTTTTCTCATCCCATCTGGGAGACGCTTAAGAAGTTCACCCTTTATAGGCTCCTGACACATCTTGATGACGAACGCGATCATTCCGAGTGGCTGCGTTACTAACATTTCACCAGCAGCATTCAGCTTCTCAGCACGTTCATCTAGAACAGGAATAACTTCTTCTACTTCGGAAACCTCTGGTGTTTCGGGCTCAATGACTTTCTCTTCAATCATCGGCATCTCTTCAATATCAAACTCAACTGTTTCGGCTGGTTTATCATCGAACATTAGATCCTCAGAAAAAGCCTGCTGTGATTGTTTGGTGACAGACTCAAGGCTAGCATCATGGGTAATAGACACTCTAGACATCACTTCATTCACAAATTCATTTAATGCAGCGGGGTCCGCAGGCAAGGCATTATTCACTTGCTCAGATAAACGAAGCGCTTTTTCTTGGGGAAGATGAGCAAGAACTCTTTCGGCTTTTGCACCTAATAGCGCGACTAAGGCTTCGGCTTTTTTATTATTATCCACCGGTTGTCACTCCTTCAACTTCATACCATTCATCTAATAAGTTCGCGATAACCTCAGGATTATTAGTGGCAATCTCACTTAACGTATCAATATTTGATTCGGCAACTTCAGTTTCCTGAGGGGTTTCAATAACCTCATCAAAAGGACTTTCTGTGTTGTCATCCAACAAGAGTTCGTCCTCCACTTGCGCCTCTTCCACTTTTAGCTTCTTCACCTTGTCTCGTTTAAATCGAGACGGGATACGTGCAATTGCTCTCCCCACAGCTAAAAGCCCTTTTACTATCGCCTTAAATAGGCGGTAAATAACAAAGAGGATCGTTAATAATCCCAAGCCCATCGCTGGAATCGGCCAATATTGTATGGCTTCCTTTAACGGGATGATATTACTCGGGACGGATTTCTTTTTTTCCTTTTTCTTTTTATCCTTTTTCTTCTTTTCGACTACTGATTTTTTCACAAACGTTGCTGTAGACATAAGAATAGAATCTCGGCCTTTTTTGAATCCAACTGCGCCAGAAACCGCATTTTTTACCTGTTTTTTGGCCTCGTTATCAAATGTTAGATCATCACGCCCACTATCGACCACAACACTCGTTACTATTCCTTTAATATCAGGTGCTCCGCCTTTTTTAGCCGTATTCAAGTCAACGGTGACAGCTACTTTGTATGACCCTTTGGGTAAAACACCTACAAGCTGCTGAATTGCCTTCTGCTCTAACATGGCTTCATAGTTTGTTTTTAATTCAAACCACTCCACCACATCATCAATAGAGGGCTCCACTGCACGCCCCATCTTCTTTAGATTTTTAACATCTTGTGTTTTTGCACGCCTAGTCCTGATTTTTTCAACTCGCCGCCGCTCTTGCATCCCCTCTACGACTCCAATGGACAATACATTTCCCTGGGTATCAACAACAGAGATGTTTTCAGGCATTAAGTTTTCTACTGAGTTAGATGTCATCTGAATGATCGCAAAAACAATTCCATCCGTCACTTCAACATCACCCGACTTTCGCACCAATATTGATGCTGTCACAGGGGGTTGCTTAACTGTAAATAAACGTGGTTCGGGAATCACAATTTCAACTTGTGCATTATCAAAGGCTTCAAACTTCATTATCGCCTTTTCCATCTCGCCCGAGATTGCTCGAATTAAGCGGATTCGCTTATCAAACTCTGTTACCCCCAAATTAGAGGCATCATCAAATAATTCAAACCCTTTAATCTGACCAGTTGGAAGACCTTTAACCGCCAACATTACTTTGGCTTCTTCAACTTTCGCTTCATCAACACCCACATCAAATTGCTTACCATTTTGAATGACGTTAAATTGGATCCCCTCGTAACTAAATTCTCTAAGCACCGGTGTTAATTGTTCAGCCGTTAATTGTTTGTACAAAATCACATATTTTATTTTCTTTTGGCGTCGCTTTTTTTTCTTCTTTTGCTTCTTCTTAGCCTGAAGTTGCTTTTGAAATTGCCGATTTGAGTTATTTCCTTTTTCGAATTGCTGCGCACTCGTTCTGCTACTGTCCTCATCATCACTCATTGCAAAAAACAAGACTGCACCAAGGACAACCGCAACTATTGCTCCAATCACGACTATATTTCGTCGTGTCAAAAGACCAGAAAAACGACTTCCCCCGCCGCCAAGACCTAAGGCATCGTCACCGATATCTTCTAAGTCATCATCCAAATTTTCAATTTCTGGCATTTTTCTCTAACCCTTTGGTATTAAACTGGTATGTTTTGTATTTCTTTAAATGTGGTTACGGCGGACTGAATAATAGTGGTAATTAACGTCATCGTTAAGTTGAGTTTGGATGTTTCAATAATAACTTCATCTTCAGAGACATCCCCATTAACAAACCCCTGAATCAAGTCGTTAACTCTCATTTCATCTTTACTTACCTCGGATAACGCTTGTAGGCTTTTGTCGAGAAACAATTGCAAGGGAACACGATTCAACGTTTCTGGGGTCCCGTCTAATGCCGGTTGATTTACCCCTGCAGGCGGTGCGGCCTGTACCCGAATCGAGCTGAGCATTGCCTTTTCTGCCTCATCGACATCCGTTACATTCCCTTTTCGCTGATCTTTTTTAATTAGAAGTTTAGTATTATTGGAGTCCGCGGCACCTTGAATGGATGCTAACGCTTCCGAAAACAACTTTTGAAATTCAAAAATACCCTGTCCGGCCTTTGTTCCCGTTAAGGCTTGTAACGGCTGAGTGATCCCAGGCTTTTTATCCAGAGTTGTTACCATTTTTTTTAGGCTTGAAATATCCATTACTTAAGCAGCTCCAATGTATTTTGGAACATCTGACGAGATGACTTAAATACAGTCGCATTGGCCTCGTACACCAAGTTTGTATAGGTCAAGTTAACCATCTCATCGTTCAACTCAAAGTTAGGCGTATATAAATACCCATCTTTACTAAAAACGTGACTCCCGTCATAAATCTTGCCGAAGGGGGCGTCACTCTCTGCTACCGCCGCAATTCTGGCCCCTTTCTCATAAGGGACTACCATGGCGTACTTGCGCCGGTAAGGCCAGCCGGTCTCTGTCATATGTGTAGATACGTTCGCTACATTTTCGGCAATTAATGTTAAACGGTATTTTTGTAATAACATTCCGTTTCCGCTGTACTCCATTGCATCAACATAGTCCTGAGAATAGGTCGGTGAGACAAAGAACGCTATCATCGCTATTAGCAAGAATCCTAACCGTTTCATATTAGCCTCCCTTTCCTAAACTAGCGATACGACGTGTAATTCCCATTTTAGTAGATAGCAAGCGAACATACGCGCTATGCTTCAAACGAACCCTTGCAGTCCTTACCATTTCATCATCAATAATAATGGTATCCAGCATACTTGCGTCTCCATAAAGCCTAGTTGCGGCCTCAATTTCATCTTGGAATCGAATAGGTTTAAATCCTGGGGTAGAGGCATTTGCCATATTATATGCAATAGCAGCCTTGCGACGATTCATATCTCGAATCCCGGATACCAAGCTCTGCTCCGCACCACCCATAATCAAGCTATCCATTAGCCCGGGATTCTGAGGTAATGCCGCTGAAGCAAAAACCAATAAAAAAAGAATGATCGTACCACCCTTTAAAGTCATAATATTACCTATCCTATAGCTCGCCTACAATACAACTAGTCTATTACTATTATACTGGATTATTTGAATAAATCTCAAAATCTTTATTCGGGTACCCGGTGAGCCTATGTTTCGTATCGATTGGATAGTCTTCGCCTGAGCTTTTCCAGAACTTTGCTATGCACCCTACACACCTTACTTCGAGATAGCTTGAGGGTTTCAGAAATTTCTTTTTGACTCATACTTTGCTTGTAAAACATGCTAATAATTTCTTGCTCTTCGGAATCCAAGTCCTTAATCTCATCCCACAATACTGAATACTCGTCTTCATGTTCGACATCATCGGCGAAGTTTTCGCTACTGTCTTCTACCTGCTCCGCAGCAGAACTTACCGTCATATCTTCTAGTGACAGCATATAGACAATTGCTGTATTAGAGAGAAGGTCATTAACCTTGCGATCTGGGTCCGCATGATCTTCATCTGAGAGTGTTTCCTCTATGACTTCAGTAATTCGATCCTGGATCTTATCTTTGTAATGCTTAAATGCTGTAGGGGACCTATAGCTCCACTCTTTACGTAGTTTATCTAGAATTTCACCTCGGATTCGAAAGTTTGCATAGGTTTTAAACTGAGCACCTTTAGTAGAATCAAACTTTTTCTTGGCTTTAATTAACCCTTCGACGCCCCAACTGACGAGGTCCTGAAAAACAACACCCGGGGGCATCTTTCCCCCACCAGCAACTGTTGACGCGACAGCCTCTACTATTGGGATATGCTCCTCAATAAAGGTTTTTGTAATTTCTACACTGTCATCGGCCTGCTTTTTTTCACGCGCTACATCAGCACTTTTCAGACCAAGGACATCAATATTATTGATCTTCTGATTCTTTTTCAGAGTCTAGTCCTTGTTGAATGATCTCTCTCAAATGAAAGACATCTTGTTTCGCTAATATACCTGCCAGTTGATCCATCATTAAGTCATTATATATCGTATATTCATAATAGCCACTTGGAGTCTCGTCATCTTGATAGAATCGATTTCCATTTTTAAACGTTGGTTTTAGAAAATTAGATTTAATGAAATATGTCTGATACGCATCAATAACCTCTTCATCCTCCTCTAGATCAGATGTATTATCGGGCATCATCATCATCATCATATTGGGATCCATTGCCCCATAATTAAAAGCGCTTACATGGCTAATCAAACTCAAAAAAACTCCGAGCAAAAGACCAACTCTCAAGGTCATCAGATGACCTCAATATCGGCTATTAATGCCCCAGACTCTTTCAACGCTTGAATGATTGAGATAAGGTCTTTTGGTGTCACACCAAGTTCATTTAACGCATCAACTAGGCTAGATAGATTCTCTTTAGGTGCTAAATACGCAATTTTTGCCTTCGGTTCTTGAATAGATATATCCGCTTTGGACTCCGCATCAAACACATATATATTATACTGTTCACCAGGAATCCCATCGATTTTCACCGAAATATTGCCATGTGTAATCGCAACTGGGAACAGTCTAACCATCTCTCCAATAATGACTGTTCCGGTACGTGAATTAACCACAACTTTCGATGACCCGTCGGGGCGTACCAGTGTATTTTCGATCTTGGCTATAATCTCAGCAAAAGGTAAATCTCCAGCAGTTGCCAAAGGAATCTTGATTGTCGCGGGATCCGTCGCAATAGTTCCTTTAAACCCATTCTCAGTAAGGGCCTTCGCCACTCTAGCTGCTGTAATAAAGTTCGCTTTTTCGAGAACAATCGTAACGTTTTGTTGATCTTCTCGAGATACGGCCACTTCGACTTCTACAATCGCCCCATCTGGAACTCTCCCTACCGTAGTCTGATTTTTAACAAAGTTAGATCGGCCTGCTTGCCCGGATATTCCGCCTACAATAACGGGCCCTTGAGCCACTGCATATGTCTTAAAATCAGGCCCTTGAAGCGGCGTCATCAACAATGTCCCACCCTCAAGGCTCGTCGCGTCTCCTAGTGAGGATACCGTTACGGCTATTCGTTGCCCTCTCTTCAAATAAGGCGGTAGATTCGTTGTGACCATTACTGCCGCCACGTTACGAGAGGTATAACTTTTACTATTTGGGGCAATACCCATTTTTTTCAATAAGTTCGTCAGTGCTTTGTGAGTAAACTTTGAACTTCTTGTATCGCCCGTATTCCTGAGTCCGACTACGAGACCAAACCCGATCAGTTGGTTGTCACGTGACTCAACAATACTGCCAACATCCTTAACACGTACTCTCATCTGACCACCCGTTGTGACAGGTTGTGCCGTAGTCGTTACGATTAGTATCATCAATAGTAGCGTGGTTAAAAAATTCTTTTTCATTAAAACATCCAATTAAACATTTTTGTCATTATACCTGGCGTTTGCTTAGAATTTACAGCGCCTTCTCCTTTGAGAGACATCTGCAACTGGGCAATTTGATGAGACTCAATCGTATTACCAGGAGATATGTCTTGAGGACGTATTATCCCCGATATTCGGATCGTTTCAATATCATTGTTTACATTCACCTGGCGCTCGCCAACTACAACTAGATTCCCATTAGAAAGAATCTCCGTTACAACAGCGGTCACAATGGCTTTCACTTTGCTCTTCCGTGTCGTCGTTCCAGTTCCAGAAAAACTGTCACCACCGCCTAACCGATAGTCCTGCATCTTACGCTGGGAGTCGTAATTATCATCTGCATTAACAGAATATTGATCCCATAGGTCATAGAAACTAGCACCGACGTCGGATCGTTTGGAGGTTCGCGTTCCCGCCTCTTGTACCGCCGTGGACTCTGCCTTAATTACTACCGTAATAACATCCCCCGCTTTTGGGACATGTACAGTGTTGTATAGTGACGCCCCAGAGTTAGTCCATAGAGAATCGGCAAACCCCATTGAGGTTCCAAGTATTATCCAAAGACCTAAAATCAGTCCTATTCGCATCACTTTAATTTCGCTGCACTTTAACATTATTGGTTCCTATGACTTCCGCTTTGACTAATTTCTGCCCTTTATTTTTTAATCGGATGGTTACTATCTCTCCAAGCGCTGCGTCGTCTACAGGGATCCCTTGAGTTTCTATCGAGATTTGCTTAACCATCAACCTAACTTTTACAGGGACTCCTTTATGAACAAGTGGGATCGTTTTGACCATCCAACTATAAATAGGTGCCTCATTTTGAATTTCAAAGAGAACCTCTTTACCTAAGACCTTATCCATATTTATTATGGCATATACAGGTTTATTATATAGTTTTTCTCGAACGGTCTTCAAATGATCTTTTGTGATTACTGTTCCAACGGAAATGGATCGTGCGGCATAAACAAAAGGGGCTCTAGCCGAAACAGTCGCCAAAATAGTCCGACGTTTAATAAACCTTTTACTGTGAGTTAAAAAGTTTATTGGAATCCCATTTCTACCCAATACCGATACCTTTGGAGGAATTTTCATTTGAAAAAAGACTGCGTCTTTCGGAACCTTAAACTTATCCATCCCTTCAAATGTGATTTTCACATCCTTCGTCGCTACGCCTTCATACCGTTGAAGTAAACGTGCTTTTAGTTGAGAAACCATAAGTTTTTTAAGTTGCGTATATTCCTTTACTTGATAAAAAGGATAGTCATCTTTTACACCTACAGACTCAAGTCGTCCTTCACCATGGACTGAGGTGGTCAACATGAGACAGCCTAAAAGACCTGCAAATAGCGGTCGTCGGCATACCATCATATGGCTACATTCCCATTCCAGCGTTAAGCATTTTAGTACCGGCGCTCATCGCTTTTCCTAATAGCTCTAGGCCTTTTTGAGTCATAATCATCTGCATCATCTCACGAATAATATCTACATTAGAGGCCTCTTTAGCAAACTGAACTACTTGGCCTGTATTGTTTCGTCCAGGGACATCTACAATAGGCTCTCCCGAATCCAAACTTTCTTGGTATAAATTCTGTCCAAGAGCCTTCAATCCACCGGGATTGGGGAACCTTGCTAGTAATAATTGGCCGATTTCTCTCGGAACCGTGTCCTGATTGATCCGAACAAACACACGGCCTTCTTGGTCAATTGTAATTTGATTGGTGTTTTGAGGCAGTCTAATTGGTGGATCCAACTGATAGCCTGTTTGGTTAATTAAATTCCCTTGGGCATCCTGTGTTAAGTTACCCGCTCTACCATACGCCACTCGTCCATCAGGGAGTCGGTACTGAAAAAATCCATGTCCTTGAATCGCCAAATCCAATTCATTCTTAGTCACCTGAATGCTTCCTTGACGAAAATCTTTGGTAATTGCTTCTACTTGAACACCTGTTCCCAGTTCAATCCCACGTTTCTTCTTAACATAGGGATTCATTGCCTCATCCTCTGCATATACAGCTTCTGCTTGCTGAAGAATAACAGGAAAAAGAGTAGCTAATTCAACACGTGTCTGTTTATAACCCGGTGTCTGGGCGTTGGAAATGTTATTGGTGATGTTAAACATCATTTTTTGATACGCACCAAAACCAGACCGAGAAATATTAAACTGTTGAAACATTGTTTATCTCCTTATTGTGGGTTTGCAACCTGAACAGACGCTTGCATATTTTTAACATATGCTTTGATTATTTTTACTTGTGCTTCATGGCCATTTTGCCATTCTGGAACGAGACCAATATATCCTTTAGTAATCGTAGATGCTTCATAATACCCTTGCATGATCATATATGTCCCATCTGTTAGATACGTATCATTTTCCATATCTTCTAAATCATAGTAAAAAATCTTATGATTGAACGACTTGAGAGCCGTTTTATCTCTTAAAATATCTATACGTATAGTATCGATCATTTGTCCGTTGTACGTTATAACTCCTTGTACATCAATGTCAACTTCATTACTCGGGACATAGATATGACCATTCTCTCCTAAAACTGGAAACCGTTCATTATGGGTAACTAAGCGGCCATCTTTCTCCATTTCAAATCGGCCATCCTTGGTGTATGCCTTCCACCCTCCAGGCAATTCAATTACAAAAAAACCGCTGGAATTATCTACATATACATCTAAAGAGCGATAAGACTCTTCGGGGTAACCGTTTCCAATTCGATAAAACAAGACCCGCTTATATTCTTTCGTTTGATTATTGTAATAATAACCAACTCCTGACTCTTTAGTACCTGGGACGTTCTGATAGGCTGAATAAACGATGTAAGACTTCATAGCGTCAAAAAAACCACCCATTGATGCTGTCGCTAACTTCAATGTGGGATTTACGATATTGTCATACTCTTCAAAAGGAAGTGGATTATGTTCAGCTGCAGGCAAAGCAACGGACAATGTTGCTAGTAGCCCTCCCAGAATGATCCATAATCGATTTGGTTTTGTCATAGTTATTTATTTTGTAGTTTGGTAAATTTCTTCCGGATGTTGGCTCGTTTTTTGGCCATTTTATCCAACTGGTAAATAAAGGCTAATATTTCGGCAACAATCGCATAGAGGTCTGGCGGGATCTCAGATTCGATATCTAACTTAGATAATACCTCAGCCAATCCCGAATCCTCAAGTAGCGGCACATTGTTTTCTTCCGCAATTTGAAGGATACCTTCTGCAATCAACCCTTTTCCCGTGGCAATGATTTTGGGGGCTCTATCTTTTTTGGTGTCATATCTTACTGCAATCGCTTGAAGTTTTTTTCGATCTTCGACATTGAGTTCAAGAATGCTTTTTTTGAGCTTCTTTTTTATTTGCTCTCTTTTTTTCTGAAGCTCTTTCTTTTTTTGTGTACCCATCCGTTATACCTCCGCGTTAATGCGAATAACATTATCCAAATCTTGGGTGGGCAGTAAAAACTTTTTAATATCTATTTTTTTTCGTGTCGCGGAAAACCCGACCATTTCATACCCTACATCGGTCATTTTATCCCTAAGCTCTGCCTGAAAAGAATGAATCAATTTGGTGGTTGGCTCTCGCTCCGAGTTAAACGTATACCAGATTTTCTTCCCCATGATTTTTACTATTAAGGTAATCGTGCCCAAAATATCGGTTTCAAAATGCAAAACCACCTTGGTTCTTTCCGTATTAATCTGGTCTTCGTTCTTTTTTTGAGGATCTTTTTTGATCAAGATATCAATCGTTGATGGCTGTGATGCCATGGGATTGGGGATCTGCCAATAAGCAAAATTTTCAAGTACGCCCGCCGGATGCTTTTCGGAGTCTTTTGATAGAATCAACTGACTTGTAATCGATCCCAATGTGTCATGAATTTGATCCTTAAGCACTTGCAACTTTTGAATTAGCCCGGCCTTGTCCACGTCTTTCCCATATTTAGTGATTAGTCCATCCAAAAGTTGATGGAACATATATAGGTTTTTTAGAAGCCCTCCCCGTTTAAACTCTTGTAAGTCTAATCGATTTCCCGTTGCCTTTTTATTTAGCGTCTTAAACTCATCATCAAATTGCTGTAATACCGTTGATAGATTGGTTAGTATTCCCGAATCAAGCTCCTTCCCGCTTTGAATAGCCGTCTGAAAATTGGTAAATGCCTGTTGTGTTTGTCTCAATTGCTGCGCCAGTTGCTTGTTTTGATTTAAATACTGCTGGAGAAAATCAACACTTTTAGAAGACTCCCCCAACCCTTTCGACAAGGTTATAATCGCCGATTCCAATGCATTTTTCTGCGTTTTCCCCTTAAGCATTTTGTATACCTGCTCAAAATTATCTGACGAAAGTTCTACGCCATATTGCATCATCAACATTGCCAACGACTTATTCATCGGAGTATTGGATACATTTTGCTCTAACATTTTTTGAACTAAGTCGGCCATTGAGGCTTGCCATGTTTGTTTGGCAGGAACCCCAGATATCTGAGCTGCCCCATCTGCTGCTGCAGATGCATCAACAGGGGCAGCTGCGGGTGCTCCCGTAGGGGCCGTTACACCGGAAGGTTTTCCTGCACTCGCCAGATCCTTAGGTGCGGCATCGGCTTGCGGTTTGGGAGCATCTACCGGTGACTTGGACCAATTCGGCTTTGCTTCATTACTGAATCCTAGGTTCCCCCCTGGATTTATGCCCATACTCATTGTTCGTTACACCTTTCTAAATCTGTTAAAGCTGGTCCTCATGCAATGGTAAGAAAAAAGTCGAGAATCACTAAACCAAACCACATTGGCAAATAAATTATCGACGCAAAAAACAACACCCTTGCTGATTTCAAATCTTTTCTTCTAATCAAGCGAAGTGCTGCCACTGTCATCATTATACCTAAAACTGTCATCCCAAATAAATAGAGGGGGCCAGATAAGCCGATAAAAACGGGCATTATCGATGTTATATATAGAAGGACCGTATATATAATGATTTGACGATATGTCCGGTTATGTCCATCTTCAACACCGGGTAGCATCACCATCCCTCCCGATTTATAATCCGTTTCATACATCAAGGCCAGGGCATAAAAATGGGGGATTTGCCAAGCAAACATGATTGCAAATAGAACCCATGCGCCACTGTGTAATGTCCCAGTCCCTGCACTCCAACCGCCCAGAATGGGCATAGCACCAGGAATCGCGCCCACAAATGTATTTACCCACGTGACTCGCTTAAGCGGTGTATAAACACATATATATAAGAAGACGGTTGTCGCAGATAATCCTGCTGTAAGCGGGTTTATCCATATAAAATGTATTGCTGCCCCTAATCCAACTAGACCTATACCAAAAAGAAATACAGACAGCCTGTTAACAGATTGTCTTGGCAAGGGACGACTTCGAGTTCTGTCCATTTGACTATCAAACTCCTTCTCTACAGCATGATTCAACGCCCCCGCCCCAGCAGCAACACAATAGGTACCTATAAGAAGCGGAATATAGAGAAGCATTCCATGTTTAAGCCCCACCCCTCCGAGTATAAATCCGATGCTTACTGTGATGAGCTGCATTCGTGTTATACCTGGCTTTGTTAGCTCGTTATAATCTTTTATTAAGTGTTTAAAAGGCATAGTCGCATTATAGTGGATCATAGGGTTGAGGCCTAGTACAAAC
Source organism: bacterium (assembly GCA_018700055.1). Lineage (GTDB taxonomy): Bacteria > Margulisbacteria > Marinamargulisbacteria > UBA817 > JABISL01 > JABISL01. Next base: position 27,974 of record JABISL010000028.1, on the reverse strand, counting down.
GTCAGTATCAAATGGTTGCGTGTTTGCCATTCTCTTTATAATTTTGGAAGCTCTCGCTTTTGTTAGCGATACAGTAGGTGATCCATTCAAAGATACAGTCGCTCCATCACTTAAGGTTTTATTGAAATTGATGACAATTGTTTCCATAGTATTTGCTGATGTCGTACTCAAGTACGGTATTACTATTTTTTTTAGCACGAAATTAACCGTAGCAATATTAATCGCATTACTGTAGAATTCCAAGCATGTCAGGACACAATATTTTTCCAAAATGGTCCAATAAACTTCCAGCCTTTATTTTGGCAGGGTTACTTGGTGCAGGTTCAGTTGTTGTTGTTATCTTTTGGTACTGGTTTAGTCCAGCAAACTTAAATGTAGGATACCAACCAAAACAGCCTATCCCGTATTCTCATAGACTCCATGCAGGTGAACTTGGCATTGATTGTCGATACTGCCACACAGGTGTTGAAAAATCGCCTACTGCGGGAATCCCCCCCACAGAAACATGTATGAACTGTCATAAACTAATCAAAAAGAATAGTCCTCATATCATTAAGCTTCGTGAAAGCTTCTCAAAGAATGTCCCTATTGAATGGGTTCGTGTTCACCAGCTACCTGATTATGCTTACTTTGATCATAGTCGCCATATTAACTCAGGTGTTTCTTGTGTTTCTTGCCATGGTCGAATTGATCAAATGGAAACCGTACGTCAAGTTAAGCCGCTTAGTATGGGTTGGTGCCTAGATTGTCATAGAGATCCCGTTCCGCATCTTCGCCCCAAGTCGGAAGTTACTAACATGGACTGGGTAACGCCTTCCAATCAAGAAGAAGAAGGGCTCAAGCTCAAAGCGCTTTATCATGTTAACCCACGAGAGGATTGCACAACATGTCACCGTTAAAGGAATTTTGGAGAAGTTTGTTGGATACCGAAGGCGCGTCAGAAGCAGGTAGTTCTGATTTAAATTCACCTGTAGCTCCAGCTGCCGGAGAGTTTTCGAAGGATGCATCTCTATTATCGAGTCCTAAATCTCGCCGTTCTTTTATTAAGCTCATGGGTGCGTCTTTTGCATTTGCAGGTTTAACGGGGTGTAAGGGGTTAAGAAAGCCAACACGTACTATTCGTCCATATGCACAACAGCCAGAGTCCTTAACACCAGGGCGCTCCAACTACTATGCAACATCCATGAATGTCGGTGACGATGTGGTTGGATTGTTGGTTGAAAGCCATGAAGGACGACCAACAAAGATTGAAGGTAATCCATCTCACAGTTTGAGTTTGGGTGCCACCAATAAATTTCACCAAGCATCAGTATTGGATTTGTATGATCCCGATAGACTTCAGCACGTAACTCAAAAAAACAGCATTAGTACAATAGGTAACTTTAAATCATGGATACATGATGTATTGGCTTCAAATCGGTCTGGAAAGGGTCTTTCTATATTAATTGAGTCTAGTACTTCCCCTACTTTTTACCGTCAAATAAGTCAAATCAAAAAAAGATACCCCGCATCTACAATTCATAAATACACTCCTGTTAATAGAGATTCGCTCTATGAAGGGCTCTCCGCGGCTTCTGGTCAGTCTATCGTATCTGGGCATGCCTTTGATAAAGCTGATATTATTGTTTCATTTGACTCTGACTTTCTAAATGGTGAGCCTGGAAATGTTGTTTCCTCCAAAGAGTTTTCAACACGACGAGACCCTGATTCGTCCACTTCACTAAACAGGCTTTATTCAATTGAAAGTACGTTTACGGTTACTGGTTCTACAGCGGATCATCGCATTGCGGTATCTTCCGGTCATGTAGAAGGGGCGCTTTGGATCATAGCTAATGCAATAATTAAAAAACTACCTTCGTCTCAAGTTTCTAGTTCGATTAAATCGCTAGTAAAAGAAGGGGCTCATAAATATCAATCTCTAATTTCTGATGATATTGTTTCAGCAATAGCCTCAGATTTAATCGCCAATAAAGGGCGGTCAATATTAATCGCGGGTGATCGTCAACCGGCTTCGGTTCATTCTCTAATTTACTGGCTAAATGACGTTTTGAAGAATGCAGGGTCTACTGTAATGTATCGTCCACGTCCATTAAGAGACCACTCTATCGTTACTGATTCACATATGGACTCTATTACAAACTTATTGAAACGTATTCATAAGAAACAAGTTAAGACACTTGTTATATTAGGTGGGAATCCGGCATTTAATACGCCTGGAAATCTTCAGTTTGCGGCTCAGTTATCCACTATTGAAAATACTGTTCATGTAACAAGTCATGCCAATGATACGACGGCATTATGTCAGTGGGGGGTTCCACGCCATCACTATCTTGAGTCTTGGAGTGATACCAAAGGGCTCGATGGCTCCGTTAGTATTGTTCAGCCGCTAATTGAACCGCTGTATGAAGGGCTTTCAGATATTAGTGCTCTTTCCATTCTGCTTAATCGCAAGCGGAGTGATTATGCATTGGTTCGTCAAACATGGCGTTTTCTATCACCAGGGACGGCATTTACATCGTCTTGGAAACGGTGGCTCAATACTGGTGTAATCCACGGTGCAACGCCGGCTAATACATCTGACGTTTCTCAAGTAGCTGCTATCAGGGGTGCGGTTCACAGATCTGTTAAACGTGCTAAATATTATAGTAACTTTATTGAAGCTACTTTTGTGCCAGATGACTCTGTGTATGATGGGCGGTGGATTAATAATGCCTGGATGCAAGAGTGTCCTGATCCAATCACTAAATTAACATGGGACAACGCGGCTCGTGTAAGTCCAGCTTTGGCCAAGCAATATCATTTGAAAATGGGTGATATTATCGAAATCGATATTAACGGCAAAAAACTACAGCTACCCGTCTACTTAATGCCTGGGCAAGCGAAGCAGTCTATTACGCTTCCAATGGGTTATGGGCAAAAGGTTGTCGGTAGAATAGGGAAAGGGTCCGGTTTTAATGTATTTCCAATTCAAAACTCAGATACTCCATACCGTGTTGAAAAGGTTTCGATCACTAAGACCGATAAAACGTATTCATTAGCAACAACTCAGGAACATGGTGATATGGAAGGGCGCCCCCTTTATAGACAATCGACTGTTACTGAGTATCTCAAGAATGACAAGGTATTTGAGGATGCGTCTCACGTCCCATTGAAATCGCTTTGGAAAGAAAAGGTATATGACAAAGGGTATCAGTGGGGAATGACGGTCGATTTAAGTAAATGTACTGGCTGTAATGCATGTGTTGTTTCATGTCAGTCTGAAAACAACATTCCTGTTGTTGGTAAAAAAGAAGTAATGAACGGTCGAGAGATGCACTGGATCCGTCTAGACCGATATTTCGTAGGGGCTGATACTCATAGCCCTGAGTTGGTCACCCAACCAGTGGCTTGTGTTCATTGTGAGAATGCCCCTTGTGAGCAAGTATGTCCTGTTGCCGCGACGACACATGATGATGAAGGATTAAATGGCATGACGTACAATCGTTGTATCGGAACTCGATACTGTGCGAATAACTGTCCTTATAAAGTTCGCCGCTTCAACTTCTTTGACTGGAATCAACGAAGTGTTCAGTCTGAAAAAAAAGAAAGACTCCATTTCTTTGACCACCCACGTGAACCTGCTAAAACGATTCAAATGCAACACAATCCCGATGTTACTGTCCGGATGCGTGGCGTTATGGAAAAATGCACTTATTGTACTCAACGAATCAGTGAAGCGCGGTCTAAGACAGCTAATGAGGGGCGTCAAATCACTGATTCCGACCTTAAAACAGCTTGTCAGCAAGTTTGTCCTAGTAACGCTATTGTTTTTGGCGACATCCTTAATAAAGATAGTGAAGTATCTCAAAAGAGAAGTAGTTCTAGAAGCTATGCAATGTTAGCTGAGCTTAATATCAAACCTCGCACTTTATATTTGGGTGCTGTACGCAATCCAAACCCTACTTTATCCCTTGATCACAATACAGAGAAATCCGCCCATGAACACCACAGTTGACTTGGAAGTAAAACGCCGTCCATTAGTAACCGGTAATCAAACGTTTGAATCCATAAGTGATATCGTTTGTAAGCCCGTAGAGGCGACTCCGCCCAAATGGTGGCATATCGCATTACTTGGTTCTATAACACTCCTTGCTCTTCTGATGAGTATGATCGGTTATTTAGTTTGGGAAGGGATTGGTGTTTGGGGACTCAACAATCCAGTTGGATGGGGTTGGGCTATCGTTAACTTCGTATTCTGGGTTGGAATTGGTCACGCGGGAACATTGATTTCTGCAATCCTGTTCCTTTTTCGTCAAAAGTGGCGAACTTCGATTAATCGATTTGCTGAGGCTATGACGGTATTTGCAGTCATATGCGCATTGGTCTTTCCAGGTATCCACGTTGGACGTATTTGGATGGCTTATTTTATGTTTCCTATTCCAAACTCAATGGCGATGTGGCCTAATTTCCGAAGCGCCTTGCTATGGGACGTCTTCGCTGTAGGAACATACTTTACCGTCTCTCTTCTATTTTGGTATGTCGGACTATTACCTGACCTAGCGACATTGCGTGATCGTGCCAAAACAAAAACAAAAAAAATCGTTTACGGTTTGTTTGCATTGGGCTGGCGTGGGTCCAGTCGTCAATGGCACCATTATGAAAAGGCCTATATGATTCTAGCGGCTATCGCGACACCTTTGGTTCTATCAGTTCACTCTATTGTGAGTTTTGACTTTGCTACCTCTCAGCTACCTGGATGGCACACCACTATATTTCCCCCTTATTTTGTGGCGGGCGCGGTGTTCTCTGGGTTTGCAATGGTACTTACACTACTCTTAATAGCTCGACAGATATTCAACATGAAAGAGTTGGTGACCATGCGTCACCTAGAAAATATGTGTAAGTTTATTCTAGCTACGGGAATGATGGTTGGGTACGCCTACGCTATGGAGTTCTTTATGGCCTGGTACTCAGGAAACCCGTATGAGCAATTTGCGTTTACCAATCGTGCCTTTGGCAATTATGCTTGGGCCTACTGGATTATGGTGAGTTGTAATGTGTTATCTCCTCAGTTCTTTTGGTTTAAACGGTTCCGAAACAACATTAAACTAATGTGGGTTATCTCTATCTTTGTAAATATTGGAATGTGGTTTGAGCGCTTTGTAATTACAGTTACATCTCTATCTCGTGACTTCCTTCCGTCTAGTTGGGGGTATTATTCGCCAACATTTGTGGATGTGTGTACATTCATAGGAAGTTTTGGTTTGTTTTTCACACTCTTCCTATTGTTCCTTAAGTTCTTACCAATGGTTGCTATATCCGAAGTCAAGGGGGTTATGCCTGAAGCGAACCCCCATCATAAGGAGGCTCACTAATGAGTACTTCATACGGAATGATTGCTGAATTTGATGGTCCTGGATCATTGTTTCATGCCGCAGAAAAAATACGAGATGCAGGGTATGTCTCCTTTGATACTTATACGCCATTCCCAATTCATGGAATGGACCGTGCAATGGGTCAAAAAGCAAGCCATCTACCTTGGTTATCTCTGATTGGTGGGCTTCTAGGCTTCACTATTGGACTTGCATTACAAACATGGATTTCACTAGATGGCTACGCGTTGATCTTCAGTGGAAAACCTTTATTTAGTGCCCCCGCCTTTGTACCGGTCACTTTTGAGTTAACTATTTTATTTACGGCATTCTTTACTGTGTTTGGAATGTTCGGAATTAACAAGCTTCCGGCTTGGTATCATTCCATTTTTAATGCGTCTCGATTTGGATCTGTTTCATCACATGGTTTTTTTGTCAGTATCGAATCAGCTGACGCTAAATATGATTCTAAGGAAACCCGTGCGTTTCTAAAATCAATTGGTGGATCCCATATAGAAGAGGTGGAAGAATAAATGAAACTACGACATCTTCTCCTTCTAAGTGTTATTTGTTTGGTTACATTGCTATCTGGCTGTCAGGGCCGTGCTTGGTTAAGTAAAAAACCTCCTTTTCACCCAAATCCAAATATGGATTGGCAAGCTAAAAACCGTGCACAGTCATTAAGTTTAACGGCGCCAGAAGGAACTGTTTTACATTCGCCTTCTGTTCTCAAGCAAAGCTCTCTTTATGCTACTGGGCGTCAACGCGATGGTGCGCTAGTCACAAGGGTTCCTGTTCCCGTTGATTCAAAGCTACTAACAAGAGGACAGGATCGATACAATATTTACTGTGCAACATGTCATGATAAATCTGGCTCGGGGAATGCCCCTGTTATTAAACGTGGGTTTGTTCCTCCCCCTCATTTAGCTACGGATCAACGACTTATTGAATCAGCTGACGGATACTTGTTTGATGTTATTACAAACGGCGTTCGTAATATGCCGGCTTATCGAAAACAAATATCTATTGACGACCGATGGGCCATCGTCGCATATGTTCGTGCCCTCCAAAAAACAAAAACAGCACAATACTCCGAGTTACCTTCATTAATGAAGCAAAGGCTAAAATAGGAAAGATATTATGGATAAAACACATCGTCTCACTGGATTTTTAGCTGACAAACTTCCTAAATGGAGTTTAATTATTGGGATCATTGCTCTTGCACTTGGTTTCTTGCTGGGTCACTCTAACGACCAATCTATGTATTTGTCATACTTAACGGCTTATACGTTTTTTATATCCATTGTATTAGGCTGTATGTTCTTAGTTATCGTGCAACACCTAGCTCGAGGCGGTTGGGGGGTAGTTGTCCGACGTGTTCCTGAGCAAATGATGGCAACGATCCCAACGTTTGCATTGTTATTTATCCCTATCCTGTTTGGAATGCATTCACTATATGAATGGACACATGCAAGTGCTGTAGCGCATGATCACCTTTTACAGATGAAAGCGCCTTATTTGAATGTGCCTTTTTTTGTTATTAGAAACATAATCTACTTTGCTGTATGGATTGGTATTGCGCGCTATTATAATCGTAAGTCACTTGCGCAAGATTATGTCGCATCGGACGATGAGGCTGAGCAAATCACTGCTGGAATGCAAAAACGTTCAGCCATCAGTATATTACTATATGCACTAACCGTTTCATTCGCTACATTCGATTGGATGATGTCACTTAAGCCCCACTGGTTCTCCACAGTTTTTGGCGTCTATTATTTCGCAGGCGCTGTTATGACCGCGCTTTGCTTCATAAGCTTGACCTATATGATCCTTGGTCGCCACAAACATTTGGATACCGTCGTGACGAAAGAGCATTACCATGATCTAGGCAAGTTAATTTATGGCTTTGTTATATTTTGGACATACATCGCATTTAGTCAATTTTTCTTGACCTGGTATGCGAACATACCAGAATTTGTGCAGTGGTACTTGCCACGGAGTGTTGGCCCTTGGCGGACGATGGCATCCGTACTTGTTTGGGGACATTTCCTCATTCCTCTATTTGTTTTTATGTCTCGTCATGCGAAAAGAAACCTTAAAGTTCATTCAGGGATCGCTATTCTCCTTTTGGTAATGCAATACCTAGACATTCAGTTTCTAATCAAACCTAACTTCTTCACAGATATTCATTTCACATTAGTTGATGTGGCCTTTTTGATTGGGATTGGCGGCATTGTTCTTAACCGGTTCTTGGTCCGTCTTAAGCAAGAAAGCTTGATGCCCGTTAATGACCCCTACTTGCAAGAGTCTCTTGATTTGGAGGTATATTGATGAGCACTCCTGGTACAAACACTCAACTAAATCATGATACGAGTGAACCTCACATTTCGAATATTTTGCTCTCTGTGGCTGTATTCTTAGTAGGGATGATAATTATTGGCATCATCAGTGTCTTCCTCTTTCGTGGTGCTGTTAGCAGCGAATTGATTCAAAAGAATTCGACTGGTTTGTCATTAGAACGCCAGCAACTTGCAGCAACTGAAGATGAGGCGTTAAACGACACACAATGGATAGATAAAACTACAGGTACCGTTCAAGTACCCATTTCAGTAGCAATGGACTTAGTAATTCAAGACTATCGATAAGAATGGTTACCCCCTCTTATTTCATCTCCTCGCGACTAGTTCTTCTTACTCTACTCTTAATCGTCTCGACTCCTGTTTTATCTGCTGAATCGCTCCCCAAAGACTTGATAGAGGTTGGAATAACCGCGTCCGTCGGAAAGAAACTACCTCTTGATACGCCTCTGACAAACAGTCATGGTGAACATATCGTCTTGGGAGATTTACTCAAAACGAATGAGCCTCTAATACTTACCTTTGTTTACTACAGATGCCCTATGCTTTGTAGTCTTCTTCTGGATGGCGTCAAAGAGGCACTTCAAAAGCAAAAGAAACTTCCAGGGGACGGATATCGAGTAGCTAGTATCAGTTTCGACCCGACGGATTCATACGAAACAGCTCATGCATTTCAAACGAAGTATAGTGCTGCGTTTTCAGAAGAGTTAAAACCTGATGCTTGGTCGTTTTTGGTAGGATCTCCTGAATCGATTCAAACACTAACCAGTGCCGTAGGTTTTCATTATAACTTCTTAGAGAATTCCGGAGAGTTCGCTCATAGTGCGACCGTGATATTCATTAGTCCGGACGGTACAATTTCTCGATATTTATATGGCGTAATGTTTGATCCATTACAAGTTCGATTGGGTGTTTTGGACGCCAGCAACAGAAAAACAATTTCGACTATAGATCAGGGTCTATTGTTTTGTTATAATTACGATCCACAGGCGCGTAGTTATGTAATTCACTCAATGAATCTCATGAAAGCTGCGGGGATCCTCTCTATTTTATTGATAGCAGGATTTGTTTTTTACTTATTACGATTAGAAAAGACGGGATACAAATGAACGAAATAAATAACAGCTTGATGAATACCGGAACGTTATGGCTACCAGAAGCTATTTCAGATATAGCTGGGTCAGTGGACTCACTATTTTACTTTATATTTTGGATCTCCGTTCTAACTTTCATAGGGATTATGGGAGTTTCACTATATTTCCTCGTTAAGTACAGAGCGAGTAATAATAAGCCAAAAGAAAAACACATCACCCACAATACTTTAATAGAAGTCGTATGGACCGTTGTTCCGACTATCTTATGTATGGTTATTTTTTATTGGGGGTTTACAGACTATATGCGACTCAAGACTGCTCCAGGAGATGCCATACAAATCCGTGTTACTGGCGAGAAATGGTTATGGAATTTTGATTACGCAAATGGAACAAATACAGTTGGTGAACTTGCCGTTCCTGTAGATACACCTGTACAACTAATCATGTCAGCTAAAGATGTATTACACAGCTTTTTCATTCCTAACCTTCGAGTAAAACGAGACCTTATCCCAAATCGTTATACTACGATTTGGTTCGAAGCTAATAAAACAGGCTCTTTCCAAATATTCTGTACAGAGTATTGTGGCGATGGGCACTCCAATATGTTGGCCAATCTTCACGTTATGCCAATGGACAAATATCAGGATTGGCTAGCTTCTGGTGGAGGATCAAATAAAGATATGCCTCTAGCTGAGCTAGGCGCTAAGCTCTATAAGCAAATGGGCTGTAATGCTTGTCATACCTTGGATGGCAGTAAAAGCGTTGGGCCATCTTGGTTGGGAGTATATAACTCTCATCGTCAATTAACGTCTGGGAAAACTGTAACAGCAAATGACAACTACATCAGACAGGCCATTGTAGACCCAGGATCTGACGTGGTGGCAGGGTATCCCCCAGTAATGCCTACTTACGCAGGTAAGCTAAGTGACCGTGACATCAACGCTATAATCGAATTTATCAAGGCACAGAAATAGGAACCTCATGAGCACTAAAACAATTAAAAACTATCTAAACTGCGAAACTGGCATAATGTCTTGGTTAACGACACTTGATCACAAACGTATTGGTGTTATGTATTTACTTTTTATAGCGATTTCATTTGGCTTAGGGGGATTCTTTGCCCTAGCACTACGAATGGAGCTTCTTACTCCAACGCAATTATATCTAACAGCTAAACAATATAATCAAGCCTTTACATTGCATGGTGCGGTAATGGTCTTCTTATTCATCATTCCATCAATACCTGCAGCTTTAGGCAACTTTGTTTTGCCGCTTCAATTAGGCGCGAAGGACGTGGCCTTTCCAAGGCTTAACTTAGCTAGTTTCTATGTCTATGTGCTCGGTGCTGCGTTTGCTATTTTTTCACTATTTAATGGTGCGGTTGATACGGGCTGGACTTTTTACACGCCCTACTCGACTCAATCTGATACTAGTGTAATAAGCATGACATTAGCCGCTTTTATTTTAGGATTTTCATCCATCTTAACCGGCGTTAATTTTATTGCCACTATCCATAAGATGCGTGCCCCTGGCATGACGTGGTTTAGAATGCCACTGTTTGTGTGGGCATTATATGCCACAGCTATTATCCAAATTCTAGCTACGCCTGTAGTGGGAATTACCTTATTACTACTTATATTTGAAAGTACATTTGGGGTAGGCATATTTGACCCTGCTTTAGGTGGAGATCCGATTCTATTTCAACACTTCTTCTGGTTCTATAGTCACCCAGCTGTATACATAATGGTATTGCCTGCGATGGGTGTAATGAGTGAGTTAGTTACAACTTTCTGTAAAAAGAATATTTTTGGGTACAAGCTTATCGCTTACTCAAGTCTTGCAATTGCTATCATCTCCTTTTTAGTTTGGGGACATCATTTATTCTTAAGTGGGCAGTCCTCTTATGCGAACATGATTTTCTCCCTACTAACATTCCTTGTTGGAATTCCATCCGGAATCAAAGTTTTCAACTGGGTAACAACAATGTACAAAGGAACCATCGATCTTAAGACACCGTTCTTATATTTCTTATCATTTTTGTTCTTATTCTGTATCGGTGGATTCACAGGTATGTTCTTAGGTGCGCTATCCGTAGATGTTCATTTGCATGACACCTATTTTGTAGTGGCTCATTTCCACTACACTATGATGGGTGGCGTTGTAATGGCGTTCCTTGGGGGGCTACATTACTGGTGGCCTAAGATGTTTGGAAAAATGTACTCTGAAAAATGGGGGCGTATTGCTGCAGCGTTTGTATTTGTTGGATTTAACTGGGTATTCTTTACTCAATTTATATTAGGGACTAAAGGAATGCCACGTCGCTATTATAACTATTTAGACCAATTTCAGCCGCTACACGCATTCTCAACAATGGGAACATTTGTTTTGGGGACAGGCTTCATAATAATGGCTGTCTATTTAATACATTCACTCTTCAAAGGTGAAAAAGCCCCGGCTAACCCTTGGGGTGGGCTAACACTAGAGTGGGTAGCAGATACCCCTCCTGATCACCATAACTTCCACGAAACACCTACCGTTACGACAGGTCCTTATGATTATGAAAAGGCAGGCTACTAATGGCCACGACAGGAACATCCTTCATTAAGCATGAAGTGGCTCATCACTTCGATAATGCTGAGCAAGAATTTGAATCCGCTAAATTAGGAATGTGGGCATTTATGGCCCAAGAGATTCTTTTCTTTAGTGCATTATTCGTGGCTTATGCAATTTTTCGATATCTCTACCCTGAAGCTTTTTTAGAAGCTAGCAGTCTGCTTTCATGGAAAATGGGTGCTTTTAATACTGCCGTTCTAATTACTAGTAGTTTTACAATGGTAATGGCCGTTAATTCGGCCCAAACAAGTCAAAAGAAAAAGACATTCAATTTTCTACTTGTGACCATTTTATTAGCGGCTCTGTTTTTGGTTGTTAAATATTTTGAGTATATGTCCAAATTTCATCATGGAATATTTCCACCTAACTACTTCAATGCAATGGCCGTATTCGAACAAGTGCCTATTTTCTTTGGTATCTATTTTGTAATCACAGGATTACATGCCCTTCATATCCTTATTGGAATAGGGTTGATCATATGGATTATGCGTAGGACCGCTCGAGGAGAGTTTCACGCAGATTATTTCACTCCCGTTGAATTGGTTGGCCTATACTGGCATTTCGTTGACCTTGTTTGGATTTTCTTATTTCCTTTATTATATCTAGTTGGATAGGAGTAGCAGTATGAGTGGTCATTTTATTATTCCTGTTAGTTATTATGTAAAAACCTTTATCGGGCTGTTGTTTCTTACGTTTATAACAGTATTAGCAGCTCAGTTTGATTTTGGGGCATTGAATTTAACGATCGCCCTACTTATTGCGGTTGTAAAAGCAAGTTTAGTACTCCTTATTTTTATGGGACTTCGCTGGGAAAAGGGATTCACCTGGGTGCTTCTTCTTGGAAGTGTTGTTTGTGTACTTATCTTCTTTTTCTTTGTCTTTGCAGACCTCATGACAAGAGGCGCTATTGATATTGAAGAAGCTGGATTTCATGACCTAAAAAGTCCTGTCATTAAAATTGAAAAGGGCCACGCCCCTACAGGCCATTAACCAAAACTTAGTGTTAACAGAACAGCTAAGAATTGGTACAATTTGACCATCATGTTTGGATCTACAGAAATTATAATCATCTTACTGATCGTTTTTGTTCTTTTTGGAGCAAGTGCTATCCCTAAATTTGCCCGGTCTATTGGTCAAGCTAAAAAGGCTTTTGACTCTGGACTCAAGGAAGAATTACCGGAAGATGCTCCAAAAGCTGAAAAAAAGGATTCTAAATAGATTTCTATTTTATGGCTATCGAATCTTTACTCCTTATAGCTGTATTCCTCCCCCTATTCATTGCCCCTGTTGTGGGTTTTTTCGCTAGGTCACTATCGTTAAATGTGGCTTGGATTGGTATCGGAACGGCGATTACATCGGCCTCATTAATTGGGCGAATCATTAAGCTAACTAAGGGACTCCCTTTCGTAATCTCTTATAATTGGGTCCCCGCTTTTGACCTTCAGTTATCCTTCCTAGTGGATGGACTGTCTCTGTTTTTTGGCCTCGTCATCACCTGCATTGGTGCATTTGTACTCTTTTATGCACGCTTCTATATGAGTCTAAAGGATGAGAATGGCCGATTTTTCGCTTACCTCATGCTATTTATGTTTGCCATGCTGGGCACAGTCTTTTCTAATCACCTATTACTTACCTTTTTATTCTGGGAACTCACAGGCGTGGCCTCATTCCTTCTCATCGGATTCCTTTATAACAAACCTGAGTCTCAGAAGGGGTCTTTGATGGCATTGATTGTCACCGGTACAACTGGCCTCGTTATGTTATTAGGTATTTTGTTAGCCAAATCAGTATTTGGCACTTATGACCTGAGTCTCTTGATTGCTCAGAGAGATAGTTTGGTCGTGGTTGGGGCATTGCCTACAGCTGTTATGGCTTTAATGCTTGTAGGGGCATTTGGAAAATCCGCTCAATTCCCATTTCACTTTTGGCTCCCCAATGCAATGGCCGCACCTACCCCTGTAAGTTCCTATCTCCACTCGGCAGCAATGGTTAAATTGGGCATCTTTCTAACTGCTCGACTATTCCCCATTTTTTCTCACAATCCTTATTGGGGCGATATTATTGTCACGGTTGGGTTTATCACAATGCTTATCGGGGCGGTGTATTCCATCTTATCTCATGATCTAAAGGCTATTTTGGCTTACACCACCGTAAGTCAGCTTGGATTCTTGATGGGTGTCTATGGCCTGGGTCATATGCAGCTTTTAGAGCATGACTTCTTTCATATTTTGAACCATGTGTTTTATAAGGCGTCACTATTCATGGTCGCGGGTATTGTCATTCATATTGTGGGGACTAAAGACATTCGCAAAATGGGAGGACTATTTCGTATTGCTCCTTTTGCAGGTATGGCCACCCTATTTGCATGTATGGCGATGGCTGGTTTACCCGGAACAATGGGGTTCATCAGCAAGGAATTAATGCTTGAGACGTTATTACATAATGCGCAATCTCATGGCGGCATTGCGTGGGTCTGGGTTGGCACCATTATCATGTCTGCAATATGTCTCTTCGCAACGTCGCTTCGGTTTTTCAAAACCCTATTCATGGGAACGGTCCCACTAGATCTCAAAGACTCTCTGCATGCACCTGGGTTATGGATTCAACTCCCTCCTTTGGTCTTAGCGTCTTGTCTCATTATCTTTGGTCTAAACCCAGAACTATTGGGTCATGCATTAGCCGGATTAACAGTCAGTGGTATGCATGCCATTAAAATGAGTCACCTTGCCCTATGGCATGGACTCACTACCCCTTTTTTACTTAGTTTGACTATCTCGGGTTTAGGCGTTGGTCTTTATACGTTATTTGAACGTAAACACTGGCAGATGGAAATCCCGAAACAACTTCGATTTGACACGGCCTTCAATAACGGGCTGGAGGGTTTAGCTACCCTATCCAAACGTCTTCATTCTTGGCTTCGATTGGATCAGTCTCAAGATTACTTGGGAATTGTCATCTCATACATCGTATTAATGTCCTCTGGTTTTATTCTCTATTACCTACCTCTATCCACTATACGTTTTGATTGGATACGGTTAGAGCACATTCCTGCAACTGTCATTGGGTTTGTAATCTGTGTATTTTCAATAGCTGTCGTTACTCAGAAGAAGTGGACCACTCGACTAATCGCATTATCCGTCGTTGGCTTCTTTATTAGTTTTTATTTTGTTATTTACCGAGCACCCGATCTAGCTCTTACTCAGATGTTAATCGAATCGGTATCTCTAATATTGATGCTTCTGTTATTAAGTAAAATCCCCAAAGGAATGGCGATCAAGGAAGAAGCATCTGTCTATACAGGTGCAAAAAAAAGGGTCGTATTATTAATATCAGTCCTCAGTGGATTCGTTATGATGATCGTTCTTTGGTTCTTACTCTCAGATCCGCCAGCTACTAAATTAGGTGATTACTTCATCGACAAAACAAACTCTCTCGCCGGTGGATCGAATGCGGTTAACACTGTAGTAGTCGACTTCCGAGGATTTGATACTATGGGTGAGATTTCTGTACTCGTTATCGCAACTTTGGGTATATTGGGACTATTGATGCGCTGGCAAGGGCCTACGGAGGAATCCAAATGATAGATACTCGTGTCAAATCCCCTATTCTTGCTTTTTTCATTCGGTATATTTTTTTCTTCATTACTATTTTTGCCGTTTATATTTTCTTAAAAGGGCACAATGCACCAGGCGGTGGATTTATTGCCGGCATTATTTTTGCCATCTCTTTAGTCATATTGAATATGGCACTAAGCGCTGATGAGATGAAACAGATTTTACATTATGACCCACTTCAAATTGCTACGACGGGACTCTTCATCGCTTATGGAACAGCTATCGCTCCAGTCTTCTTTGGTTACCCATTCATGCTCCATAAAATGATTCATTTGCATGTTCCGTTACTAGGGAACTTACATGTGGGGACACCTGTCCTATTGGACTTTGGGGTCTTTTTAGTTGTCGTTGGGGTAACTACCAAAATGACATTTACATTTTCCCATTCATCCGACAGTGATATCAATACACTTGCTCAAGATGAATCGGGCTTATCAAATACAAACGAAGAGCCTGTTGTAGCTCCCACCAATGAACAGGCGACTACAGAATGACTACCATAACCATCCTCATTGTTGGTGTGTTGTTTAGCACGTCTGTTTATCTAATCTTACAGAGAAACATCATCCCGATTCTATTCGGCTTTTCCTTACTGAACCATGCCGCCAATATATTTTTACTGGCCGTGTCTGGTGATCCTACTGGAAAAAAGGCACCTATCGTCACCCTTCTTGGCGAAAGTTATGTAGACCCGCTTCCTCAAGCATTGCTCCTGACAGCGATTGTTATTGGATTCGGTGTTACGGCTTATCTAATCGTATTGTTATATCGAATTTATCTAAGCCACTCATCCACTAATATTGAGGACATTTACAATGACTAATTGGATTGTTTTACCAACCATACTGCCGCTTCTACTTGGGTCTATCTTGTTGGTATGGCGCACACCTAGTGTTCAGCGTCGATGGGCAAGCGCCTTAACGTTTATCGGATTAATCGCCGTATCCAAATGCTTGCTATGGAAAACATTATCGGAAAAGATTCTCATTCTTCCTATGGGCGGATGGAAGGCTCCATTTGGGATATTCTTATCCCTTGATACCTTAGGCGCTATCATGGTCACGCTCGCCTTAGGTGTATCCCTTGCCGCCCTAGTCTATGGCTTCGCTCAGCAATCCATAGAAGATGAACACCCAATGCGTATCCCTTTGATATTTTTTCTCGTTGCCGGCATCAACCTATCCTTTACTACAGGAGATTTCTTTAACTTATTTGTTGCATTCGAAATCATGCTCATTTCATCCTACTCAATCTTAACTTTAGAAATTAAAGAAAAAGATGTTCGTCATGCGTTACCTTACTTAGCAATCAACCTTATCGGCAGTGCGTTATTCTTATGTGCCGGCGGAATATTTTATGCATTGTTTGGATCACTCAATTTCGCTGATATCGCTCAACTAAGTGCCGGATATGCTAATGACCCTCGATTAATTGTTGCCTCATTAATGTTAGTCTTAATTTTTGGATTAAAAGCTGGGTTCTTCCCACTTTATTACTGGATGCCTAACAGCTACCCCTCCTTACCTACCCCTTTAGCGGCTATTTTTGCAGGTCTCCTAACCAAGGTTGGTATCTACGTTATTATTCGAATATTTGTGACGGTACTCCCTCACACGCTACTCGCTCCTCACCAATTTATTCTAATCTTAGCTGTCCCTACGATGATTATAGGAATATTATCTGCGTTAACTCAACGAACAATCCGTGGCGTCCTTTGTTTCAATCTCGTAAGCCATATCGGATTTATGATGGTTGGTATTGGAATCCTTACAGAGCAGAGTATCGCTGCTAGTATTTTTTATATGATGCATCACGTACTTGTTATCGCGTCGTTATTCTTGATAACAGGTGTCGTTTATCGTATTTCTGGAACGGATGAGTTGGAATCAGGCGGTAATATTTGGAAAAAAGCGCCATGGGTTGGGGTTCTATTTTTGGTACAAGCGTTGGCTCTCACAGGGATTCCCCCACTAAGCGGATTCTGGGGAAAGGCAATGATTCTTCAGTCCGCTATTGAAGGGTCCCACTGGATACTTGTCGGATCCATTGTTATAGCTAGTGTGTTAACACTTTTAAGCATGATTCGGATTTGGTTCGCCTTTTTCTGGCGGGATAACCCATCCACGACTTTAAACTTAGAAGGAACTGGTTGGAAATGGATGTCACTCTCAGCTTTTGCTTTGGTCCTTTGTACATTAGTAATTGGGTTTGCCGCTAATCCATATATCCGATTGGCTCAGCAAGCGTCTAGTTCACTATTTGATCGTGACCTTACTATCAACAAAGTTCTGTCATCTCCCGATATCAAATCTCAATCAGTTCACTCAGAATCTAACGGAGGCCATCACTAATGGCATTATTTATCGTTAATAACGTATTAGCCGTTATTTGGATGGGGCTCACAGGCACACTCACTGTCACTCAATTTTGTATTGGGTTGGTCTTGGGCTTTGGCGCATTACATATCTTCCGAGGTGTATTTGGCAATACTCGTTATACACAAAGAGGGGTTGCCTTCTTTATATTCGTCACCTATTTTATAAAAGCATTTGTTATAGCGAATATCAGTGTAATCTATATTATTCTATTCCGCTCTATTCAGTCATTAGAGCCCAATATCATTGTCTTCTCCGTTCGTGACCTTAGCGAAATAGAAGTTATGTTATTGGCACATAGCATTACACTAACACCTGGAACAACAACGATAGACTACGCCGATGGACAGCTCACCGTTCATGCATTGGATGCTCCTGATCCCCAAGCTGTACGTGAATCCATAGATCAAGAATTATTAAAACCACTATTAGGATTTACTCGATGACATCACCCTACATATGTTCCATATTACTAAACTCTGCAGCCGTATTATTATTAGCTGCCATATTGCTGACCATGGTCCGTTTGATAAAAGGACCTACTGTATTTGACCGTATTCTTAGCTTTGATGGGATTGGGGTCAGTATGATTGGCCTATTAGTCATTACATCAATATTGTGGAACTCTTCACAGTTTTTAGATGCGATTCTCGTTTACTGTATATTTGGTTTCTTTGGTACAGTAGCCTTCTCCTATTACCTACATTTAACCTATGAGTTGGAAGACTCTGAAGAAGGCTCTATAAATGACTGATATCATTGCTTCCTCATTTATTTTTGCCGGGGCCCTTTTTGTATTTATAGGAACATTGGGCTTATTACGTCTACCTGATGTATTTTGTCGGGGTCATGCACTCACGAAGGCTATGACATTGGGGACTACATTTATATTTGGTGGCGCAATGTTTTTCTTTGATCATCAAGCTGATGCAATCAAATTATTTGTTGCGATGGCATTCCAATTTGCCACAATTCCTTTGTCAGGGCACATTTTAGGCTTAGTCGCGTTGCGAAAAAATGTGCCTCGTTTCAAACATCGTGACACGCTTGACTGCTAGATCCTAACTAAACTCTGTCGCCTCTTTTATCGATAATTTCCTTATCTAGTTATGGAGGATAACATGTGAGTGAACCATCGCATTTAAAGGGTCGAAAAAGGCTTCTATTTATAGAATCAAAAGAGCACCATACCTTCTTATACAAGAAGTTTGGTGGGGTGCATGACTGCCTATCGGCTCAAACCGTCAAAGACGCCCTTGAAATCTCTCTTACGGCATATGAAAACAACAGCTCTTCTGACTTAATTGTCTTTTTGGATACCGGTTTCAAAGACCTTCCCTGGCGAGAAGTACTTAAAGAACTTATCTCAATTAACACAGATTCGCCCATCATCATCATCGACTTTGATGAAGATGACGATAGAGCCGTTGAGGCCTTACGAAATGGGGCTAGCTATTATAAAGAAGGGCCATTGGTTCCCCAAAAAATTGAAGAAATCGTGACAACGATCGACCAGCATCCTTCTGGGATGAAAAAAGTTATTGATGTGAGCATCAAAGAACCCACTGACTCTGATTTTCCACCCAAAGATATCGCTGACCTAGAAGTCTGTAGAGTCTCTTCTCTTTTCCAAAGTACTGTCGAAAACATCAAAGCCTCTGCATTAGAGAAAGACGACTCAGATCGAGACTTATTTGATCATTGCAGTATAAATTATGATATTGGCTCACTTACACCTGACTATTGTAAGCAACAGATCGAATCCTACTTAATGGTGTCTATTACTAGTCTAAAAAAAACCAAGGTCCTACTCATAGAAGACGAAATGTCTCGCCATAATGATGTATCAAAGGTTATTACGTCTGAATATGAAACTCTGGTCGCAACAAACGCAGCCCACGCCTTAGAGTTACTCCAAAAATTCCGGGATATTCCTCTTGCTTTGTTAGATACTTATCTCCCAGATATGAAAGGGACCGATCTATTTCCAAAGTTGATTGAATTAGCGCCTGCGTTATCTGTCATTGTGATGAGCTCTCGAAAAGAATTCGCGGTTACCCAAAAAACAATCGGGAACGCTGCTTATGCCTACATTCAAAAACCCTTCAAAAAAACAGACCTATCAATCATTCTTTCTAAAGCATGGATACAAAGCTCATGGCCTTTTTTTGACACTACCTTGGAGATCCGTCACCTTGGCTTATACCCCCGAATGTATCTGCTAAATTACGTAATCCATTCGCGGATATCAAACATGGAATCACTCTATATATGCGACATCTACGGACTATTTCCCGAACTCGTAGAATGACCTTGATGATTCAATTAATCCGCATATTGAAGTAGCTGGAGCTTTTCAAGTCTTAATCGAATCGCATTCTTAGTACGCTCTTGTAGCTCTGCCAATTCCTCGACAGAATATCCCTCTTCAAAGTTAGCTATTAAGTCTCTATCTTCCTCGCTACTCCAAGATGCGCCTGCATTCTTAGGTAAGTTTCGTTGCTTAATAACACGTTTCTGAAATTTTTCTAAGACATCTGCGGCTTCAAAAAGAGATCGTACTACATCTGAATTCTGAAATATGGACTCCCCATCCATCACCTCCCCCGTTAAGGGGTTCACCCCATCTCGTAATGCTGAAATCATATATATGGACTTGTTGTAATCTGTTTGCATGGAATAAGACTAACATGTCCACGTAATATAATTCAACCTATCTATTTTTTATTACGTTGCAGTGCCCGAAACAGGCTCCCGCCACGTATGTTATAATTTTCCTATCTATGAATAGCATCAGACAACGGGTATTAGGGGGCATTTTTCTGGGGCTATTATTTAGTCTGAGCGCGTGTTCATCCCCAACTCAAACTGCTCAATCTGATGCGATATTAAAACTCAACATTGGCGCAAATCCTTCCTTTCTCAACCCTGTATTGATGACCGACTCGGCCTCTAGTTCAGTCGTTGGACTCGTCTTTGATGGGCTGTTCAAACGAAATGAAGACTTGGATATGGAAAAGGAATTGGTCAAAAGCTATTCGGTTAGTAAAGATGGGTTGACCTACACCTTTCGACTACGCAAAGGGGTCAAATGGCATGATGGACACCCCTTTACAGCGGAAGATGTGAACTATACCTTTGATGTTCTTTTGGACCCTAAAACCAATACTGTTCGTCGCGGGCACTTTATTATAAACGGCAATCCCATCATATTTAAGGTTATCGATACCCATACAATTCAAGCAACACTGCCTCAACCTTTTGCCCCTTTTATTGCAACTCTTGATATGGGAATACTCCCCAAACATTTGTTGGAAGGCAAGGATATCAATACTGCTGATTTCAATCGACACCCGATTGGAACAGGCCCCTTTATTTTTAAGGACTGGAAATCGGGACAGTTCGTCACCCTCAAAAAGAATCCCCATTACTTTAAAGGCGCGCCTAAGTTAGATGGGATTCTAATGAAGATTATTCCGGATCCAAACACCGCACTTATGGCACTTCAGAAAAATGAACTCGATGCAGCAGGAATCCCAGCAAAAGATGTCCCTAAAATAGAAAAGATATCTTACTTGGATATCTATAAATATAGTCGATTGAATTATTCGTATATTGGCCTAAATGTTAAAAAGCCCCCCTTTGATAATCTGATTTTGCGCCAAGCAATTGATCATGCCATCAATAAACCAGCCATTATTAAATCTATTCTTAAAGGCTATGGCGAAGTCGCATATATTCCTTCCCACCCGTTATCTTGGGCGTATCCCAAGTCATCGGACCTAGTTAAGCATGACTATAACCCCCAAACTTCTGAAACCCTTATACAATCTCTTGGGTATAAGCGACATATCAAAACCAATATTTATGAAAAAGAAGGGGTCCCGCTTTCATTTACATTAATCATTGCGCAAGGCAGTCCCGAAACTCAAAAAATGGCTCAAATCATTCAACAATACTTGATCACATCGGGCATCAAAATGCGGATACAAGTGATGGAGTGGAGTGCTTTTCTAAAGGTCATTCATTCCCATCAAGATCCTAAACCCTTCGACGCAGTTCTCCTTGGTTGGGGATTCGACATTACAGACCCTGATGATGCGTATACCTCTTGGCATAGCTCTCAATATCCAAAGGGCGGCAACTTTAATGGCTATCAATCGGCAAAAGCTGACCGTTTACTTGAGAAAGGACGTGTCACTATATCCCAAAAGAAACGAAAGAAAATATACACCGAGTTCTTTCAAACAATTGGAACTGATACCCCTTATATTTTTTTATTTCATCCCCAATCCATCACCGGAATTCATAAGCGAGTCAAAGGTCTCTCTAAACCAGGCCCTGCTGGAATTCTCACTCGGATTGAACAGGTCTATCTGGAAGATTAACTATTATGAACACACTTAAGAAAAATGACCGTATTTCTGTAAAAATAACCGACTGGACGGAGAAAGGGTTGGCGAAGGGCACCTATAAGTCAATTGATATCATCGTCCCCTTTACTGTTCCAGGAGACATCGTACTAGCTCATATTACGAAGGTCACCTCAACAATGGCTTACGGCAAACTTCTAGACTTTAGTACACGAAGTCCCAACCGTGCATCTGCACCGTGTGCGGTGTTTGGACAATGTGGGGGATGCCAACTTCAACACATGTCTTATGAGACCCAATTAGACTACAAAAAAACACTCGTTCAAGCGGCTTTTCAAAAGGGAGGGCTCTCCCATCCCCCACTAATAATTGATTCAACTGATGCCCCCTATGCTTACCGAAACAAATCTCAATTCTCAATTTCAAGAATGGATACGGGGAGAACTTTGATTGGATTATCTGCGCCTCGAAGCCAACGCATTATTGATTGTAAAAGCTGTGACATCCAACATCCATTAACCAATCTAGCCTTGGATATCGTCCGTCGACATTTAAGAAAACGGGCATTACCGGTATCTCATTTGGTTACTCGTGTAGGCGTCAATACCCAAGAGCTCATGGTCGCACTTGTCTCATCGCAAAAAACAATGCCTGAACTAAAAGAGCTTATCACTGAACTACGGACCATTCCTGAACTCAAAAGTGTCTACCTCAGTCACAACACCAATCCAGAGTGGGTCGTTTTAGGCGACTCGGAAACATTATTATGGGGATCGCCAACCATCAATGAAACGGTTGCGGGTTTAACCCTCTCGCTATCCTTACGCTCTTTTTTCCAAGCCAACACCTACCAAATAGAGCCTTTATGGACCAAAATAAGTGATTTAATGGCTCTTAAGAAAACCGATGTCATTTGGGATCTCTATTCGGGAACCGGTAGCTTGAGTATTTATCTAGCACAAAAGGCAAAGTACCTTATTGGGATTGAGTCCCACCCTGAAGCCATTAAAAATGCAAAAAAGAATGCCTTAGTAAATTCCATCAGTAATACTAAGTTTATTGAGGGCGACGTTGAGGCGATTCTCCCTACCCTTCAAGATCCTTGTGATGGTGTTATCGTAGATCCGCCTAGAAAAGGATTAACGCCCACTATCATCAAGTCATTACTTGAGCTCGATCCACCCAAACTATTATATGTTTCTTGCTCCCCAGAGTCATTGGTACGGGATTTAAAAGGACTCTGTAGTAATGGGTATCAAATCAAAGCTGTTGAGTTGGTGGACCTATTCCCCCAAACCTACCACGTAGAAACACTAGTTATGTTGGAACGCATAGAGCGCACATAATCTCAGGTATACTATTTATATGCCGTATTTAATTAAGCGACTGCTATCAGCTATACCACTGTTGATTGGGATCACATTCATTTCCTTTTCTCTTATGAAGTTGGCCCCCGGGGATGCAACTAGCATGTACCGCGACCCTAGTATTTCTCAAGCCGACATCGCTCAAATTCGATCGAACCTGGGTCTCGATCAGCCTTTGGTCGTACAATATGCTAAGTGGCTAAACAATACGATCCATGGCAACTTGGGGTACTCCTTTGTCACTGGCGAACCTACCAGTAAGGCCATAGGTGATCGAATAGGGGCCACTCTACTTTTGTCATGTGCATCATTTGGAATCATCCTCGTTATCACTTTTTTTCTGGGCCTATGGTCTGGCTATAAAAAAGGATCCCGGTTCGATGATTGGGTCACTATTATTACCTTCGTAGGGATGTCGATCCCCACGTTTTGGTTGGGTCTCATTTTAATTTTGGTTTTTTCATTAACACTCAATGTGTTTCCAACCTCGGGGTATAGCAACCCTTTCTTAAGTGAGGCATCTTCACTGGTTAGACTTGGTGATATCTTTCATCATATGACATTACCGCTACTGACCATAGTCATTGGCGGGGTCGCTGGCTTAACCCGATATCATCGATTTGGAATCATTTCGATTCTCAACCAAGACTATATTCGAGCCGCGCGTGCCAGAGGGATATCAGAGTCAATAATTTTGTTTAAGCATGCATTCAAAAACGCATGCCTCCCCATTATCACTATTTTGGGACTAAGTCTCCCAGGACTCATTAGTGGGTCATTTGTAGTGGAATATATTTTTGCTTGGCCTGGACTAGGCCAACTGGGAGTTCAAGCCGTGTTCGCTAGGGATTACCCTATAATCATGGGAACCCTTTTGATGTCATCCGTATTAATCATTTCGGGAAACCTACTGGCTGATATCGCTTATGCCAAAATTGACCCTCGAATAGGAACACTCTCATGAGTAAAAAAGGCTGGGCATCCATTGTTTTTCTATGTGTAATCGGTGGCTTGGCACTGGTAGTCCCTATGCTTCCCTTTTGGGACCCCAATAGCTTTGACCCCAACCTACTTCTGGAACCTCATGCGCCATCGTGGGGCCATTGGATGGGAACAGATGACCTCAACAGAGACTTACTATTAAGAAGTATCTATGGGGCTCAGATTTCGCTTCTCGTGGGGCTAGTCTCCGTATTCATTTCCATCACTGTCGGGACTTTTGTGGGATTATTAGCAGGGTACTTTGGGGGCTGGGTAGATACCCTATCGATGCGACTTGTAGATATCATGATGGCGATCCCGGCTATCTTTCTTATTCTGACGATTCAAGTCATGTTTACACCCAGTATTTGGAATGTCATTTTGGTTATTGGGTTTACGGGATGGATGGGCGTCGCTCGATTAGTCCGGTCCGAAGTATTGAGTATTAAGGAACGATCCTTTATCACTGCCGCACGTGCTAGAGGAATCGGTACCCTCTCGTTAATTAAGCGTCACATACTGCCTCATACAATCAACCCAATCATCGTTGCTGCAACTCTCGGAGTGGGAGGCGCGATCCTCACTGAATCGGTACTTAGCTTCTTGGGACTAGGTGTTCAGCCGCCCCATGCATCGTGGGGAAACATGCTTCAAAACAGCCTTAATTATATGGGAGATGCTCCTTGGATGGCCATTGTCCCTGGCGTTTTAATTACCCTGACTGTGGTATCATTTAATTTTATTGGGGATGATCTTAGAGGGTATTTTCAACACGATTCACATGCTTCACGTTAACGATCTACAAACCACATTTATTAGTAAAAAAGAATCCGTCACCGCAGTAGACGGGGTATCCTTGCGTATTCCCAAAGGAAAGGTCGTCGGACTTGTTGGTGAATCTGGATCGGGCAAAAGTGTCACCGCCTATTCCATCATGGGGCTCTTGCCGGCCCATGCCAAACGTACTGGTGAAATACTCTGGAAAGGCCAAGACCTTACTACGCTATCAGACAAAAAACTCCAATCGATTCGAGGCAAGGAGATCGCCCTTATTCTCCAAAACCCTCTCGCCGCCTTGAACCCCGTATTTACGGTAGGAAATCAACTTGTAGAGACGATAATGCTGCACCACCAGGTATCCAAAGAAGAAGCGACGGCTCGTGCTATCGAGTTATTGAAACGGGTCCAGATTCCGGATCCTGAGAAGCGGTTTTATCAATACCCTCATGAGTTTTCATTGGGAATGTGTCAGCGGGTCATGATCGCTTTGACGGTATCAATGATGCCCGAGTTGCTGATAGCAGATGAGCCCACAGCCTCCCTAGACGTCACCGTTCAAGCCCAAATCATGTTGCTCCTCAAAGAGATTCAAGCACAAGACAATATGTCCATTTTGTTTATCTCTCATGACCTTGGCTTAATCGCTCAGAATTGTGATTACGTATATATTATGTATCTGGGTCACATTGTTGAAGAAGGGGCACCTAGTGCTATTTTTCATAATCCCCAACACCCTTACACCCAAGCCTTAATTCATGCGATTCCGGACCCCAACCCTGACAATAAAATGGAAACTCTCCCTATTCAAGGTGACATTCCAAGTCCCATGAATATTCCCAAAGGCTGCCGCTTTCACACCCGATGTCCAAAGGCTCTTGATCGCTGCAAAACAGATGTTCCAATTATGCAAAAAAAAGGCGACTCCATCTCTGCTTGCTGGTTAGAGTAGCAATCGTCTATTCAAGTAGCTTATACTCTAGGTATGAGCACTGAAACAAAACCTAAATCACCTGCCCCGGTTATTAAGTTGATTTACGATGGATACACCTTAACTTATGACAAAGTACCTGCAGAGGTTATGCAATCCTTCTTGGATGCCGTTGGGTTGGAGCGAGGATATTCATACAAACCCACGTTAGATGCAGACTCTCTCTTAGCTATCGGCGGGGAACCGTCTTATCGCTACGGTGCTTATATTGCCAAAAAACATCGACAAGACAAAGGCTGGACTCAATCTGAATTGGCTCTCAAACTTGGACTGGGACAAGCCAATGTCTCCAATATTGAACATGCCCGAAAACCAATTGGGAAACGATTGGCAAAGAAACTGGGTACCGCCTTCAATGTAGACCCCGCTTCCTTTCTGACTGACTTAGAAGAATAGTTGAAAGAAATTAAAAATTACATCTCGCTTACGTCTGATTAGGACGTAAACAAAAATGATGAAACAGACTGCAATCCCAAAAACAATAATGGCTTTTCCCCCAGATAAAAAGCTCATTAATACCCCTAAAACCCCCAAAACAATGCTAATCGTATATAAGAAGGCCGCCACTTGTTTATGAGTAAGTCCCTTTTGGACTAACCGGTGATGGATATGATCCGTATCTGCGATAAATAGGGCCTTTTTGTTTTTGATACGACGGCATATTGCATATATTGTGTCCGTAATTGGTAGTCCTAACACAAAGATTGGAATCGCTAAGGACAGGGTGATTGTTGTCTTGAAAACACCTAAGATTGAGGCCAATGCCAATACATACCCTAAAAACATAGCCCCTGAATCCCCCATAAATATTTGAGCTGGCGGAAAATTATATTTAAGAAATCCTAAACATGACCCCAAAATAGCCACTGTTATAACCGCCATAACATATTGGCCATTCATAAGCGCTACGATAGTGAGAAAAAATGCAGAGATTGCAACCACTCCACCGGCCAAACCATCAATTCCATCGATTAGATTAACGGTATTCATGATCGCCACTATCCATATCACAGTAATTGGAAAAGATAACCAATGAACAGCCACCATCTCTTGGGTAAGCGGGTTACTCAAAAAAGAGACCTGTATTCCCATCTGATGGGTTAATGCAGCCACCAAAAACTGACCAATCAGTTTTACTGAAGCAGGCATGCCCCATAAATCATCCATTAAACCCAAAGCGACGATCAATGTAGATCCACCGAGAATAGCCAACAATGTTTGGTTCATTTCCAGATGCGATACTATCGCCAAAACAAACCCTAAAAAAATCGCTACGCCACCAATTGTGGGAATCGCTTCCGTGTGAATTTTACGAGCATTTGGCTTATCTAAAATCTGGAATCGATGAGCTACTTTTTTGACCACTGCGGTTGCCAGTAAAGAGACCAGTAATGAGACCAAAAATACAGGTGCTAAAAGCAAGAAAAAAAAGTCATTCATTTGAGTGTAAATTCCTTAGTCCTTAAACTTCGAATCAGTGTAGCCTATCCATCGGATAAGATCCACATTGTCCTTTAATGTCCTGATGGATCACGTTCAGCCTGGCAAAGCCAGAGTACCTCTCGGCCACAAGCACATTTAAAATCCAAAATGAGGCTGTGTTAAAATAAACCACATGACTACAAAAAAGCGATTATTGAGTGGGATCCAACCCACCGGACGCATGCATCTAGGAAATTACCTTGGCGCCGTCTCCAATTGGGTGAAGTATCAAGCGGACTATGAGTCATTTTTTCTCATTGTTGATTATCATTCGCTAACCACTGTATATGACAACCCTGCAACGCTTCGCGAAGACAAACTACAATTGGCTATCGATTTATTGTCTTCGGGCATTGATCCTGAGGCTTGTGCCTTATTTTGCCAATCCGATGTTCCTGAGCATGCGGAGCTTCATTTATATCTCTCCATGATCACACCTCTCCCTTGGCTCACTCGCGTCCCTACTTATAAGGACAAAATGAAAGAACTTAAGGAAAAGGATCTAGATACTTATGGATTCCTAGGGTATCCGGTTCTTCAATCAGCCGATATCATCCTGTATAAATCCGATATTGTTCCGGTAGGAAAAGACCAACTCC
>JABISL010000029.1 GCA_018700055.1 bacterium | reverse complement strand
TCGATGTCGGCTCATCGCAACCTGGGGCTGAAGTCGGTCCCAAGGGTTGGGCTGTTCGCCCATTAAAGCGGTACGCGAGCTGGGTTCAGAACGTCGTGAGACAGTTTGGTCCATATCTTCTGTAGGCGTAGGAAAATTGAAAGGAGCTGTCCCTAGTACGAGAGGACCGGGATGGACATACCTCTGGTGTACCAGTTATCGTGCCAACGGTAAACGCTGGGTAGCTACGTATGGAAGGGATAACCGCTGAAAGCATCTAAGCGGGAAGCCCACCTTGAGATGAGTTTTCCCATCTCTATATGAGAGTAAGACCCCACGTAGACAATGTGGTTGATAGGCTGGGCGTGTAAGCGTAGCAATACGTGTCGAGATTATAATTGAATTGATTGGAAGGATTCCTTCGGGATGACGGAAGAGATTTTTGGCTATAATTTTTAGCGGACCAGTACTAATCGGTCGAGGTCTTAACTAAAGCGATTTAAAGATCGCACTCTTGGTTATTTTAAGAATGTCTTTTACCTATTAAATTTAAGTAGTTATGAATTATTGCTATAATAATTCATAAGCGTTTGGTTTCATCTTGGTCATTATAGCGGAAGGGGTACACCTGTTCCCATCTCGAACACAGAAGTTAAGCCTTCCTGCGCCTATGGTACTGCCGGGTTACCCTGGTGGGAGAGTCGGTCGTGGCCAAGATCAAGCCAAATTATTTAAACGCTACTTATTCACAATATCAACGAATACATTTTAATATCAATTTACTGACTTTATGGTCAGTTTTGATGTTATTGCTTATATTCTTATAGAATGTAGACGACCCAGTATCGTTACTGGGCCGTTTGTGAGCAATCATTCCTTTTTTTTAGTTTATTTTTTCATTCCGATGAAGTTTCCAGAATCTTCTTCCCCACTCAAGTTAAGGTAGTTTCCAAAAAAAGCTTTGCTAGGTAAAATTGTGAAAGTTACCCTTGGACCACCAATCACATCACCTTGGAATATTCCTGGGAATAATTCGGTAATGGTGAATACTTGAACATCTCCAGAATCGCCATCAACGTATGATGCCACAGGACCTGATATGCTTACCGTTCCAGTTCCACCATCATCAGTTATTATCAAATATTCTCCATCCATGTCTACATTTTCTTGTATCTTACTTCCAACAATACCACCGTTTCCTTCACTCATATCGATGATAAATACGCCATTTTGAGAAATATTTGCGACCCATTGATCTTCTTGTGCTGTAGACGTAAAGGTAGATCCGTTAAAGATAAATGAACCTTCTTCTTCATGACCGTCACTATCTTCTTGTACGTTGCTTGAAACGATATATCCTGTATGATAAATTCCGTCATTTATTGTTACATTATATGTCCCATATATAGGGTCATCATTATTTGAATTCATTGAGATATAAGCATAGTCACCTACGAGTGATTCCCGTGAGTGTGTACCACTTGCTACGGCAACGGATAACATATCTGATTCTTCACCGTTATCAGTTCTTGGAATAACAGCGGCCATCATTACACCGGGGATCTCCCAAGCATGGAAGGTTGTCCCCTCATGCGTGATTACATATGACCCATCATCTGCGATTGTGTAAGTTACAGTGAATGTCTCTACAGTCTCACTATTTACGACTGTGATTGTTTAGTTCTCTTCATTCACTGTGAAGGACATTACATCCCCAACAGCACCGGATCCGTTATAGTTTCGTTCTGCTTTAACTTCGGATGGTTTTAGTAATCCGCATCCTGATAACATTAACGATGCACACATCATTAATGCCGTAAAAAACATGATAAATCTCTTCATAATATTTCCCCCTTCTTTGTCTCAAGCTAAACCCCCTGAGCTCTCTAGTTATATGTTATACAATTCATGTTTCTTTTTTGTTCCCTAGGCTCAATCACTTGACCATAGCCACACAATAGTTGATACTAAGTCTCAGTATCAGGGAGTAAGTAAACCTATGACTAAATCGATGTCGGAAATGATGAATAATGAAGAATGTGTTATTAAAGCTCTTGAAGGGGATAACTTGTCCTGTGAGCGATTAATTCAGCTTGGTTTTTTACCTGGGGCATTAGTGACACTTATCTCAAAACTTCCTTTTAATGGTCCCTTGGCGCTTTCTATTAGTGGTACCAAAGTAGCGATACGTTTGGCTGATGCTGCTCAGATTGTAGTTCAGACCGCTTAATAATGGGTATTGAATCCTCGATTCAAACAGTTGCGTTAATTGGTTACCCCAATGTAGGCAAGACGACATTATTTAATGCATTGAGTAAAAAATCAGCGAAGGTGGTAAATTATCCTGGTTCTACGGTAGGACTAAATGTATCAACTGCGGATAATATAAAGTTTATTGATACCCCAGGGGTACGTTCCCTAACCCCGCAATCAGCAGATGAATATGTAACAATCAATATTCTGGATGAGGCCACATACATCATTAATGTACTGGATGGCACGCAGTTACAAACACAACTTAATCTAACGCGTGATCTAATATCCAGAGGCCTCCCAATGATGCTTGTGTTAACAAGAATCGATTTGCACTCTTTTAAGATTGACCCCGTGGTTTTGGAAAACGAATTAGGAATCAGAGTAATCACATTAAATGCTAAAAAGTCTGATATTTCAGTATCCAATCTAGTAGAACTAACCAAAATCCCTAAAAGAATCACAACTACTCAACCGTTCGAATGGGCTCGAAAAACGGCTCAAAGATGTTTAAAAACAGGTGCGGACGCCCAAAATAAATGGGATTTAGATAAATTGTTTCTACATCCCTGGGTAGGTCCCATGGCTTTTTTAGGGATAATGACCCTATTCTTCTACAGCATTTATACTATAGCAACCCCTCTTCTAGGCCTGGTAGATAGTTTTTTTGTTAGTTCAACATTGTTATTTAAAACACACCTGCCGGATAGTTTCTTAACCCATTTATTGATTGATGGCGTATGGACGGGGAGCGGTGCAGCTCTTATATTTGTTCCTCAAATTTTTATTTTATTTTTGGCAATGGGACTGATGGAACAGAGTGGTTACTTGGCTAGGGCGGCGATGATAGTCGACAAACCGCTATCGAAAGTAGGGCTCAATGGGCGAAGTTTTCTCCCAATGTTATCCGGTTGTGCGTGTGCAATCCCTGCGTTAATGGCAACGCGGAATATTCAGGATAAAAAAGTCCGGTGGATTTGTCAGTTCATAGTTCCTTTAATGCAGTGTTCCGCACGATTACCAGTGTATGGCCTATTACTCGGAGTACTGTTTTATAATCGACCTTTGATTAGTGGGATTGCTTTAACTTCGATATATTTAGGTAGCTTTTTGATTGCCGCTGTCATTGCGGGACTCGCTAGTCGGGTTCTAAAAGTAACTAGCAGAGATACCACTTTTCAATTGGAGTTACCTCAGTGGCAGGTCCCAGATTTTAAGGAGCTACTTAAGTCTTCGTTTAAACAGACGTTAGAGTTTATTACCAATGCAGGACCGACTATTCTAGTTGTATCTGTTATCCTTTGGGGATTGGCAACATATCCATCAGAAAATGCCTCTTTTGCTATGGACATAGGCAAATTCTTTGAGCCTATATTTTTACCAATGGGCGTGGATTGGCGAGTGGGGGTGGCTTTATTATTATCATTTGCTGCACGTGAGGTATTTGTATCTGCACTTGCAGTGATGTTTGCGGTGGGATCAGAAGCCCCTGGCGATATCCTTAGTACAATTCAATCAGCAACATTTGAAGGTACGACGGACTTAATATTTACTTCATCCACCTCTTTAGGCCTGATAGTCTTCTTTATGATCGCAATGCAGTGTATGGCCACTCTAGCCGTGGCTAAGCAAGAAATGGGGGAGTGGAAGGCGCCAGTCCTTCAACTGCTAGGTTACATTGGACTCGCTTATATATTGGCGGTATTTATCGCTCAGTTTGGATAAGCGTCAGTTACTTTATCTTTCCAGGATATATACACCAACAAGACCCGATGACGTTCATTCCCAAATAGAGACTGATAGTTACACAAGTTACCATTTCAGAATCATCATAACAGTAGACGGTATCAAGTGACTCAAACATGATATATGACGTTTTTGTTTCTAGATACCGTTGAAAAAAACTATGCACCACAGGTGCTAATTGCGCTTGAACAAATGTTTCAAGTACAGACACAGGTGTTGTTGGATCAAGTTTGGTTGGCGGATCACCTGATAGGTAAGAAGCCAAGGAGTGATATAGTGACCTCCCAAATAGACCAAGCGCGCGTTTGTCATGATCGACTACAGGGAGTA
>JABISL010000056.1 GCA_018700055.1 bacterium | reverse complement strand
TCCTTTTACGTAATAACGTATTAAATATTTATATGCTTAGAATAGCTTGGTTTGTCAGGGATTGCTAATAATTAAGGGGCGCTTGGTGATTTATTTGATATGGGGGTGTTAGCAAGGTTATTAGGGGGGCTCAATATGAAGTGGTTACATTGGTTAGTGCGATAAAAGATATATCACCTCGAGATCAAATATTTGTTAACTATTTCTCTCAATCGGGTGCCCCTTGGCCTGAAAAAATCTTAAAATCCACACGATAGTTTGTGTTTGATATACTAAGGATCTAACACTCCCCCTTTCACAATCTACCCCATTTGGAAATTGATTATGATGTATTCCGTTATTCCATTTTTATCTGCCATATACTTTCTTGTTTTGGGCGGGTATGTGCTTTCAAAAGGGTGGCAGTGTCGAAAAAACATTACGTTTTTTCTGCTTGGCGTGACCACGTTTTTTTGGCAGGTTTCGATTGCGGTATTGTTTTATGTATCCAACCCTGAATTGGCCTACATTGCCGCAAAATCAGGGTATTTTATTATATTTTTTCTACCCACCTGTTTTTTTCACTTCTTAGTTGAAGTTTCGGAAGAAAATCAAAACCGAAAATGGGTGTATTTATCATATAGTATCGCCGCATTGATGGCGTTATTGGATATGAGTAATAACCTGTTTGTATCAGGGATTTATTCTTACCCTTGGGGGTATTATCCTAAGGCTGGTTTGCTTCACCCTTTTCATGTTTTACAAACCTGTACTGTGGCGTCGTGGGGATTATATGTGGTTTATAAGAAATCGCAGCGAGTTAAAAACCCTTTAAAGGTGCAATTAAGATATACCGTTGTTGCGTTATTAATTTATTTTTTAGCAGCACTCGATTACCTTGGGAATTATGGGGTTGAGATTTTTCCCCCGGGGATTTTTTTTATCACCGCAAGTTTAACCATTATGGTTTATGCCATTACCAAACATGAACTGATGGATATTAGGTTGGGGATCACGAGGTCCGTTTCTTATGGGATGGTATCGATTGTGTTGGTTGGCTCGTTTATTGCCGTGTTGGTATCGAGTTCTCACTTAATTTTTCAGTCTATAGGCGTTGTTGTTTTGGGGCTATTTTGGGCCAAGTGTGCCAATCGGATTCGTTTGTTTATTCAGACGCCGTTGGATAAAAAATGGGTGAGGGGATGGTATGACGAGAAGGAGCTGCTTAACCACTTAATCAAGGCCTTGGCAGGGGTAGGGGATAGAGAGAGTTTGATTAAGACAGTGATTGGTGAGTGTCAGGAGTATATAGGGATTCGGCGGATTGTATGTCTGCACCCTATTCCGGATCAAGTGATTAGGTTTGTTTTAAAGAATAGCGACGTGAGTCGGATGAGTCGGTTTTCGGATGACCTTAAGGATGTCTTAGATCAAAATACCTTGAGTAATAAGTCTATTCTAATGCCAATATTTTTGCAGTCTGGCTTAGAGGCGGTGTTTGTTTTTGATGAAAAATTATCCGAGGATCCTTATACTGAGGATGATCTAAAAACGTTATCTACGATTCAAGCACAAGTGGGGATCATTTTTGATCGTATTCGTCCCTATGAGCAGATTAAATTAGAGTTGGAAAAAACGCATACTCAGCGTGTTCAGTTGGAGACAATTGTTAAGACGGTAGTGACACTGCATCATGAGGTGCTTAATCCGTTAACAGCGATAAAGACGATTGCCTATACACTTAAATCGGCTCAGGCTCCTGATCAACTTCTTAAATATGCGGAGATGATCAATGAGGCCTCAGATCGGATTGTGAAGGTCCTCAAGGAAATGGAGACCATGACAGAGGTCCAAGAAACGCCATATGCGAATAACCGCTCGATGATTGTGGTGCCTGGGGATGACGACTAAAAATAAGTCGACAAGGTCAACTGTACATAGTCATCATTGCGAAAACTATAGAATGGTTGATCGGATAGGGTATTGAAGATGCTGTTTATTTCAACGGCCCATTTCCACTGGTTGTTGATCCGGCTAGACGCTTCCATTCGGAATGAGTTGAAGCGTGTCTTAGTCCCGTCATACAAGAAGCCAGCCAGAATGTTGGTGTCTTGTTCGTTGTTGAACGCAAGACATGCGCCACTGAATACATGGTTGGGGAAGAAGGCTTGGCTTCCTGTACCACGATCATCATAGAGATACTCAGCTAGGACACCGATATCCATTCCTTTATAGACGTTACCAAAGGTGTATTCGACACCAGTAGTAAGGGCATAATAGGAAGAGAGGTCTTCGCGGTTCTTATTAATTCCTTCGAACTTGAATGCCCACGCCCCAGTGACATACTGAGCATCAAGACCGAATTGCTGCATCTGTACATACTTAGGGCGTAGGCTTTCATTTTCTTGGACAAAGAGTGGCTCTCTATCTGTTCCGGTGAAGTAGGATAGGCCATATTCAACGCCTTCTATGTAATTGGTATAGCGAAAAGCATGGTCGACATGCGCTTCTTTTTCATCATTGGTATAGATCGGGTTATTAGTATCTACGACTAACTCAGTACGGAATCGACCAGCGCTTCCGGGGAACGTTCGTTCCCGGAAATGAGGGAGGAAAAAGTACGAGAGGTTTCCATAGTCTGTGACTAGAGTAGGTGCGATCATTAACTGACCCAATTTACTTTCCCCATCACTGTTCTCAACGAAGTCTGTTTGGTTGATCACGTCTACCAAATGTTGGCTTTCGGTTACGCCCCAATAGACTTGGCTGATTCCTGCACGAAGCTCTACATATTCCCAAGACCCAACGAAGCTAGCTTCTCGGATATCCACTTGAGAGCGTTCCTGATCTGGACTGGAACTTCTAAAGTAAGGGAGTATGGATATGACCATTCGATCATCATCCCAAGAATGACTGATATCCGGTTGGAATGTAGTTGTTAATGCTACAGAGTCAGTATTCCCAAAACTGCCATCTTGTAGATAGACGCGGGATTCTTGCGAGAGTTCGTTTGAGATCTCCCAAGCCTGGATGGCCGGGGAGATAAACAGTAATAGTAGAAGACAAATAAGTGGTTTCATTTTATTTGAGTCGTTTCAGTGCGTTCTTATCAAAGTCTCTTACACTAAGCTTTTTGTTGAATGCATAGTTGTTCCAGATTAACTCAGTGCTTTTTCCGGTGATGTGATTCACCATAGCCATTTTGCTTGGACGCCAAATGTTTTTTGTATACTTAGCATATCTTTCGTAAGTTAGCGTTTTGAAAAAGGCATTGCGTCGGTTATAGAAATCAATTTTGTGAATGCGATATTCTATGGCATCTACCCAAACGACTTGTTTGGTATACCCTGATTTTTTGTCTACAGGGTATCGTTCAAATACGAACCCGGCTTCTTTGTTGATGAATTCATCTCTCAAGAACTTGTAGGTGTACTTGCCAACTTCTTGGGTCGAGATATCTTCGAATGCAAACTCGCTGCCCATGAAAGGACCACTTTTGTTATCGGATGCGATTTGCTTAACGCGTCGTAAGGCGGGTAGATACAACCACTGCTCATCAGGACCTTCAGTATGAGTGAAGCTCAAGAAGCTAGTCCCTTTTACATCCTTAGGTGTTTTGAATAAGGTGAGCGCTTTGTCGCCCATATCATCGCCTTTGATTGTGTCTTCTAAGGACTTGATGACCATTTTACGCTTGCTTTCTTGGCCGTGACGGTTACGAAGGACCATCACAACATTAGCGACCTGACTGCCCCAACCTTGATCGTGAGCATCGATTTTTTGGGCAATGTCCAATCCTTTTGCTTCGGGAGTCATTGCGTTTAGCGGGCTGAAACTTACTAGAATCATACCAAGTAGTAATAGTTTTGTTTTAGTCATTTTTATCTCCTTCTGTGTCTGAGTCTTTATCTATGATGTAGAGCAATGCGGGTAAGAGTGTGAAATCAATCAAGAGTGCGATGGCAATAGTGATTGCAGATAATGTTCCGAGTACCCAGTTCATTTTGAATGCTGAGAACATCATTACGCCCAAGCCTAAGATTAAGATAGCTGAGGTTGCGATGAGTGCAGAGGCAACATTCTCAAATGAATCACGAATCGCTTCGGCAGGGGTAAGTCCTTTTTCTCTTTTGGCACGGACATACTTGGTTAAGAAATGAACCGTATCGTCTACGATGATTCCCAATGTTACAGAACCAACAACTGAGATTGCGAATCCAACTTTTCCCATCGTTAAGCTCCATATTCCGACTGCAATTCCGGCAGGGATGATGTTTGGGATTAAGCTGATTAATCCGTACTTAACACTTTTTAGTGCCACAATCATGACCAGTGTGATTAAGAAGAATGCCAATAAGGTTCCCCAGAACATGGCTCGAAGATTGTCTTCAGTGATATGCGAGAACATTAGTGTCGGACTAGTTCCCTCAGTGTGCATGTACTCTGGTGTATTGGTCTTGAGCCATTCGGTACCCATATCTCCCAATCGAATGAAGGTGGATGTGGAAATGTCAGCAATAGTGACGATCACTCGAGTGGAGGATTTATCAACGTTGATTTGGTCATTTAAGTCCAATCCATAAGGGAGACTCATTTCATATAGGAGTAGGTATTGGGCTGCCAAATCTCTTTTGCCTGGTAGTTTGTAATACGCAGGGTTGTCGCCATGCATGTTTTTGTTAAGACGCTTGAAGGTATCTGTAATACTGTTTACATGTTTTACCTCTGGGACATCTCTAAACATTTGGACGAAGTTATCAACGTTTTGTAAAAACTCCGGATCCGTAATTCCTTGGCTGTCTTTGGATTGAAGATCGTAATGAATTTGGTAGATCCCTGATATGTTTTGGTTGAACCATTCAGTATGCTGACGGAACTCTATCTTTTTGGAGAAATAGTTAACGAATCGATCATCAAGTTCCAATTGAGATATTTGGAAGAAGAAGAAAAAGGATCCCATTAACATTGATGCAACGATCATCACGCGGCGTCGGATTACCCATTCTGAGAATTTTTTGGCAATTCTGTGGCCATCTTTTGCCGCTTCACCTTGCTTGATTTTGACGCGAAAAGGAAGAATGCTTACTAATGCTGGAAGCAATGTAATTGAATACAGTAAGGCTAATGCGACACCAATTGCGGTGATGTTTCCTAAGTCATGAAGGGGTGGCATCTCACTTAAGTTAAGTGAAAGGAACCCAATGGCAGTTGTAAGACTGGTTAGGAAGACCGGTTGGAAGTTGACTCGAACACCTTCAATGATGGCTTTGTTTTTTTCCATACCTTCTTGCATGTAACCTTTGACGGATTTGAGTATGTGAACGGAGTCTGCGATGGCTAGGGTAAGGATTACGATAGGTGCGATAGAGCTAGGAGGTGTTAGAGGTATTCCCAACCAAAACCCTATTCCCATTCCGCCGAGTACTGAGAAGAAAAGGATAACGAATGTGGAGAGTGTTGCAAAAAAGCTTCCTAAGAATAAGAGCGTCATTACCAATATGATGAGATACATCAATGGGGTTAGCGTGCTCATGTCCTTCATGCTGGCTTCGTTAAAGGCGTTGTTCATCATTACCCGACCAGATAGATAGAAGTCATGGTGGGGGTATTCTTTTTTGATTTCAGCAACCATTTCTCGAACAAAATTGGCTACTTCGGGGACTTCCAATTGTGACTGTCCGGGTAGATTTACACGAATACTTATCGCAGTGACTGTTCCGTTTTTGTTAAGGTTTTGGCCAACTAGTAAGGGTTCTTTTAACGCGAGAGCTTTTATTTTAGCGATTTGAGTTCGTGATAAGGAGTCTCCTTCTCTTACGAAGTCTCTGACAATTAGGTCATCGCCATTGGCTTCAGTGTTTTGAAAGTTACTTATACTATCTACGCGATAAGAATAAGGGACTTGCCATGCTTGTTCGGTTAGCTTGTTGACCAATTCTAGGGTCTTTTTATTGAAGACCGTGTCGTTCGGTGGGTTAATTCCGATAATGACAGAGTCGTCACGGGTGTAGACATTTTGTAGTTTGTCGAAGGCCAACCGAATGGGGTTGTCTTCTTGGAAAAAGTACTGATAATCACTGGATAATTTGAACTTTTGGAGACCACTTGCTGTGATCATGACCAATGCGATTGATGCGGCGATGACTAATGCCCTATGCCCCATGACCCACCGGATCCATTTTTCTCCAAAACTTGGTTTATTTCTCATTTAATTTACTCCCTTTTCGTTTATATTTTTTATTGGTTGATAATGTGAAATCCATTCCGTTAGCATGCCTGGCAACGCCTTCATGTAGTCGGTGTTATTCGTTCCGATGATTACGGTCCGAATAATTCCGATTAAGAAGGTATGTGTCATTAATGCTAACGTTTTGGGTTTGATATCCTTTGTGAGTGTTCCCTTTTTCTGGGATGCGATGATCAACTCTTCAAAAAGAGTTGTTGCACGGTCAAAATAGCCTTGTACGGTTAGCTTGATTTGATCTGGAATATTGGCTTCGCCGACGATTTGAGTACACATACAGATACATTTACCGTTACTCTCAGTGATCATTTGAATCATGGCCTGCTCCATTGCGGCGATGAAGTTGGGGAAGTTGTCTGGGTTCGCTATAGCGAGACTTGTCATGAATTCAGCGTGTCGCATTTCATAAATAGATAAGACATCTAGAGC
Organism: bacterium; assembly: GCA_018700055.1. Classification (GTDB taxonomy): domain Bacteria; phylum Margulisbacteria; class Marinamargulisbacteria; order UBA817; family JABISL01; genus JABISL01. The sequence continues at coordinate 37,498 of JABISL010000056.1, read as the reverse complement.
CAAGCCTTCTTTGTTAGTGAAGTGGTGATGGATATTGGCACGGGTAATATCCAGGTCCTTAGCAATTTCGCTAAAGTTGAGTGCGTCATAGCCCCCCGATAGGAGTTGTGACGTAGCTTTTTCTATTATTCGCTGTTTCATGGCGTCAATACTTACATCCATGTAAGTAAGTGTCAACGAACTTTTTTGTTTTTGAGTTGAATAGTTTTTTTCTTGTCTTTACTTTGTTTTTTTAATAAAATTTCACTAACTGCTATTAATATAGTAGAAAATTAACTGAATGTGTTTATAAACAGGATTCGTTTCTCCCTTGCACTCCCTGTTTCGTAGATATGTTAAAAGGATTGTCTATGTACGGAATAAAACAAATGTTAACGCGAACGGTTCCCGTATTGGTCTCAGGTTTAGCTGGATATGGTGTTGGTGTGGATAACGGGAAGAAAGCTGAAAAGAGTCGCTTTGATTCTGTATCGATCCCCACATACTCGAGACAAGATGATAAGAGTGTGTTTCGGTTTCCTGAAATGAATACTAAGAAAATGTCTTTATTGATTCCTATTCATCGAAGCGTTTTAGACTGTTTTCGGTCCCTTAAGGTTTCTAGTGCATCTGAACTTGTCTCTCAAACCTCTACTCTATCTGCCTTGGCGAATGAGTCGCAGTGCTCACCAATACGCTCGGCAATTGGGGCGTTCAAGGTGAGACCGGATGCTAATGACGTTTCTGCTCAAGTATTGTGTATTGGGAACTTGGATGTCCCAACGTTCTTAAAAGAAGGCTTAGCGTCTGTAGGGCAAACCACCACGAATATTCCCTATTCCCCAACTGCAGGTCAACCTGCTGCGAAACAGGCGATGTATCAGTTTTTAACATTATTGGGATTGCCCATGAAGACTATTGATGCGGAGAAACAAATTTTGTTAACGATAGGTGGTACTGATGCTATTCAGTTATCTCAACTTTTGACAGTAGGTCGTGGAACAGGGCAGAAGGTAGGAGTGTTTGGTCCGTCATATTCGAATACAAAGAGTCTTGCTAGACAGAACTTGGGATTGCCGGTTGAGTCACTGAATTTTGGACAGCTAATTAATCCTGAGACCAAAGAACTAGAGTTTTCTCATCCGCCGCTTGATGAGGTGGGCGCTTGGGTTAATGAGAGTGGTATTAAAGCGTTGGTTGTTGAAACGCTTTCGAACCCAACAGGTAGACTGATGTCTCCTGAGTATTTGAGTGGGTTAGTAGACATTATGAAAGATGTTGATGGATGGGTGATTACTGATGAAGCTTATACAGGTATTAAGTTGAATTCAGAGTTAGAGCCATCATCAGGACTAGAGGTCCTTGAAAATGACCCAACGGCGCCGATTATTGTGGCGACTACATTATCTAAGAATGCTGCGGCATGTGGATTAAGGGTCGGGGCAATGATTGCGTCCCCAGATGTTATCGCAAAGGCTGAAAACTTAGCGTCGACGACATTGGGGGCAAATGATTTGGGGCAAAAGGTGCTTGTTAATCAAATGAAGCTAGATCCAGATGCATTAATTAAAAGAGTTCATGAGCAAGAAGTTGTATACCAAGAGATGTCAGAAGCCTTTCACAAGGCCTTGTCCTCTTTGGATACGCCTATTTACACAACGAAGCCAGATGGGGCTATTTATTTTGTTTGTCAGTTTGAAGATTCTCGTTTCGATTCAACAGAGTTCTCTATGTATTGTGCTGAACGAGGCAAGGTGGCCTATAAGGATATTGGCTTCCCTGATCAAGACGGAAAAGCTTATGGAACGGTACTTAGTGCGGGGATGGCGGGGTTCTATGGTGGCGAGTCTGACTCGCCAGGTGTTAAACAAATTCGATTGTCGATGATACCAGGCACCGATATGGCACTTACGGCCAAGATGTTGGATAAGCTGTATCAAGGTTATTTGACTGAGAAGGCGGCTTAGGGTGTTGTTGATCTAAGGGCTTGTCACGACCGATGTTCTTGATTAGTCTTTTGAGATGAATCCAGTAAGCAGAAGTCCTTCACCAACTCAGTCTCAGCACGGCGCCATGTATTATATGGTTAGCCCCTCGGAGCGGCCTTCGATTCTTTTGCGGGCGACTCAAGAACCGAGTCAGGAACTGGCGCCTCAAGTGTATTCAGATGGGCTGGATTCAAATGGTATTGGTCGCCAACCATCTGACCCTAACTGGATGGGTGGGCAGTACTCTCAAGATCATACCTATAGTGTTCCTTCTACGGGCTCGTATGATCCAAATTGGGTTCCTGGGGATGGTCTAACTTTTCAATTGGCTCAAGATCCATATCCTGGACAAGACCCATATCCTGGAAATGTTTTTATTTGGGACGCCTTGTCTCCGACTGGTGTTGATGTTCCTTTGTCTCAAGTAGGAGATCTTGTCAGAATAAACAATGTTCCTGTAGTGGGGCAAGTGCCGCTTATATGGCAAGCATCACAACCCACTCAGGGTTCTCAGGGGACACAAGGTGGTTATGGCCCACCGCCAAGTTTAAATGGAATTGGTGATCGCCAACCGTCTACGTATGGGTCGCTTTCTCCAAATAGTGGTTTATAGACCCTTTAGATTCTGGTTTGGGTGATGAATTAGTGCGCTTTGTGGATGTGTATGATTCGACGTTTGTACCTGGGCTAGTTGATGATAGTTTGTGTGTAAATGAGCCTGTGAAACCTAAGCTCAGTGCCGCTTGAAAAATAAACCATAAATATTCGATACATTAACCGAAGATGATTCCACGTTATTGCCATTGTTCAGGGGGGAGAATTAACAACAAAGGACTTTAATTATGAAATACAGAAATCACCCAGTATATTTTTCATTCCTAGCATCAAGCTTCGTATATATTTCCGTTATACTTTTTGTATAAGATCCACATGCGCCTTTAAGGGCGCAGATCGATCACGTTCGCTCGAAGTGAATTCGAGCTCTCTCAGCCGCAGGCGCTGTATAAGACCTGCCATAAATTTGGCGACCTATGTCATTTTCGCTCCGGTCACTTATTAGTTAATAAGCGCCCTCCACGAAAAATGCCATATCTCATCCAAATTTAATGGCAGGGTTGGTTTGGAGAATTACTTGAGAATAAAAGTAATTTACCTGTGGAAAAACCAGAATTAAAATGGCCCATCTCTTCCTAAACTAATTAGTAGAGAAGATAAGAGATCACCTTCTTTTTTTAAAAAAAAGGCTGATGTGCTCCAAATTAAATCAAATTAATTAAGCTCTTTAAGCGCGCTAAACGCGTTTTGGGGTGAAGTGAGGTCTTCTTGGAAGGCATTGATGTCTTTTACGAGTGCGTCAGAGAGACGTGGTCCAAAGTAGCTAACAATACGAGAGGCCGCATAGTTGGCGAGTTCGCCAGCATGTTGGATAGAGTATCCTTGGGTTAGCCCGGCGAGGTAAGCGCCCGCAAAACAGTCGCCAGCACCCAATGTGTCGATTACCTTGGTGTCAAAGGCATCAATGGAGAAGACTTCTTCATCTGTTTGGATAATTGCGCCTCGTTCGCCGAGGGTTACAACGATTTGTTCTGCTACGGGTGCTAGAAACATTAATGCTTCTTCTAACGTGCTAGTCTGGGCATATTCTAACGCTTCATCTTCGTTACAGAATAGAATATCTAGACCTTCATCACCGATCATTTCGTCTAGGCCATCACGGAAATATTTGGCCATGTTGGGGTCCGAAAGTGTCATTGCTACTTTGATGTCGTTTTCTTCTGCAATTTTTCTAGCATGGATAGCCGCGGCCTTTCCGGTTTCAGATGTAACTAGGTACCCTTCGATGTAGAGATAGTCAGATTGCTTAAGGACGTCTTCATTAATCTCAGATTGAGCGAAGGTGGCACTAATTCCTAAATAGGGTGCCATTGTTCGATCTGCATCAGGGGTAATAAAAACAAGGCAAGTGCCTGTTTTTCCATCTGTAGGTAGGTTGTTTGTGGTGAGATTGGTAGGGATATTATTTTTCTCAAAATCTTGGAGGTAGAACTGACCGGCTTGGTCATCTGCGACTTTGCATGAAAAATAGCAAGTTGCGCCCATTTGATTTGCGCCAATAACTGTATTTGCTGCGGATCCCCCACTGGCTTGCTTTTGCTCGGCATCTTTAAAATGTAATTCTAGTTTTTTGAGCTGCTCTTCATTTTCTAAGAGCGTTACTACGCCCTTTTCGAGGTTAAGTTCGGTTAGTACTTCGGGTTCAACTTTGATTTCAGTATCAACTAAAGCGTTTCCGATTCCATAGATATTGTATTTTTGAGACATGTTGAGCTCCTTATAGGCTAATAATTAAGCTGAGATAGCGTCGTCACAACGCTCGCAAACGGTATTGTCGTTCACGGGTAGGTGACGCCAACAACGCTGACACTTCGGATGAGGTGTTTTGCTGATCTTGATGTTTTGGGGGGTATCAGCGCCTTCTTTTTCAGTAATGATAACGGCACTGACGATGAGGTATTGCGTCCAGTCGATAGCGGTTTTGAACTTAGGATCAATTTCGAACTCGACAACGGCTTCCAATATTTTGTTAATGGTTCCGTCTTGGCGGGCGATTTCTAGGTCTTTGTAGATGGTGCTTTTTTGGTTGTATAGCATTCCCATAAGGTCGGCTATTCCCATGTCGTCTTCTTTTGTCGTTAGGAGTTGTTCTAAGTGAACACTTTTCTTTTTGTCAGGTCGGTTAAAATGCTTATAAGCATCTTCCGCTGTAAATACTAGGATCGGAGAGATGAGTTTGATTAGTGTGTTTGCTAGATCGTACATTGTGGATTGAGTACTTTTCCGTTTGGGTGAATTAGAGGCCTCGCAATATAAGCAGTCTTTGACGCCATCAAGATAGTTGGCGCTGAGTGTGACTGAGCAAAAATGATGAATGTCTTGAGTGACTTTGTGAAAGTTAAAGTTTTTGTAGTGGTCATCTTTTAGGGTCGCAGAGAGGGTGTGTAGTTCGTTAATAGCAAATTGATCAATTGTTTCTCGATTTTCTGGTGAGATATATTGCGTTTCATAATCAAAATCATAAAGATTACTAATTAAGAACCGAATTGTGTTACGGACTTTTCCGAAGCTATCACGAGCCTGCTTAAGGATGTCCTGAGAAATACTGACATCATCTTTGAAGTTAGTACTAGCGACCCACCATCGAAGAATGTCTGCGCCATAGTCTCTAATAATTTGTTCTGGGCTAATCACGTTGCCTAAGGACTTGCTCATTTTTTTGCCCTTCGCATCTACGATGAATCCATGAGTGAGGACTGTTTTGAATGGGGCTTGGCCGGTTGCTCCGAGACCAATCAGTAATGACGATTGGAACCAACCACGATGTTGGTCAGAGCCTTCAAGGTACATATCAGCAGGTGGGTTAGGAACTACTGATGCAAAGCTGGCACCAGACTCGAACCATACATCTAAGATGTCGGTTTCTTTTGCCATTGTGTCTGTTTTACATTTGGGACAGTTAGTATGATCTGGGAGCATTTCTTGTAGTGATTTACTAAACCAAACACCGGCGCCTTCTTTAGCAAAGAGTGCTGAGATTGCATCGTTGATCGCACCGTGAGTCTCAGAGTGCCCACAGTCTTGGCACGTAATGGCTGGGATTGGGATTCCCCATTTCCGTTGGCGAGAGATACACCAGTCGGGACGGCCACTGACCATCGCGGTGATGCGTTTGATTCCCCAATCGGGAACCCAACTTACATTGTCGTTGATTGTTTTGAGCGACGCTTCACGAAGGGTTTGTCCTTCAAGCGGTCCATTTGTCATTGGTGTGTCCATTGTGACGAACCACTGTTCAGTAGCACGGAAGATTACAGGATTCTTACAGCGCCAGCAGTGTGGGTAGCTGTGTTTGATGAATTTAAGTTTGAGCAATGTCCCTTTTTCGTCGAGAGCCATGCCGATTGTTTTGTTTGCATCGAATATCTTTTGACCTTCTAGATCCGGGACTTCGTCAGTGAAGCAGCCTTTGCCATCGATAGGCATGATTGTGGGGAGTCCATTTTGTTGGCCAACGATATAATCGTCTTGTCCATGTCCTGGTGCAATATGAACGAACCCTGTTCCATCTTCTTTTGTCACATAATCGGCGTTGTATATAGCAGAAGGGCGTTCGTATAAAGGATGAGTTGTTACGGTCCCTTTTAACTGTTCGCCTGTCAGTTCGCCTAATGATTCAACGCTTTCCCATTCCAATAATGTGGAGAGGGTGTCGGTGAGCTCTTTGACGTGAATATAAGTTCCTTTAGGGGTTTTGCTTATGACATAAGTGAAGTCAGGGTGAGCAGCGATGGCTACGTTAGCAGGTAGTGTCCAAGGCGTTGTGGTCCAAACTAAGACATCGACTGGTGTGTCACCAATGATTGCCTTTAACGCGTCACTGGCTTGAGAGACGGCGAATCTAACTGTAATAGATGGTGATCGGTGATCATCATGTTCGATTTCGGCTTCTGCTAGTGCTGTCTGGCAACTTGGGCACCAATGAATGGGCTTACGGCCTTTGCTTACGAGTCCGTTTTGGGCCAGTTTCCCAAAGGATTCGACTACCTTTGCTTCGTAGTCATGATTGAGTGTGAGATATGGATTGTCCCAGTTAGCCCAGATACCGAGGCGTTGAAAGTCTTTTTTCTGAGTCTCTACATAATCTAGAGAGAAGGCTTTGCATTGATCACGGAACCAAGTGATATCTTTTTGAGAGACATCGACGCCGTCTTTTTTGAGCTTCTTTAATAGTTGTGTTTCGATAGGTAGTCCGTGACAGTCCCAACCGGGTCGGTATGGCGTTTGTTTGCCATAGAGTCGTTGAGACCGAATGACGAGGTCTTTTAGAATTTTGTTAAGCGCATGTCCTATATGGATATTGCCGTTGGGGTAGGGTGGTCCGTCATGCAACGTATAGGTACTATCGCTAGAGTTGCCTTGATACTGGTCCATGTCTAAGGACTTCCATTGGTCCAAAAGAGCGGGTTCTAAATTGACTAGTCCCGCTCGAATAGGGAACTCCGTTTGAGGGAGATTTACGGTTTTTTTGAGATCAATTGTTTCTTTTTCGGACATAGAAGAAAAGTATACAGGAAGGGAATCGGGATGACGAGAGACTCAAACAACGGTATTATATCTAGCGAATTGGAGCCTAAATGAAACAAACCACACTCATTCCTGTAGTTAAAGAAGTCCTGGATGATATTAACACCCCTGTTTCAGCGTATTTAAAGCTGGATCAACCCAACAGTTTTTTATTGGAAAGTGTTATTGGTGGGGATAGTGTTGCGCGGTACTCCTTTATTGGCCTAGACCCCATATGTACCTTCTTGGCGGAAGATGACACGATTACCGTAACGAGAGGGGACGTTGTTGAGAAACTAACTGGGAACCCCGTAGATATATTGGAGTCCATGGTAGCGTCTTTTAATTTGAAAGATTCGGATGAGCTTCCTCCGTTTGTTGGTGGTGCAGTAGGATTTTTCTCCTGGGAAGTGATTGGCGCAGTTGAGTCCATTAAATTTGCTCAGAAAACAGGCGTAGATTTTCCCAAATCACAATTTATTTTTCCACGATCGGTATTAGTATTTGATCATGCTGAGCGGAAGGTTATTGTTGTTTCTTTGGCTGAACCAGGGGAAGAACAAGATGCAGCGCATCGCATCGATGAAATTAAAAACATGTTGATGAAGCCAATGCAATTTCCTATTTTTGATAAATATGACCTAAGTGATGTTGATGTGTTTCAAGGGGTTGAGTCCAATTACGAAAAAGAGGATTTTATCTCCCATGTCGAAAAGGTTAAGCAGAATATTTATGAAGGGGATGTCTTTCAGTTAGTTTTGTCACAAAAATTTTCGCTGAAGTCCGACTCTCATCCGTTTGATGTGTATCGCAAACTGAGATCGATTAATCCGTCACCTTATATGTACTATTTTAACTTTGGGGATTACCAAATTGTTGGATCCTCACCTGAGATACTGTCGCGTTGTCAAAATGGGCGAGCCACATTACGCCCGATTGCTGGGACTCGATTACGTACAGGTGGAGATGAAACGGCTCTGATTGAGGATTTGAAGTCTGACGAAAAAGAAAAAGCGGAGCACATTATGTTGGTAGACTTAGGCCGAAACGATCTGGGTCGAGTCTGTGAATATAACTCTGTAGAAACATCCGACTTGATGACGGTAGAAAAATATTCTCATGTCTTGCATATGGTCTCCAACGTGGAAGGAACCCTTAAAGAAGGATGTAACGCATTCGACCTTTTTCGAGCGACATTCCCTGCAGGGACGTTAAGTGGGGCGCCTAAGGTTAGGGCTATCGAAATTATTGAATCGATGGAGCCTGAAAGACGAGGTCCTTATGGTGGCGCGTTAGGGTATTTTGATTTTCGAGGGAATATGGATCTTTGTATTATTATTCGGACTTTAATGCATCGTGACGGTTTGTTTCAGATACAAGCTGGTGCTGGAATTGTTGCTGACTCGGATCCTGAAAAGGAATATCAAGAATCCCGAAATAAGGCTCGAGGGATGCTTGCCGCCTGTTATAAAAGAAAATCAGTACTGAGCACCGATGACTAATAAAGGACAATTTCTATGTTACTAATGATCGACAATTACGATAGTTTTACTTACAACTTAGTCCAATATTTTGGTGAGTTGGGGCAGGATCCAGAAGTATTTCGAAATGATGCGATTACAGTGGATGAGATTCGGGCCAAGAACCCATCTCATATTGTGATTTCTCCAGGACCTGGTCGGCCAGCGGATGCAGGGATTACGAAAGACGTTATTCGTGAGTTTGCCGGCAAGACTCCTATTTTGGGTGTGTGTCTAGGCCATCAAGCCATTGGAGAAGTATTTGGTGCGAAGGTCACTTATGCGCCGAGTATTATGCACGGAAAAACCTCGATGATTACCCATGATGGCAAAGGGGTGTTTCAAGGGCTAGAGTCTCCGATTGAAGTGACTCGCTATCATTCATTAGTATTGGATCCGGCAAGTTTACCAGACACATTAGAAGTAACCTCTCAAACAGATGATGGCATTGTTATGGGGGTTCGTCACAAAGAGTTGTCCGTAGAAGGCGTTCAATTCCATCCCGAATCTATTCTTACCAAGCTAGGTAAGGATATGATCAAGAACTTCGTTACTTAGTTCCTTTTTCGATCTCACAGGTAGTGTCGATACCGCCGCGAGGGTTATAGATCGTTGTGATCTTGAGATAGGTTGGATTGAGTAACTTGTATAGATCCTGAAACAACTTGTTCGTGGCATCTTCTTGGTAAATCCCAATATTTCGATAAGAAGTAATGTAGTACTTAAGTGATTTGAGTTCTACGATATTTCCATTGGGAACATACTCCATGATGAAGTCGCCATAATCAGGAAGTCCAGAATAGGGACATACCGCAGAGAACTCTGCTGTTTCATAAGTAATGAACTGACGTTCGCCTTCGTATGGAAACGTTTCGAGTAGATCGACTCTGACTTTTTCAGGGTCATCGAACGGTAATGTGAGTCCTTCTGCTTTTGCCATGAAAGTATTATAGAGTGGGGAGGAAAAGCTCTCAAGTCTGTAGAAAACCACCGACTTTTTTTTGATATAAGATTTACATTCGCCTTCGGAGCGATTGAGCTATTGTTGTTGGGTAGATGCGGTCCCCTCAAAATAAAAAAGACCCACAAGGGGCCTTTGTTATTTTGGTAGCGGGGGCTGGATTCGAACCAACGACCTTCGGGTTATGAGCCCGACAAGCTACCACTGCTCCACCCCGCGACGTAGGTAAGACTTTAACAAGGGAGAGTCGATTTTACAAGAGGGACTAGGCGAAAGACTTGGTGACAAAAGACTAATTGCGTATACTTTTTCAAATGAAGCGACTAGTGAAGGGGTTATTAATAGTGGGAGTGTTGTCGCTGAACGTGACGGCGAGTTCATTTATCCCGGTCCCGTCAGGAGTGTATTTGCCTCATACGGCATCTATGGCAGGGGATTGGGATTTGAGTATGGGAATGCATTTTTGGCACGACCACTTTAATCTAAGGAACTTACAGTTTCGGAATACAACATTTATATCGCCAGGATTGCGAATGACATCGGTATTGCGGAGTAACTATGATCTTTTACATGTCTCTACATGGAACCCAAAGGTTGATGAACTCTATATGGAGTGGTTGGGGTATTACACGGATATTAATCAACAGTTCTCATGGAGTGCTAAATTAGGAGAGACGCGGTATCTAAGATCTCCGAACCCGGATATTACCTCGATGTTTGACCAAGTGCCTGGGGTAGAAGACTTGGAAGGACGAGGCCAGACCTCATATAAAGGGTTAATTTTAAGTATTGAGGAGACACTTGTCAGTGGATTTGGTGCACATGGATCTTGGATTAATTGGATGGGGTCTGATCAGACTGGTTTGAATTCAATTGAAAGTTATTTGTTTTATCGAACTAAGTTGTATTGGATAGATACTGAGGTGAGATGGGGGGTGTTAGCCAATAGGGTTTTTCCGTTAGGAACTGGATCTTCTGGGTATAGTCTATATTTAGGAGGGCACTTGGGGCCATTTAATAAGGTTGGGTTTTTGTATGAATATAATGAGACAGAAGGGATTCGTACAGGGATTTTAGTTGAATTTGATCCAAACCCGGTAACAGAGTTTATAGGGGAGTATCGAGGTGACTTTACGCGTTCTCCTCAATTTGGGCTTGGGATGCAGCCAACGATTCTGAAAGGTAGCTACGGCTACTTGGATAAGGCTCCATTGGGCGCCGTTGAAGTGGGCATTTTGAAAACAGAGCGAACCATTACCTATTGGCAAAATGGCCAGGGCCGTAATTTCTATGAACATATTGTGAGTCAGAAAGGAAAAACGAGTGGCCCTGGTTTAGTGGTTGTTAAAGAAGAAGGTCAGCGATACCTTCGAATAGAATCTTTGGTGAGTCCTCATAATCGATTCCAAAACTGGGATGACTTGGTAGAATGGGAAAAAGATAGGCAGGGACCTGCCCAATTGGCACAACCTGTGACCTATTGGTTTTATCGGGTGCCTGCGTCGAGGAGTTCCAATGAGTAAAGAAGCGATAGTTCTATTATCCGGGGGACAAGATAGCGCGACTTGTTTGGCTGAAGCGATTCAGTCTTTTGATTCTGTGCATTGTGTTGCCTTTAACTATGGTCAGCGGCATCGCATCGAGTTGGATCAAGCCAAGGTTTTGGCTCAACTAGCCGGTGCGAGCTTTCAAGAAGTGGCACTCCCATTTATTAATGACTTAACGGCGAATGCGCTGACGCGTCATGATGAAGAGATAACGACTCCAGAGGGTGGTTTGCCAACTACATTTGTACCGGGTCGTAATTTATTTTTTATTAGTGTTGCTGCAGTGATTGCTCATCAAAGAGGCGCCTCGGTTATCTATACAGGGGTTTGCCAAACGGATTATTCGGGCTATCCGGATTGTCGGGATGACTTTGTTAAGTCCTTAAAGCAGTCGCTTAGTTTAGGGATGGACTACGATTTTGACATTCTCACCCCATTAATGACATTAACGAAGGCCGAAACAGTTCTAAGGATGAAAGCGTTGGGACATTTGGATTGGTATGAGTCGACTCATACTTGCTACGAAGGGCATCGTCCGGCTTGTGGCAAATGTCCGGCTTGTGATCTGCGACTCAAGGGGTTTGCAGAGGCTGGGATATCTGATCCGTTGGCTTATGCCTAATTGGATTTGATCGCGCGATCAATCTCTCGTTTCGTTTCTCTGTCTTTGATCGATTTGCGCTTATCATGCATCTTTTTGGGTTCGCCAAGGCCGAGAAGGACTTTGACTTTGTTTTGTTTGGAGAGATAGACGAGTAAGGGGATGACTACTCGTCCATTGGTTTCTATTTCTTTTATTAATTTGTCTATTTCTTTTCGTTTGAGCAGAAGCTTTCGGTCTCTTTCAGGTTCGGGATTAAAGGTGGACCCTTGGGGGTAGGGTTTGATGTAGCAGTTAAACAGCCAAAGTTCATTGCCTATTACACGTGCGAAGCTATCTTTCAGAGTGATTTCTCTTAATCGGATTGATTTGACTTCAGAGCCTTTCAATACGATTCCTGCTTCGATTTTGTCGTGGATGGCGTAATTGAAGTACGCGACCTTGTTTTTGGCTAGTGGTGCGGATGAACTCATAAGGACTTCATCCTACTAATGTTTGTCGAGTTCTAGCAAGGCCATGTCTATAGCTGCATGTAGTTGGAGGTCTTTTTCTGGATGGCTGCTCGATTCAGAAAGTAATAATAGAAGACGGTCTTCCTCACTTAACTCAATTATACGGTCTGGTTTGATGCCAGTGCCCTGAATGCTGGTGCCACTGGGGAGTTGATAATACCCTGCTGTAAAGAGTAATGCGGATCCATCTTTGAGTGCTCGCAATCGTTGGATTGTTCCTTTTCCGAAGGTTGTTTCACCAACGATGATTGCTCGTTTATGTTCTTTAAGTGACCCTGCGACAATCTCACTGGCGGAGGCACTGGTTTTATTAACCAGGATAACGAGCGGTGCTTGGGTATAAATACTATGGCCATTGGCCTGATAAATACGTTTCTTTTTTCCCCGTTCTTGAATCTTGACGATAATTCCTTTTTTGAGAAAAAGGCTACTTATTGCGACGGCATTTTTGAGTAGTCCACCAGTGTTGTTTCTCAAGTCTAGAATGATTGCCTGAGCACCTTGTTGCCTGACTTTTATTACCGCATCTCTGACGGATTTGACTGTGGATTTGCTATCAAATGAGGTAAGGCGGATATAGCCAATAGAGTCATAAAAGAGCAATGTTTCAGGAACAACTTCAATAGAATAGTGCCGGCGCATGAGGGTTGCAAAGTGGGGTTTTGCTGCAGAGAAGCGACGGATCTCCAGTGTTACTTGCGTGTTTTTTCGCCCCATAAGTAGCGAATTGATCTCTCTTTCGGAGAGACCTTCGGTATGTGTCGTGTTGATTTGGACTAGTTTGTCGAACGGGTTAACTCCCGAAGTATCTGCGGGGGAGTTGGGGTCTACGTGCGTCACAATGGGGTAGCCATCTTGGATGGTGTAGTGGATGCCCACTCCAATTGCCTTTTGGACATAGCGTTGTTTGAGTTGTCTATATCGTTTACGGCTTAGATGCTGGGTATGAGGGTCTCCTAACGAATCGATCATTCCCGATATTGCAGCAGTGTTCAGAAACTTAGAATTTACTCGAGGGTTCATATAACGGGTCTGAAGGAGATGGCGAACTTGGTTGAAACTTTGGCGAGAAGTGTCCGGTTTTTTGGCCCAAGTAGGGGTTGTGACTAAGCAAGCAACGACTAGGAAGAGACCGATGCTAATAAGATTCATAGCTTGATATAGTTAAGGGGATTTGTCGGAACCCCGTTATGGCGCACTTCAAAGTGGAGATGGGGGCCTGTGGAGTATCCTGTGCTTCCTACATAGCCTATAAGTTGTCCGCGGCGGACAAACTGACCTTTCTTAGCAAGAATACGCCACTGATGGGCATATACGGTGGAGATACGTTTTTTTCCTTTCCAACCGTGATTGATGATTGTGACATTTCCATAGCCTTTCTTTCGCCCTGCAAAAATAATGTAGCCACTATTAGAGGCTTTTATTTCATATCCTTTTGGTGCGGCAAGATCGATACCCGTATGGCGTATTATCCGTTTGAAGATAGGGTGACGACGGGTTCCAAATCTTGAGGATAACCACCCTTTAGATGGTCTAATAAACTTGCCGGTTCCATAGTATATTTTTTTGCCGGGTTGTTTCTGGATGAGGTTTGTGATTTGTTGAGAATCTTCATATAAGGCTTGGTTTCGTTTTTCAAATCGTCGAATCTCTTTGCGTAATTGACCTAGGTTTTTGGCCATCGAAGATGATTTTCGGCGAAGTGTTTTTTTTCGGCTTAATATATTTTTTTTGAGGGTATTTGCAGTTTGTTTTTGGGAAGCGAGTTTTTCTTTTTTTGAGGTGATCTTTTGGGCTTGGTTTTCCAATGTTTTTACTAGAGTAATATCAGTGTCGAGTAGCTTTTCAAATGTATAAGAATTACTTAGTGATTCAGTGAAGTTTGTGGGAGAAAATAAAAATTGAAGCATTCCCATGTTTTGATTTTTGTATAGGCTAACTAAACGCTTAGATAATCGGTTGGATTGGGCTTGATAGTCGGCTTGAATGGTTTGAAGTTCTTTTTGGGTGGATTGAATCTTTTTTTGATACCGATTGAGCTGGCGTTTTGCTCTACTGAGTTTTCTGTTTTGAACGCGTATATCACGCTTGATTCGACCTAGTTTATTAACTACGGTTTTTTCTTTTCGTTTGCGGGATCGAATTTTGCTTTCATTCTGTTCAATTTCTTTGGTGATTGTTTCTAGTTTTTTTTCTTGGGAAGGGTTTTGGGATCCTACAGGATAAGCCGCGGTGATTCCAAATGTGAATAAAAGTATAAATAAGGGTAGTTTTTTCATGGTTTTAGAGTCTTATGGATAAGTGTTGCTAGATCTAAGCCTATCCCTGGAATCGAGCTTAGCTCTTCAGGGGTCGCTAGCTTAACTTTATCAATTGATTTAAATTTTAGATAGAGGGATTTCACTCGTTTAGGACCTAGCCCCGGGATAACGTCTAACGCGGTTTCTTGAAAGATAGTCTTGCGTTGTTTGCGCTGTAGTCTAAGTGCAAACCGATGGGCTTCATCGCGGACTCTTTGAAGTAACAGTCTGCCTGGGTTTGTTTTTGATAACTGGATCGGAACGGGTTGGTTTGGGAGATAGAGTTCTTCTAGTCTCTTAGCTAAAGAAACAATCTCCGGGGGCTCATTTAATGGGAGTTCTTTAATAGCTTGATGCGCGAACGCTAGTTGGCCTTTTCCGCCATCAATGAGTAGCAAATGGGGCATAGTGTCGTTTTCTAGTAGGAGTCGGCTAAGCTTGCGAAGGACGACCTCATACATCGATTCATAGTCATTACTTGTTCCTTCAACACTTCTAATTTTGAAATGGCGGTACTGTGATTTTTTAGGTAGGCCATTTTCGAACATAACCGCTGAAGCTACAATACCTTCTCCTTGGAGATGAGAGATATCAAACCCAATGATCCGAATAGGGAGCTGTTTGAGAGATAAATCGGACTGCAGTTGTTTAAGTGTATCGGTTACTTGCCGTGATGCCCCAGAAAGCATAACTTGATCTCTAGATAGTTTGATCGTAGCAAGTTTGGCATTTCGTAGAGCGGTGTCTAAAAGGGTGTGTTTCTGTCCTTTTTGGGGACAAATGATTGGAATAAAACTGCCGTCGAGATGTGAGCTGACTCTAGCTGTACATATAATCTCATCAGGAATAGTGGATGGGTTTTCGTAAAAGTTGAGGAGGCCTTGAGCTATAAATGTATCTTCTGTTTCAACATCTTTTTTGTCTAGAAAGAACCCATTTTGATATAACAGTTTACCTTCGATGATGTGTTGAACAAGTAAATAGTAGAAGTCCTCATTATCATAGCTAGCGATCACGTGATAAGTTTTGTCACTTGGGATGTCTACATGCTGGCGTTCGGAGAGTTTTGCAATTTTTTGTAGTCGATCTCTGAGTTGAGCTGCTTTTTCAAACTGCAGGGAATTTGCCGCTGTTTCCATGTCTAGTTTTAAGGTTTTGATTAAGGCTTTGTTTTTGCCTGAAAGTAGTAGTTTAAGCTCATTCACATGGGTGTCATAAGTGGGTTTACTATCTTTTATTACACAAGGACCAATACATTTCCCTATGTCTAAGTTAATACACTTCGGTTGTTTAGTCGTGAGGGATATTGATTGAGTGCAATCACGTAACGGGAAAAGCTCATATAGGAGCCTAAGGAGGTATTTGGATGATCCGATAGTAGGGTAGGGTCCAAAATAGGTTGAGCCATTACTTCTTGATATTTTTTGACGCGTAATCAATATACGAGGAAAAGGATCTTCTGTGGTGATTCGGATATAGGGGTAGGTTTTATCATCCTTAAGTGCAATATTGTACTTGGGTTGATGATGTTTAATGAGCTGGTTTTCCAAGACTAATGCTTCGTTCTCAGATTGAGTAACTATGGTTTTGATGTTACGTATCTGAGCTGCTAAAACAATGGTCTTAATATCGAATCGCGGGTCCTTTTTTAGAAAATAGGATGAGACCCTTTTTTTAAGGTTTTTCGCTTTTCCAATATATATAATTCGATCAGACTCATCTAGGAACTGATAGATTCCGGGATCATCTGGAATTGACTTGAGCTGTTCCTTTAACACATCCACTCAAGCCACCAAATGCTAGAAAGGATTAGGCTTCTACTGGGTCAGTTTCTTCAGTTTCAGCTGTTGCTTCCTCTTCCGCTTGCGCTTCTGAAGCTGCTTTTACTCGTTCAGCTTGCTCTGTTTTTTCGATTTCAGCTTGTTCAGCAACCTGCTCACCTTCTTCTGTTTCGTAGAAGTCAGTAGGCTCATCTACTTCCGAATTGGAGGTGATAGTTAATGTGATCACACACTCAAGATCTGGATGTAAACAAATACTAATTTTATGCTCACCGATTTCTTTTACATGCGCTGGCATGTCTAAGTCACTTTTAGAAACAGTTTGTTTGAGTTGCTCAGCAATAGCCTTTGCAATGTCTGCAGGTGTTATGGATCCGTAGAGGCGTCCTTTATGTGTTTGTGCTTCTATTTCTATCGTTTTACCGTTTAAATCAGCGGCCACTTTTTCAAACTCAGAGCGTTGGCTGAGCAATCTTTTTTCTTCTTTGCGTTTAAGGGTCTTAAAACGACTTTCGTTTTCGGGTGTTGCAATAATTGCAAATCCGTTAGGGATTAAGTAATTACGTGCGTAGCCTGTTTTAACTTGGAGAGTATCTCCCAAGCGGCCTTTTTGTTTCATGTCTTTTATAAGTATGACGTCCATGGGAACTCCTTGGTTAGTTTTAGTCTAGGCAGAACGGAATTAAGCCAATATAGCGGGCACGTTTGATGGCAGAAGCCAATTGACGTTGATGCTTGGCACAAACTCCAGAATTACGGCGAGGCATAATTTTGCCACGGTCTGATTGAAATTTACGGAACCTATTAATATCTTTGTAGTCGAGAACTGTTACTTTGTCGACACAGAACGAACACGGGCGACGTCGGCGTCTTTTCTTTAATTTAACTTTTACTTCTTGTGCTGCCATACTTTCCTCCAAATTCCCTTAAGCGGGGGTTTCACTCATTTGACTATTATTTGGTGCGTCTACTGCACCGGCTCTATCGAGCATTTGCATCGTGTCGGCGATGACTTCTGATGTATATATCTTCTGACCTTCTTTTTCATAACTGTCGAGTTGAAGACGACCTTCTACTGCAACAAGTTTTCCTTTTCTGAGGTACTCATTACAAATTTCTGCGAGTCTTCTCCAAGCTACTATACGAATAAAGTCAGCACTCTGCTCGCCTTCTTCAGTTTTTTTGTTCTTGTCTACCGCCATAGTGAACTTGCATACTGCTATTCCTGATGGGGTAAGTCGAAACTCAGGGTCTCTAACCAAACGACCGATTAATACGACCTTATTTAACATAATAAGCTCCACATTATATTAGAACGGTACATCTTCTTCAAGCTCCGCTAACTGAGGGGTAGGTGTGTCATCAAATTTAAAATCAGACACAGCAACTGGTGCGGCATCTTTTTCAATTAAATTATATTTAGGTGCATTGTCCGTTACTGGTTCTGCAGGAGCATATGCTTGTTGAGGGGCATACGTTTGCGCTGCTGGAGCCGGTGCTTGTGGTGCATACGTTTGCGCTGCAGGTGTATATGCTTGTTGAGGAGGTGCGGCTGAGAATGATGCAGGCGCTTGATCCGGGAATGGAACATCTTGGGGAGCGCTTGGAGCGGATTGTGTCCGTCGTTCAAGTGCGTTCAATTCTGTTGCATCCACTTCAGTGACCCACTTACGTTGGCCTTGATTATCATCATAGCTGCGTGTGTTAATACGACCAGTAACTGTTGTTAATGTGCCCTTGGTAAGTTGTTGCTGTGCTTGCTCTGCATTTTGTCGCCAAGCAATTACTGGGATAAAGTCTGTCGCATTTGCTCCTGGTTGTGACGTAGGACGATCTACAGCTAACGTAAACTTGGCCATAACGATACCGTTAGTGGTAGTTCTCATTTCTGGGTCGCTAGTGAGACGTCCGATCAGTACAATACGATTAAGACTTGCCATTAGTTTGCGCCAGCGATTACCTGTTCTAGTTTTTCTTTGGTTAGAATCTCTTCTAAACGAACGACTAGGTGACGAAGTACGTTTTCAGTTACATGAAAGTAACGTTTCATTTCATCTATTGTTTTGTTTGTTCCGCTGAATTGACACTCAACAAAGTATCCTTGAGTTGCATTTTGGAACGTTTCAGATACTTCACGTTGTCCAATCTCGTGTAGTGATAAAACCTTTCCTTCATTTTTTTCTAATTTGTTTTTAAATCCATCAACGACTTCGGTTGTTTTGTCTTCTCCTAAGTTAGCTTTGATGATAAACATGACTTCATAATAGCGCATGACTGACTCCTTTATTTAGTGCCCGAGTATTCTACCACTAGGATGTGGCAGATTCAACTAAGGCCTTTGTTACTGTTTCTTCGGGATATTGTGTTCGCATTGATTTAGCAATTTTGACCATGCTTTCTAAGGCCGGTTTTGTTTCCTCAAAGCCTCTGGTCTTAAGTCCGCAATCAGGGTTGATCCAAACTAACTCTTTTCCAAGTACTTTGACTGAGCGTTGTGCGATGTCTAGCATTTCTTGCTCGCTTGGAATTCGTGGGGAGTGGATGTCATAGACGCCCAATCCAATTCCAAGGTCATAATCGAAAGCCTCAAATGATTCAAGGATATCGCCTTTGCTTCGTGATGCTTCGATTGATATTACGTCGGCATCCATTGCATGGATTGATGGCATAATTTCATTGAATTCTGAGTAGCACATGTGCGTGTGGATTTGAGTGGTGTCTTGGACGTTGATGTACGAAAGGCGGAATGCATTTACTGCCCATTCTAAGTACTCTTTTTGCTTGGCTGCTTTTAATGGAAGACCTTCACGGAAAGCGGGCTCATCAATTTGAATGATGGTAATACCTGCCTTTTCTAAGTCCAAGACTTCGTTTTCTAAGGCCAATCCGATTTGATAAGCGATGTCTTTTTTAGTGATGTCTTTTCTGTAGAATGACCAGTTCAGGATTGTAACTGCTCCAGTTAGCATTCCTTTCATTGGACGATCTGTTTGTTCTTGTGCATAAACAGTTTCTTTTACAGTCATTGGATTAGGACGGGATACATCACCAAAAATAATCGGTGGACGTACACAACGTGATCCGTATGACTGAACCCATGCTTTTTTAGAGAAGGCAAAGCCTTCCATTTGCTGACCAAAGAACTCAACCATGTCGGTTCTTTCTGGTTCGCCATGTACCAATACATCAAGATCTAGGTCCTCTTGGAGCTTAACGATGTCTCTAATGTAAGTATTGATATATGTTTCGTAATCTTCATTTGAAATAGATCCATTCTTCCAACCGGCTCTTTTTTTGCGAAGCTCAGCTGTTTGTGGGAATGATCCAATAGTTGTCGTTGGGAAAAGTGGAAGATCGAGCGCTTCCATTTGTTTAAGGTAGCGTTCTTTGAATGGAGTAGTTCGAACAATTTTGGCTTCGTTGATTGCAGCCAATTTTTCTTGAACAGCTGTGTTTGCGAAAGGTGAGTGACTGATTGCAGTTTGATCTGCCGCCGCTTCTTTGTTTTCAAGAACGGCTTTGAATGTCCCTAATTCTTGGAGACGTTCATTTGCAAACGCTAATAATGCAAGCACGTCGTCTTGGATGTGTCCTTTTTCAGGCTCAGTGCTCACTGGTAAGTGAAACAATGGCGCCGCGTTGCTGACTACAATTCGATCTTTATCTACGATCGTGCTTAGCTCTTCATATAACGCTTTCGTTTTTTGGATATTCGTTTTCCAAATACTTCTTCCATCAATCAACCCTGCTTGAAGCTGTTTGTTAGATGGGAAGCCATGGGCCTGTATTTGCGTCATGTTGTCAGCATTTACAACAAAGTCCAATCCAATTGCGTTAACCGGAAGCTCAGTTGTAATTCGTTTGAAGTGAGAAAGACTTTCATAATAGGTTTGGACCGTGATTGAAAGATCAACGCCTTCAGTCATTGTTTGGTATGCCGCGATTAGTGTGTCGACTTCTTCGGTTGAGATATCCATGACAAGTGCAGGCTCGTCGATCTGAACTTCAGTTACACCGTTTTCTTGGAGCTCTTTAAGGAGTTGGTTGTAAGCTACAGCACACTCATTTACCCATTTTGAAAATGTTGGGCTCTCTGTGGCTTTTACTGATGTGTCACCGTCTATAATTTTTGCAAGGTAAACAAAAGTAAATGGACCAACTAGAACCGGCTTTGTATGGAGTCCAAGTTGTTCTTTTGCAAACTGATATGCTTTTAGCGGTCTGTTTTCTACTAAACGAATAGGCTGTCCTAATTCAGGGACAATATAATGATAGTTCGTATCAAAGAATTTAGTCATTTCACAAGCTACAGCGTCCTGACGTCCACGTGCCATTGCGAAATATGTATCTATGTCTACTGTGGATCCAGTCCAGTTGTATCGGTCTGGTACTACGCCAAGAGTTGCACAAGTGTCTAGAACGATGTCGTACATTGAAAAATCGTTACTTGGAACAGAATCCAGGTTTGCATTTTTTAAAGTAGTAAGGCGTTCAATTTGAATGCGATCGATTTCTTTTAATAGATCGGGTTTGCTTAATGTCCCTTTCCAATAGGCTTCGATTGCCTTTTTAGTTTCTCTGTCTGGACCCATTTTTGGGTATCCGTGTGCTGTTATTTTTGCCATGAGGTGACTCCTCTTAATTTAATGTTGATTTGGAAGTCTAACATAAGAGAGCCACGAACTGAAGATAGGGGATTATTTGTATAAGATTTAGACCCACTTTTGTCACGGCTTCAGTAGGCGTGTCTTGCGGATCCCCGAAGTGAATTTTCTTTTTTTTTAGTAGAGATCGCAGTACTACCTACTATATATAGTATGAGCTAGTTAAGTCTATCTTGAGTGAAGATGAGGTCTAGGATAGAATGCGGTGATGTCAAAATTAAAAAAACCTTCAAAAGTAGCTACGTGGCGCATGTTTAATGAAATTGCCCCTCGTTATGATCTTGTAAATCGCTTAATGTCGTTTGGAATGGACCAGAGTTGGCGTCGTCGTATGACGAGCTATCTACCTAAGAATCAAGATATGACTGTGTTAGATGTTGCTACAGGCACAGGTGATGTTGCAATTTTGATGCAAAGGACGGCGGATGTTTCTCGTGTAGTTGGCGTTGATATGGCTGAGAAAATGTTGGATCAGGGGCGTCAAAAACTCAAAACACTTCAATTGGATCAAGCGATTGAATTATTAGAAGGGGATGCAACAGCATTGCCATTTCCGGATGGTCAGTTTGATGCAGTTAGTATTTCTTTTGGTATTCGGAATGTAGAATCTGTTCCAACTGCATTGTCTGAAATGGCACGGGTATTAAAACCTGGCGGCCACGTTATTATTTTAGAATCGTCACTACCAAATAATCGAATCATTCGCTGGTTCGATTTGTTGTACTTGCGAGTGATTATGCCTTTCTTAGGTGGGATTATCAGTGGGAATAGTGCCGCGTATAGGTATTTAAATGTGTCTATTGAAGGGTTTCCCTATGGTGAGGCTTTCTCACAACTGTTACGCGAGGCTGGGTTTTCTACAGTGACTAGCTATCCTCAGTTTATGGGTGTAGCTACTACATATGTAGGAAAGAAGTAGATCCATGAATCGTGTTATCGATAGTAAATCGGTAATAACCTTATTGCGAGAAAGGCTTCAGCAGCTCGTAGCGTCTCAAGATGATCTGGGACAAGGAATTCAAATTATATCTATTGAGATGGGGCCGGTTTCTTTATTAGGATGGCTTCAATCCCAGTCAACAAAACAACGTTTTTATTGGGATAATCGTGATGGCACATTATCATTTTCTGCATTAGGAATCTGTGCGGATTTTTCACGAAATCAAGCCGAAAGTGTATCCGATTATTTAGCTCGATTAGCACCTGTAAGGAAGGGACTCTCCCCGATGTTACTTGTTGGCGGGCTGGGGTTTTCTGATGAGTCTTCGCCATCATCTAAATGGGCAGATGGATTTGGAAATGGGCGATTTGTTTTGCCTAGATTAATGATTATTCAGAAAGATGGGGGCTGGGCGATTCATTTGGCTACTTCTGAAACGGATCGTACCGAATCGGGGCTTCAACAAATCTCGGTTTTTTTAGATTCGGTTAACTTTGAGGATGTATCTCCGGCCGTTTTTTCGGGGCATATTGTACAGCGGAAGGATTTGCCGGATCGGTCTGACTGGGTGTCTGGTGTTGAATATGCTTTGTCCCAAATTAAGGCAGGGGGGTTGCAAAAAGTCGTCTTGTCTCGTTGTAGTCAATTTACTTTTGATCGGGCGGTGGATGCGCCTGGGTTACTATCTGTCATCCGCGATTTGGATCAAGCGGCCTATCACTTTTGTTTTCAATTTGGAGGGGCTTCCTTTATAGGGGGGACGCCTGAGCGATTGGTTTGTAGAGAAGGCCGGGATATTTGGACGGAAGCTTTGGCTGGAACAGCGAAACGTAGTGCTGATCTTGATGAAGATTATCGGCGAGGTGTAGCGTTATTATCCGCCAAAAAAGAAGGGGCTGAGCATGAATTGGTGTCTCGCTCTATCCGAAACTCATTAATGCCTCTCACGACCGATCTGACGTCTCAGGTGGCTCCAGAATTAGTTAAGTTGCCCCATGTATTCCATCTAGTGGATCGGTTTTCTGGGGTACTGGGTTCTACGGTTTTAGATGGGGATATTCTTTCTGAATTGCACCCAACCCCGGCTGTTGCGGGATATCCTAAATCGGACTCCTTGGTATTGTTAAGCGAAATAGAATCCCATGATCGTGGCTGGTATGCGGGCCCTGTAGGTTGGTTGGGTGAAAATGAAATGGAGTGTGTAGTCGCTATTCGATCTGGCTTGGTGTCTGGGGACCAAGTGGCGTTGTATTCTGGTGCGGGGATTGTATCCGAGTCAGATCCAGGTGAAGAATGGGATGAATGTGAAGCTAAAATTGGCCTATTTTTGTCTCTGTTCGGTGAGCCTGTGGTATAGTGATCCGGTTATTATGGAACAATTACCAACTAGTTTGAATGCCCTTTGGGCCCAAATAATTATTGAAGAATTGGCACGATTAGGTGTTAGGCATGTTTGCTTGGCTCCAGGAAGTCGATCTACGCCATTAACGTTAGCTGTGGATGCACATCCTTTGATTACTGCGCATGTCCATTTTGATGAGCGGGGTTTGGGTTTTTTTGCTTTGGGAGTGTCTAAGGGATTGGGGCGAGAGCCTGTGGCGGTATTAACTACATCTGGAACCGCAGTTGCTAATTTGTTACCTGCTGTAATTGAAGCCAATCAGGATCACGTGCCGCTGTTGCTTTTGACTGCAGACCGTCCTTGGGAGTTACAAAATTGTGGTGCTAATCAGACTATTGTTCAGCCCGATATTTTTGGGGCATATGCAGAATGTAAGTCATTGCCAGTCCCTGATGAACAAGTGTCGTTGACGGCATTGCTTAGTACCGTAGATGATGCCGTTTTTCAAATGAAGCGGGGCCATAAACCGAGTCATATAAATTGTCCATTTCGAGGACCATTATCGCCTCCTAAGCAATCGAGTTTTGATCCCAGACTATTATTAAGTGAATTGGGATCATGGTTGGAAGGTAGTTTTCCCTGGACACAGTGTGCGACTCTAAATGACCCATCAGTGGAGTCTATTAAGACAATGGTGATCGAGGGTCTTAATGTGAAAAAAGGACTTTTGGTTGTTGGTGCATTGGATTCTCCCGAGGAGATCGAAGCGGTTCATCAGCTTGGCCAACGATTGGGATGGCCCATTTGTGCAGATATTCTTTCGGGTCTGCGATTTAAAAAGGGGCCTCATTATCGTCATCACTATGACCTCAAAACCCCTTTTTCTCGAAATGACTCTTGGGATACTATTTTTCATGTAGGGGGACGTATTACCTCCAAAACATTGCAGCAGTATTTGGATTCATCTTCCTCAAATCGTCGCATTCACTTATCACCATATTCCAATAAACAAGATCCAGATCACCGATTGACTCAGCGACTACTTGCACCGATTGTTGGGGTTTGTGATGTAATTATCGATCTTTTGCCGCCTGCTACGATTAATGGTGAGGCGTTAATTGGACGTGATTTGGTGATGGACTATGCTCATAAAATTGATTCTCGATATTCAGTGGAAGCCCCTCTAAGTGAGCCAGGTGTTGTGGTTCATCTTTCTAAATTATTGATGGATGGCGGAGCCTTGTTTTTATCGAATAGTATGTCGATTCGGTTGATGGATATGTTGGCTTTGGCAGGGGATCAAACGCTAAGAGTGCATGCCAATCGTGGAGCAAGTGGTATTGATGGGGTGTTAGCTACGGCAGCCGGAGTAGCCCAAGTGACTCAAGGTCCTACGGTGTTGTTGATTGGGGATTTGGCGTTGTTGCATGATCTCAACTCATTGGCGTTGTTAAGAGACTGTACCCACCCATTTATTATTGTTGCGTTAAATAACAATGGTGGCGGTATATTTCAGATGCTGCCTGTTAAAGATGAAAAAGAGGCGTTTGTGCCTTACTTTCAGACGCCTCATGGATTGGACTTTAAGCATGCGGCCAAACAATTTGGAGTAGGGTATGAAGTACCTAGAAGTCTAAAAGACTTTGCATCTCTTTTTGCGTTTTATCATTCGCAGCCTGGTCCAGTAATACTCGAAGTTCAAGTGCCATATGATCAAGTTGCGAAAGAAATTCAAGCCATGCGATCGGAACAGTGGAATAAGTCTGTAGATCGGTCCAGCGTTTCATGAGTCGAGGGGCTGTCTACGCTTGGATTGGGCTT
Source organism: bacterium (assembly GCA_018700055.1). Taxonomy (GTDB): domain Bacteria; phylum Margulisbacteria; class Marinamargulisbacteria; order UBA817; family JABISL01; genus JABISL01. The sequence continues at coordinate 12,421 of JABISL010000056.1, read as the reverse complement.
GTTGTTTGCTTGTATGGATCGGGTCTTTGGGGCGCAGTTCCTGAGACAAATGATTTGATTTTAAGTCGGAATACCATTGTTGTTTCTGTTGACGGGTTAAGCCGAAGGACCTTACATGCGTTGCTTAAGAAGCATAAACTACCATCAATAGCTCAGATCGTTTCACGAGGAAATGTTCGAAACCTGACGGTTTCAGCGAATGTGGTGGGGTTAGGTTCGGGACTGGATGTTTTGATTTCAGCTCAGCGCAGCCCCAGGGATTTTGTTACTATTTTGAGACAACTCAAGACCCCAGTATCTACAGGGATTGTTCTTTCTCCCATTACTCATCATGACTGGTCTAAATCCTCTCTTCTTGTGCGGGATCAATTGGCTGAGGTGGTTACAACTGCGTCTGCGTATGTTGCCAGAACGCCTCAAGAAGTGACTTCAGAACTACGCCATATGATTACGGGTCTATCCTCTCCTTTTGTGCTTTGGGCTAATTATACAAGTGTGGCCGAAAAGGGGTTTGTTTATCGTGAAGGCGGTGAGGAATATAGCATGGCAGCTCAACGGGTGGATCGAGCTATAGGAAGGGTGCTGACCCATTTGGAGACGTTAGGACTTAAAGATCAAACGGATTGGGTGATTACTGCTAGTTATGTGATTCAAGAGAATAATAGTGGTTTGGAGCCGGCGGGTCGGAGTTGGATTGTGAGTTCACAGCTGATTCGCTATTCTGGATTTTTGCGGGATATTGCCCCTACTATTTTGCGTTTTTATGGACGGTCGGTAGCGGGGATTAAGTCTCAATTCGCCGGTCGGCCTCTAGTTTATTAGTATTTTTGTTATAATAGCCCCATTAAATAGGTTAACTAAATGGATTTTTTAAGGAGATCTCTATGACTTTTGACAGTAATGTAATTCAGACTTTATACCAGAATTATTCAGGCAAAGTGGCTGCTGCAAGAAAAGCACTTGGCCGACCGCTTACATATTCCGAAAAAATTCTTTTCGCTCATTTGTCGGATGATATTGATACGTCTATGACACGTGGCGATTCATATGTTGATTTTCGCCCTGATCGAGTGGCGATGCAGGATGCGACTGCTCAAATGGCGTTGTTACAATTTATGCGGGCCGGAAAAGATCGTGTGGACGTGCCCTCTACGGTTCATTGTGATCATTTGATTCAAGCGAAATCTGGTGCGGATGCTGATTTAGTGTCTGCCGGCCAAACGAATAAAGAAGTGTATGACTTCTTGTCCTCGGTATCGCAACGTTATGGGATTGGATTCTGGAAACCGGGTGGTGGGATTATTCATCAAGTTGTTTTTGAGAATTATGCGTTTCCTGGTGGAATGATGGTAGGAACCGACTCTCATACACCAAATGCCGGTGGGATGGGAATGGTTGCGATTGGTGTTGGTGGAGCAGATGCGGTTGATGTAATGACCGGCATGCCATGGGAACTTAAGTTGCCAAAATTAATTGGGATTAAATTGACGGGTCGATTGTCTGGATGGGCCTCTCCCAAAGATGTGATTTTGGCAGTGGCTGGGATTCTTACAGTTAAAGGTGGGACGGACTGTATCGTTGAGTATTTTGGAGAAGGTGCTGAATCAATATCAGGAACCGGAAAAGGAACAATTTGTAATATGGGTGCTGAAATTGGCGCGACTACCTCCATTTTTGCATATGATTCGCAGATGAAAGCATATTTAGAAGCAACTAATCGGTCGGATGTTGCTGGATGGGCGGATGATGTTGCCAGTGACCTTCGATCGGATTCGGAAGTTTATGCTGATCCTAAAAAATATTATGACCAAGTGGTTGAAGTTAATTTGTCAGAGCTAGAGCCTTACGTGAATGGGCCGTTTACGCCTGATTTGGCATGGCCTGTATCTAAGTTTGCAACAGCCATTAAAGAGAATGGATGGCCTGATGAATTGTCGGTTGGACTGATTGGCTCTTGCACTAATTCTTCCTACGAAGATTTGACACGTGCGGCTTCAGTGGCCAAACAAGCCTCTGAAAAAAACCTTAAAGTTCAGACAGAATTTACAGTGACACCTGGATCCGAAATGGTTCGTGGGACTGCGGATAGAGATGGTGTTCTGACCGCGTTTGAATCGATTGGTGGCGTGGTTCTTGCAAATGCTTGTGGTCCTTGTATTGGTCAATGGGCGAGACATAATGCTGATCCGGATCAGCCCAACTCCATTGTGACGTCGTTTAACCGTAACTTTGCTAAGCGTAATGACGGAAATCCTAAGACCCATGCGTTTGTGGCTTCTCCCGAGTTGGTTACAGCAATGACATTGGCGGGACGGTTGTCGTTCAACCCACTGAAGGACACGTTAACGAATGAGTCTGGAGAAGAGGTTCTTTTGGATGAACCTGTAGGGGAAGAATTGCCTATTGCTGGGTTTGCGCCTGGTGATGAAGGCTATGTTGCTCCCGCAGCGGATGGATCGAATGTGACCATTGTTGTTTCTGATGATTCGGAGCGTCTTCAACTGTTAGATGCATTTGACCCATGGGATGGTCAAAACCTAACGGGACTCCGTTTGTTAATTAAGGCGCAAGGGAAATGTACTACAGATCATATTTCAATGGCGGGGCCATGGCTTAAGTTCCGTGGACACTTGGATAATATCTCTAACAATATGTTGATTGGTGCGATTAACGCATTTAATGGCGAGAGTAATAAGGTTAAAAATGCTGTAACGAACTCATATGGCGAAGTTCCTGCGACACAACGTATCTATAAATCCGAAGGGATCGGAACAGTGGTTGTAGGTGACGAGAACTATGGCGAAGGATCTTCTAGAGAGCATGCTGCTATGGAGCCCCGTCACATGGGCGTTAAGGTAGTATTGGTGAAGTCGTTCGCACGTATTCACGAAACTAATTTGAAAAAACAAGGATTGTTGGGGCTAACTTTTGTGAATGGTAGCGATTATGACAAAATTCAAGAAGATGATGTCATGGGTGTGATTGGATTGGATTCTTTTTCACCAACAAGTTCATTGAGTGTGGTTGCTAACCATGCTGATGGTTCCGAGGATATCATTCCGGTGAATCATACTTATAATGCACAGCAAATTGATTGGTACCGTGCAGGGTCTGCCTTAAACGCGATTAATCAAGCAAATGGTGTCACGACCACTTCGTAATTATTTGCTGATGGGGGTGTTGCTAATCATTAGTAGCACCCCATCCTTAGCTATGTTTCGAGCCTATCGAGAGTTGCCACGTAAAGGCGTTGTTCGAGTAGGTGACTTTCATGGTTCTTTAGAAAAAGGGCTTTACTTGGGGCGAACGATGGCTGAGGCTCGTCCCCAAAAGATTCGGTTGATAAATCCAAAAAATCGATGGAGTATAGTGGTTGCCCTGGCTTATGATGAGACTATGTCAGAGTCAGTAGATATAGAAATTAGTACCCAAGCTGGGTATGCCATTGGTCTTAAACAAGGTCAACGGGAAGCAATAGATTTTCAGGAGGTTCAGGAATGAGAGTAAGATTTGCCCCATCACCAACAGGGAATTTGCATATTGGAAGTGTCCGTACGGCATTATTTAACTGGGTATATGCGCATAAGATTAAAGGTAAAGTTGTGTTGCGTATTGAAGATACTGATTTGAAGCGATCAGAGCCGCAGTTTGAGACCAATATTTTAGAAGGATTGAAATGGCTTGGATTGGATATGGACGAAGGGCCGGAGTCTCCCGGTGATACAGGTCCGTATCGACAATCAGAGCGAATGGAAACCTCTTTTTATAAATCATATGTGGATCAACTTCTTACGGATGGGAAGGCTTACTATTGTTTCGAAACGGCAGAAGAGTTAGAAGCGGAGAAAGAAGCGGCGGAACTTTCGGGTGTAGCTTATCAATATTCGGGAAAAGCGCTGTCCTTGAGCCCAGAAGAAATTAAATCTAAGTTGGATTTAGGAACGAGTTACACTGTTCGGTTTCATATTCCAGAAAATCAAAAAGTAACGGTTCCAGATATGATTCGAGGCGATGTAGTCTTTGATTCAGATTTGTTGTCAGACTTTATTATTCAAAAATCAGACGGGTCACCAACCTATAACTTTGCAGTAGTTGTCGATGATATTACGATGGCAATTTCGCATGTGATTCGTGGTGAGGATCATCTTTCTAATACACCAAGACAAATATTGTTGTATGAAGCATTGAACGCAAAGGTGCCTCAATTTGCGCATCTTCCCATTATATTGGGACCGGATCGTTCCAAATTGTCCAAGCGTCATGGGGCAAAGTCAGTTACCGAATATCGTGAAGAAGGGTATTTGGCCGATACACTTATTAATTATCTTTCTCTATTAGGATGGGCTCCGCCAGAAGGTCGAGAAATTCTTACTCGCACAGAACTAGTAGACTTGTTTGATATTGGACGAGTTTCTAAATCTGGTGCGGTATTTGATGTGACTAAATTAAAATGGATGAACGGAATGTATATTCGTCGGTTGTCTGAAGAAGCATTGCTGGAAGCGGTGACGCCGTTTATATCGGAAGATCTTCAATCTAAATTAGTGAAGTATTCGGATTCTCAGCGGCAAGCTATGGTTGTTGCTGTTCGTGATAATCTGGAATTGTTGAGCGATGTGAATGCCTACTTAGAGGTGTTTTCGTTGTCATTTGAAGCGTACTGTACCAAGATAGCGGCTCTTTCTTTTTCTGAATCGGATATAAAGGTCCAGCAGTTGGCCTATGATGCGATTGACTCAAGTAGTGACCTTGATTCTCAGTTTGTAGGCACGTTATTGGATGATATTATAGAACAAACGGGATTGGGTAAGGGGAAGGTATTTAAGCCTCTTCGTCTAGCGACGTCAGGATTTGGATCGGGTCCCGCTTTAGGTGACTACATTCCTATTTTAGGAAAAGATGTAGTGCTTGAGAGATTGCGACATGGATTAAGTAAAGGGGCGAATTAGATTATGGGTATTAAAATCAAAAAGGAATGGCGAAAAGAGTTTGGGGCGATGGTTCCAAAGCGTCCGGTAAATGCACACAAAGGGACGTGTGGTCGTGTAGGTATTGTAGCGGGGTCTTCTATTATGATGGGGGCTGCGTTGCTAACTGCAAAAGCGGCATTGCGAGCGGGTGCAGGAACAGTGTTCCTAATGACGATCCCCGAAGCGGTAGGAATGGTGAATACCGAAGTGCCAGAATTAATTGTTTTGCCGTTGCCATCTGATCAGGGCACGTTGAGACGGATAGCTGTTCAGCATATCGAGCGTTATATTCATGAAAATAGAATGGATTGTTTGGCGATTGGGCCCGGGTTGGGACGCTCTAGTAATGTTCAGGAGATGATGCAAGAGTTCGTTAAGCACTCCGGGGTGAATGGATTGCCAATGGTGATGGATGCGGATGCGTTATATCACGTTAGTCAGTCAGATTTAAAAGGGCTCCCTAAGAATAAATCTGTTATTACACCTCATTTTCAAGAGTTTAAGACTTTGTTTAGAGGGGTTAATTTGAGTAGCTCCGAAAAAAATGTGGCAGAAGCTGTAAAGCGGATTCAAGAAGTGGTAATTCTAAAAGGAAACGGATCCTTGATTGGGGTTGGAGAGACTGTTTATAAGAATCAAACAGGGTCTTCAGCATTGGCTACTGCGGGATCAGGTGATGTGTTGACCGGGCTTATCGTGGGCTTAATGGCGCAAGGCGTATCGGTTGAAGAGTCTGCTCGTTTGGGTGTGTTTTTGCATGGCCTTGCGGGTGATTTAGCTGAGGCGGACTTGGGGACTCACAGTGTTATTGCTTCGGATATAATCCTTCATATTAGTGCCGCATTTAAGGCTTTGATAGGGTAACCATGAGTCGCATGGGTCACAGTGTGCTACCGATGCTTCGGACGATGGGTCTTGAGGCGTATACGCAGTCGTTCATGCGTTCAGTAAACTCGATTTCCTTTAGTGACTCTTTTGGGTTTTCTGCATTTAATGCATCTGATTTGGATACGTTTTTAGATCCTAAAGGCCCTTTTGGATTGAGTTTGCGCCGTCAAAAGGGGAAGCAGCTACTTTATGGGAAAGAACATGCTGAAAAAAGGCAGTCGTTTTTTAATAACCTTTCAAAACAGACTCGGATCTCTTTGTTTGAATCCAAATTAGAATTCTATGAACTGAATCATTGGCTACGGTCGCAAGTTGATTTTGTTTCTATTGTGGATGTTTTGGATATTGGGATGGGGAGTAGCGTATTTCATATTCAATTACTGGATCAATCTGGCGGACTTACTCAGCGTGTTCTTAAATCTAAGTCGTCTGATGCGCAAGTATTTTATTGCGAATTGCTTCGCGCATTGGGCTGGTCTACTTATAAAACAGTGTTTTACTCCAATTCATTTGGGGGCTGGGAATTAACGGATTATTTGGGTTCGCAGTCATTTGCACAAGTATTGAATGAAGGGGCTCTCTCTGATTCGCTAGTTCAATCAGTCGCAAGGCATGCGGCTTTGGGTGATCTTATAGGTGCAGGCGATCGTCATTTCGAAAATCTAATGGTTAGAGATGGCGAGTTGTTTCCCTTAGATGTGTTTTATTTGTTTTGGCCTGATAATGAATCTTGGACGGCACAATATGTGGCGGCAGGGTTTAGTGACTTATCGGTAGTCTACCGTTTGTCTACAGATCAGAGACGGTTATTTTGGGCGGCGTATACGAATGCGTTTGATGAAATATCCGCTCAATGGGTTGCTATTCAAAAAGTAATGGCACGATTTTTCTCAGGTCCAAAAGGGCAGTCGTATGATGTGTTTGTTTCGGAGCGATTGGCAAAAGGCCATCAATACTGTCGGTCTCAAATGCAGTTGGTTTCTGCTAATGAGTCGGTTTATTTAGACCGGAATAGACTTAAGAAACAATTAGCAGACTATGTGGATTCCGTTGGGGTAGACCATGTGGCCTCAGACTTAATCAAAATGTATTTTTTATGTGATAGAGATCGTCATAGCGCTTTCTTTTTGCTGGATCACTGGGTTGAGTTTCTTCAGAGGGATTGCCTTGAAATAGGGTTAGACTTAGCTGAGTTATCTACACTTAGAACCGTTTCTTCTTTAGACTAATGGTGCTCTAATCTAGAAGGCTTAGTGGGAGTCGGTATTGGAGAGCTTCTAGTAAATGAGCTTCATGGACGTTAATGGCGGACTCAATGTCGGCGATCGTTCTAGCTACTTTTAAGAGTTTGAAGTAGGCACGCCCCGATAGCCCAAGCTTGGTAATTGTATGTTCCATTAACGTTTGGCACGCTTGATTTAGTGGGATGAGTTTGTCACAAAGGTTGCTGGGTATCATTGCGTTTAAGGCTGTTTCTCCGAGTCGTTTTTTTTGAATGTTTCTTACACGAGTGACGGTGGCTCTGTAGATTTCGGACTCTCCAGAAGGTTCTGCTGGAGTGACTAAGTCTTTTGCCGGTATTGGATTGATGGTGAGTACCATGTCAATGCGATCGAGTAATGGCCCAGATAAACGTTTGTGGTAGCTGTCGACGGCGGAGTGGCTGCAAGTACAAGTATGAGTGGGGCTGTTTTTATATCCACACGGGCAAGGGTTGGTGGTGGCAGCAAGGGTGAAATTGGCGGGGTAGGTGAGTGTTTGGTTGGCTCTGCTCAGGGTAATAGATTTACTTTCAATTGGTTGGCGTAACATATTGAGGGAATGCCTAGAAAATTCGCCGCATTCATCCAGAAGCAAGATGCCGTTATGGGCCAAACTAATTTCGCCGGGTTTAATCGGGTGTCCTCCCCCAATTAAGCCGGTATAGGAACAGGAATGGTGAGGTGATTGAATTGGTGGTGAGAAAAATGAAGATTGATTACGTTGGCTATTCCCATGTTGTTCGTGGATTTTGAAAGTCGCGATGGCTTGCGCTTTGGTAAGCTGAGGTAGGATAGTGTGGAGTCGCTTCATCAGCATTGTTTTGCCGGAACCAGGGGGGCCAATGAACAAGCAGTTGTGTCCACCAGCCATGGCAATTTCCAAAACTCTTTTGGCAGTATATTGCCCTTTGACGTCTCCAAAATCGACATTGTAGGGTTTTGGTTTGTGGTTCTGGGTTGGGATTGGGATGGCTTTTGGTACCTGTGAGAGCTCTTTGAGTCGAGAGATCCCTATGATTCGACTAGACGCCAATACATGGAGATCAGGGATGTTTTCTTTAGGTACAATGATAGTGGTGTCGGGATGGGATTCAAGTAGCGGATGACATAGAGAAAGGATGCCTTTTATAGGCTCAATACTTCCGTCGAGAGAGACAGACCCAAGAAGCAGCGTTGGATTCTTGAATGGGGGGAGTTGTTTGGTTGCTTGGAGGATTCCCGTGGCAATGGCGAGTTCTAAAAAGGCACCTTCTTTTTTGAGATGAGAGGGGCTTAGGTTGATGGTGTAAACGTTTAATGGATAATCGAATCCGCTGTTTTTGAGTGCTGCTTTGATTCGTTTTTTGCTTTCTTTGACTACGGTATCTGGCAGCCCTACGATGGTTTCTTGTGGGAGCCCTTGGGCAGTATCTACTTCTACGGTAATTGGGATGGCTTCAAGCCCTAGTAGCGTGGCGCTAGATACTTTAACTATCACGTAATATAAATATTTTATTTGTCATTATATTACGCAGTTTAGTTTTTCTTGGTTTCTTTTGTCAAGATATAGAACACGTTAATTGGCTGGGATTGTTATTGAAATTTAGGAGTTGCTTATGCCTTTGTGACGTACTACAATAATCCACTAAATTATCCTTAAAAATAGAGAGAGTAACCCCGCCTCACATGACTATGAAAAAGTTGACTATTGATACCGCTTTTGACCTCCGCCTCCAAGGTGCGCCAAGTGCTGATGTCGAAACACTCGAAAAACCGAAAAGCGTTGCGCTTATTCCGTCATCGATTCCTTTCATTAAGCCGAAATTGTCTGTGAAAGAAGGGGATAAGGTTCAAATCGGAACCCCTTTATTTGTTCATAAACATGATGACCGTATTCAATTCTTGTCACCAGGAAGTGGTGTTGTAGAGGCCATTCAATATGGTCCTAAGCGTCGCTTAGATGCGGTAGTGATTTGTTTAGATGAGCAAGAGACACAAGTGTCATTTGATAAGATTACACAGACAACGTTAGAAACGACCGATCGTGAGACGCTTATCGGGTTGTTACTTAAAGGGGGACTATGGAGTTCTTTCAGAGAGTTTCCTTTCAAGAAGATTCCTAATCCAGAAACCTCTTGCCCAAGTATTTATGTGACATTGGATAATGATGAACCGTTTCATCCTGAAGCGAGTGTTTATCTAGATGGCCGCATTGACCAATTTAAATTTGGCTTGGATATCTTAAAGAAACTAAGCAAGAAAGTGCATGTTTGTTCGTCAACCCAAAATAAATATGTTCAACAGAAAATCGCAAGTAACCTGACGCACCGTGTGTCTGGAAACTATCCGGCGAATCAAGCTGGAACAATTCTATATACTGATAAAACAAAAGCGTCTGAAAATGGCGCTTGGACAATTTCTGCCCAAGAATTAATTCGTTTGGCGGATCTACTTCAGACGGGATGCTACCCTATCGAAAGAGTGGTAGTTGCTGCTGGGTCTAGTGCGAAAGTTAGAAAGCATTACACAACACGTGTTGGTGTTCCTATTCAAACCGTCTTGAAAGGTCAGACTGAGTTTGACCATCCAGTAAGGGTTGTTGCTGGCGGTGTTTACACTGGTCGCGCTACTGATGTTACTGGGTATTTGGGGTCCGAAGACTTTGCCGTTCATATTTTGCCTAACTCTATTGAGTCAGAGTTTATGAGTTTTGTGATGCCGGGTGCGGATAAGCCGAGTTATTCTAGAGCGTTTGTATCCACATTATTTAGAACTAAGAAATGGGCTCATACAACGGCCATAAACGGTGGAGAACGATCCTGTATTGCTTGCACGAAGTGTGCGGATGTTTGCCCCGTAGATATTCAACCACAGTTTTTGATGAAAACATTAGAGGCTGGGGATGTTGAAGATGGAATGGCATTGGGCTTATTGGATTGTGTGACCTGCGGGCTTTGTACTTATGTCTGTCCGTCCAAGATTGATTTGGATCATATATTTACAACAAATCGCGCGAGTTTAGAGCAGGAGGCACGGTCCTAATGAAGTGGTTAAAAGATAAGTTGGATGCACAAGAGAAACATTTCGTTTCTGGGGGGAAATTAGAGAAACTGTACCCTTTGTTTGAAGCCGTTCATACGATTCATTTTTCCACTACGGCGGTTACTAAGATAGGCGCTCATATTCGAGATTCTTTAGATACTAAGCGGTATATGATTATTGTCGTTATGGCACTACTCCCAACGATGGGATTTGGTGTTTATAACGCAGGATTACAGACTCAGTTAGCTGGTGGACTTTCTACAGATACATTATCAAGTGTGCTGCAGGGGCTAAAAATCTTTTTGCCTATATTATTAGTTACATTTGCTGTGGGCGGCTTTTGGGAAGTTATCTTTGCTGTATTTCGTGGCCATGAAATTAATGAAGGGTTCTTAGTTAGTGGGATGTTATTCCCGTTAATCGTTCCCCCTACAATTCCATTGTGGCAAGTGGCGTTAGGAATTTCCTTTGGTGTAGTTGTAGGTAAAGAAGTTTTTGGTGGGACGGGACGAAACTTTTTGAACCCTGCATTAACTGGGCGAGCATTTTTGTTTTTCTCTTACCCGGCCTATATGTCTGGCGATGCGGTTTGGACACTCGTTTCTGTAGCAAAAGATCGTGTAGTTGATACGTTTAGTGGCGCGACGCCTTTGGCGATTGCGGCACAAGTTGAGGCACCTAACTCAGTTGTGGGTGTATTAACAGAACAAGGCTTTAGTCTATCTAACCTTTTCTGGGGAACATACGCAGGTAGCATTGGTGAGACCAGTGTGTTTTGTATCCTATTGGGTGCGGCACTCTTAATAGCTACTGGTATTGGTAGCTGGCGAGTTATGGTTGGATCCGTACTTGGTGGTGTGTTGATGACGACGGTTTTTAACGTTTTCTCTGGTCCGACTAACTTACCATTTTTACACCTTGGTCCATTATGGCACTTGATGATGGGTGGGTTTATGTTCGGTATCGTATTCATGGCGACGGACCCTGTGTCTGCACCTGATTTGAAGGCATCGAAATGGGTTTATGGTTTGTTGATTGGTATATTGGCAATTATCATTCGTACGATTAACCCGGCTTACCCTGAAGGGGTTATGTTAGCTATTCTTTTGATGAATGTATTTGCACCACTAATTGACCATGTTGTGCTTCAACGAAAAGTTAAGAAAAGGATCCCTAATGTCATCTAAGCAAAAAACATTTGGATTCGCGTTTGCGCTCTGTATTATTGCTAGTTTTTTATTAACGTTTGCAGCGACTTCATTAAAAGTTCGCCAAGATGCGAACATTACGGCGGACAAACAAAAAAATATTTTAAAATCATTGGGGTTGTTAGACGCAAGTAGAAAACAGACCGCTCAGGAAATTTCGGCTTTATATAAATTAAACGTAAGAGATTTAACAGTGGATTCTAATGGGAAACTCCATAAGGAGTCAGGTGAAGGTCTACTACCAGTACATTTATATGTTGTTGATAATCAAGTTGTAACGTATGCGATCCCAATTGCGGGACCTGGATTGTGGAGTACGCTTTATGGCTACTTCGCATTAAAAGGTGATGGCCGGACGGCTGTAGGAATTACGTTTTACCAACATGGTGAGACGCCTGGATTAGGTGCAGAATGTGAGCAGCCTTGGTTTCAGAACAACTTCATTGGCAAGCAGATTATTGATCTAAAAGGCGCTTTTGTTTCTATTGATATTGTTAAAGGCAAAGTGGTCGATAAAGTAATTCCACAGAAACGTCAGTCTGCAGTAGATGGGATTAGTGGCGCTACAGTAACGAGTAAAGGGATTAGTATATTCCTTAAAGCAGACCTTAAGAAATACGAACCTTTTTCTCAGCGCTTGAGAAATGGTGAGTCGGTATTTTAGGAGATTATGATGATTAAGCGGATTAAAAAATCAAAAGCATTCAAAGTCATGATGGAGCCCATAACCATCACGAACCCGGTATCATCATTGATGCTAGGAATTTGTTCGGCACTAGCTGTAACTATTCAGCTTAAACCAGCTGTGGTGATGGTCTTGGCTATGACATTTGTAACGGCGATGTCGAACGTTGTGATTTCGTTGATGCGAAATGTAATTCCTAAGAATATTCGAATTATTGTCGAATTAATTGTTATTGCATCGTTGGTTATTTTAGCGGACCAGTTTATGAAAGCGTTTTTGTTTGATGTTAGTAAGCAGCTTTCAGTGTTCGTCGGGTTGATTATTACTAATTGTATTATCATGGGCCGAGCAGAAGCCTTTGCCTTGGCCAATAACCCTTGGTTATCG
>JABISL010000017.1 GCA_018700055.1 bacterium | reverse complement strand
GTCGTACTCATTTTTGCTAAATTAATTAAGACGCGCAGACGGGTATTATCTGTGCTTGTAGCAATCATCATCTCGACCTTTTTTTCCAGTGTTTATGGGGTTGTCCAGAGCCTTGGTTATGATGCTATTAATTGGAGTTTAGACCCCACTCTTAGAGTGTTTGCTTGCATTAATAACCCTGTCCATTTTTGTGCCTATATGGGCATGGCAATAACCCTTTCAATGGCTTTAACCTTCTACGTTATAGACGGAATTGCCTTTGACCCAACCCGGCCATACCGTCGCAAACTTATGCTGGGCGGCATTTTTGTTATGACGGCGTTTATTTATTATGCCCAGTTCTTATCTTATTCCAGAGCTACCTGGTTAGGATTCCTTGCCGCAATGACTCTTTTCTTTATGCATGTTATTGAGGTTTTTAATAAGGACAGCAAGTATCGATTTTTGACAGACTTCTTTATTACCTCTGCCCTAATTTCAGTTGTGTACCTCTATCACCTTTTTCACATCCAAGACTTCGGCCAATCTATTTCGGTCGTTATTCATTTAGTGCTATTCATCCTTCTGGGGGCACTATTTTTCGTAATCCCTAGGTCTTTGATGACATCAAATACCGAATCGATCAGTAGAAAACAACTTGTTCAGGACTTTGGATGGACGACTTCGTTTTTCATTCTGATTTATCTTCAGATTATTTATCCCATGTCTCAAGACACTCTATTTCCTATATGGATTCACGTTGGGCTTGCTACAGGGTTAATCTTTAGCTCACTAAAAGTAACTGGGGACCTTCGCCACTTGTTTGCCAAGCTGATGACTATCATCGTTTTTGCTCAACTCCAGTTTATTGGGGCATCCATTACCCATTTTCTTATCTTTCTCTCCATCATCGCTTCCTTTTATTGCTTGGCCTTTATGCATCGCCCCACGCACGTTTCTTTCGAGAAAAAATGGTGGTTAATGGCCTACCTTATTCTATTTAGTGTGGGATTACTGATTCCTAATATCACCGGGTTTGTTGTGGGAATAGCTCACAATGAAGATAGGAACATTAAAATTGCCCAATCCCCGACAGCGTTAAAAGTGTTAGTAAATGCCAATGAGAAAATTAACTCTTACCGAAATGTTGCGATTAAAGGAAGTGCTCGCACATCAATGTGGAAAAGCTCCTTTCCTTGGATCAAGGACTACTGGTTAGTCGGAAGTGGACTCGACACGATTAAATACATGTACCCAGTCTATCGACGCCCTGACTATGGAATCCTTGAAGGGGGGCATAATTTCACACCTGACAGACTTCACAATGAGTATTTGAATACATTAGCGACGAAAGGAATACTGGGATTCATCGCTTATTATGGCTTCTTCATATTAGGGTGGTTAATCCTGGTCATTAAAGGATTGTATGATCGGATCTCTCATCCCTCATCATTTTTGATATTAGGGTGTATCGCAGGTGTTTATGTGTATTTGGGGCAAGTCCTTTTCAATTTTGGAGTAGTTGCTACCTTATTTCTTTTCTACGCATTGATCGGTATGGGCTTGGCGTTGATTCATTATGTTGTTCCAAAAGATGACGAAGGAGCCATTAGTGATTAGCATTAAGAAACTCAAGCCAATTCACTGGATTATATTGTTTATCGTTTGGGGTATTGGACTACACCTTATCGGTAATTCCGTTCGATTATTTGTAGCCGAACGCTATCATCGCGAAGGGTATTTTTTTGCTCAGCGTGGATATGCGAGGTTTGCTGTAACAGAACTTGAACAGGCCGTTAAAAATGCCCCTTGGGAAACACGCTTTAAACTAGAACTCGGTAAAAGCATGGAGCAACTAGCCACTTCACAAGTCATTCGAAAAAAAAGAGTATCGCAATATCTCTCCATTATCCCCCTATATATGGATATCATTGATAAAACCCCCAACAACCCATGGTACAAAAACAGACTGTCTTACCTCTATCATCAGCTTATGGCCCAACAGCCTGACAAAAAAGAACTCTATATGCCCTTAGCCGAAAAATATTCTTTTGAAGCGGCTCAAATGGATAGTAAGAACCCTCTATTCCTTGTCTCTTACGCCCAACTACTTCATAGCGCACTACGCTATGATGAAGCTATCCCCTACTATGAAAAAGTGTTTACTTACGACTCAAAAATGCTAGAAGCACCTTATAACTTAGGGGACATATACTTCCGAAAAGGGCTTACAAAAAAATCGCTCGAGAAGTATTTATTTGTTTATGACAGTAATCCCGACTATCAATATACACGGACCGCATTAGGCCAAATTTATCTCCTTACCAACAACTACCCTAAGGCGATCGCCATTCTCGAAGTGGCTTTAAAAAAACACCCCACTCATTCAAGCACTTCGCGCTTGCTTGCCTATGCATACCACAATACACGTCGGTTTAAAGAAGCTACGACTCTTTATCGAGACCTTCTAAAGCAAACTCCGAATGACAAAGCCTTAATTAATCTCCTTAGAAGCGCGTCCCAGAACAAGCGTCCAAAAAAATAACTGACTGTGATAGATCAACTTGCGGAAGAGACTTCGCCGAAAGCGGTGTTACTGGGACTAAAAGATCTCACCTCTATCGAGGAACTGGGAGAGCTCGCCCGAACCGCTGACCTAGATGTCGTTGGAACATTCAATCAAAACAGAACTAAACCGGACCCCAGAGGCTATCTTGGCTCAGGAAAACTCGACGAATTAGCTAAAATCGTAATCGATCAATCGATTGAAGTCGTCATTGCTGATGACGAGTTAAGTCCAGGGCAACAACGACACCTGGAACGATGCCTAAAAACAAAAATCATGGATCGAACAAGCCTCGTATTGGCAATATTTGCAGCTCGTGCACAAACACACGAAGCCAAACTCCAGGTTGAATTAGCTCAATTGGCTTATCTCGCCCCTCGTCTAACCCGTATGTGGACCCATTTGTCTCGACTTGGTGGAGGTATTGGTACACGAGGGCCCGGAGAAACCCAGTTGGAAGTCGATAAAAGGCTTCTTCAGACTCGCATGATTCAGCTGCGAAAATCACTCGAAAAGGTAAGGCAAAGCCGACAAACGCAACAATCAAATAGAGAAACGCATTCGCTACTAAAAGCATCTCTCGTAGGGTACACTAATTCCGGAAAATCAACTTTAATGAACCGTCTCACAGAAGCAAATGTTCTGGTAGAAGATAAGTTGTTTGCCACACTCGACCCGACAACTCGACGCATTACATTACCTACTTATGGCGAGGTTTTGATATCGGATACCGTTGGGTTCATTCAAAAGCTTCCCCATCAGTTGGTTGATGCTTTTATGGCGACTTTGGAAGAAGCTCAATCCGCAGACGTGTTAATTCATGTTGTCGATGCATCATCACCCGAGTGGGCTGGTATGCTGGCTACTTCAATGGCTTTGTTAAAAGAATTAAACGTCTCAGACACCCCTCAGATTCTCGTTTTCAACAAATCAGACAAGTTAGCGAAAGACCAAACGCTTACCTCATTAATTGGAAATATAGAGTTACCCTCGAAAGAAATCATACTTATGTCGGCCTTAAAAGATGAGGATCTAGCGGACTTATTTGAAACTCTCCAAACTATTCTTTCAAAAACTCGAAACACAATGACATTTACAATTCCTTACGATCGAATGGATATCGTTCATTTATTACATAAGCATGGCGAGCTACTTTCTGAAGAATATGAAGAAGATCATATTAAAATAGTGTCCGCTATCCAGACTGTTTTAGGACAAAAAATCATGGGACAACTTCAAAAACCGTTGTCTCATTAGTTCGGTAGTTGATAGACCTTAACTTTTGGCGTTATTCCTAGTTTAATAATTCGTTTGGATAAGTCTTGAATTCCATCCTGATCAAGAATGGTGTTCGGGTTCACCTGATAGCTTATTTTTCTTCCTTTTCGATTCGGGATTAATGTACTTAGAATCCCATTTTCAACTAACAATTTCATAACATTATTGGCTGATAACTTCGTTAGATATGGCCCGGTAGTAATTTGATAAAGGGTTCTATTCACGTTTGAGGGCAATTTCAATTGGATACCTGAAGCCAACTTAGATCCGTCTTTTAATATCGTCTTATTGAACTCATAGATAAGATCTTTCATTGACGCATTCCCATAGATCTTCTGGGCGATACTACTTAAGGAATCCCCTTTGGTCGTAACGTAATAAGATAAAGACTTGGTTCGAGCTCTCTTGTCTTTAAATTTGATCGCCTTAGGTTTGACCCGCCCTCTTCTCACATTGCCCGTATATCGGGAACTAATTTTCTTACCTATAATGGGTTCAGTACGTATTCTCTGTTTATCCTCTTTTACTTCAGAAACCAACTGCGGCTCCTCAACTGCCTTGGCAACTATCGGCTTATCCGCCACATACTTGGCAACTATTGTCCCTATTTTAATCACGCCTTCACTATCTTCGGACACACTAAAATACGCGTCCTCAAATCGTTTTCCTCTAAAATCAATTCGATACTCACCAGGGGGTATCCCCAGTAATTGAAACTTGCCAGATCGACTCGCCAAAAATCGCCGGCTGCCTAATGAACTATCATTTTCATTAAATACACGCCCACGAAAGAAGGGTTTTGGTTTTCCTTTTTCATCAACCACTTTTCCTAATACCAAAACACTAGGTGTCGCACTTAACTCAATCGCATAGCCATTAAAGAAGCTTGGCTTCACTTGATACAATCGTTTCATCTCGGTTCCAATCGGCAAACTGGATGTATCTACCGTAAGATTTTTAACTCGAGCGCGTGGCAAACTTGTGATTACTGCAGGCCCAAAGAAATCAGAGACCCCATCACCACCATTCACAGGCATAACTTTATTCTTCAATGTCTTGTCTGGATATAAAATTGCAAAGTTTTCTCTGACTGGCTGACTAATTGCAAAATGGCCATCCGCGAATACTAGTGCCGTATCTACGCCTACTTGAATACTCTTATAACTATTCTTGGCTGTCTCTCTCGTTCCAAAGTTAACCTTCCCTTTCATTCTCGTAGAATCGAAGGCCACCCCTGTTTGCAACTCATTGTAACCCGTCGTCTCATAATAATAATTGGATACGTCATATGATCCGAAATTGGTACTACTTGAATAATACCTTTCTGGCTCACCAACGCCATTATCACTGGATTCGTTATAATTAAAATTGGTATTAATCTCCGCTATACTGATTCCACTTCCAAAGCTCGTTGACGCTACTGGAGCGCCCTCACTCTTCAGTTCTACTGTTTGGGACACCTGTACGAGGTTAAATGGGTTTACACTCACGTTAAAAACAATGTCTCTGTCATCCTCGATTTCAGGGCCACTTGTAAAATTTACCGCGAGGCGAGTAATCATTCCAAATGGCCACGCCCTATAGATACTCCCACCAAATTGATTTAGGTCTCCTTCTCGACCGCCAGATGTCGCTTCGGACATTGAATACCTCAAATTAACTGACATCAAGTCCTTTAATGAAAAGCTGGTATTTACAGCATATCGAACAGATCCAGATTCTCTTAGTATGACCCCACTGCCTAGTCCAATAAATGCCTCATCTTCATACCCCACACTGCTACCCCAGCCACCCCAAGAAATCAAATCTTCTTCATTGGTCTTAAATGGGTAATTGTTAAAATTAAGTGATAAGGCATTCCCTACACTGTCTAGTTCATTTGTTCTTAGTTGAGCAAAGTCCATAGAAAACGGGCCATAAGGGGTCGCAATATAATTACTAATCCCTGTCATCAATTGGTGATTATTGGTCTGCAGATACGCACCAGAAGCAATATAATTAGTAAGGCCTTTCTTATAATAAAACGTTTGAATTAAGTTGTCTGTTTCTGGAAGCAGCGTCATCCCTTCCCAAAGTGACGGGACCCCCATTGAGTAACTAAACTCTTCCATTTCCGTATTGTATAAAGCAACGTCTCTAGCGAATGGAAGAGTAACAATACTCTCTTTTCCATCAGGTGTTTCTGTAATTATTTTTACATCATTAAACCCATACTCAACTGGAAAATTTCTCATTTGGTATTTTCCAGCCTCTAACTCGAAGGTCCTAACCTTATTCCCATTTATATTTACATGAACCTTGGCTGGATGCTTGAGAAAAAAACTGTGCTCTAGTGTGGGGTATGTCTGGGAAAATGGATTATTAATTGGACCAAAGGTAACCCCAGCACCAAATATACTCACATCCTGCTGACGCCCGAGTAAGGGGGCCCTTATATTTCCAGCAGACACTCTCAAGTCTACGTCTTCAAAATTCTTTTCCGTTAGAAACCGGGTAATCTTGAAAGGGGTCTCATTTTCGGGCTCGTTCTTGATGTCTGCCTGCCAAACGATACCACCGGTATTGATTACACTCTTTATACTCGTTTGGACGGGTTTCCACCCGTCTTCATCCAGATCACTTGTTGAGTCATTGTTAGAAGCGCTTGCAAATAAATTAATATAACCACTTATTTTACTTGGCTTAAGCACATACTTTTCTGATTTTTTCCGAGTTATAGACCCATCTCCCATTACGGCTAACTTAGTAAGAACTCTAAGTATCGCCGGTGTTTTTACGCTCAACGTGAATGATCGCCGGTCGTAACTGATCTTAAATCCTTTTTGGATAAGTGTTTGGGTATCTAAAAAACCTTCAGTTGTGACTGTGTCATTAATACCTTTCAAGCTGCCGGGCCTCAAATTTTCAGCCAATTTTGTTAAGAAAGGCTCGGCTTTAATCCGGTAGTTATTTCCAACCGTAGGGACCTGTACAACAACCGATTCCGCCATAAATGTCTGATCGATTGCAAGACTCGCTGCTTGAGGAAAATATTCAATCTTTAATGCCGCTCCGAATACTCGCTTATACATCTCTTCGTAAGTCTCTGCCTGAACTGGCGGACATACGAATACCAGGAGTATCATAGATATCCCTAGTATGTAGTGCCATTGATTAGCCTGCTTAAAGCGATTTTTCACGAATTGATTCCTTCGCCCCCCCGCCTAGTGTCCCCGCGCGTATGCGTGTACATGTGTATACGCACAGAAAGCACTCTCCTCAATCACATTGCCTGAGAAGTTTTAATTGATTGTTCTGTTATAGCTTGACGTCTTACACTAGTTATCGATGAATTGGAGCAGAACTTAAGCTCTGGATTCGTGTGTATCTACCCTCAAAAAATTGGATTCTACAATTGGCTACATGGTCTAAGCGCCTACAGCTGAGGGAGACTCTAATTTGTTTGGGGCTTATGTGAATCTTATACAAATAAAAAAGGGGCCCGAAGGCCCCTTAGTTTCACTAATCTTTTTTAGTCTTGCTGGTTTCTATTTGTCAGCAATTGTCAATGTGATGGTCTCTGACAAAATACCATGGAATAGATCCACGTCACTTGTTTGATCCAAATCCACATCGAAATGCGTCAAGATAGTTGACTTAGTCACAGCTGTGTCATAATGCAATGTTACATCAGAATCAAGCGTAAAGTTTGTCTGATCACCTGCTGCGGTTGGCGTGGTTTGTGTTCCCGCTTGACCATTTGTTTCAGCAGTTGTCTGAGTACTATCATAGTTGAAATCTAGTGTATAAAGTGCACTTGGCATTTGACCCGCGTTAGGTGTTGTAGATGCCGTAGTAGACTCATGAACTAGGTAGCCTTTCGCAGTAGGAAACGATGCGTTTCCACTCTGAAAAAGGACTGTATAGCCATCATCATCATTGTTACTGATCGTAACATCCATGATGTTTTTGTTAGTTGCAGTTGTTGTACGAACATCACCAAGTGGTGTTGCTACTTCAGCTACAGTAATCGCAATAATATTGCCCACGTTAGCACTTGTTGTACTGTTTCCAGTAAGTGCTGCATGTGCAGGTAGTGCCATTACGGCGAGTGCTAATACGAGATAAGAAAAGTATTTATATAGTTTCATGTTGAACCCCCCCTGAAATATTTTTTTTTTGAAATACGTTTGGTCTATCGTAGTTACTAAAAAAGTGAATTTTCTAGATTAGTGAAGTTTTTCCCCCTTTTTTCGTTCTTACAGACTTATTCCCGTATATCATTTTTAAAAACATCGATTTTTATCGTTGCTTCTAATACACTACAAATATCCTTATATCTGAACTAACATCGCCTCTTGCACAACTTGAGCAATACTTGGAGAAGCAATTTTCTCTAGAATTGCCAATGCAAAATGGATGGCCGTTCCAGGCCCTCGACTAGTTATAATCTGCTCCGACACCACAACATCAGAATCAGAATAATCACAATTTAATAGCGTCTCCTTAATAGAGGGATAGGATGTCACAGTGTGATCAGCAATAACCCCAGCCGCATGTAGCACGCGAGGGGCAGCACAAATAGCCGCCACCCATTTCTGGTTCTTGGCATGAGTCTGAATAAGGTGACTAACCGCTTCCGACTGGCCAAGGTGAGTGGTTCCGGGTTCGCCTCCAGGCAGTATTAGGCAGTCATATAAGGTTTCTAAACAATCATTCAGTAAGCAATCACTGTTAACAGAAACCCCACGCGCACTCTTTACCGTCTTTCCAGAAACCCCACCAAGCACGACTTGTACCTTTCCTCGGCGCAACACATCTACGACGGCCATGGCTTCGATTTCCTCGAACCCATCCGCTAAACATATTAGGGCCGTTGCCACTAGTTACGACTTCAGAAAGGGAACTTCTGTAACGATGGCTTCGTGAGATTTTCCCCGAATCTCAACATGAATAATAGATCCAATCGCCGCATATTCTGGTTTAACCATTGCCATAGCTATGGGTTTATTAAGGCTGGGTGATAGCGTTCCGGAAGTTACTTCCCCACCTTCAATGACTGGGTAATGAGACCTCGGAATTACGCGGTCCTTCATTTCAATTCCTACGGTTGCCCAAACTTGAGGTTTTTCTTTCGCTTCAAGTAACGCCTCTTTTCCGATAAAGTCGGTATCGAACTTAAGGACCCATTTGTACCGGGTCATTAATGGCGTAATCGTCTCACTCAATTCTTGCCCATATAACGGTAAGCCCGCTTCTAATCGAAGTGAGTCACGTGCACCCAATCCACTCGGTTGAACCCCTGACTCGACGCAAGTCGTCCAAAGAGGGGCCATATTATCCTTGGAAACAACGACCTCCAATCCATCTTCACCCGTGTAGCCTGTCCTCAGCACCCAACATTCAGCACCTTGAATTGTATCCTGAAAGACACTAAACCGTTTAGTATCGCTGTAATCTTTACCTGTAGCCAGTTTAAATTGTGCTAATGCCGTTGGCCCTTGAATCGCAAGAAACCCATAGTCTTCAACTAAGTCTCTAATTGTGACGCCTTCAAGCCCTACAGAATCAAACCAAGCAAGTAATTTCGTCTTGTTTGAAGAATTAACCACCATGAGGAATTGCCCCCCAATATGGCCGACCATGATGTCATCTAAGACACCGCCGGATTCATTCAAAAGCATCGAGTAAACCATTTTTCCGTTTAACGACTTCTCAATATCATTGCAACTCACTTTTTGGAGAAATGCTTGAGCGTTAGGGCCTGAAAAAAGTAATACTCCCATATGAGAGATATCAAAGATACCGGCCTTCTCTCTAACCGCAGTATGTTCTTCTTTTAGACTGCTATACCATACTGGCATTTCGTAACCGGCAAAGGCGACCATCTTAGCGCCCATCGTCTTATGCGTTTCATATAAAAAAGTTCGGTTTATTGTGTTTGTCATTGAGGTAGTTTAGCCTAATTTAAAGGGGGCGCCAAGATCGTCTTTAATGCCTGAATAAACATTTCGTTCTCAGACTCTGTACCAACTGTGACTCTAATACTATTGGGGCGACCAAATCCGGTCATGTCCCGAATAATGAGTCCCTTCTTTAGCAATTCCTGAAAACAATTTGTGGCAGAAATAGGAAGATCAACGAATAAAAAATTGGCTTCGCTGGGTGTAACAACTACTCCCATTTCGCTTAATTCACCCGTTAGATATGCCTTTCCTTTGATGTTTGAAAGCACACTCTTTTTCACATGATCGACGTTATCCAACGCCATTTCAGCGGCTTTTAACGCAAAGCTATTAATATTAAACGGCTGTCGAACCTTATGCAGTATTGAAATAAGTTGGGGCGCAGCAATCCCATATCCAATGCGGAAAGGCGCTAGCCCGTATATCTTGGAAAAGGTTCTTAAAATAACTAGGTTGGGGTACTGCTTCATTAAAGCAATGCCGTTAGGATAATCTGTGGCGGTTACATATTCAAAGTAGGCTTCATCCAAAATCACCAAACATGTTTCTGGGACTTGCTTGAGAAAAGCACTAAATTCTGACTCTGTGACATACGTCCCTGTTGGATTGTTGGGGTTTGCCAAAAAGACCATTCGCGTTTGTGTCGTTATTGATTGTCCCATTTGGTCCAAATCAAACCGGTTGTCTTTCAATGGAACTTTAATCGTCTTCGCGTCCATGAGTTTTGCAACAAAGTCATATTCAGAAAACGTACAGTCTGCTGTAAGTATTTCTTCGTTGGGATTCAAAAAAGCCAAGCCTAGCATCGTGATAACTTCGTCGCTGCCATTCCCTAAGATTACGGTCCCATCATCCACACCCAAGTGTTTTGCCAACTTAGATAACAGAGGCGCTCTAGGGATTTCAGGGTAACGTCCTGACAAATCTTCCTCTAAGACATTCATGGAAGACAGCGCCGATCCGTAGGGATTTTCGTTTGAAGCCAACTTAATAATCTCTGTTAGGCCCAATTCATCCTTTAGGCTTTCAATAGACTTTCCTGGAGAATAAGGGGTAATTCCCCTAACTGATTTTCGTGTTATTTTTTCAAAATCCATATGTTACTCGTAGTCAAAGACCTTCGGGGTATTTGCTCTCATGCTCTGCTTAGTAATTTTGTATATTGCAATCCACATCACAGTTCCATACGTGATTAACAGTCCTTTTCCGTTCACAGACATTCCTGTATTTTCAGAGATGAGTCCCTCAGGAAATTCGATCCATTCCCCCAAATACGTATCTACCAAATCAAGCGGCCAGGTATAAAACCCCATCATCTGTTCGAAGTAGTCATATATCATCCATTTTTCACCTGCGAGCAAGAAAACAACAAATAATAGATACAAATAACGGATAAACTGTTTCATACACTTATTATATATTAAGGCTCCTAAGATTGCTCCCCCCCATGTTTGACCCTATAATGCCTGGATCATGAGCCAATCAGACTCCAAATCCTTTTGGGACACCCTACCCCGCCCTATTATTGGGTTAGCGCCTATGGATGGCTATTCAGATAGTGCGTTTCGTCGTGTCTGTAAGTCCGTTAACCCTACCATTGTTACTTATACTGAATTCACTTCGGCGGATGGGCTTCATCATGGGGCCGAGCCACTAATCAAAAAACTACGGTTTGATCCCTCAGAACAACCAGTGATTGCCCAGATTTTTGGAAAAAACACCGAAACCTTTGTGACTGCAGCCAAGATTTGCGAAGACATGGGATTCACTGGAATCGACATTAATATGGGATGCCCTTCCAAAAAAGTCGTCAAATCCGAACATGGCGTCGCACTCCGAAGAAACCCTAAACTGGCCTTTGAACTGATCAATGCATTAGCCACCGCCACATCATTACCTATATCCATCAAAACTCGCCTGGGCTGGGATGACGCTTCGGACCTCATCGAATTTGGACTCGGAGCTCAAAATGCGGGAGCCAATATGATCTGTGTTCATGCGCGCACCTACAAAGAACCCTACAATGTTCCGGCTCAATGGGAGCCTGTATATGCAATGAAAGAGGCCTTGAGCATCCCAATATTGGGAAATGGAGGCATTGAATCAATGTCAGACGGAATCTCCAAACTTGGTAATTTAGATGGCTTCCTCATAGGACAAGCCACCTTTGGCAACCCATGGATATTTAGTGACACCGGACGCCCGAACCAGCTGAAAGATCGCGTTGGCATAATGAGACAACACGCAACATACCTGGTAGAAAGCAAGGGTGAATTGGTCGGCTGTCGTGAAATCAGAAAACATCTACTCTGCTACACCAAGGGCTTTGATGGCGCCAAAGCCTATCGCAACAGACTCTGTCGTGTAGAGTCCTTAGACGAAATCTACGCCCTTCTAAACGAAATGGAACAGCTCTATACTGAGATTAATGCTTCATAACTTCCTTTTTACACTTAACCTTGTCCTTCCCGTTTTTTTCTTGGTTATTCTAGGAACCGCTCTTAATCGATGGCATATCATTGATGATCACTTTTCAAAGAATTCATCCAAATTAGTCTTCAACGTAGCGTTGCCGACATTAGTCTTCCTAAAGCTCTCTCAAACTGACATCTCCAGCGTTATTGATTGGGGACTCATTGCCTACGCGTATCTCACAACTATTCTATTTGTTGCTGTTGTTTGGGGAATCTCTGCTTACGCCTTTCATACAGCTACTACTCGCGCCTCCTTTATCCAAGGCGTCTATCGAAGCAACTATGCCATTATTGGGCTCACTATCATTATGGGAATGTACGGAGACCAAGCGTTCGCTAAGGGCGCTTTTATTTTGGCGTTTATTATCCCCCTCTACAATTTGATTGCCGTTGTCTTGATGGAGTCTATGGTAGGACAAAAAAAAGGATACCTTAACGGCCTACTCGCCGTGGCCAAAAACCCTTTAATCTGGGGTGCCTTATTGGGCCTCGGGTGGTCGTTGAGTGGCTGGAACCTACCCAAACTCGTCATTACGACAGGACACTATCTTGCGGCAATCACACTTCCCTTGGCCCTTTTATCTATTGGCTCAACCCTAAACTGGGCCTCTCTTCGTAAATGTGGCAATGTGACCGTTATAGCAACCGTAGTAAAACTTGTTATTTACCCCTTAATCTTCACTAGTATTGCGGTTGCCATGGGCTATCGCGATGACAACCTAGCGGTTTTGTATCTACTCTATGCAAGCCCAACAGCCGTAGCGAGCTATATTATGGCTCAAGCTATGGGCGCCAATGCCAGAATTGCTGGCAATATTGTATTGGCCACTACCTTGGCCTCCGTATTTACATTAACAATTGGATTATTTATATTGCGTCAATTGGGCTTAATCTAAGCAATGAAACTAAAAGGGCTGATACTCGGGGGAGTATTGGGACTATTGAGTAGTCAAGCGATAGCCCTACCTATAATGGACTGGCAAACCCTTCAGACCGGACACTTCACCGTGTTCTACCCACAATCACATGAGGATAAGGCCTGGGAGACTTTATATTATTTGGAACACTATCGCAGTAAGGTCGCCAAGGTTGTCGGTCACGAAACGCCTAGAACGTATATTGTCCTTCAAGACCAAGGGCTCCAGGTCAATGGCTATGCCGATCCTTTTCGGAATCAAGTAAGTGTATTCGATGTAAATACGTCTTCCTCTGGAGCACTCATCACCCACGAAAGCTGGTTACGAGTGGTATCCGTTCATGAGCTAACGCATCGCTACCAATTGGATAATGCAAAGGGGGTCAACAAGACGCTTACTTCTCTGTTTGGAAATATTATGTCACCCAATTTATCTCAACCCATAGGGATTATCGAAGGCAGCGCTGTTTATGTAGAATCCCAACTCTCCCCTTATGAGGGACGTTTAAATGGTGGCTACTTCGATGCATTATTACTCACAAAAGCCAAAGCAGACGCGCTGGATCATTGGGCTCAGGCAAATTCCTTGTATGCCGGGTTCCCTTATGGACAATGGTATCTGTACGGATCCGGGTTTATCCAATACCTGAGCCGTACTTATGGGCAAGATAGGCTTGCTGAGTATTTTAATGTGTCTGGCGAAAAGACGTTGTCGATAGGCTTGGGCAATATTTTTCCGTCTTTTGGGCCTGATGCGGCAGCAAAGGAAGTCTACGGAATGAGCTTGGACGCGCTATACAAGGATTGGGTAACCCAGTTAAAAACATTGTCTGCGGGCTGGAACGTCCCTACGGCTCCCCCCATTAGCACCAGCAGAGCGTTCTCCAAACTTGCCCTTGATTCTGACTCGGTATTTTTCTTAAAGGAAACGATGGATACGGTTGGTCCCTATGAGACCCGTTGGACATCCCATCTTGTTCGTTATGATTTGAGTACGGGGACATCTCATAACCTTACACAGTTTGATACATCGTTCGCTCGTATTGGCATGCAAAAATCAGATAACGCGCTCTATTTTGGATTGGCTGATATTGACGATGGGTATTCTAATTTTGATCGATCCGGTTATGGCCAAGTCGCCTCACTCATTCGTTATGATCTAAAATCGGGACATTGGGAAATCGTGATCAAAGCCCCTATCACCGCCTTTTCTGTGAACTCTAATGGGACGATTAGATATACAACTGAACAAAAAGGACGCCATGGCGTCCAGCTCTGGACTTGGAAAAATGGTCATTCAACACCAGAAAAAAGAATCGATAGTCTCATTTCTGAAATGATCCCTTGGCAAGACAAACACTTGATAGTCTATAAAGCACCCTTGGGATCATGGAATATTGGGTCTCTTAGTAACACTGGCCACGTAACGCCTCTGTTTAATACCCCCTGGGTAGAAAGCCATATCTACCGAAAAGAAAACCAGATTATGTTCACCTCAAACCCAAACGGTAAAGTTGGCCTATATATTGGCAACCTCGACACTCTAAAGCGGAAACGCGTAAATGGCCCTGATTATATGGAACAAGGACGATGGGCGGGGAACGCATTGGTCTACACCAGTCTACTTCCCGAGTCCAAAGGCCTATTCAAAGGATCTTTGACTCTCCAAGAAGCGCCCACCTCTATCCCCGAAGTATCCCAATCACGTCCCGACTGGAAGGTATTAATTAATACAACGACCACACCCAATACGCTTATCACCAATGCCCAAAGCACTCTCCCTACTATCCGATTACTTCCTTTTTTTGCAGGGGGGGACATGCTTAACACCACCGCCTATTCCCTATATCTGTCACCTGAAGAAACTAGTTATTCGATTGCCACGCGTTTTTTCTCTCCCTTAACACTGTCCGCGACTCAATCCGATACAAGTCTCGATAGCACTACAACCATAGCCGCTAACTACCCTGTCTTTCGATCTTCACTCAGTACGATTCGAAGCCTATCGCTTACCTATGACATTGCATTTACTCAAGACCTATACGATATCAATAACGACTCAGAAGATTTTATTCCGGGTTTAAGTATGAAAACACACAATGGGCCTTTAGATATCACTTGGACAGGACAATGGAATTTAGAGAACCAGGGATCATCCTTTAAAATAACGCCCATTATTTATGGCGAAAATGGTCAAATAAAGCTGTCTATTCGATCAACAAACAATTTCGATCATAACCTTTCACTAAGGGGGCAATCATCCATTTCAGCTTATCAATCAACTGCAGCCTCCTATCACTTAGATATCTCTCATAAACTGGGACATTTACGCATGGGTAGTTGGAATCCATCCGTTTTCCTAGGCGATCTTTATGGCACTTTATTTATTGATGCTCACCAATTTGATGGAATTGACTCCCCAATTGATCCTCGCGATGTTGCCTTTGGCGGGCAACTTGAGTCAGAGCTATCATTGGGAAAAGGACTCTATATGACACCCACGTTTGGACTGTCCTATACGTACGGCGATCCTTTTCCGCTTCCGTTCTTCACACTATCCCTATCCATCGCAGGGTTATAGCCCCATATTGCTTTTTACGTTTTTTTACTAAAACAAATTGGTTGCTTCCGGAACCTGCTATAATATGACCATGACAAAACCCCTCCACAAGGGCGCCCCCCTTTATATTCAGTCCCAATCCCCGTCTGCACCTTATGCGGCAATCTTTGAAGATGATGGCGCTAAGGGATGTTTTTATGCAGCCACTTCATCTACCTCATCCGACCCAGAAGTCGAGGATATGATTCAAGTCTATGGCGCTGATGGCTTGAACGCAAAAGATACCTTCTCTGACATCAAGATTATTTGGTCAAAGGATGGGTACAAAGCCGCGCTATTAAAAGACGCTCATTTAGAAGCTATTTTTGACTTCAAGTCTAAAGAAGGGTTTTCGCGTCAAACGGCATCTAACCCTTTCGACGGATGGAAACGATGTCAGTTGGAATTCTCAGAATCTCACGCACTTGAATTCGAGCAAGATATTCTGGCCCAACGCAACAAATCCCTAAAGACTGCTATTGAATCTGTAGCGGCCCAAGACTCTGAAATTACTCGATTAAATTTATATAAAGTCCTATTAAGAAGCACGCTACTCATTCCTATCACAACGGAAGACCCAACGAGTAAGGATCGTCTTTTTTACACCTTCCCATACGGTGATGTGGCACCATTAGAAACAGCGTCTGTCTCGCTATCTAAGGAGCCCGCAAAACAGACTATCCTCTGCACGTTTACTGATGATCATTCATTTCAGAATGCGGTGGGGCAATACGGCGTGTCTTACGCCAAAGAAAAAGCGGACTTCATTTTTAAGCAAGTTCAAAAGTTTGAGGATATTTTTGCGGTCCTTATAACCACTGGAGAAGACCAGAATGTCATTATTGAGCGAAAAGACTTTGCCTTATTAAGTCTTGTAAGTGAACCGCAGTCGCTGGATTACGGCACCATGGTCGCTTCTATGAGTAATCTACTAATCCAAAACGCTGAAATTGACTTTGATCGGCCACTTTATCAATCCTTACTAACGATTATTAAGAGTGTCCCCACTATCGAAAAAGGGTTCTTCTTTCAATCCACCGCATCCAACTCTCAAGTGATCCTTGGACTGTTGATGCCTGAGGCTGATGAAGTCACCGTTCAAGACTTGTTTCGTCAGTTTGCCAAGGTATTACACTCTGAGTTAGAAGACGGCGAAACACTTAACATTTCGGTCCTCGAAGAAAACAGCTTCCTTCATTCCTGCGTAGAACATCAAGTGGCGCCTTTTCATCATCCTAAGTCTGTTTAAGTTACATGTTTAGACAATGGTGGTTGTGTATCCGACAACTTCCTCTCACTTTGAGGTACCGTCAGCTATTGGTCATTGATTGGACGATGTTCTATTTCTACAGCTTCATCATTTCGCCTTCTCGTCTTAAGTTTGAGCGGGACAAAACGGGAAAACCAGCCACAGACATGACTCCCGGGGAACTGAGTTATTTGGCCTTAGAAAAAGCGTTATCCGGTCGAAAAATGGATCCTAAAAAG
The DNA here is from genome assembly GCA_018700055.1 of bacterium. Taxonomy (GTDB): domain Bacteria; phylum Margulisbacteria; class Marinamargulisbacteria; order UBA817; family JABISL01; genus JABISL01. The sequence continues at coordinate 855 of JABISL010000017.1, read as the reverse complement.
GATATGTTCATCGATCTTGGCTGTGGGCGTGGCAAGTTGACCTTTTTTGTGGCGATTCGCTATGGAATTCGATCCGCTGGCGTGGATTTGGTTGGGACTTATATCAAGGCGGCACAAAAGCTAGCTAATATCCGAAAGATTAAGACGGTAAAGTTCATCCAAAAAGATGTAATCAACACTCGTTTTTCAGGTCAATCGACCATCGTCTGTCTCACTTGGACCATGTGGACAAAAGCATCTCGGGTTGCCGTAGCCAAACAGTGTCTGTCATTAAAAAAAGGGGCGTGGCTCATTACCACTACGATCCCCCTAAAACATGCCTCATTTGAATCTATAAAAACTTTTTCCGCGCCAAGTTCTTGGGGAAGTACTATAGTATATGTCCACAGGAAGGTAAGTTAATGTTAAGTTCCGTCACAATCCAAAATTTTGCGATCATTGATTCGCTCCATCTAGACTTCAAGTCTGGGCTAACCATATTTACAGGTGAAACAGGCGCGGGTAAATCCATTATTATTGATGCCCTCTCCCAAGTTATTGGTAAAATGGGTGACGAAAGCTTGATTCAAACCGGACACGACGAAGCCATTGTCACCGCTGCCTTTACCATTCCTGATAGTCAGCGACTCCCTGCCCTTCAAGATTTGATGGGCGAGACATCTATATTAACGATTACTAAACGCCTACTTCGAAACAAGCCTAGTATCACAACTGCTAATGGACGACCGGTGACGCTCAAGAAGCTTCGCGTCGCAATGCATTCAGTGCTTAATATCATTGGGCAGCATGACACACTCCAATTATTTGATTCGATTTATCAATTGCAGTTGGTAGACACCTATGGCGGGCCCGATT